>NZ_CAFK01000324.1 GCF_000239815.1 Bradyrhizobium sp. STM 3843 | reverse complement strand
GGCATCCCCTATCACCTGGACCGCGGCGCGCCGCCGGAGCCGGATGTTTATGCCGCGATGGTCAAGCGCATTACCCACAATCTCGGCTGCACCTTGCTGTTCGAGCCGGGGCGCCTGATCGTCGGCAATGCCGGCATCCTGGTCGCGCGCGTGATCTATGTGAAGCATGGTGAGGCCAAGAACTTCGTCATCATCGATGCCGCGATGAACGATCTGATCCGCCCGACGCTCTATGAAGCGCATCACGACATCATCCCGGTGGTGCAGCCCGCAGCCGGTACGCCGCAGATGATCGCCGACGTGGTCGGTCCGGTCTGCGAGAGCGGCGATTATCTCGCGCTCGACCGCGCCTTGCCGGAGCCGAAGCCTGGCGATCTGCTGGCGATCATGACCTCCGGCGCCTACGGCGCCGTGCAGGCCGGCACCTACAACACGCGGCCGCTGGTACCGGAGGTGCTGGTCAAGGGTGATCAGGCCGCGGTGATCCGGCCGCGGATCGATGTCGACGCGCTGATCGCGATGGACACGCCGGCGCCTTGGCTGTGAGGACGTGCGTGCTATCCGTGCTGAGCCCGCGTGTGGCAAGTTGATTTCCGCGGCGCTTTGATCGCTCTTTGGTTCAGAGTCTCGGTGCTATCAATGCAGCCCCGGCTGTCATCGACAGGGGTTTTGGCCGATGAATTTTCGAGGAGGGTTTGAGCTTCTTGTTCGTTCCTTCGTCACTACGGCGAAACCCGAACCCTCCTCAATATATACAGCCCTAAATGTCTACCATAGGCGATAATGGATGAGAGACGTCGTCAAGACCTGATGAACGAGAGCAGGTCGGGGTTGAGGACATCCGCATGCGTGGTGAGCATGCCATGGGGGTAGCCGGGATAGGTCTTCAGCGACCCGTTCTTGAGCAGGTTGACCGCACGCGGCACAGTACTTGCGAAGGGGACGATTTGATCGGCCTCGCCATGCATAATCAGCACCGGCACGGTGATCTTCTTGAGGTCTTCGGTGTAATCTTCCAACCAAGAGTCGACAGTCGCGTAGTGAGCCAGGGCGCCACCGGCCATGCCCTGACGCCACCAGTTCGCAATGATCGCCTCCGAAGGCTTGGCCCCGTCGAGGTTGTAGCCGTAGAACGGGTTCTCAGGGACGAACCGATAGAACTGCGACCGGTTGCCCAGCATGCCCGCACGAACCCCTTCGAACCACTCCGGCGCCTGACCGGACGGGTTTTCCTCGCTCCGGTACATGTTCGGCGTCAGGGAAGCGACCAGTACCGCCTTCGCGACGCGCTCCTGGTGGCGGGCGACATAGCGAGCCACCTCACCGCAACCTGTGGAGTGACCGATGTGGATCGCGTCGCGCAGGTCGAGGTGCTTGGTCAGGTCCGCGAGGTCGGCAGCCCAGGTGTCCATGTCGTTGCCGGTGCCGGGCTGGTCGGAGCGGCCGTGGCCGCGCCGGTCGTGGGCGATCACCCGGTAGCCGTGGTGAAGGAAGAACATCATCTGGGCGTCCCAGTCGTCCGCCGTCAGCGGCCAGCCGTGGCTGAAAACGATCGGCTGGCCTGAGCCCCAGTCCTTGTAGAAGATTTTTACGCCATCCGTCGTCGTGATCGTGGACATCGAGACGCTCCATCTGCGCTGAAACGGCCTGACGGTAAATTCCTCTTCTGCCGATGACTAATACCTTGTACGTTTCGAGCTATGCTTTGAAGATATAAGAGGACGAATGGAACTTCGTCATTTGCGCTATTTCATTGCCGTCGTGGAGGAGGGCAGCTTGTTGACCGCTGCCCAGCGGCGACTGAACACCTCGCAGCCGTCCTTGAGCCGACAGATCCGCGATCTGGAATCCGAAGTCGGCGTTCAGCTATTAGAGCGCCAGGCGCGCGGCGTGGCGCTCACCCCTGCCGGACGCGTGTTTCTCGATCACGCACGGCTGGCGTTGTTACAGGTCGAGGCAGCGACGGATGGCGCCCGGCGGACGGCCCAACCGCAACGACCCGTCCTTTCCATGGGGTTCCTGGTTGGATTGGAGGTCATGTGGCTGCCTCACCTGTTGCGCATCCTCCGCGAGGAAGCGCCGGAGGTCGAAGTCACGCTGAGTACTCAATCCTCCCCAGAGCTCGCGCTTGCGTTGATGCGAGGAAGGTTGGACGTGGCCTTCCTTCGGCCTGAGAAAGACAGTGCGGGTCTCGTCTACAAGATGCTGGCGAAGGAGCCTTTGATCGCCGTGCTGCCGGCTGACCATCGTTTGGCATCGCGCAAGAAGATTCGGCCGCAAGATCTTGCCCGGGAAATCTACGTCAGTTCGGCAAGAACCTCCCCGGTATTGCAAGCTGTCATAGAGGACTATGCATCAAGGGTTGGCATCGCCCTCAAGCCCAAATACGAAGGCGAGAACATATCGTCGGCCATGTCGCTCGTCGCGTCCACGGGCGGAATCAGCCTCGTTCCGCTCTATGCGCAAAACATGCTGGCGCCCAACGTTGTTGCCAGAGCGCTGGATGGGGGGACTCCAACGGTGGATCTGGCCTTGGGCTACAACCAGGCAAATTCGTCGCCCTTGCTCCGCCGGCTTTTGTCCCGCGCAGATGAACTGATCGCAAACGTTCAGAATCAGAGCATCATCCGCTATGTCGAAGCTCAATAGCTGCCAGCGCGGGAGTCCGAATGGGGCAACCAAGCCGTGTCTCCGGAGTCGCAGACGGGTTAAGAATTGACATTCGAATGAAAGAGGCTGCCAATTGAGCCAGCCTCAATCAAGATGCGAAAAGACCAATCCGATGGCTTGGCAAAGAATTGTCCAGCGACTTGGCTCAGGTTTGGCGTGCTGTCCGAAATGTCGCAACGTGGAGATCAAGTATCAGGAAGATTTTGATGAGTTGGCCGCCGTCGAGTGCCCCAAGTGCGGTTGGACGGGCATCTGCCGCGAATTGGACTTGATCCCCGTGCCCGGCTCAAATTGAGGACAATCCCAAAACCTGGGGCCTAGCAAGCGTAGCCCGGATGAGCGAAGCGACATCCGGGTCCTGCTCCCGCATGTCGCTGACGCTTATGCGGGCTACGCTTGCTTCGGCCACCCTAGCTATCCGGATCGTACTCGTGCACGGAAATACTTGTTTCACGGACGAGATTTATCAGCGCTGCGGTGAAGAAACTCAGGGCTACAACAAAAAGCAGCGCGACGCCGTATTCGTGCCTGACCTGATAGTAGGCACTGATGAACGCCACGATCACGAGCAGGCACGTTAGTATCGCACTTATTCCGGAGAACAGGATCGCCCGATTCAGCAAGTGGGCACGGCGCCTCAGCCGGGGCATGTCCCTCTTGAGTCTTGTTTTGGCACCATCGCCATTCGGGAGAGCATCGAGCGCTTGTATCCGATCGGTCACCCGGTTCATGCGCGAGATCAGCAGAGAGACGAACCCGGCAACAGCCCCGAGGATGAAAGAAGGGGCGGTGACCTGAACGATCACCTGCGAGAGTTGTTCGACCGACGGAGTATCGGGAAGCAGCATCACCTATCTCCGTCCATGGAGCGCCGGGTCAATGCGACCTTTCGCTAGCTGCTTGTCACCTTGCGTACAGCGGGCGGCTTCCAGGTCCCATTGATGATCGACGGTGACTTCTCGTTCGGCCAATACATGCGCAACATCAGGACAAACTTGCCCGCAGGCGCTGGCAGCCAGTTGCTCTCCTTGTCGGGGCCTGGACTGTCCTTCTGGATGTAGAGTTCGACCGAGCCGTCCGGATTTGATTTGAGGTTCTGCCGGGCGCTGATCGACTGGCGGTTGATTGGGTTGGCGACGAAGAAGTAGTTTTCGTCATACATCGTAAGCGACCAAAAGCCTCCGACCGGGGGAAGCTGGCCCTTTGGAAAACGCATGACGTATTTGTTGCTGCCAACGTAGTCTTTGCCGTCGGCGTCCTTCTGCGACGTCGGATAACACGCATCCTGAATGCGATTGGCGCCAAGGCCGATTGCCGTGACAAGAGCACGGTTGAGATAGTTGGTGCCATAGACTCCCGCTTCGCCATCGAAGGCCCAGCCGTTCATGTTGCGGATCGCCTTGTTGACCTTGAACTGCAGCATGATCCGGTCGAAGGCCACCTGCGGGACCCGCTTTGCGAACGCGGGGTCGAATTGGCCCGCATCAAAGTCCTTGCCGGGGACGAGGCCGATTTTCGCGAATTTGGCGACCTCGGCCGCGTCGGCGGGCGCGGGCGGGTTGCGCTTCATCAGTTGTGCAAGAAGGGCGAAGTAGGCGGCAGCGTCCAAGCGGTTGACCTGATCCCGAACCGCCGTCTTCATGTCGATCGAAGCATCGACCTCGCCGGCCGGGGGCACATACGATTTGCCGTAGGCGCTGAGAGGCGCGAGCTTGAACTCGTCCTGCGCCGCGTGCACGGCTGCATAGTCTTCCGGCGTACCAGTGCAGTAGATGCGGCCCAAAATCCAGACGATGCTTGTGGGAGATTTGTACTCCTTGACCCCGGCGGGAAGCGTTCCCTTCCAGCCCGGTCCGGTGATCGCGTAGATTTGCGCTTTGGTGCCGGTCGTGCGCTTGCCAGGCACCTGGAAGACGTTGGTCCAGCCGTCGAGCATCGGAAAAAGGAAGTAGCGGTCCTTCATGTCCGGCATGCTCAAGACCCAAGGCTCGTCCCCCACGTCGATCCAGGCTGTGGTGTAGAGGGTATCGGCATTGGGTGCCGTGACGTCCTTGAAGGTGGCATCGGGATACTTGCGGAGCTTGACGAACTGCCCCATCGGCCCGCGCGTGCCTTCCACTGTCGCGACGTTTGTCATGACCCGGCGGGTCATCTCCATTGTCACGAGCGGATATCCGTAGATGTAGGCATCCTGGGCGAGCCAGAAATCGTCGCCACCCTCCAACGCTCGAACAATGGGACCATCAAACTCGGCGCGTGCAGCGTGGCAAATCGCGAGAGACGAAACCGCGGCGGTCAGCGCCGCAAGCGTTTGACGACGGTTGATGGACATGATCAGCCCTCCCGGCCAATTTTGGAGGGGGTAATGGGCCAAGTTCCACCTCCCTTGACCTAGATCAACGGCTCCCGACGCTGTGAAAGATGGCAGCCAGCTCCGGGGCCGCTCGGGTCAAAATGCGGCGTCGTCGCCTGCCGATCGGCACTTCGGTCTACTCCGAGCAGCTGACCAGACGTTGAGGACGGCCATCGGGAAGCGTTTGATCTACGTCAACAGGTCCAAGACTGAGGCGCGCCTTCGATGTAAATCGAAGAACTCAAGCTGGGCTGCGCACCATGGGCTCTTGGGCCTGGCAACTCCGGCGTATGACAAGGACAGCCGCAGTTGGGTCCTTCCGCGGGAGTAAGCCCAGTGAGCCGTTGGATTCGTTGGTTGCCAGGGATCGATACGCTCCGCCACTATCAGGGTGCGTGGCTTCCAAGTGATGTGTTCGCGGGTCTCGTGCTGGCGACCATGCTGGTCCCGGTCGGAATTGCTTATGCGGTGGCATCGGGCCTGCCGGGCATCTTCGGCCTCTACGCAACGATCGTGCCGCTTCTTGTCTACGCGATCTTCGGCCCGAGCCGCATCATTGTTCTCGGACCAGACTCGGCTTTGGCGGCCGTCATTCTCGGGGTTGTTGCCCCCTTGGCTCATGGCGATTCCGTTCGGGCGGTCACGCTTGCGGCGGCGATGGCCCTCGTTTCAGGGACCGTGCTTATTCTCGCGGGTATCGCTCGGTTGGGCTTTGTCACTGAGCTGCTCTCCAAGCCGATAAGATACGGCTACATGAACGGCATCGCGTTGACCGTTCTGATCAGCCAGGTGCCGAAGCTGCTCGGGTTCTCGATCCAGAGCGAAGGACCATTGCGGGATGTGTGGGCGATCGCCGGTGGGATCAGCGAAGGCAAAACAAACTGGGTCGCATTCGTCATCGGGCTCGCCACGTTGGTCGTCATCCTGGCGCTCAAGAACAACAAGCGGGTGCCGGGAATCCTGATTGCCGTCGTCGGAGCGACCCTTGTTGTGGCCGCACTCGATCTCGGCGCGAAGTATGGCGTCAAGGTGCTGGGGCCTCTCCCTCAGGGGCTGCCGGCCTTCTCCATTCCCTGGATCGGTTACGGCGATTTGGCTTCCGTGCTGGCCGGCGGTTGCGCCATCGCCATGATCTCGTTTGCCGACACCAGCGTGCTGTCACGGACCTATGCGGCGCGGCTCGGCGATAAGGTCGATCCCAACCAGGAGATGGTGGGGCTCGGCGCCGCCAACCTGGCCACCGGATTTTTTCAGGGTTTTCCTATCAGCAGCAGTTCCTCGCGCACGCCCGTCGCTGAAGCTGCCGGCGCCCATACGCAGCTGACGAGCGTCGTCGGCGCATTCGCCATCGCCTTCCTTCTCATGGTCGCGCCAACCCTTCTGCAGCATCTGCCGAATTCCGCATTGGCAGCCGTGGTCATCGCAGCCGCGATTGGCCTGATCGAGATCGGCGATCTCAAGCGGATCTATCGGATCCAGCGCTGGGAGTTCTGGTTGACGGTGCTCTGCTTCGTCGGCGTCGCCGTGCTGGGCGCCATACCGGGTATCGGTCTCGCCATCGTGGTGGCCGTTCTGGAGTTTCTGTGGGACGGCTGGCGTCCTCACTCCGCCGTCATGGGCCGGGCTCGCGGCGTCAGGGGCTTTCACGACATCAAGCGATATCCTGATGCCCGCTTGATCCCCGGGCTCGTGCTGTTTCGCTGGGATGCGCCGCTGTTCTTTGCCAACGCCGAATTTTTCCGGGAGCGCATTCTGGACGCGGTGGCAAAATCACCGACGCAAGTGCGCTGGCTGGTCGTCGCCGCCGAACCGGTCACAAGCGTGGATGTCACGGCATGCGATCTCGTTGCCGAACTGGACCAGACGCTCCACGCGCGCGGTATTGAACTTTGCTTTGCCGAGCTCAAGGATCCCGTGAAAGACAAGCTGAAGCGCTTCGGCTTGCACGCTCAGCTTGGCGAGGCCTACTTCTTTCCGACCATCGGAGCGGCCGTCTCAAGTTACCTTAAGATCAACAAGGTGGATTGGCAGGACTGGGAAGACGCGGAGGATAGGGTCGACATCGCGAGTTGACGGCGAGTCGTGATTCCGGGCCTTTCTGTTCGTGCCGGGGCAGGTGATCGCCGGCAATGCCGGCATCCTGGTTACCAGGGTGATCTATGTGAAGCACGGCGAGGCCAAGAACTTCGTCATCATCGATGCCGCGATGAGCGATCTGATCCGCGCGACGCTCTATGAGGCCCATCACGACATCATCCCGGTGGTGCAGCCCGCAGCCGGTACGCCGCAGATGATCGCCGACGTGGTCGGCCCGGTCCGCGAGAGCGGCGATGATCTCGCGCTCGACTGCGCCCTGCCGGAGCCAGGCGATCTGCTGGCGATCATGACCTCCGGCGCCTACGGCGCTGTGCAGGCCGGCACCTACAACACGCGGCCGCTGGTACCGGAGGTCCTGGTCAAGGGTGATCAGGCGGCGGTGATCCGCCCGCGGCTCGACGTCGAAGCGCCGATCGCGCTGGACAAGGCGGCGCCGTGGTTGTGAGGGGCGAGTTTCTTTGCCGGCGGCGGCTCGCTAGTCAAATGGCCCCCACCAGCCGCAAGTTCTGTGCAGCGTCACCGTAGTTCCCACTTCGGAAGTCGGGCGGCCAAGTTTGTCGCACTGCGATAAGGCTACTTCCGGTAAACTGGCCTCACCGGCTCCAATGGAGATATGTCAATCATGCTGGACCGCATTCTCGATGCAGCAACCGACAACCTCAGGTTCGCGAAGATTCTGGTCCAAATGGGTCTCGATCCGAACAACGTGACCTGGGACGCCATCTTCAACCGCCTGCTGGAAATCTTTCTGCACAACATCACGCTTGCCAATATGTTCGCCCTGGTCGGAGCGATCTTCTTTGTCGCCACATTGCTGACGCACACGATGGTGCCGCTGCGGGTCGCGAACATGATCGGCTGCGCATTCTTCGCCATCTTCGGTGCGCTCACCGGAGCCGTCACGACCTTTTTTCTTTATCTCCTGATGATTCCCATCAATGCCTACCGTCTCCGTCAAATGCTCGCTCTCGTGAAGAAGGCGCGCACCGCGACACAGGGCGACATGTCGATGGAGTGGCTCAAGCCGTTCATGACCGACCGTAAGTATCGCAAGGGCGATATCCTGATGAGGAAGGGTGACGCAGCCAACGAAATGCTGCTGACCGTTACCGGAAAATTCCGGGTCATCGAGATCAACGTCGAACTTCCGCCGGGGCGTCTGATGGGCGAGCTTGGCTTTCTCACGCCCGACAACCGCCGGACCGCGACGATCGAATGTATCGAGGATGGCCATGTCCTGACGATCAGCTATGAAAAGCTGCTTGAAATCTACTTCCAGAACCCGCAGTTCGGCTATTACTTCCTTGTCTTGACCAGCCAGCGCCTGCTGGAAAATCTCGCGCGCGCCGAAGCCATCATCGCG
>NZ_CAFK01000325.1 GCF_000239815.1 Bradyrhizobium sp. STM 3843 | reverse complement strand
CCAGCTCGAGGCGTTCTCCTGAAATTCCTTCAACAGCAGCGAGATGGTTTCGTTCTGCCGCTCGTGCCGGAGCTGGGCCTTGACGTTGTCGAGGAACAGGTTGCCATGCGAGACCAGATGGCGAACCATGAAGGAAGTGTAGAGCAGCAGGAAGCCGACCAGCACCAGATAGGTCGGACCGCCGCAGATGAACAGCGAGGCGCAGGACGCCAGCATCATCGTCCAGGTGTAGGTGAGACCTGCGCGGGGCACCGTGGACATCGCGAACGCGCCGCCGGAGATCATGCCGGTCATCAGCGCCGCGATGATGATCTGACTCTGGGCCTCGACCTTGGGCATCAGCATCAGCGGCAGCGAACCCCAGGTCGCCGCCAGGAAGAACGCCTGCAGGGTCATGCGCCAGACCGCGCGCTCGGAGACCTCCTTCGGCCTGGATTTGCGCGCCCGTACCCAGCCGCGCAGCGCCATCCCACCGGCCAACGCGATCGCCGCAGCCCAGACCGTGAGAAAGCGGTTCGAACCGGTGTTCCAGAACACGCCGAGGATGATCGCCGCATTGGCGACATTGATCGCAACGGTGACCGGGACCAGTCGCGCCACCGCATCGATCTGCTTGGCGCGGATGCGGCGCCGGTCACGCTCGCTGAGCGCTTCGCCTTCGAGCTGTGCCATGGTGCCAAAGCCGCTGATCCAGCGCACGAATGTGCCCGCCGGACCGTACCATCCGGTCGGTTGCGCGGCTGTGGGATCACCGGGCCATAGCATCAGGGGCAGACCTTCGTTGTGAGTTCCTGACATGCGCCAAACGCTGCTTCAGCCGCGTTAATTTTGAGCCCGTAGAATTACGGGATCGCGTTTCGCTCCAGCATTCTCAGGTCGGCTGCAGGCAAGCGACCGCGCCTTCCGCGGCGTCAGCACGCCCGGGTTCTGCATGGCGAATGGCCCTCAAGAACGCGAGGGCGCAGGGAAGGCCGGGAGCTCGCCGCCCCCATGGCCCCCGTGCGAATGAAATGCACGGGGTAGGAACCACAGGTTCAGCCGAGACATCCCGGCCCTCCCTGCGCGATGGGTTTACGGCTTATACGTGATCTCCCCAGGGACCGGCTCTCTTGCCCCTGTCACCCGCACGAGAACGAAAGTCCTCGCCGCGAACTTAGCGCCAGCACCGGGGCGCCAGGACCACACGACTTCACCGTCCGCGACGCATCGTTCGTCCGCATCCGAAAGAATGCTACAATGTTTCGCGGCCACCGCTCCCCGCCTCTACGTATCGTGACGACGCGTACGTCCCTCTGCATGAGGCGGGATGGCGACAGACAACCACGATTTCTGAAAAATAGAAATCGAAATATTTTTGCGTCCGGCCTTGAACATGCTCAGCACGTTGAAGCGGCGGCCGAAATTCGCGTTTCCGCGCTGATGATTTCCACGTCCCGGATGCTCTTCGGAAGGCTATTACGGGTGTTGATCGCGCAAGTGATTTGCCCGACGACTCACATGGTGAGGCGAACCGTGCCCTGGGCATCGGCGAGTTCGTAGCGCATGCGACGAGCCCACAGCTTGGGAGTTGAATCACGGCGGTCTGGCCGGACGCAATACTCCTCGCCCGGCATTGTTTTCGGCGCTTTTGGGCAGAAACGAACATCACCCGACAGACAAACCCCGGCCGAAACCATCGCAAATGACCCATAGTGTACCTTGCGACCGTTCGTCGCCGTGTTAGCCTGCGGCTTCTCACTCGCGTTTTTGCCTGGCGGTCAAATGCGGTCAGCTCTCGCCAGAGTTCTTCTGCGTCGGCGTGTTCCTCGCTGTCGGGGCGTTACAGCTCCTCGTCGAAATTTTCGGAGCGGTATGGATGCAGATCGTCCGCATCGCGCTCATGACCGTTGTAGCTTACTATCGCTTCTGGTCGAAGGCCCCGGACAGGAAGAAAGCGCCGCCTACGACGGTCGCAGTGACCAGCGGGTAAAGTTCGTCGTGCCTAAGGTGTCCAACTGAAGACTTACAGCGCAACTCCAACATCGATCTAACGCGAAGGAGATGCCCATGAATACGAACGGAAAGACTTCCTCCGATCCGGCGCTGCGCAACATCGACGCTCTGCTTCCGGACTTGACCGAGCTCTACAAGGACATCCACTCGCATCCGGAACTATCGATGCAGGAAACACGCACAGCCGGTATCGCGGCGACGCGGCTTAAAGCGGCCGGCTTCGAAGTGACCTCAGGCGTAGGTAAGACCGGAGTTGTGGGCCTGCTCCGCAACGGCGACGGGCCGACCGTCATGCTGCGCGCCGACATGGACGCGCTGCCCGTTCAAGAGGCGACCGGACTTCCGTATGCCAGCACGGCGATCGCCACCGACGAGGACGGCAATACAGTTCCCGTGTCGCACATGTGCGGCCACGACATGCACGTCACCTGGCTCGCGGGCGCCACAAAACTTCTGGCGGAAGCACGGACTTCCTGGCGCGGTACGCTCATGGCCGTATTCCAGCCAGCGGAAGAGACTGGCGAAGGCGCGAAGGCGATGATCGACGACGGCCTGTTCAAGCGGTTTCCCAAGCCCGACGTCATCCTGGGACAACACGTGATGGTGGGGCCGGCAGGCACCGTCGCCGGGCGCGCTGGCGCGATCACGTCGGCCGCGGATAGCCTTCAGATCAAGCTGTTCGGTCGGGGAGCCCACGGCTCGATGCCGCAAGCCAGCATCGACCCCGTCGTCATGGCGGCCTCGATCGTGCTGCGTCTACAGACGATCGTCTCGCGCGAAGTCGCGGCGACCGAGTCGGCCGTTCTGACCGTAGGCGTCCTCCAAGCCGGCACGAAGGAAAACGTCATTCCCGACGATGCCATCATCAAGCTCAATGTGCGCACATTCGATGCCGGAGTGCGCTCGCGCGTGCTGGCTGCGATCGAGCGGGTCGTAAACGCCGAAGCGACCGCGTCCGGGGCGCCGCGGAAGCCCGAGATCACGAGCATCGACTACTATCCGCTCAACGTGAACAACCAAGAAGCTACCCAACGCGTCGTAGAGGCCTTTCGCGAACACTTCGGAACCGCACGCGTCCGGCCGACGGGGCCTGCGCCCGCGAGCGAAGATTTCGGATCGTTCGGCGCGGAGTGGCACGTGCCGTCGGTATTCTGGTTCGTCGGCGGCACCGACCCGGACGTCTACGCGAAAGCGAGAGATGCTAACAAGCTTAACGAGCTTCCGGTGAATCATAGCCCGAAGTTCGCACCGGTTCTGAATCCAACGTTGAAGACCGGCGTCGAGTCGCTGGTCGTCGCTGCGCGGGCCTGGATGTTGGAATAAGCCGACCTTCGTCGCCGCGGTAAACGACCGGCTCGATCCGTCGGAATAAGGAAGGTTGGGAGCATGGAAGAGCTTTCGCTAGTGCTCGATTTGACGGGCACTTTCGTCTTCGCGTTGAGCGGAGCGCTGGCGGGCGTGAAGCGACGATTGGACATCTTCGGCGTACTCGTTCTGTCGTTCGCGGCGGCGAACTCCGGAGGCATTACTCGCGATATTCTGATCGGGGCGATTCCGCCCGCGGCTCTCTCCGACCTGCGATATCTCGGTGTATCGCTGTTCGCCGGTCTCGTCACTTTCTACTCCTCGTCGCTCATCGCGCGCTTATCGACGGCGATCCTGGTGTTCGATGCCGCGGGACTGGCGTTCTTCGCGGTCGCAGGAGCCTCGAAGGCGCTCGCACACGGCCTGAACCCGGTCATGTCGGTTGTTCTTGGTATGGTAACCGGGATCGGTGGAGGCATGGTGCGGGACGTCCTACTGACCGAAATACCAACCGTTCTGCGCGCCGAGCTCTATGCCGTTGCCGCTCTCGCTGCCGCAGGTGTGGTCGTCGTCGGTCACATGATGAAGCTGCCGGTCACGCCGGTCGCGATCGCGGCGTTGGTGACTTGCTTTGGGCTTCGCGTCTTGGCAATTCGCTACAAATGGCGGCTTCCCGTTGCGAAGTTCGCCGGGCAGTCCGATCTTCCGGTCGCCGACAAGCAAGAATCGCGGAAGTCATAGCCGTCGCGCAAACCCGGTCAGTATCGGAGCGAAGCGGACTCGCAAACGATTTATGCGTTCGCGTTAGTTACGATCATCGCTCATGAGCCACGTGAATGCCGCGAGAATTCCCGGCAATTGCAGATCATGATGAAGCACGCTTGCTGCCGGCAGAAACCAGTGGTCGACGGCGACGCCGACTTGGCGAAGTGCTTCGACGTAGGCGGTTTGAACTGACGCCGACACACGGCTGCCGCGCGAATCGGTCAGCATGATGGGTCTCGCGTGATGTCCGCGACTTGCGCCGTTAGTCGAAAAATGCATCGAGAAAGACCACTGCCCGCTCCGAGAGTCCGACGATCTTGTTGGTGGCCTGGCGATAGAACTTGAAATTGAGCTCGGTCTCGGGCCGGCCGTCCTTCCAGTCCTTGAAGCTTTTCAGTTCGTTGCGTCCGAGCGGCCGCTTGGCCCGTGCGGTGACCTCGACCGTCACGCTGACGCGTGGCGTCTGCCTGGTGAGACCGGGCTTCTTTGGGACCGCTTTGGCCGAGGTGACCACACCGCGCGCAAACAGCCCCTGCGCGCCTTCGTTTTCGCTCGCAAACAGGAAGATCGTATCGCCCGCGGCCACATGCTTGCCGCCATACATCGTCTTTTGCGCGGTGAGGACGAAGCTGCTGCGTCCGGATCCTCGACGGCGGCCTTGATCGCGAATGCCATGCCCTCTGTCTCCCCTCGCTCCGAGCAGGATGTCAGCGGGCAATATAGCGCAACGGCACTCGCACGACGTCAATGCTGCACAGGACCTCTTCCGACCGTGGCGAGACGGAAGAGGCCCAACCTTGTAGCACGCCGTATCAGCCGGGATGGCGGCTCTTCGCAGAAAAACGCCGGTGGTTGCACCTCGCGCTTGGCGAGGCCTGCTTTTCGCGAATCGCGCGCCGGCTAGCGGTTCTCGCCAACCTCGAACGAACGCCCTTCCTCCCGATAATGGAACAGCGACACGTGCAGATTGGTGTTCGCAAGATCCTGCCCGGAGCGGTCGGGATCGACGATCATCTCGACATAGATATTCAAGTCGCCGTCCGGTCCTTCCTGCAAGGCAATGCCCTCGACCTCGCGATCGCCGACGGGCGTGGGGAGGCGAAACAGCTCTTCGACATGGCCGGTGTGCAGATTGGCGCGATAGACCGACTGCGTCTTATTGTCCGAGGACATATAGAGCCAGTCGCCATGGACTTTCGCGCCCTGAATGCTTTCCAGAGCCATATCCATCGTGATGGTGCCGATGAACTTCCAGTCCCGCAAGCTGTAGACGTTGACGGTGTTTCCGCTCTGCCATTCCTTGCCGTAACCGCGCTGGTGCCTGGCATCAACAGCAACCCAGCTCGCGATATCCTTTTTCGGATTGCTCGGCGCGCCCGTCAGCTCATAGACGATCCCGGTGTAGCTCAGATCGTGCGCGTTGAAGAGCGCGACATGGCCGTTAGTATAGCCGCTGGTGGTGTCGAGCGACGCGTAGATGACGCCATCGGCGTAGTCGATGTCGCCGATATGGTTCAGCCCCTGGGCGAGCAGGTTCGCCGGAATCCCGGGCGTGAGATTGGCGGGCAACTGGAACGATGAGTTGCGTTGAAGCGAGTTGAATTTGCGATCGGCGATCTCCAGGCCGTATTGCCAGGAGAAGAACCAGCGACGGCCGTCGGTCGCCATGCCCTGTGTTCGGTACAGACCGGTGAACGAGTTCGGCGGATTGTGCAGAAAGAACTGCTTCTCTTCAACGAGCTTCCACTGCTTTGTGGCGCAATGATCCGGTTGCTCGTGCCCCGGCACATGCCACTCCAACTGCAGTCGCTCGCTGGCGGCCTGAGCTGGTGCAAAACCCGCCCCACTGATCACCAAGGCCGAAACAGCCAGCGCAGATGTACATATCAAACTAAGAGAAAACTTCATTGAAGATCCTTCACAACCAGTCTGTCAATCATGCCGCACCGGCATGCCCGCGCTAACTAGTGACGGGGTGTGAACCCGTGATGAAGTTCGCGTGAACGGACGGTCCGCCTTGTGGGAAAGCTCCAGCTGCGCGTTGACATGGCCGGCACTCTTTTCGATCTGCGAGAGTCGCTTCAGCGTTTGCACCGCACGATCTCTCGATGACGCCGCGCGCTGGCTAAAGCTGAAAGAATCTTTCGATAAGCGGGCACCGGGTCCGGATCCCGATCGAGCAGGCTTGACCGATGCCGCCCTGGCTTGGTCTAAGTGAGATAGCCACACACCCGCCTTCGGAACTCCCATGCGCATCGCCACCTGGAACGTCAATTCGGTCCGGCAACGGATCGAGCCCCTCATGATCTGGCTCAAGGAATGTGCGCCCGACATCGTCTGCCTGCAGGAGATCAAATGCACGGACGACGCGTTCCCGCGGCTCGAGATCGAGGCGCTCGGCTATAACGTCGTGACCCACGGCCAGAAGACCTTCAACGGCGTGGCGCTGCTGTCCAAGCTGCCGCTCGATGAGACCAAGTCCGGCCTGGCCGGCGACGACGAGGACACGCATGCGCGCTTCATCGAGGGCGTGGTCAGCCTCAAGCACGGCGTGGTCCGGATCGCCTGCCTCTATCTGCCCAACGGCAATCCGGCGAATACCGAGAAATATCCCTACAAGCTGAAATGGATGTCGCGCCTGCGCGATTATGCCTGCGAACGGCTGAAGACCGAGGAGCCCTTGGTGCTCGCCGGCGACTTCAACGTGATCCCGCAGGCGATCGATGTCCACAATCCCGACGCCTGGGTGACGGACGCGCTGTTCCGCCCGGAGACCCGGGAGAGCTTCCAGGCGCTATTGGGCCTTGGCCTCACCGACGCGCTGCGCGCAGTCACCGATGCGCCCGGCCAATATACGTTCTGGGACTATCAGGCCGGCGCCTGGCAGAAGAATCAAGGCTTGCGCATCGATCACCTGCTGCTGTCGCCGCAGGCCAGCGACCGGCTGGTCGAGGTCGGCATCGACAGCTACGTCCGCGCCTGGGAGAAGCCGTCGGATCATGTGCCGATCTGGGCGGACTTCGATCTCGAAGCCGCCTGACCACCTTCAACATTCTGTCCGGATATCCTTGCCATGCTGACCAGACGTGATCTGTTTCCGCTTGCCTTGTCGTCACTGATCGCAACCGCGCCGGCCAAGGCGGGCGACCGCGCCGAGATCGATGTAACGATCGCCGAGATCGAGGCGAAGAGCGGCGGACGGCTCGGCGTCGCGCTACTCGACACCGCCAGCGGCGAGCTCACGGGCCACCGCCTCGACGAGCGCTTTCCGATGTGCAGCACCTTCAAGGTGCTCGCCGTAGCCGCGGTTCTCGCCAGGGTCGATGCCGGTCAGGAGCAGCTTGGACGCCGCATCCCGATCACCCAGGCTGATCTTTTGTCCTACGCGCCGGTGACGAAGACACATCTCGATTCAGGCATGACGGTTGCCGAGCTGTGCGAGGCCGCGATCACGCTGAGCGACAACACCGCCGCGAACCTGCTGCTGGCATCGTTCGACGGACCGCCTGCCCTGACGCGTTACCTGCAGTCGCTCGGCGACAGCGTCACACGGGTCGACCGCATCGAGCCCGATCTCAACGAGGCCACGCCCGGCGATCCCAGGGACACCACGACGCCGGCTGCGATGGCGAAGACGGTGGCGAAACTCGTGACGGGCAGCGCGCTGTCGGCGACCTCGCGCGAGATGCTGATCGGTTGGATGATCGACTGCAAGACCGGCGCGGCCAGGCTGCGCGCAGGCCTGCCGAGCGGCTGGCGCATCGGCGACAAGACCGGCTCCGGCTCCCACGGCAGCGCCAACGACGTCGCGGTGATCTGGCCACAGAACCGCGCACCGCTGATCGTGACGAGCTATCTGACTGAGACCGACGCGTTGTCCGATGAGAAGCGCAACGCTGTCCATGCCGAGATCGGGCGCATCGTGGCGCGGCAGTTGAGCTAAGGCCCCGCGCCAGCAAGCGCCTTGGCCATCGGGTACGAGGCGGTCGTGCCGAACTTGCTCTGCGGCGGGCCCGTGACCTGATAACCGCGCGCGAGATAGAAATGATGCGCAGTCCAGGTGCTCAGCAGCGTTGCCTGCTGCGCACCTCGCTCCGCCGCACGGAGCTCCAGCGCGGCCAGGAGCGCCGCGCTCACGCCGCGGAAGCGCGCGCGAGGGGCGACATAGTTCACGGTGATCTCGCCGCTGTCCTTGACACCACCGACCGCGACGATGGCGCCGTCTTCGACGGCAACCAGCAGCGAGCGCCCCTTGGCGTCGGCCCAGGCCGCGACGTTCTCCGGCGTCTTGTTGGCCAGCCAGCGGCTCAGAATATCCGGATCGTCATGGTGATCGGCGGTACAGAGCTGGATGATCGAGGCGCGCAGCACCGCGCAGGCCTCGGCCGCGTCGTCGAGTGTCGCATCTCGGATGATCATCAGCTCCCCCTGCCATCAGGGGAATGCTGATGCATTCCCCGCTTAGTCCCGCTTGCCCTGCACCCAGTGCTCGAGCATCTGCAGCGCCATGGCGCGGTCGTCGTCGGAGGCCTGCGCAAAGGCGCGGTTGTAGCTCTCCTTGATCCAGGCCTCGTCGGCGCCCGCGCTCTCCCGCGCAAGCGTCAGGAACATCAGTCCGCGCGCGGGCTGGCGCGGCAGCCGGTCGCCGTTGAACAGCATCTGGCCGAGCAGCGCCTGGGCCTGGTGCTGGCCTTTCTGGGCCGCCAGACCGAGCCAGCGCGCGCCGTAGCGGAAATCGTCGCGCGAGGCATCGGACGTCTTCAGATACAGCCGCGCCAGATCATATTGCGCGTCGGCATTGCCGAAATAGGACGCAGCATAGGAGAACATCTCCCGGGCCCGGTCCGGATCCGGCTTGACCTTCGAGTTCGGGATGCCGCTCAGGTAATAGCGGCCGAGCGCGACGAAGGCGTTCGCCACGATCTGCGCCTGCGGCGCCGACGGTGAGTCCTCGGCATGGGCGTTGGCGATCCGGCTGAAATAGTCGAATGCACGCACGTCGTCCTGCGCCACACCGTCGCCGGCCGCGTACATGCGCCCGAGCTTCCACTGCGCCACAGGATGCCCCTCGTCGGCGGCGTATTGCAGCGCCGAGAGCGAGGTCGGCGGGGTGGTCGCGGTGGTGCCGGTCGGCGGCACCGCCTTCCGCAACGACGCCGCACCCGCGCCCGACGGCGCGGTCGCGACCGGGATCGTCGGCTCCTGATTGACCGGCGCACCGTCGAAGGCAAACGACGGCTGCGCCAGCGCCAGCGGGGCGACGCCCAGCATCAATGCGAAAATGATCCGGTCAGATGTCCGCATAGCAATATGTCTCTTGCGCACCACCTGGGTGAGTCACGGCCCCCGCAACTGCCGGCCCAACCTGCTGGGCATATTTCCAAAGCGCACCCGACGTGTGATTCGTCGCGCGGGGCACCCACTTGGTCTTGCGTTCTGCAAGTTCCGCGTCGGTCAATTTTACGTTAAGGCGACCGGCGACCGCGTCGATCTCGATGAGGTCGCCATCCTCGATCAGCGCGATCGGTCCGCCCACCGCCGCCTCCGGCCCGACATGGCCGATGCAGAAGCCGCGCGTGGCGCCCGAGAAGCGGCCGTCGGTGATCAGCGCGATCTTGCCGCCCATGCCCTGCCCGGTCAGTGCCGCGGTGGTCTGCAGCATCTCCCGCATGCCCGGACCGCCGCGCGGCCCCTCATAGCGGATGACGATGACCTCGCCTTCCTTGTAAGTCCGCTTCTGGACCGCCTCGAAGGCGTCCTCTTCCCGGTCGAAGCAGCGGGCCGGCCCAGTGAATTTCAAGTTAGACATGCCCGCGACTTTCACGATCGCGCCCTCCGGCGCGAGATTGCCCTTCAGACCGACTACACCTCCGGTCGCAGTGATCGGCTGATCAGCCGGCCTCACCACATCCTGATGCGCATTCCATTTCACGCCTTTGAGGTTTTCGGCGATCGTCCGGCCGGTGACTGTGAGGCAGTCCCCATGCAAATAGCCATGATCGAGCAACGTCTTCATCAACAGCGGAATGCCACCAACTTCGAATAGGTCTTTGGCGACATAGCGGCCGCCCGGCTTCAAATCCGCGATATATGGTGTCTTTTTGAAGACTTCGGCCACATCAAATAGATCGAATTTGATACCAACTTCATGCGCGATCGCCGGCAGATGCAGCGCAGCATTAGTTGAGCCGCCGGAGGCCGCCACCACGGCCGCCGCGTTCTCCAGGGATTTGCGCGTGACGATATCGCGCGGCCTGATGTTGGCGGCGATCAGCTCAACTACTTTCTCGCCGGCCGTCATGCAGAAGGAATCGCGGATCTCATAGGGCGCGGGAGCACCGGCGGAGTAAGGCAGCGCGAGGCCGATCGCCTCGGAGACGGTCGCCATCGTGTTGGCCGTAAACTGGGCGCCGCAGGCGCCGGCCGACGGACAGGCGACCCGCTCGAGCTCATCCAGATCGGCGTCCGACATCGCACCCACCGAGTGCTTGCCGACCGCCTCGAACATGTCCTGGACCGTGACCTGCTGGCCGCGGAAATTGCCGGGCAGGATCGAGCCGCCATAGATGAAGATCGAGGGTACGTTCAGCCGGACCATCGCCATCATCATGCCCGGCAGCGACTTGTCGCAGCCAGCCAGGCCGACCAGCGCGTCATAGGCATGGCCGCGGATGGTCAGCTCGACGGAATCGGCGATGCACTCGCGCGAGGGCAGCGAGGAGCGCATGCCGTCATGGCCCATCGCGATACCGTCGGTGACAGTGATGGTGCAGAATTCGCGCGGCGTGCCGCCGGCGTGGGCGACGCCCTTCTTCACCGCCTGCGCCTGCCGCATCAGGGCGATGTTGCAGGGGGCGGCCTCATTCCAGCAGGAGGCGACGCCGACGAAGGGCTGATGGATCTGCGCCGTCGTCAGGCCCATCGCGTAGAGGTAGGAGCGATGGGGCGCGCGCTCGGGCCCTTCCGTCACGTGACGGCTAGGCAGCCTGCGCTTGATGTCGGTTTTGGCGTCCATCGCGAAAATCTGGGTTTCCGCCGACACCAATGCGAGACAAGAAAACCCGTTTCTTCGAAATGGATTTCCCTACTCCCTCACGCGCCGGCTTCACTGACTGGAAGCAATATTTCACGAAGGGGTGTGGCCAAAAAGCGGCGCAGTCGTGAACCGCCCGAGATTGTTACTCGATGTTGGCAATCTGTTGCGACCTCGCAACATTCGTGGCTGGCATGCAACCCTTCCAGGCAACGTAATACCGTACGCAGCCGTGGAACCTGACCGTGCACAGCCTCAAGACCGGCGGCCAAGTGGCGTCTGAGCCACGATTGCGGATACCCAGTCCAGAAACACACGCAGGCGCAAGGTCATCTGCCGATTCTGCGGATAGAGGGCTGAGAGCGGCGTGGGCGACGGCGGGTAGTCCGCGAGAATCTCGACCAATGCGCCCGACGCGAGATCCTGCGCAAAGCGATAGCGCGGCGCCTGCACCAGGCCGAGACCCAGCCGTGCGAGGTCGGCCATCGTGTCGGAATTGTTGACGGTCACCCGGCTGGGCAGCGTCACCCGCCGGACCGTCCCCTCGGCACAGAACTCGAGCGGCAGCACATCGCCTGTCCGGGACGAGACAAAGCCGACCATCAGGTGGCCATCGAGCTCGTCCGGCGTCGCCGGGACGCCGTGCCTGGCCAGATAGGCCGGGCTTGCGACGGTGATCTCCTCGATCATCCCAAGCCGTCGCAGGATCATGCCGCTGTCATCGGGCTCGCCGGCACGGATGACGCAATCGATGCCTTCGCGCAGCAGATCGACCAGGCGATCGCCCTGGCCGATCCTTAAGTCGAGCAGGGGGTAACGGGCCAGGAAGTCCGGGAGATGCGGCAGCAGGAAGGTGCGCGTGAGCTGCGAATGCGCATCGATCCGCAACAGCCCGCGCGGCTGGGCGTCGCGCAGCGCCACTTCCGCCTCCTCCAGTTCGGCCAGGATGGCCACGCAGCGGCGGTAGTACTCCTCGCCATCCAGGGTCGGCGTGACATGCCGCGTGGTGCGCTCGAGCAGCCGCGCACCGAGACGAGCCTCGAGCTGCTGCAACGCCTCGCTCGCCGTCGATCGGGGCACGCCCAGATCGGCGGCCGCCGCCGTAAAGCTCCTGCGCTCCACCAGGCGGACGAACAGGCGCATCGCATCGAACCGGTCCATGAGGAGATTGTTCGCCCATTCCGACAAGTCATGTCAAGTCGAGCTGGATTATCTGGCCTGATCGGACGAGCTATCGATTTCGTGCTGAAACAACTCACACGGAGCAGGACATGCCATTTGCCAACATCAAGGTCCCACAGGCCGCGCTCTCCAAGGCCCAGAAGGAAGAGATCGTGCACCGCGTGACCGCCATGTTCGTCGACTACTTCACCGAGGCCGCGCGGCCCCACGCGATGGTGCTGATCGAGGAGGTGCCGGACGGCGGCTACGGCCGCGCCGACGAGGTGTTCGTGATCCCGGAAGCCTATCGCGCGCGGGACTGAGGCGGCGCGGACTCCTGACTATTCGGCAGACACCGCGGCGGCCTTGATCATCGGCCACCATTTGGCGATTTCGGCGCGCTGTTGCGCGCCCAGCGCCTCCGGCGTGAGCTGATCCTGGGGCGGCATCTGCAGCCCCAGGTTCTTGAGCTGGGTCTGCACCTGCGGATCGTTCAGCGCAGCGACGGCGGCCGCGTTGAGCTTGGTGACGACCTCATGCGGAGTCCGCTTCGGCACCCACAGGCCCGACCACAGGGTCATGTGGAAGCCCGGCAACCCCGCTTCGTCGGTGGTCGGAATCTCCGGCGCGCTCTCGACCCGCTTGTCGTCGGTGACGGCATAGGCGCGGATGGTGCCGGCGCGGACCTGGTTGATCGAGTTCGAGGTCTGGTCGACGATCAGGTCGATCTGGCCGGCGACGAGATCATTCATGGCCGGCCCCGTGCCCCGATAGGGCACAAATTGCAGCTTAATGCCGGTGGCCTGTTCGAAATAGAGCCCGGCGATATGGCTGCCGGAGCCGTTGCCGGCGGTGCCAGCCGACGCCGGCTCCGGACGCGATTTGAGCCAGGCCAGGAATTCGCTCAGCGACTTCGCCGGCACTCCGGTCTTGCTGACGATGACCATCGGATTACTCGGCAGCAACACCACCGGTTCGAGATCGGCGACCAGGTCATAGCCGAGCTTGTAGACCGCGCCGTTGGCGACATGGGTGCCGAGATGGCCGAAGCTGACCGTGTAACCGTCCGGGGGTGAGCGCACTGCCCGCCCGACGCCGATCGAGCCGCCAGCGCCGGTCACGTTCTCGATCAGGATGGCCTGCCCGAGCGTCTGCTTCATGTGCTCGCCCAGAATCCGCATCATCGCGTCCGACGGACCGCCGGCCGCGAACGGCACGATGACCGTGATCGGGTGCGAGGGGTAGTCGTCGGCGCGGGCGAGGCTCGCACCGAACAGCAGCACGCACAGAAACGCCAACACAACCCGCCGCATCGCGCCCTCCACATCGCCACATGATCGCTTCCGGATCATGCCCCAGGCCGCGGGACAGACCGTTGTCAGAACTGCGTGTAGTCGATCGGCTGGTGACGATCGAGCGTTCGGCTGACCGGCGGCAGCGGATATTTAAGGCCTGTCGCGCAATTGAACAGCATCACGCGATCATTTTTCGTCACGCGTCCGTCGGCAAGGCTCTGCTTGTACGCGGCATAGGTTGCAGCACCTTCGGGGCACAGAAGCAGCCCCTCCTCGCGCGCGACTTCGCTCAGCGCAGAAGAAATTTTCTCATCATCAACCGCGATCGCGAAACCTTTGCTCTCGCGGACTGCACGCAGGATCAGAAAATCTCCGATCGCCTGCGGCACGCGGATGCCGGACGCGATGGTGTGCGCGTCCTCCCAGCGCGGCGCGTGCTCGACGCCCGCTTCATAGGCGCGCACCATCGGCGCGCAGCCCGCGGCCTGCACTGCGACCATGCGCGGGCGCTTTGATCCGATGAACCCAATTTTCTCCAGCTCGTCGAACGCCTTCCACATGCCGATCAGGCCGGTACCGCCGCCGGTCGGATAGAAGATCACGTCAGGCACGTCCCAGCCGAGCTGCTCGGCGAGTTCCAGCCCCATCGTCTTCTTGCCCTCGATCCGATACGGTTCTTTCAAAGTCGAGGTGTCGAACCAGCCGACCTTGGCCTTGCCCTCGCCGACGATCTTGCCGCAATCGTCGATCAAGCCGTTGACGCGGTAGACGGTGGCGCCCTGCAGCTCGATCTCGCTGACATTCACCTCCGGGGTGTCGGCCGGGCAGAAGATCGTGGTCTTGATGCCGCAACTGGTCGCATAGGCCGCGAGCGCAGCACCCGCATTGCCGTTGGTCGGCATCGCCATGTGCTTGATGCCGAGCGCCTTGCCCATCGACACTGCCATCACCAGCCCGCGCGCCTTGAACGAGCCGGTCGGCAGCCGGCCTTCGTCCTTCACGATGATCTCGCCGCCACCGAGCTTGTTGGCGAGCTTCGGCAAACTGATCAGCGGCGTCATGACCTCGCCGAGGCTGACGATATCCCGGCATTTGCGCACCGGGAGCAGCTCGCGATAGCGCCACATGTCGGCGGGGCGCTGGCTGAGCGCATTCTTGGTAAGCGCCTGCTTGACCCCGGCCAGATCGTAGCGAACCAGAAGCGGCTTGCCCGCCTT
>NZ_CAFK01000326.1 GCF_000239815.1 Bradyrhizobium sp. STM 3843 | reverse complement strand
GCGGCGCGCCCAGCATCACGCCAGCGACCTCGCCCGTGACGATCAGCGCGCTGGTGTCGTTGTCCTCGATCACAAAAAACGCCAGGCCCGCCGTCATCGCGTTGATGATCTCGACCATGGTGCGCTCGGCATCCGGCCTATTGACGTGCGGAATCTCCTGCGTCGCGCCGGATCGGAAGATGATGGTGATGGTCGAGGACATGGCTAGGCCCGCAGCTCGATCACGGCCGGTGTCGCCGGCCGTGAGGTGACCGGCCGCAGCGATCGATAGTCCGCCAGGCTGCGGATCGCGGCCCTCAATGCAGCGTCAGCCTGCACGGCCAGCGGTTGCCCCTGCGTGTTCCTCAGCGCGAGCACGACGCGCCGCTTGGCCTCGTCGGGCCAGACGAAATGGCCCTCGTCGTCGATCTCGCCGAGCCGGTGATGGTCGTCAGGCGCGGCCGCCGGCCTCGGTCCGCGCGCCCTCGGCCTGGTGCCGCGCTGGTAGTGCCGAACGATGGTTGACGGGTGATTTGCGTTGCGCTGCTCGGCCGGCGACAGGCTGTCACGCCAGGCCGTCACCTCGCTCTCGTGTTCGGCGAGGAAGATCGCGCCGCGCCGTTCCTGCGTCTCGACATCGCCGAGGCCTGCGGAATCCAGCCAGGTCCTCATGGCGCGCATGTAGACCGGTCCATAGGGCTTGTTGACCCTGGCCTGGTGCAGGCACTGCGCCTTGCCGACCACCAACGCCTTGCCGATCGCCATCCAGTCCGAGAACAGCGGCCTGGTGCGGATGCGTTTCCAGGCGGCGCGGGCGGCAGCGATGACATCCTGGTCGGGCATGGCTACCATCCCACGCCTTGCGAAATGTGAAGTGTCAGCGTGCCCGAGGACACTGAGGCGGCGTTCATGCGAGCGCCGGCAAGCGGGCCCGTGAACACGAGGACCGATGAGGCGGCCGTGATCGCCGATGACAGCGCGCCCCAGTTCTGCGTTGTCTCCTGCGTCAGATCGTCCAGCGTGCCCTCGATGGTGACGCTGAACGCCGCCGAGGCCGTCGCGGTCAGCAGGAACGAGGTGAATTTGCTGCCGAGGTAGTCGAGAGCCTGCGCTGCCGAAACGCCGCTCGATGAGAGGGTGATCTCGTGGTCTGCCATCGCGCCGGCTCCATCAAACGTCTTATTTTAAGCCCTTTGACAGCTGCTGTTAGTTCGCGCTGCGCAACGCATTTGATCACAGCGCTGCGCTGATCTATCATATCTTTGACCAGGTGCCCAACTATTGGAGGCCTCAATGCCGACGAGCCGCGAAGGTGACGTCATCGGTCAGATCAAGCAGGCGCAGCGCGATTGCGAGCGGGCCCGCCAGGCGTACGGCAAGGGTGGCGGCGTCGAGCAGATGACCCGATGCGACCGCCGGCTTGCCGAGCTGCAGCAGGAGCTGTGGCGCGTTCAGGCCGGCCTTGCGACGGACCACGACCGCCGCCCGCGTTAACGCGCTGCCCAGAGCAGCGGAGAGCGTACGCCATGCGAAAGAATTGCCGCATCGATGTCTGGATGTCCGAGGCGACCGCCGCCAAGATCGAGCAGCTGGCGCGCGAGGACGACCGGCCGGTCTCGGTCATGACCCTCCGGCTGATCGAGCACAGCCTGGCGCAGATTGACGCGCATCGCGCCGCCGCGATGGCGAATGGTCATCAGCAGCAGCAACCGCAGGAGGCAAGGCCGTGAGCTGGTCATACTCTGACATCGTCAATTATCAGCGGGAAAGGTTGGAGCAAGAGCGCGCCGAAAGCCTCGCGATGCTCGAAAGCGGCCGCCTCAACGAGGATGCCGCGCTGGTCAATACCGCCAGCGACGCGCTGTTGCGGATCGACAGGGACGCGGCGCAGGTCCAGCGCTACGCCGCCAACCTGGCGAGGCAGGAGCAGCAGCAGCAGTACGCCGCAGCCAGCAACAAGTTCGGGCTGACGCGAAGCGAGCAGGAGATCGCCGAGGCCGCGATTCCCGATCGCGACGACGTCCGCTTGACCAAGGAGCAGAAGCACGAGGCCTATTATCTCAACAAGCAAAAGCTCGCACGGATGAGGGCCAGCGGAGAGTATGACGATTCACAAGGCAAGGTGTTCAGGAGCTGATCATGCCGACATTTCGTCCACCTCGGCGGGTTGAAGTGATCTTGTTCGACGATGACGGCGGCAAGCGGGTCGCGGTCGCGAACCGGCCGACCAGCCGCACCAGCAACATGCCGCACTGGGACATGGCCTTGCATCACCTGCCGTCCGGCCGCACCTGGCCGGCCGACTTCAACGGCAACAACGTGCTCGATGCGCTGGCCGAGCTGGTCGAGCGCAAGGATCATGAGTACTTCGCCGCATCGGCGCGGCCTCGGATGCAGAACGACCGCAATGTCCCGATCGATGACCTTGGCAACCCGACGCGCGCGGATCTGACGACGTATAACGGCAAGCGGGTCGGCTTCGGCAAGGCTGCCGCCGAGGCCGCACGCTCACGGAGGGGATGACCATCATGGCGAGCTATCTCAAGGATGTGCGTAAGGCGCCGAAGCCCAGCGGCTTCTCGCGCGATAAGTCCAATCTGGACGAATGGTCCGCCATCGCCAGCGAGCGCAGCCGCGATGCGCCCAGGGCCGGCGGCACGATGAGCTTGCGGGACAATGGCGGTCAGCCGCAGCTGCGCTCGACCTCGGCGCCGCCGCCAGGCTTCGGCGCTGATCCGTATGCGCGGGCCAAGGCCGACCTCAACCACGACGGCTCGAACTACATGAAACAGGTCCGCCGCTCGACGAGGTGACGCGATGGTGACGCGACGGAAGCCCCGGAAATATCGCGACGGTGGCGCGGTGCTTGCCGATGCGCCGCCGATCGCGGAAACGGTTTCTCCAGCGACTGCGGATGGACCAGCGCAGGAGATTCCGCCGGCCTCGCCCGACACCTCAGAGGCGGTGTTTCGCGCGCTTGAGGCGACCCGCAACGCCGAGCGCCTGGCCGCGCTCCATCAGCAGGCGCCGCGCCAGGTGGTGCAGCAGCCGACGATGTCGGAGCGACGCCGCGCCTTCATCGCCGAGCATCCGGAGCTGGCCGACCCGGTCAACGCCGAGGCGGTCAATGGCTACTGGCGCCAGGCCCTGCGCATGGGCATGGCCGAGGACAGCCACGACCTCGACAGCTTCGTGCAGCGCGCCCTAGCGTTCGAGCTGGGATCGCGGGTGCACCAGGCCGAGGCCGAGGCTGTGGCTAAGGCCGCGCTGCCGGCGACGCCAGCGCCGGCCGCGCCCCGTCCGGAGCTGCCGCCCTCGATGGCGGAGCCTCGGCGCAACATGCCGTTGACTGCGCCGGTCGAGCGCGCCGTGCCGAGCTACGGCGGCAAGCGCACCAGCGGCATGATGCATCTGACCGAGGAAGAGCGTCGAATCGCGCGCAACAGCTTCGTCGACCGCCCCGACCTTCCGAAGATGACCGACGCGCAGAAAGAGTATCTCTACGCCCAGTCCAAGGCGAAGTATGAGGCGATGAAGGCCTCGGGCGAATACGACACCACGCAGGGCCGGCAGCGATGATCGATCGCGACCAGGTGCTCTCCTTCGCGCTCTCGCGCTTGCGCTATCTGGGCGTAGCAAATCCGTATGACACGAGCGGCCGGCCGTTCTCGATCGAGGACATCGTCGCGCAGGCCATCGACCGCTTCGGCGGCGCGGCCCTGCCCGTCTTGCAGCAGCACCTGCCGATCAAGGTTCACTGATGCCGTACCAGGCGCGATATCAGGGCGACGAGCCGGGCGCGATCAAGGCGGTCGACAGCACCAATGATCTGATCATCTTGAAGCTGCGGACGATGCTGCGCGCCGCGCCGCAGTCCATGGACCGCTATCAGGCCGAGCTGCGCGAGCTGCAGCGCAAGCACGTCGATGACGTCGAGGCGGCGCTGCGCGAGATCAGGCGATAGCCATGGGGCAGCGCACGGATCGCAGCCAAGGGCGGCCGAGCTACATCCCGCGAGACTATGGGCGGGCGAATGACCGGCCCGACGCGAAGCGCAAGGCGCTCCTGTCGCGCAAGGAGCGCTTCGCGGGGCTGAACGAGCTTGCGATCAAGAGCGGCGATGCGCTTTTGACCTCGGTCGCTGGTGATCCCGAAATCAGCTTCGTGTGCCTGCCGTCCTCCGCCTTTCCGCAGCGGCTGCGCGATCTCGATTATGAGCTGCGGCATGATGGCGAGCAGCAATGGATCTTGCCGCATGCGATCACCGAGCGGTTCGGCCGGGCAGCCGACGGCACGCTGGTGCCGCTGACGGCAGAAAGCACAATGGCGGTCGTGCACAAGGTGGAGCACGCCGGCATTGTCAGGGTCCAGAGGTGGAGCTTCGAGCTATGACCACCGGCTCCCTGACCGTAACGTGACGTCCGCTTTCGGGCGCTGAACCGGAAATGGCCGGCGAGGAGCCGGATCGACGCGACTGACCCAAAGCAGGCTTGAGCCGCGAAAAGATCAGATTTGAAACCATCATAGGTTAATCCCTTGTCCCGAGCCGTCCTTATATCGGCCGTTTGACCCTGTCCTACTTTAGTTCTTGTAGTGCCGTAATCTGCTAACGAGGGTGCCGGGTCTGCCAAGGGGACGTCGATGCTTCCGCCCGACGAGATGCGCTCAAAAGCTGAGCAATGCGACCGTATGGCCGCCAAAGCTCGCGATGAGCAAATTGCATTCTTCTTCCGCGAAGCCGCCGACCATTGGAGAGCGATGGCAGCTCAGTTGGACCTTCTGGAGCAGGAACAGGTCTATCGGATCATCCGTGGCCGATCGAACAATTAAGGCTGCCTTGGTTGGCGACCTCTTCGACCTCATCGAGATGTCGCGTTTTGGCCCGTTCCGGACCTCGCAATCTGTGTCGAGGATGTCCGCTCTCGGGGGACGACCGGAAGTGAGCGGCCGAAGGGCTTAAGGATCGCTTGTGACCCATTTCAGACCTTAGGGAACTAGTTGGTGGCCCTGTCAGATGCCATTGCCGCGCGCATAGGAACATGATTAGCTCGGGCTGGGAGAACGCGGGAGGCACCAATGATGTGGCTCTGGTTCGCGGCTGCTGTTCTGTCCCTTGCCCTTGCTGGGGGGCTGCCTGCCCAAGCGCAGCACAAGGTCTCTTTCCCATCGACGGATGCTGACCTGAAAGGAGGGACGCCCACCACCGTCACAGGCTATTTGTACAAGCCTGAGGGGGCGGGACCGTTTCCGGCGGTCATCGCAATGCACGGCTGCAATGGCGTTCTCGACCAGGACGGCAACGTGATCCCACAGTACGGCGCGTGGGGAGAAAGGCTCTCGAAGGACGGTTACCTAGTTCTCTTGCCGGACTCTTTCGGTTCTCGCGGTCATGGTGATCTCTGTGCGGTGCAGCCCGTCAGTGCGCGCCCAGTGCAGGCCGACCGCGAAATGCCGCGCGACAACTACGGTGCCTTGGCGTACTTGCGAACACGTCCAGATGTGAAGCCAAACAGCATTGCGATCCTCGGCCAATCATTCGGTGCCGCAGCAATGTTCTATACAATCGCGGAAGGTGCGCGACCAAAAGAACTGTCAGCCGAGCAAGACTTCCGCGCCGCGATCGCCTTCTATCCACCGTGCCAGCAGTTCCTTGCATGGGAACCTAAGTGGAAGCCTCGCCAGCGGCTCCTCTTCTTCATGGGCGAGGCTGACAACTTCGCGCCCGTTGCGCCTTGCAAAGAGCTGCTCGCTGCGGTGGTCGCAAGCGGCGGGCCGCCAATCGAGGCGCATTGGTATCCAGGCGTCTACCACGCCTTCGACCATCCCAACCTTCCTTTGACCGTGCGCACTAATGTCAAGCTGCCTCCCGATGGGCATTCCCCGACGGTTGGGAGCAATCCAGAGGCACGGGCGGATGCAATCCTTAAGGTCAAAGCCTTCCTGGCCGCCAATCTCAAATAGCTGCAACTGGTCTCGCTGGTTTCGACTGCTCTTGGCCCAACAGAGACCTGCTACCCGGTGCCATTTCGGTCCGCTGTCAAGGGCACAGCGGACGTTGCGCAGCGTGTCCTTTAGCTGACAACGCGATACTTCTTCGCGGCCTTTTTGCGCGGACCGGCCGACGGCTTCTCGGGATGGAGCGCCCGCACTTGAGGGCGACCCGGACATTGGGCACGGCTTGACACCGGAGAATGCTTCAATCCGTGAAACGGTGCCTTTTGTGGTGCCTTGGCCCGGTGGATATGCGGATTCCCTGGAAAAAACGGCATTGACGCCAGGACCACACGACTTCACCGTCCGCACCTCATCAGTCGTCGCGCAAAAGCGCCTGACAAGCCACGGCCACCGCATCCCCGCCCCACGTATCGTGACGATCGCGCGTACGCCCCTTCGCATCGAGGCGGGATGGCATGGATGAAACCACTGATTTGGGGGTGAAGTCAAGGTAATTTCTGATATTCAGAATTTTACTTGCGTTGTTGCGTTGGGCGTGGCGCCTTGGCGCTCGTTGGACACATGAAGAAAACTGCACTGTCACCGTAATGCCGGAGGAACTGCCTCTGGCTGCCGGTTACGCCTTGGCAGCAACGTATCCATAAAAATTCATAAGAAAGTCTCGAACGGCGAGGGGCTTTACGGCACCAGTTTTTTCCTGCGGATGCGGTATCACGTAGTCTCCATCGCCATATGAGAAGACCTTCGCCTTCACATATCCGTTCATCACTTGTATCTTCTCGCGCAGCACGACCCAGTGCATTGTAAAGGCGGAGCCTTTATCGGACTGGTCGTCGTAGTCGATCATATTGGCGCTTATGAAAAGACATACGCGATATCCGTTGTCGAGCAGCTTGTTTGCTTCGTTTACATCGTCGATGCCTTTGTTGAATCGTGAAATGTTGGTATTCTCGCGCACGTCCCGGTATCCTGCCTTGCGAAACCATTGCTCCATTTCGCTCGGCAGCGTGACCCCAGCAAGATCGCTGATCTTGCCGGTGTCGTCGAAATCGAGGAACCAGTTCTCCGAATCGCGTATGGAGGCGCATGTCAGCCAATCGACGTGGTCCAGCGACCAAGGCGGCGTGAAGTTCCTCACATCCTTTCCCGGCTTGATCAGCAGGCGGCCGAGGTTAGCCTGCCCTTTCTGATAGAGGTCGATCGCGAACCGCGCGTAAGACCCCGGCTTATCGGATGCGTAGCTGAACATCAGGGCGGATGGCCCGCACATACTTCCCTGATCCTGATTGATGAGGCTCGGCTTCGCAATACGCCTGAGAATACCTATGCCGACGCGGTGGGGGTCGAGCTTCGGAAAGAACGTCGTCCTCGTATTCTTCAGGAAGTCGCAGACCATTTCCGCAGCTAGCTTCTTCTGATCGGAATTGAGGTCGTAGGGTCCGATCCCGCGCCTCTCCTTGTATTCTTCTCCGATGAAGAGCGTCAGGAGCTTTTTCGACGTGGGGGAGAGCGTCCTGGAGGTGTTCGCAATGGTGGTCAAGTCGTCCAGCTCGAATGCGGTGACGGTGCCGTCTGCGACAGTAGCTCGGATGATGTCGACGATCTCACCGTAATCCAGCTTTGAATCGTCGATGAGGCCTTTGCGAAGTGCAGCCTCGACGGAAGGAGTCGCGATTCCATCCCATTGGCCTTTTGGCCGTGCGGGCTTGGCGGCCGCCTTCATCGACAATTCAACGAGCCGGCTGAATGTCGGGCCGGCAGGCCGAATATAGCCGTCAGGCGCGCCGGGAAAGTTCTTCTTTTGGAAGTATAGAATCGAGCTGTAAAGGCCGTCGCTGGCATGACCGGTCACGACCATTTGCGGTTTAAGCGTATTCTCGGCGCCGCCGTCAGAAATGGCGATCTTGTTGAGCAGCGAAATGACGAGTTCCTGATCGTTTTTCCAGTTCTGGCAGCTGCGTCCGGTCGTCGCGAACCGTCCGACCATGTCTTTCAACTGCAGCATATTGCGTCTCCGGAACAGGAATGCTGCCCCGAAGGTCCTGACATCCGGCCTGAGGCAGGCGCTGTGGCGGTTCTTCCCGCTGTAGGTTTGGTCTTGCCTGCCGTCCCTTGCGTTCACTCGCAAGGACAGCGATCGTCTTGCGGCGACGTTCACGAGTGCGTTAATTGGCCTACCGAGTAAATCGGAATTGGTCGGCGCACCGTCAGTGGACCGAAGCTAACAGTTGATGCCATCGTTTAACGGCGGCGACGATTTTGTCTTGGTCTGCGGTCCATGCAAAGGGCTTTGGATCAGTGTTAATGCCGCCGCCCAGTAGCCCGCAGGGTGGATCAGCTAAGCGTGATCCGCCACTTCAATTGAGCGTGGCTATTGGCGAAACGGAGGGGCGGCGCGTCGCTTTCAGACGCTCGCAGTTTAGCTAGTTTAAATCATGCTCGTGAGCGGCGGGTTCACTTCGTCGATCTTGAAAAATGGCGGAGCACGCTGAGGCTAATCACCCTACGCCCTGCTGTAGGAGCGAACGCGCGATTACGGTGAGAGTGTCCAAGAATGTGCTTTCCGCGGGGCGCCAAAATCGCAATTCATGCACCGTCACTGAGTTGGATGTCGGTTCCGTGCGGATGGGTTCCTCATGGTGCGGCGGTAGGCTGGAAGACGTGCCGCGCCAAACGACAGCGCACCTAGCGGAATTGCAAAATACCAGTCGAGATGTCCGAACCGGTCGGCTGCAATTGCGACTGCGGCCCCGACCAAGATTGCGGCGATCATGCTCCAGCTCGAGGACATTGGCATCCGTTCGGTGTTGGGCTCTTTGCTTTTCGCTGACAAGCGAACAACCAAGGCAGCGGCGAGGGCGAGCACAGCGACGGCCAAAGCCCCGATCACTGGAGTCCATGCGTCTTTCATGCAGGCGACACTCCTAGAGCTAAATTAGGAGAGTTAGAGCTCCCCCCTGGTCTCTTGTATCTCTAGGTCTTTGAGGGGTGCAAGCCGTCGATCCGCTCGCTTGAGCTGAATTTCTGCTTCGCCTCGACATTGCTTAGGATGGTAGCCGGTCGAGCGGATTACAGTGAAGCACGCATAGGCGGTTTCAGGTGACGTGTTTATTGGGCGGAAAGAATGGATTTCTGGCTCGCCTCCGACCCCCACAGGTCAATTGGCCAATTCATACCCAGGGGACAGTCCACCGTCGTAGATCTTGAAAAGGGCGATTGCGCTGACGCTAATCCGCCTGCGGCCCTAAGCCTTGAAATACAGACCATGTCGGCCATCGCGGATCCGACCGGACGTGGCGGACCCTCGCAAAGGTTCCGCACCGGAGCGCTTTGATCTGGATCAAGCCAGTTGGAGGATCGTTGCATTCAATTTAAGCTAGAGGCCGACGTTTTGAATCATGACGTCCGTCTGATCAAACTTGCGGAGTGGGGGCGAACCAACAAACCAGCAACGTAGTGGAGAGACCGCCATGGCCGTCAATCTCAGTTCAGTTGCACAGCAGCTTTTGACCCCTGACGTGATTGCGCAAATTGCATCCTTTGTTGGCATTGACCGGAACACAGCGCAGAAGGTCGCGATAGCCACGATCCCGACAATACTGGCCGGCCTATCCGATCTGGTTGGAACCTCGGCTGGCGCCAACCAACTATCAAAACTGCTGTCAGAACAGCAAGGCACCAATCCCATGGACCTGCTGCGCACCTCCGGTGCTCAGGGCCTGGCTCAAATGGGCTCGAGCATGTTGTCCGGACTGCTCGGAGGCCGAACTGTGGACACCATGGCCCAGGCGATCGGCAAATTCGCGGGAACGGGCGAAGGCGGCGGCAAGTCGTTACTCGCCTTCATCGGCCCGCTGGTCCTGGGTGCGCTCGGTCAGCAGCAGCGTAACGCTGGGCTCGATGCAACCGGATTGGCATCGCTTCTGCGCTCGCAGAAGGATCAGATCATGGCGGCGATCCCGTCGGGACTCAGCGATCAACTCAGCGCCTCGGGCCTGATCGACAAGGCGGAAGCCGGAGCGCGCAGTGGAATGTCCACGGCTGCCGCCGCAGGGAGCCGGATTGCCGGCGTGTCCGAACGGGCAGGCACTGGCGCGAGCCAGGCCGCCTTTGCCGCCAGCCGGACGCAATGGCCATACATACTCGCCGCGGCGGTCATCCTTGGCGGAATTACCTGGTATGCGCTTCAGGGGCCGACCGAGCAGAGGGGCGCCGAGAGTGCGGCTGTCACGCGGCCGTCAGCCGGAACAGTGGGCGTGGCGTCCCCGGATTTCACCGTTGACGGGGTGAACCTGGCGAGCCAGGTCAATTCGTCCCTGGGTACGCTGAAGGCTGCACTGCCAACCATCACCGATGACGCCAGCGCGCAGGCGGCCCTGCCGAAGGTCAACGATGCCATTTCACAGCTGGACGGCATCACGGCGCGGGCGGCCAAGCTTTCGCCGGACGCGCGAAGCGCGCTTGCCAAGCAGATCATCGCGGCGACGCCGGCAATCAATCAGATGTGCGACAAGGTGCTGGCGACGCCGGCCGGCACGATCGCAAAGCCCGCGATCGACAATCTTCGTGCCAAGCTCGACGAGCTGGCCAAAGTCTGAGACGTCACGTGCAACGGCTCGCGCCACACTTCAGTAGCGCTATTGAAGTGGCGGATCAGCAAAGCGTGATCCGCCACTTCAATTGTGCCGTGCTTATTACAGAACGACTGGGTGGTGGCGCATTGTTTCAGACGCTCGCGGATCAATTGGCTTAGATCAAGCTCGTAGAGGCGTCCAGTTCGCAGTCGACGATCTTGAAATGGCGGATTACGCTGGCGCTAATCCGCCCTACGGCCCTTGAAGGTGTGTAAAGGTGGGAACCAGGGTCTAATACGGATTGATTGGACGCGCCTGCCGCGCTCTAAGTCTGCCGGGGGGAGCACTCAAAACACGGAGCTGTTTCGTGGGTTCCTTAATCGACGACGCGCTATTGCTGACCATCTTCTGCTCTGCAGCCTACCTTGTCATCGTGATCATGAGCGCCGCTGTAAGCGCAATTCTCAGTAACGCCCTCACCGCCTGCAGGCGTGCTTGGCAGGGCCTGAGCCTACGGCTGAGTTGAGGCGGGAGCGCCGGCAACGCACCCTTGTGCGGGCCTTCCAACTCCGCCGATCGGGACGGCAGCGCGTACGGCGGATCAGCGCAGCGTGATCCGCCCTTCAATTGTGCCGTGCTTATTGGCGGAATGAATGGGTAGTACGACGTTTCAGACGCTCGCAGGTAGATTCGTTCAAAATGTTCGTACGAGCCGGTCTACCGGCGTCGAACTTGAAAATGGCGGATTACGCTGACGCTCGTCCGCCCTACGGCCCTACCCTCGCTTTCTTGCTTTTGCGCTCCTGCCCGACGTAGACATGATTCCCGCAGCAAGCGGAGACCACGATGGCGAATGGATCGAACATAAGGGGTGGCCAATGCCATTGCGGCGCGGTTCGCTTCGAGGCGGCGCTCACTGACGGCTTCAATACGATTCGCCGCTGCAACTGTTCCTACTGCCGAATGCGTGGCGCGGTCGTTGTTTCGGCGGAGATGGGCGGCATCAAAATTCTTCAGGGCGAGGACGTCCTGACGAGTTATCGATTTCACACCGGATCGGCGCAGCACTTCTTCTGCTCGCGTTGCGGCATCTACACCCACCATCAACGCCGATCCAATCCAAACCAGTACGGCGTGAACGTCGCCTGCCTGGACGGGATCAGCCCGTTTGACTTCCCGGAGGTGTCGGTCGCAGACGGCGTCAATCATCCGAATGACACCGGCGGACCCACGCGCCTGGCAGGCACGCTGCGCTTCGTACCAAGCGACTAGCTCCCGCGGCCGACGGCCGGAATTGGGCGCGCCTTGGCTCTCGTTGCGAAGGGCGACATTCGGCGCAAACCAATGTCGAGATTCCGGGCTCGAGGCCTGCGGCCTTGCCCCGGAATGACGGTGGTTGTGGGACGGCAAAATCAGCTGTCTCGGCGCGCAAGCCGCCGGGCGATAGCAGAATCGACGACACGCCGCAGGCGATGTAAAACACATATCGACAAGCAGGCCGGCTCCCCGTCGACCGAGATGACAAAGCGCTCCAACGATAAGAAAGAACTGACCATGCGCACCGTGCTGCTCGCCGCCAGCCTCTGCACCATCGCACTCACCGCATCGACACTATCCGCATCAGCACAAACCGCGCGGCCCGAGCCAGGGCCGCTGAGCATCGCGCGGCAGGGCAGCTTCTTTGTCGGCGGGCGCGAGGTGAAGTCCGACACGCTGTCGACGCTGCCGGCCTACGCGCCATCGGGCACGATCACGGTCGACCAGATGTATGTGCGCTATCAGGTGCCGGCCGGGAAGCTCGGCGTTCCCATCACCTTGATTCATGGCTGCTGCCTGACCGGCAAGACCTGGGAAACCACCCCTGACGGCCGCATGGGATGGGACGAATATTTCGTCCGACACGGACACCCGACCTATGTCATCGACCAGGTGTGGCGCGGGCGGTCGGCGGCCGATCCGTCGGCGATCAACGCGGTGCGCACCGGGAAAGCGCCTGTCGACAAGTTGCCGACGGTGTTTTCCGCAGGCCACGAGGGCGCCTGGGCGATCTTCCGCTTCGGCAAGGACTATCCGCAGACGATGCCCGGGATGCGTTTTCCGCTCGCGGCGCAGGCGGAGTTCTGGAAGCAGATGGTGCCCGACAGCCTCAACAGCCTGCCGACGCCCAATCCGACCGTTCCGGCGTTGTCGGAGCTGGCGCAAAAGATCGGCGGCACCGTGCTGATGAGCCATTCGCAGTCCGGCATCTATCCGTTCCAGACCGCAGGCCTGAACCGCAAAGGCATCGCCGGCATCGTCGCGATCGAGCCGGGCGCCTGCCCCGAACCGACGGCGGATATGACGCCCTATGCGGGCCTGCCGATCCTGGTGTTGTGGGGCGATTACGTCGACGAGTTTCCGCGCTGGGCACCGCGCCTGAAGAATTGCCGCGCCTTCGTTGCCGCTGCCAACGCGGCCGGCGCCAAGGCCGAGCTGCTGGTGCTTCCGGACATCGGCATCAAGGGCAACACCCACATGCTGATGCAGGACGACAACAGCCTCGACATCGCCGACATCCTGATCGACTGGATCGGCAAGCACGTCGCGACCACAGAGTGAGGCGATCAACTCGCATCGCGGCTCCGCTTTGAGCAGCAAACATGCTGGAAACAATAGGTTGTTGCTTGCCAAAGCCTTGCGAAAACGTCGATCCGGCCAATTGAACCCTGTCGCCGGACTCATGCTTTGCTCATTCGGGCGGCAACGTTCACGATAGCGCCTGCACATCCGAAAGTTGCAGGCTCGCGACGTCCCGCAACCAGCCGTTCGCTCAACCCGGGCGGGAGTGTGCAAAACCGTTTCTGGATTCAACTTTTTCGTTACAGCGGTAACAAGACCCCTACGCTCTCCGAAAATTGTGCTGCAGCGCACAGATATCCTCCCGTATACCAGTACCGGGGGCGACGGAGATACTTTATGAGTGATAGGACCGAAGGTCCGGTGAACGGCCCGAGTCCCGACAGCCAGGGCGATGGCCAGGGGGGTGCGATCGTTGCCCAACTGACACCGTCCGCGCACCAGGATCGGCGGGTTCCGCTTTGCCTGGTTGTCGAGGATGACAGCACCATGCGCCACCTCGTGACCAGTTATCTCGAGGATCACGATATCAGGGCCGTTTCGGCGGCGCGGCGGGAGGAGGTGGCGGGCCTGCTGACGCGCACCCATCCTGACCTGGTCGTGCTCGACCTGCGGCTTGGGCAGGAGGATGGGCTCGATCTGCTGCGCGAGATTCGCGCCACCTCGGACGTGCCCGTCATCATCGCCACCGGCCATCGCCGCGACGAGATCGACCGGGTGGTCGGGCTGGAGCTGGGCGCGGATGACTACATCACCAAGCCGTTCGGCCTGCGCGAGCTGCTGGCGCGAATCCGCGCGGTGCTGAGGCGCCGCGAGGCCGGCCAGGCTGCGGCCCAGCGCGAAATCGAAAAGGGACGTTGCCGCTTCGGCAGCTGGCAGCTCGACCGCAGGAACCGCCGCCTGACGGATCTGCAGGGCGAACCGGTGGCGCTGAGCAAGGGCGAATACGCTTTGCTGATCGCCTTTCTCAACGCGCCGCAACGGCCGCTGTCCCGCGAGCACCTGCTGCAGGCGACGCGCGTCCATGAGGACGTGTTCGACCGCAGCATCGACGTTCAGGTGCTGCGGCTGCGCCGCAAGCTGGAAACCGATCCGAGCGCGCCGTCGATCATTCGAACCGAGCGCGGCGTCGGCTACGTCTTCACGCTCCCCGTCGAGCCGCTCTGATGGCGGACCCGCCATCAAAGCGCGCGGAGCTTCGGATGTGACGTTCGCATCCCGAGATTCCCCGCACCGGGGCGCGAATGTCAGATCCGCTCCACCAGATACGGCCGCGCGGCGCCCGAGCCACGCGGTCGCCAAGACCATCATTGCTACGCGCGACGTGAGCCGCATTACGGCCGTAACACGAACGCGCCGCGCCGGAATGCTGCGGAAACATGGCCGCGACAGGATCGCTCTGCCGAACATTGCTCGGGAGAAATCCATGTCGTCCGCAAAGCCGTTGCCGCAGCTCCGAAGCAAGCCGCTGACCTCGACCATCCACACGCTTCGAATTGATGCAGAGTCCATTGGCCACGGCGTTCAGCCTGCGTCCGCCGGTGCAATGCATGTCCGCCGCGTCTGTGATCTGATCGCGCGATTGGCGTTCGAACTGCAACAGTCGTTGCCCCACCTGCTGCTCACGATCATGTCTTTCGTGATCTCGGAATTCCTGCAGGGTTGCGCGACCTACGCTCAGACGATGTACCCGATCCATTTGCCCGCCGACCCGTCGCCCACCGCCCCGCGCGACGGCTTGCGCGAGCGAGACCTCGCGCCACAGCAGGGTGATCTGCCCGCGCCGCCCGCGAGACGACCCAGGCTGATCCTCGTTTCCAACAACGTCGGCCCTCGCAGGACGTTCGAACATCCCGGGACCCGACCGACCTGATGCGCTCACACGCCTTGGCCATGTTCATCTGTCTGTCGTTCGCGGCCTCGGCGCTCGGGATCGGCGTCGCTGCGCACCTCACCACATCGGCCGACGCGGAGTCCCCGCTTGGTCCCGAACTGACCGCTTCCGAAGACCAGGCGCCGATCTCGCCGATTCCGCAGCCGCCGCCTGCCGATCCGCAAAAGCTCCTGCTCGGCGAGCGGCTGTTCGGCGATACGCGACTGTCGGCAAACGGCGATTTATCGTGTCAGTCCTGCCACGATATCAAGACCAATGGTGCCGTCGACGCCGCGCACCGCGGCTCGCCCTGCGCGACCGGCCCGTCTTCGGCAGGGCTCAACACGCTGACCGTGTTCAATGCAGCGCTGAGCTTCAGGCTCGGCTGGCAAGGCAATTTCCGCAGCCTTGCGGCGCAGGCCGAGGCCTCGATCGAAAGCCCTCACGGCATGCACAGCAGCGCCGGCGACGTGGTCCGCAAGCTCAACGCCGATCCGGACATGGTCCGGCGGTTTGAGGCGGCGTACGGACACGAGCCGGACCGGGACAGCCTGCTGGACGCGCTCGTCACCTTCGAACGCTCGCTGCTGACGCCCGACAGCCGCTTCGACCACTGGCTCAAGGGCGACAAGTCGGCGCTGACGACCGAAGAGCACGATGGCTATCGCCTGTTCAAATCCTATGGCTGCATTTCATGCCATCAAGGGGTGAACATCGGCGGCAACCTGTTTCAGCGGCAAGGCGTGTTCAAGCCGCTGGTGAAGACCGGCCCGCAGGTGGTGCGGGTGCCAAGCCTGCGCAACGTCGCAACGACTGCCCCCTATTTTCACGACGGCAGCGCCGCAACCCTCGAACAGGCCGTCGCCAGAATGGCCGTCGCCCAGCTCGATCGGACCCTGACGGACCAGCAAATCGCCTTGATCGTCGCATTTCTTAAGACGTTGACCGGGAATTACCGTGGCTCGCCTGTAGCGAGCGGAGCTCAGCCATGAGACCTGCGTGGGCAGCTGGCATCGTTGTCATTCTCGTCGGCGTCCTGACCTGGCTGTCGCTGCGGGCGCTGAATCCGGAGGCGGAGAGATTCGACCAGGCCTTCACCGAACTCAATCGGTTCGGCATGATCGAAAACGCGCTCTACCGCCACGTCTTCACCGCGCGCGCCGGCGTGTTGCGCAACTACGACCCGCTGGTCGAGGACGTCAATGCGCTGCACGACTCGCTGCAGAAGCTGAAGGAAGAGCAATCGACGGATGCCACCGCGACCGAGATCCTGAACCGGCTTGCGGCCTCCGTGGAGCGCCAGGAAGAACTGGTCGAACACTTCAAGACCCAGAATGCATTGCTGCAGAACTCGCTGGCCTTCTTCGGCCGGTTCGGCGGACAGCCTCACGCCGCGGAGCTGGATCCGGCGATCAGCAACGCTGCCGCGGCCATCCTGCATCTGGCGCTCGACACGTCGGCGCCCACGGTCCGCGACGTGCAGGATCGCCTCGACGAGCTCGAGCGGCAGGCGGCCGAAGCCAACCTGTCCGACTCCGTCGACGCGCTGCTTGCGCACGGCCGGCTGCTCAATCGCCTGCTGCCGTCCGTCGACAATATCTTGAAAACCCTGCATGGCCTGTCGCAGACATGGCAGCAGGATCAGCTTCGTGCGACGCTGCTCAATCAGCAGATGGCCTCGCGTGCGTCGGCGCGACAGTACCGCGTCCTGCTCTACATCACCTCGCTGCTGATCGTCGGCTTCCTGGTCTATCTGGGCCTGCTTCTGAGCTCGCACGCCAAGGCGCTGCGGCGCCGCGCCGAGTTCGAGCACATCATCGCCCGGATCTCGACGCGCTTCATCAATGTCGCTCCGCAGGAGCTCGGCAGCGAGATCGATCGCGCCTTGTCCGACATGTGCGCCTTCCTGAAGCCGGACCGCGCCTATTTCGTCATGACCACTCCGACGCCGCGGGTCCGGGTCTGGCAGAAGCCCGGCGTCGAATTTCCGCCCGACTGGCCGGCCCGCGCGCCTGAGCTCGCGCTTCAGATCGGCACCGCGGCCGATGGCACCGTGCAGATCGAGCGTGTCGACCGGATGCCGGTCGGAGAGTTGAGGACGCTGTGCATGAACCTCGGACTTGGCGGCTGGGCCTGCGCCACGCGGGTCGCCGCGGACGGCATCACGGCTGCGCTCGGGTTCGACGCGGTCGGCCGCCCCTGCCCTGGACGGGCAGCCGAGCTGCCGCTGATGCGCATGGCCCTGGATTCCATGGTGCGGGCGGTCGAGCGGCAATCCATGGAGCAGGAGCGCTCGCGACTGGAAGCGCGCTTGCAGCAGTCGCAGCGCATGGAGCAGATCGGCTTCTTCACCAGTGGCATCGCCCACAACTTCAACAACATTCTCGGAGGCATTCTCGGCCACTCCGAAGTCATCGAAGAGCATGTCGGATCGGACGCGAAGCTCGTGCGCAATCTCGGGGCCATCAGGCGCAACGCCGAGCGCGCGAGGGACCTGATCGATCAGATCCTGGTGTTCGGACGCGCCCGCAATGCCGGACGCAAACCCTTAAGCATCGGCGCCCTGGTTGCCGAATCGGCGTCCCTGCTCGAGGTGTCGCTACCCGACGGCATCGATCTCGTCATCCGGCAACCGCCGACCGCCGCCATCGTCGCCGGCGAGCACGTGACGTTGCAGCAGGTCATCCTCAATCTGTGCCGCAACGCCTCCAACGCGATGCCGGACGGCGGACGGATCGAGATTGCGATCGAACTGCACGACATTGCAATACGACGCAGCTTCAGCCACGACAGCATCGAGCCCGGGCCCTATGTCTGCATCGCCATCACCGATACCGGGCACGGCATCGAGCCCAACCTGCTGGAACGGATTTTCGAGCCCTTCTTCACCACGCGTCCGTCCGGAAACGGGCTCGGGCTGGCGACGGTGCGCGAGATCGTCCGGGAGCATGGCGGGGCGCTCAATGTGCAGAGCACGGTGGGCGAAGGCACCCGTTTCGAGATCTGGCTGCCGCGGGCGTCCGCGGCCGAGCCGGCATCGACGCGGCATGTCGGGCTTCCGACGGGCGACGGCGAAACCATCCTGCTGATCGCCCAGAATTACCCTTGCGTGCTGCGCGACGAGGAGCTGCTCGCGGCGCTTGGCTATGAGCCGGTCGGCTTCTCCAGCCCCGACGCTGCACTGGCCGCGTGCCGCGCCCAACCGGAGCGCTTCGACCTGGTCGTCGTCGGACATTGCGGCTCAGCTTCGGCCTCGCTGCAAACCGCTGCCGCCCTGCATGACGCGCTGCCGCGTGCGCCGATCGTGCTCGCCTCCAAAGCAGCCATCGAGATCGGAGCCGAAACTCTGGTCGCGGCCGGCATCTTCGATGTCGTACGATGGCCGCTGGTCGCCGAAGAAATCGCAATCACGCTCGCGCACGGGTCGGAGCGCAACAAGGTTCATCCCTTCGCCGCGCCGCGTCACGTCGCGCGGCCGAGATCGTCGCTGCATTAGATTTGGGACACTATACAAGCGTTGTGCAAGCAACAGGGGAGCCAGCACGATGAGCAGGTCTTGGAATAGCGGCCATGGTCCAGCTTGCGGTTGCTGCGCGTCCACGCGGCTCTCCCGCCGCAGCTTCATCGCCGGCACCGCCGCGGTCGGGACGACGGTCGTGCTGAGCGGGACGGCCGCTGTTGCACAAAGCCGCAGCCTGATCGACACCCATCATCATTTCTACCCACCGCGCTATCAGAAGCTCTGGCTCGACTGGGAGGACGCACACAAGCTGCCGCATTTCCCCGGCCAGGTGGCGTGGACGAAGCAGAAGGCGATCGAGGACATGGAGGCGGCCGGGGTCCGCACCGCCATCCTGTCGATGGCATCGACGCCAGGCGTCTGGTTCGACCTTGGCGCAGAGAAGGCCAGCGAGCTCGCGCGCGAGTGCAACGATTACGCGGCGGAGATGGTCCGGGACAATCCCGGCCGGTTCGGTCTGTTTGCAACCCTGTCGATGCTTGATGCGGATCGCACGCAGCGTGAGATCGAGTATGCCTTCGACACGCTCAAGGCCGATGGCGTCGGCCTGCAGACGAATTATGGCGACAGCTGGCTGGGCGATGCGCGCTACCGCGTGGTGTTCGATGAACTGAACCGGCGCAAGGCGGTGGTGTATGTGCACCCGCTGGTCGCGAGCTGCTGCGCGGCCTTGAGCGTCGGCACGTTCCCCGCCGTCATCGAGGTGCCGCACGACACCACGCGCACGATCCTGAGCCTGTTGCTGTCCGGAGGCCTCGCGCGCTGGCGCGACATCAAATGGCTGTTCTCGCATGCGGGCGGCACCATGCCGATGATGGCCGGCCGCATCGAGTCGTTCTATGGCACGCGGCCCGAGCTGCACCAATTCGCGCCGGACAATATCTCGGGCGAGTTGCGGCGCCTTTACTACGACACTGCCAATGCGACCAGCGCGCCGTCGATGGCGGCGCTGTTGAAGCTGGTGCCGACGTCGCAGGTGACCTATGGCTCCGACTATCCCTACTTCCGTCTCGACCAGATGCGCGACCTGGAACGGCTGGGCCTCGACGCCTCCGATCTCAGGGCGATCGGCAGCGGCAATGCGACCCGGCTGATTCCGCGGCTCGCGTGATCACGCCCGGCATCAGTCGGCGGACGCGACCGGCGACGGATTGGACGAGGGATCGGGATCGTAGCCGAACAGATAGACCAGGTATTTGTAGTAGTCGGGCTGTTTGGCCTTGAGGTCCGCACGGCTGAACGGACCATCATTGCCATACAGGAACACGCTGGCGGTGACCGCGAAGAACTCGGCGGGATTGCTCAGCAGATAAGCGTCTTGCGGATATTGTTTCTGCTCCTTGGCCTGGTCAAAGTGCAGCTGGATTCCCGCATTCTTGAAGCCCTCCGGCAGCTTGAGGCCGTGATAGGCGTGCAGCAGTTCATGCAGAAGGGCGGGACGGTCCGCATAGGCCGGCGACCCCAGCAGGATCGGACGGATCATGATGACGCCGAGATTGGTGTCGACGCCGAGCGCGACCGGATCCGGGTTGATCCAACGGCCCTGTTCGCTGTCCCAGATCGAGCCATAGGACAGCAGGCGCGAGGTCTGTGGCGGCGAGGCGGCATAGCAGGCGGGATGCAGCAGCTGCTTGGGATCCTGGAGATCCTTGCCGCTGCTATCTTTGGTGAAGCTCAGGCAGCCAAGCTCGTTGACCGTGACGGGAATGGTGCGGAAGAACTCCAGCACGCGCGGGCTCAGGCCCGCGACCTGCTCGACCATGTCGACCTGGTGCTTGAGCCGGTCCACCATGACGGTGAAATCCTTGCGTCCCGCGATCTCGGTGAAGTCCAGCAGGTGGCCGCGATAGGCTTCGACCAGGAGCTTGTCGGGGGGCTGCTTGTCCGAGGCGGGAGCCGGCGCATTTGGCGTCGGCGCGGCAAACGCGGGCGGGTTATCGCCAGCCCGGCCGGAGACGGGCAGACACAGGGCAGCACACAAGGACGTCGCAAGCACGAACCGCATGGTTGTCTCCAGGGACCGAGATACCATCCCTGCAGGACCCGCCGGACGGAAGAGCCGGCTCTCAAGACGCGGAACGGTGCGGGTCAATCTAGGGCCGCGAAATTGCGGGTTCGTTAAAGTGGAACGCGCAGTTTGACAGGCGCAGGCTACCTGAATTTGCCTTTCTTGGAATCTCGAGATTCTCAGGTGCGCTATGCGCACCATAGTTCGATGCAGTCGCATCGCCCGGAATGACGCTGAGAAGTCGATGCCACAAACTTTGTAGAGCCAGTAAGACTAGAAGCCACCGGCAGCTACATCTGCGCCCGCGCGACGCAGATCGCCGACAGACCGGCCGGGCCGATCGTCCACGTTCGGCTTCGCGGTCGCCAATCGCAGCACCGCGAGATAGCTCGGCTGGACTTCCATCCGATTTCTATGAGGGCCTTCGCTCAGATAGCGATGGAGTCGCGGCAGGTTGTAGCAGGGAACGTAGAACAGCAGGTGATGCTCCAGGTGATAGTTCACGTAGTAGGGAGCAATGAACAGGCGTTCCAGGACGTTTGCATGGGTCGTCCTGGTGTTCCTGAGCGGATCGTTGCTGTCGGGGACCACCGCATGTTCGGCAATGTTGCGGATGCGGACGATCACCATGTGCCAGGTCAGGAGCGGCAACAGCCAAAGCATCGGATAAACCCACCACAGGCCGCAAGCCGTCAGCGCCGCGAGCATGACGCCGTTGGTCACGCATTGCGGCCCGAGCATGTTCCAGAAATGGGCGGCACGCTGACGGAGCGACCAATCCTTCGATCCCAGCGCAGCGAGGAGCTGCGCCTTGCGCTGCTGATAGCCGGTCTGTCCCGTGATATCGCGAAAGAACTTGCGCCGAAAGCTGAGCTTCGTGATCGGAAACGGCGCCGAAAGCACCAGGTCCGGGTCGTCCTCCTGCTGGGTATTCGCATGATGCTTGAGATGGTAGCGTCGATAGGCACAGGTTTCCGCGAAAATCGGATAAGCGCAGAACCACTGGGCCAGCGCCAGATTGACTCTCTCGTTCGACGACAGACAACCGTGTGCGCCATCGTGCATCAGGATCGCCAGCCCAAGCTGACGCGAACCGATGATGGCGACCGCCAGCAGATAGGTCAGCGGATTCGGCCACCACACAACCAGCGCCATCGCGCCGATGATGAGGGTCCAGGCATGCGCGATCAGACCTACCCCTTTCCAGGTGGACCGCTGGCGGACGATCGCCAACTGCTCCTCGGTGAGGAGATCGCGGGCTTTCAGACGATGGACGGTCATGATCGCCTTTCCTTGTCTGTCGAATTGGTGACGGCTTGCGCGCCGACGACACGGAGGCGCCCTGCCCCTCCGGCGGCTGTCGATTCCATGGCCTGATCGCCGATCGCGCGCAGCAAAGCGGTACACATCTCGTCGGGCGAGCGGCCCATCGCCAAGCCTTCGTTGACCACCCCGATGGCGACCGCCCAAAATCTTTGCGAGGTCTCCTCGGGCGCGCGCAGCGGCTGCCATCCGTGCCGCTCGACCTGGGCGGCGAACGCACGCTTGCCCTCGCCGTGAAGACGCTCCATCGTGCGCTCGACCAGCGGCGCAAGGTTCGGCCGGCGCCGCGCGAGCGCGAGCGCATCGGTGAAGAATGCGACGGTGTCGTTCGCCGTCACCGTCTCGGCAAGAGCGCGCACATAGTCCTGTGGCGTGTTGGCCTGGAGAGCGGCCTCCTCGGCCGCACGCGCCAAATAGAGCACGTCGCGACAGGCTGTTTCGACGAAGAGGGCTTCCTTGGTTCTGAAGTAGTAGGTGATCTGGCTCGGAAACGCGTCGGCGGCCGCGGCGATGTCGTTGATCGACGTGCCGGACAATCCCCGCTCCTTGAACAAGCCAGAGGCGGCATCAAGCAGCAGTGAGCGCATCTTGCGCCCCGCCGACTTGGTCGCGCGGATGGCGTGTTTCGGTTGGTCCGAAGGATCATCCATGGAGGCCGACTTTACCGCAAAATTTGTATGTTATACAAACAAAAAATGAGCCGCCGCTCTAACTTGGTCGTGAACAAGCGACGAGGCCGCGATCGGAACGGCTTCGCTCGCGAGGAATCGCCATGACGTCGCTTGGCCCTGTACTCGGAGCGTCGTCCTGTCGGTCAGTCCTCGTTGAGATCCGGCAGCGCTCGAGCGCAACCGACCGCGCTATCACAAGCGCGATGCCGCTCGGACCATTACGGCCAGAGCGAGATGGCACCGCCCTGGAGATAGCGGTCGATAACGAAAGCTACAGGCTGGATGTCGCGCGATGCTTTTCGCGCTATTTTGCTTCGGCCAAGATCTTGTTGGCCAGTGTAAGCATCTCGTCATGTCCATTCGTGACGTCTTTTGCGACGTTCAATGTTGGTTGTCCAAAGATTGCCTGCAGGCCATCCGACGACTTGACGTACTTCTTGGCAAGCTCCACGCCATCGTCAGCCGTCTTTTCCGCCTTCGCTACTCTCGCCTTCTGTACTTGGGTGCCGAAGAGAGCTCCAGCTGCTGCGAAAACCACAGCTTCCAACGAATTCAGTAAGGACGTGAGCCGCGTCCAAACGAGCTCTTGTGGCTCGCGGACATGAAACCCGAGATACACGAGATATCCGATCCAGATCGCGATCAGCACGGTGGCAACGGCCATCGTGAAACGGTTGACCTTTTTGGGCTCCATGGCGGACGGCTTTCCAGCTTGAGTGTCAGATGCGAATTCAAGGGCTTCGACGATCTTCATGATCAGCTCTCATTCCCAAATGCAATTTCGAGCAACCGAACAAGGCACACGCTTGCCTTCTGCAGCTGCAGGATGCTGCGACCCGCAACCATGATGCAATCGGGTCAACTTCGAGTGCAACTTTAAATTTTTTTGTAAGATGTTAGCTACTTCACAATAGGTTCACCCGATGTGAGTTTGAATGGTTGGCCGC
>NZ_CAFK01000327.1 GCF_000239815.1 Bradyrhizobium sp. STM 3843 | reverse complement strand
GCTTTGGCGGCTTCAGCTTTGGCGGCCGGTGCCGGCTCGACCTTCGCCGCTGCGGTCGGCGCGGCGGGTTTCGTCTCGGCTTTCGCCGGCGCCTTTTCATGGGCGGGTGGCATCTCGATCGCGGTCTCGCGGAAGGCGCGCTCCAATTCGTCGAGCGACACTTCGCCCGGACGCAGCGGCCGCTCCAGGGTCTGGTCGATCAGCGTGCCCTTGGCAACCGCAGGCTCCGGCGCGGCAGGAGCAGCCTCTTCGGCCGGCGCTCCGCCTGCAGCCATGGCGGCCATGCCACGCTCGACCATCGCCTCGAGCTCGTCGATCAGGTCGCGATCCGCGCCCTCGGGCTCGGCTTCGGTGGCCTCGAGCTGTCCGAGAATGTCCTTGATCCGGTCGATCGTGGTCAGGATCAGCGTCACCGCCTCGCCGGTCACCGGCATGCCGTCGCGGAACTTGCCCATCAATGTTTCGGCGGCGTGCGCCAGCGCCTCCAGCCGCGGCAGGCCGAGGAAGCCGCAGGTCCCCTTGATCGTGTGTACCAAGCGGAAAATGTTATCCAGGATCTTGGCGTTGTTCGGCTCCTGCTCGAACCGCACCAGCTGATTGTCGACGGTGTCCAGGCTCTCGCTGGTCTCCGTCAGAAACTCACGCAACAGATCATCCATGAAACCAGGCCTTCC
>NZ_CAFK01000328.1 GCF_000239815.1 Bradyrhizobium sp. STM 3843 | reverse complement strand
TTGCCGGCCAGACACTGACGATCGGCGCTACCGGCGGCGGTACTGCGACCACGCTCACCTTCGGTATCGGGACGGGCAAGGTCAACTCGTTGAATGATCTGAACACGGCCCTCGCAGCCAACAACCTGCAGGCCACGGTCGACTCCTCGACCGGCAAGATCTCGATCACGACGACCAACGACGCTGCGTCTTCGACGATCGGAGCGGTCAGCGGCGGCGCGGCCTTCACCGGTCTGACCGTCAGCGCCCCCGTTTCCGATCCGACCTCGCAGTCCAACCGCGCCAGCCTGGTTGCGCAGTACAACAACGTGCTGACGCAGATCAACACGACCGCGGCTGACGCCTCGTTCAACGGCATCAACCTGTTGAACGGCGACACGCTGAAGCTCACCTTCAACGAGACCGGCAAATCGACGCTGTCGATCACCGGTGTGACCTTCAGCAGCACCGGCCTTGGTTTGACCAGCCTGACCTCGGGCACCGACTTCCTCGACAACTCGTCGGCGAACAAGGTGCTCAACACCCTCAACTCCGCCAGCTCCACGCTGCGGTCCGAGGCCTCGACGCTGGGTTCGAACCTGTCGGTTGTGCAGGTCCGTCAGGACTTCAACAAGAACCTGATCGACGTGCTGCAGACCGGTTCGTCGAACCTGACGCTCGCCGACACCAACGAGGAAGCGGCCACCAGCCAGGCGCTGTCGACCCGCCAGTCGATCGCTGTGTCCGCGCTCTCGCTCGCCAACCAGTCGCAGGCGAGCGTGCTGCAGCTGCTGCGCTAAGCGGCGCTGTAGGCCGAGCCAACAAACGAGGCGGCGGGGGCAACCCCGCCGCCTTCGGCCTGATGAGCGGCAGCTCAGATAGGGCCCAGGAGATGTCGAGCAGATACGCCGAGTTGAAAGTATCGGCAGCACGAGCTGCGTAGCTTCTGAAACGAATGATGAGGATGCTTGGCGCCGAATTGCGGCCGCGATTGCGCATCCGACTTGCCGGCAGCCCGAGCCGCGCCGAGCCAGGCGGTGTCGGATCTTTTGCGCCTCGGGTCGATAGTAAGGTTACCGACCTAGCTCGCCTCCGTATTTGCACGGACCTCGAAATTAACGGGACGGAGAAGGCGGAAGTCTATCAATTGCAAGAGGAAAGTCCGTTGATCTCAGCCAGGCGGTGGCTGTGTGGGCTTGAACCCAAGCCGCCTATGAGAGCATGGGGCATGCCGCCGGCATGTCTCGGCCGGACAGCGATTACTCGGTTGTCGCAGCGCGAATTCTT
>NZ_CAFK01000329.1 GCF_000239815.1 Bradyrhizobium sp. STM 3843 | reverse complement strand
ATGTCTCGGCTGACCTGTGGTGACTGCCGCCTGCTTTCTTTGATGCAGGCGGGCCATGGGCTCGGCCAGAGTCCGGCATTCCCTGCGCCCTCCGACTTGGTCGAGGGCGGTGCAACTAGCAAAGCTCGGGCAGATCGTGCCGCGAGAGCGCGGGCGCATGGGTCGAGCTGTTCAAATTGTGAAATGACACACATGCCTCTGTGCGGCAGCGACCTGCGGACGTCTGGTCAGCCAGCGCGCCACCCGCCAGCTCTCACCCTCTCCCCTTGTGGGAGAGGGTGGCTGAGATGCGCAGCATCGAAGCCGGGTGAGGGGTCTGCGTCCGCGGAAGCAGAACCGTCACCCCACTCGAACTCGCTCCGCTCGTTCGATCCACCCTCTGCCACAAGGGGAGAGGGTGCACCGAGTCTTGCGCGACAGCTTCACCTGATTTCAACCTGCTACTCAATCCCGAGATGACCTACAGCGTTTTCAAATACTCGATCAGCTGCCAGCGCTCCTCCTCGCTGAAGCCGCGGCCGATCACCCCTTGGGGATAGTCGTGCGGGTCGCGCTCGGGTCCTTCGAAGGAATGGCCCAACACGCTGTTGCCCTTGATCGGTCCGTTGCCGTCGGCCGTCATGAACCGGGTCTGGCCGGTCTTGCACGAGGCCTCGCCGCCGGCGGGCACGGCAAAGCCGACCGTGACCGGATCGTAGTCGCGCGCGCCCTGGCAGAACGAGGTCGGCCGGTCGGCGGCAGGGCTCAGCATCCAATAGAGCGAGGGCACCGAGCCGTTGTGCAAATAAGGCGCGGTGGCCCAGACGCCGTTCAGCGGCCGCGCGCGATAGACCGGCACCGGCGATGGATTCGGGCAGTTCTTGCGCGTGCCCCAGACCAGGCTCTGATCGACGCCGGGATGCTCCTCCATCCACTTGTCGCTGGCGCGCTGCACGACATCCATCAGTGCGAGCGCGTAGGACAGGTCGGTGGTGGATACGCCCGGCGGCAGGCCGCAGCCCTTCAGGTCCTTGGCCGGATCAAGCCCGAGGAAGCCCGGCACCTTGACTATCCGCGTCCTCAATACGCTGGCCTGGCCAGGGTCGGTCTTCATGTCGGCGACAGGCTTCTGAACCAGATGCACCGCGCTGCCGGCCTTGTCCCAGGGACCGCCGTCGCGCCGCCAGAAGCTGAGCGCCTTGGTGTCGTCGTCGGTGTCGAAGCTGCGATCGTCGACCGGGCCGAGATGGCATTCGACGCAGATCTTGCCGTAGAGCCTGCGGCCGGCATCCACCTTGGCCTGATCGATCGTCCACGCCTTGTCGCCGGGGAACAGTTGGCCCGGCCATTTCGGCGAGGTGAGACCGCGGAAGCGGGGCGGGTCGGTCGCGAACGGATCAGGCCCGTGCAGCATGTCCTCGATCTGAATCAGATTCTCGATCGCGATCGCGGAGCGGAACACCCGGTTCGACGGCTTGTCGGGCGAGAAATTGATCGCAGCGAATACGCCGAGCGCCTCGCCGGCGTTGCGGATCAAGGGCTGCGAGATCGAGGCGTCATACTGCGCCCAGGAGAACCACGGCACGGTCCAGATCGGCGGGTAGCTGACCGGCGCGCTGATGGCCTCTTGATTGTCGAGGTAGCCGGGCAGGCCGCTGACCGCCATGTCGAGATAGAACACCTGGTTGCCGATCCGGTTCAGCGCGTCGAGCCGGCCAAATCCTT
>NZ_CAFK01000330.1 GCF_000239815.1 Bradyrhizobium sp. STM 3843 | reverse complement strand
GGCTTTGCGTCCTTCGGAGGCAATCGTGACCGACGTGAATGAGCGGATCCATCTTGTGATTGCGACACCCTGCTTCGGCGGGCAGGTGTCGAGCATCTATGCGAGCTCGATCTTTGCGCTACAGCGGGAGCTGCGGGCGACCTCCAATGTGAACCTGACCGTCCACATGCGCGATGGTGACGCACTGATTACGCGGGCGAGAGCCAATCTGGTCACGTTGTTTCTCAACGATCCGACCGCGACACATCTTCTGTTCGTGGATGCCGATATCGGCTTCACGCCACAGCAGGTGTTCCGCCTGATCGAATCGGGCGGCGACATGGTCGCCGGCGTCTATCCGATCAAGCGGGTGAACTGGAACAAGGCCAAGCGGGCGATCCACACCGGTCGGCCGGATGTCCCATCGGCCGCGCTCGACTACGTGCTGGAGATCGACAATCCCGACCACGTCGTGGTGGTCAACGGCTTTGCCCGCGTGCGTTATGCCGGCACCGGCTTCCTGATGATCCGCCGCCGCGTGCTGGAGACCATGTGCGCCCATCCGGGCTATGCGCCGCTGCAGTTCTTTCGCGAGCACTCGGACGATGCGCTCGCCGGCAATCCGAACCGCTTCGCCTTGTTCGAATGCATGATCGATCCGGCGACCGGCACCTATCTGTCCGAGGACTTCGCCTTCTGCAAGCGCTGGACCGATCTCGGCGGACAGATCTGGGCCGATCTGGACAGCCGCCTCGACCATGTCGGTCCGTCCGTATTTCATGGCAATGTCGCGTCCCAATTCGCACCGGCTGCGGCGGCCACCGCGGCGGATGCGGCCTGACGAGCGCACGATGGCGCCGGTTACGTCCCAGCTGCAGACTGCCGCGTTCGAGCGCTTGGGTGGGGGAGGGGCGTCCGCGGGCCTGCGCGATCTGTTTGCGCTGCTCGGCGATCTCCTGATCGACGGCGGCGATCTCAGGCTCGCGCTCGACCGGCCCTGGGGCCACAATGCCTATGGCTGCAGTCCGACGCCTTCGCCCGAGATCCTGAACTTCGCATCTAGCACGGCCTCGCCCATCTCGGAGCGCGCCTATGCGCGGGCCGAGCTTGCGCGCGAGCAACTGATGCATGTCGCGATCCATCACGGTGTCGGCGAAGCGCTCGACCGCCGCACCGAGGAGATGCGCTCAGAACTGAAGACGCTGCTCGGCCTCGACGCTGACATCGGTGTCGTGTTCTCGCCCTCGGGGACGGACTCGCAGCTGCATGCGCTTGGCCTGGCGCGGGCGCGGCTCGGCGACGCGCTGACCACGATCGTGGTCGGATCCGACCAGACCGGCAGCGGCACCGAGGCCACCGCGCGCGGCCGCCATTTCGGCGCGACGACGGCGCATGGCGCATCCGTGCAGAAGGGACAGCCGGTCGAAGGTCTCGCCGGAGACAGCATCGGCGTGCCATTGCTCGATTGCGCGACACTCGAGCCGCGCGATGATTGTGGCTCGGCGCTGATCGGCGCGGTCGAGACGGCGATCGCCTCCGGTCACGCCGTGATGCTGCAGGTCATGGATGCATCGAAGCTCGGCTGGCGTGCGCCGGATCGGGCCTGCCTCGACGAGATCGCACGTCGCTGGCCGGGACAAGTCCAGATCGTGGTCGATGCCTGCCAGATGCGTTTGAGCCGCCGGCGTATCAGCGACTGTCTCGATCGCGGCCATCTGGTGCTCGTCACCGGCTCCAAATTCTTCGGCGGGCCGGCCTTCAGCGGCGCGGTGCTGGTGCCGCCGCAGCTCGCAAAGTCAGTCGAACGCGGCGCTGCGCTTGCAGCCGGATTGTCCGACTATGTCAGCCGCAGCGACTGGCCGATGAATTGGACCGCACTGCGCGCGGCCTCGCCGGCGCGGGCGAATATCGGTCAGTGGTTGCGCTGGGAAGCGGCGCTGGCCGAGATCGCGGCCTATTATCAGGTGCCGGATCGTTATCGTCGCAAGGTGCTGTGCGAGTTCGGCGGTGTCACCGAGAGCCTCCTGATGCTTTCGCCGGCCTTGCGGCCGCTCGCGACGGCCGCAGCGAGCGCAGACGCGGATGATGACGAATTCGGATTCCCGACGATTTTTCCATTCGCGCTCCAGCGCGACGGCCGGCTGCTCGGCGCCGGCGAGGTGCAACTGATCTATCGCGCGCTCCAGCGCGATCTCGGCGCTCGCTTCAGCGGCGGTGCGGCCGAGGTTGCCGCGCGCCAATGCCTGATCGGCCAGCCGGTTCGCATCGATGCGCCTGGCAGCGGTCCGACGGCGCTGCTGCGCCTGTGCCTCGGCGCGCGGCAGGTGATCGAAACCTGGAGCGACGATCTCACGACCACCCGCGTCAATATCGACGCGGAAATCGGCCGTATCGCGGACGTGATTGCCAAAATCGAGCTGCTTGTCGCTGATGTGGGCAGCCGGGATCTCAGGGATATGTGTGATGGTATCTGACGTGCTCGCAGTGTCGGCTTCTGCGCAGATCGCCGACCGCATCGGCCTCGCCAAGCTCGCCAAGGCGGCCTTCGATGGCAAGGATCTCAGGCCGCTGTGGGGCGGGCTGATCGCCAAGCTGCTCGACGGCAGTGCGGTAGCGGGCGAGGGGCTCGATGCCGCGCTGCTCGCGCAGCTGCTGGGTGACAAATCCGCCGGGCTTGCCATCCAGCAGGACGTCCTGCAGGCGCAACAATTGTATCGTGCGCCATGCGGGAGCGCAGCGCCGCGGCTGCGCGTGCTGGCGCTCGCCGCCGCAACCGACATGGGCAGCAACACGCCGATCGAGTTCCTGCTCGAGGACGCCGATATCGAGCTGATGACGCTGTACGTGATTCCGGGAGTGGAGCTGCCGTCGCCGCTGCCGGAGCATGATGTCGCCATCGTCATCGCCTCCGATTCGGATGACTGCCAGCATACGCTGCAACAGATCGACCAAGTGGCGGCGCGCTGGCCGCGTCCGCTGCTCAATCCGCCGCGGCTGATCGCAAAGCTCGATCGCGACAAGCTGCACCGGCTGCTCGCCGGCATCGAAGGCCTCATGATGCCCGCCACCGTCGCTGCTGTCCGCGAACGGCTGATCGAGATCGCGGAGGAGCGGGAACAGCTCACCACGATCGCCACCGATCTCGCCTTTCCCATCATCATCCGGCCGCGTGGATCGCATGCCGGCGTCGGTCTCGCCAAGCTCGATGAGCCGATCGAGCTCTCGCTCTATCTCGATGAGCACGACGAGCAGGAGTTCTTTGTCGCGCCCTTTATCGATTATGCGAGCGAGGATGGCCTGTTTCGTAAATATCGCATCGTTTTCATCGACGGCCGGCCCTATGCCTGCCACATGGCGATCGCGGCACGCTGGGACATCTGGTATCTCAACGCTGGGATGGCGGCGAACGAAGCCAAGCGCTTCGAGGAAGCCACCTTCATGCAGACGTTCGACATCGGCTTCGGGCGACGGCATCGCACCGCGCTTGCGGTGCTCGCCGAGCGTATCGGGCTCGACTACTTTATCATCGATTGCGCCGAGACCAAAGACGGCTCGCTGCTGGTGTTCGAGGCCGACAATACGGCCGTCGTGCACAACATGGATCAGCCCGAGATGTTCCCTTATAAGCCGCCGCAGATGCGGACGATCTTCGCAGCCTTTGTCGGCATGATCGAGGGGCGGGTGGCGAGCGCCCGTGAGCAGGCCGCATGAGCGTCGCGCCGGATATCAGCCAATCCGAGCGGCAGACGCTCGACCCGCAGGATTGGGATGATCTCCGTGCGCAAGGTCATCGCATGCTCGATGACATGATCGACTACGTCGCCAATATTCGTGCGCGACCGGTCTGGCAGCCAATTCCGTCGGAGACGCGTGCGCGGTTTCGCGAACCCCTGCCGCACGCGCCTTGCGAGCTCGGCGAGGTCTATCGCGATTTTGCCGAGCACGTGGTTCCTTACGCGGTCGGCAATGTGCATCCGGCCTTCATGGGCTGGGTGCATGGCGGCGGATCCGTGGTCGGGATGCTGGCGGAGATGCTGGCGGCGGGCCTGAACGCCAATCTCGGCGGACGCGATCACATGCCGATAGAGGTCGAGCGGCAGGTGGTCGCGTGGACGCGGGAGATGTTCGGTTTTCCGTCCGGTGCGAGCGGCCTGTTCGTCACTGGAACCTCGATGGCCAATCTGATGGCCGTCCTGGTGGCGCGGCGGGCCGCACTTGGGCCCGGTGTTCGCCAGCAGGGCATCGCCGGCAGCGGAGAATTGCTGCGGGCCTATACGTCGAAGGCTGCGCATGGTTGCATCAGCAAGGCGATGGATATTGCCGGCTTCGGCAGCAACGCGTTGCGCTGTGTCGGAGTCGATGGCGACCATCGGATCGATATCGCGGCGCTGCGCAGTGCCATCGCCAACGATCGCAAAGCGGGGCTGCGTCCGTTCCTGGTGGTGGCGTCAGCCGGCACGGTCGATATCGGCGCGATCGACGATCTCGCCGCGGTGGCCGCGCTCTGCCGCGAGGAGAAGCTGTGGTTTCACGTCGACGGCGCGTTCGGCGCGCTGGCGATCCTGTCGCCGCAGTTGGCACCTCGGCTTGCCGGGATCGAGCAGGCGGACTCGATCGCGCTCGACTTCCACAAATGGGGGCAGGTGCCTTACGACGCCGGCTTCCTGCTGGTGCGCGACGGTGAACGCCATCGCGAGACCTTCGCCGCGCCGGCCGCCTATTTGCGCCGGGAGGCGCGGGGACTTGCAGGCGGCGGCGAGTGGCCGTGCGATCTTGGCCCTGATCTGTCGCGCGGCTTTCGCGCGCTGAAAACCTGGTTCACGTTGAAGACGTTCGGCGCCGACAGGCTGGGCGCAATGATTGCGCGCACCTGTGAGCTCGCCAGATATCTCGAAGCGCGGGTGGGCGCGGAGCCGGAGCTCGAGCTCATGGCGCCGGTGAATCTCAATATCGCCTGCTTCCGTTATCGCGCCGCCGATCCCGATACGGTGAATGGCGAGGTCATCGCCGACATCCAGGAGGCGGGGATCGCCGCACCATCGAGCACGATGCTTGACGGCCGACTGGCGATCCGTGCCGCGATCGTCAATCACCGCACCGACGAGCGCGATATCGATGCGCTGATCGCAGCGGTCTTGATGTTCGGCCGGCAACGTGCGGCCGGCGAGCCGGCGCTCATGGAGATCGAAGCGCCGCCATTGGCGCTGTGAAGCACGGCAAAGGCGGCGCGTTTTGCAGTATGAGCGGGCCCGGCTTTTCCGAACTAAAGCGCGATGAGATTAAAAAGAATCGTCATCGCGCTTTAGGTTATTGTTTGAGCATGATCTTTTCGGAAAACCGCTTCGCACTTTTCCGGATCATGCTCTAAGCCAGATGATCAGGCCGCAGAGCTGACGTCGGATTCGGTTGACGCGGCTGCAGCCTTCGCCTGTTCGGCCTGCTCCAGAAGTGTCTTTTCATAGGCGACGAGCTTCTTGGCTTCTTTCAGCGCCTGATAGAGGTCCCCATTGAGAATGTGGGCGTTGATAGCTTCGATCAGCGGCCAGGCGCTCGGCACGGTCGTAATGATGTCGCGCAGCAGATTGAAATAGGTGCCGTGGCTGGCATCGGTGCCCGGCGAGATGTACATCAGCTGCACCGCCAGATAGACGAGCTTCGCCGGCGTATCGGCGTTTTCCGGCGTCATGATGTCTTTTTCGCGCAGGATCGGGATGTTGTCGCCGTCGATCAGGAGCCGCGCGCGTTGATCGGTGTTGGTGATCACGCAGGAGCCGATGATGATTCGCTCGTGCGGCTTGAGTTCGACTTTCAGGGCCATCCTTGTTCTCCGTTGCCGTGTCTTGCCGATGTGGCGAGCCGGGTGTTTGCAGGCCTGCTATCGGCGCTTGGCGAGCTTGGGAAATGAAGTAGATCGCCGTGCGTTGCCGCGCTCGAAGGCCGGTCGGCGGACGGCAAATCCTTTCCGAACAAGGTTAACGCCCGGTAAACGGCCCGGGCTCATGGTAAATGCGCTGTGTTATCAACGGGCTTTCGATCGGCTGCCTCAGGCCGCAGCCCGCTGCAGGCGCCCAAGGATGCGGCAGCGGATGATCCGGCGCGTCCGGCCTTCAGTTTTTGTTAGCCACTCCCATTCACCTTGTTTCGCGTCGCCCCGATCGCGAAGTCGGTCGCGGGCTTCGCCTGATCTCGAAGGGATCAGGACCGAATTTCACACCAGAAGGGTTTGAATAATGTCAGGTATCGTTCTCTCCGCGTCGGTGCGTCAGAACCTGCTCTCGCTGCAGTCGACCGCACAGCTTCTCGCCACCACGCAGAACAACCTCGCT
>NZ_CAFK01000331.1 GCF_000239815.1 Bradyrhizobium sp. STM 3843 | reverse complement strand
TGATCATCGCGCTGGCGATGTTTCTGACCGCGTTCGTGATGGGACCGGTGCTGCAGAAGTCCTATGACGAGGGCGTGCGACCGCTGATCGAGAACCAGGTCACCGTGGAAGAGGCGCTCACGCGCGCCGCAGTGCCGCTGCGCGGCTTCATGCAGAAGAACGTCCGCGAGAAGGACCTGAAGCTGTTCCTGGATCTCTCCGGCGAAGCACCGCCGGCGACCCCTGACGAGATGTCGCTGCGCATCCTGGTGCCCGCCTTCATGATCTCGGAGCTGAAGCGCGCCTTCGAGATCGGGTTCCTGCTGTTCCTGCCCTTCCTGATCATCGACCTCGTGGTCGCCTCGGTGCTGATGTCGATGGGCATGATGATGCTGCCGCCCTCGACGATCTCGCTGCCGTTCAAGCTGATCTTTTTCGTCCTGGTCGACGGCTGGTCGCTGGTGGCGGGAAGCCTGGTGCAGAGCTACGGGGGATGAGCGTCTGGGGTGGTGCTTATCGGGGGCACTTCGCCCGGGCATCATCCAAGTTGGTCGGTGTTTAAGACTGCTCGCAATGTCTGCGTCGCGATAGCTGGTCGTAGCTAACACGTCCTTGCCAAGGAATCCGGCCAGCTGCCGGCGCGAGCTGAGGATCCAAAGCTCCATCTTGATTGAGATGCGGTTGGCGCGCGGCGGCGCCCTATGCGAGCATCATCGCGAATCTGCAGCAAAGTCGCATCCGGTCTAGCCAGAAGCACGAATTTCAGTCGTAACCAGCGCTGCTCGATCCGAAATCGGCCGGCAACATCACCCGCCCATTCTGCGGGCATGCGACGTCCATGCGAACACACGGCTTCTTCCCCGGTACCTCCACTCGTTACCAGGTCCGTTGAAAAGCGATCCGCGACGCCGCGCGTCGCCATCCTCAACGGATTCGGGCGCACGCTGGGTGACGGCATCATCGGCCTGCAGGCGCTGCATCTGGCGATACGGATCGGAGCCGTCCCGCTGCGTCCCGTTCTCTTCCGGCTGCCTGCTCTGCCCCCGCTGGTCCAGTCGCTGTACCAAGCCGCCAATTTCACTGAGATCGACACGTTGCCGCCGAGCCATGCGGCGCCGGACACGCGGTTCGTCGGAGCCAGAGATTTCGATGGCGTGGTCGACATCCGCGATTTCGCATTCGATCCGGATTTCCAGCGGACATCGATGGTCGATTTCTTCCTGCGTCGGCTCGGCGTCGCACCGCAACTCGTTCCGTCCTGCCTGAAGCGAAATACCTGGCTCGCGCCGCGCGTCACCGCGCAGCAAGCGGCATGTCCCAAGGGCTACGTGCTCGTCTGTCCCCGCTCGTCGATGCCGCTTCGCAACATGCCCGACGACATCCACCACAGCATCCTGCGTCAGGTCGCAGCCGTCGGTCCCGTGGTCACGCAAGGCGCGGTGCCGGACGGACTTGCGCAAAAGGTCGTGCATGCACCGACCTTCACGAGCTTGGAGCAGCTATGCGCGCTGGTTCGCGATGCGAGCTGGGTGGTCTCGACCGATACCGGCATGGTGCATCTGGCCGATGCGTTCGACGTGCCATGCCTCGCGTTTTTCCCGACCCATCGCCCCGAATGGCGTGTGCGCGACTATCCGCGCTGCGCCGCTATCGCGTTGGCCTCCGCGCTTCCGCCCGGACTGGAGTTCGCGCGCAGCGTCGATGATCTGGCGATCGCCCGGGACGCCTGGTTTCCGCGCAGCTCGGATCTGAGCTGGCTCGAGCAGGCGATTGAGGGCTTTCAGGCCTGCCTGTAGGGAGTCTCGTCCGCTGCAGGTCGCGACCGCGCCACCTACCCCTCCACATCATACTGCTTGCTGAGATGATCGCCGATCTGCACCAGCATGGCGACGCATTCGGGATAGCCGGGTCGCGAGGCGGTGCCGGGATCGGCCTTGGCGCGAAACTCCCACCGCGTGCCCCAGCGCAGGATCGAAATCGCCATCCCGTCGGGACAGTCCGCGTGCGCCTTCAGCTCCGCCTTGGCCATCTCGATGAGCTCGGCTTCGGTCTTGGTCGGCTTGGTCATCCCGTCATGTCCTCCGCTAGCGCCTATGATGCGGCTCTCCGCCGACGGCGCCTTGATCACGCGCAAATTGCCGCGTTCGCCGGCATCTGTCGAGAGCAGGCGCGCGTAGATGCATCTACTTGCGCCCGGGTTACGGCGCCACGCTCAGCGTCGCAGATAGTGCCAGCCGATCACGACCCCGCTCACCGAGATGATGGCGCCCGCGGCCGACAACAGCACCACGAGGATGTCCCAAGCCGGACGGTGCATCAACAAAAGCGGCAGATCGAAACTGTGCAGCGCGTTGAACAGCCAGCGATAGCTGCGCCGACTGTGGTCGGTGCGTCCCAGGATGTCGCCGGTGACCGGGCTGATATGAAACCAGCTCCGAGCCTCATCGTCGAACACGGCACGGAGAACCGGCAGTTCGCGCTCGCCGTGATGCGCATACCAATAGGCGTCATAGTCGCGAAGCAGTTGGCGTTCCGACAGATGCGCGTCCGGAATCAGCTTGGTCGCTGCCACCCACAGCCGGTCCGGCGCCAGTCGAACCGCCTCGCCCGATGCGGGGTCGATCGGCGTCCGCACAGCGTCGCGCGTGGCCACGATCATCAGCGGGCGTCCGTCGAGCCAGACGAAGCGCGCCTCGACCACATCGCGCTGGCGCGGCGTCGGCAGCCGTGCAGCGATATCAGGCGCATCGTGGCCGGCATAGCGCCGCATCGCCTCGCGCGCGGTGTTGCGGTCGGCGAAATAGCCGCCAGGGTCGAGCGAGAGCCAGCCCGAGACCATCCAGGTCAGCACGAAGAGCCCGGCAATCAGGCCGGTCAGATGATGCCACGCCATCCAGCTGTGATAGGGCGTGATCCGTCCCATCCCATCGCGCCGCTTGAGGCGGACGCGCAGGATGCCGATCCAGATGCCGCTGACGGCGACGATCAGGCAGATGCCGGAGATCCAGAGAACCACGAGCCGCCACAGCGGCCCGTCCTTGCGCAACACGGTCGGATAGATCCAGTGCGGAATCGCGCCAAGCCAGTTCCAGACGCGCTCGGAGCGGCTGGTGTCGAGCGCGATCTCGCCGGAGCGCGAGGAGACATAGAGTTCGGTGCCGGCCTCGTCGCCAAGCTTGATCAGATAGAACGGCCGCAACGAATCGTAGCGGGCCGTCACGCTCCATTGGTCGCGATCGACCATCTCGGCGAGTTGCGGTGCGCGGCTGGCCGGGTGCTGCCGCGCCACCGCCAGCGCCTGCTGTTCGGAGATCGCCGTGATAGCGCGGCCGTCGATGGCGGACATGGTCCGCCGCTGGCCATCCCAGCCGGTCAGCCGATACACCGGTTCCTCGGCCAGCATCGAAAGCCGGAGATCGCGGGGAAAGCGTGCGGCCTCCGCCGCTTTCATAGCATCGTCAGGCGACAGCTCCACCCTCTCCCAGGCGATGTCTGGCAGCGCCGCAAGCCTCTCCTTGTCGGAGAGGTTCGGAAACGCGACGTACATCATCACGATGCCGGACATAAACCACATGACAAACAGCAGGCAGGTGACAATGCCGACCCAGCGGTGGCTGATATACAGCCACCGCCTTGCGGTGCGGATCACGACGCGGCGCACGCTCAGAACTTCACGTTGACAGCGAGCTGAGCGGTGCGGGGCATGCCGAGCAGCCACTGATTGGTATCACCCGATGTCGCGTAGACCTTGTCGAACAGATTGTAGACCCGGAATGACACCGTCGTGTTCGGGTCCGGCTTCCATTGCACACCGGCATTGACGACATTGTAGGCCGGCATCGCTATTGTATTGGCCGCGTCCGCGTAGGTCCTGCCGACGATCTGGATGCCGACATTGGCCGACCAATCGGGAGCGAAAGCCCAGGTGGCCCAGATGTTGGAGACGGTCTGCGGCACGTTGACGGGTACATTGCCGGCGAAGTTCACGGCAAGATTGTTGATCACCTGCGTGAAATCGTCGTACTTCGCGCGCAGGAAGGCCGTGTTGGTGTCGACGCGCCAGCCGTGATCGAGCGCAAGACCGACCGACGCTTCGATGCCGCGCGAGGATTGCTGGCCGACCTGCACCGGATTGGTGTTGGTGGGGTCTGTCGGATCGCGTGCGAGCAGATTGCTCTTGACGATCTGATAGCCGGCGAGCGTCCACTCGCCGCGACCGCCCCAGAACGATTGCTTGATCCCGATCTCGACCTGCCTGCCCGTCGACAGGTCGAAATTGCGGTTGACCGCCGGCATGGTGATCAGATTGCTGACCGGATCGACCGCGACCGAATACTGGCCGTAGAACGCCAGATCCTTGATCGGCATGTAGACGGCGCCGGCGCGCCAGCTGGTGGCGTGATAGGTCTTCTCGAAGCTGTTGGCGGGGTTGACCTGGTCGGTGCGGGCGATGGTCGGCTCGTCCTGCCGGATGCCGCCGATCAGCGACAGCTGGTCGGTCAGCGCCAGGCGGTTCTCGGCGAACACGCCATACTGGTTGGTCGTGCTGCTGAAGCCCGGCCTCGTCTTGTCAGGGCTGCTGAAGACGCCGGGGTCGAAGCCGTCAAGCGGCACCGACGAGCTGCCGCCATAGGGCGAGTTATTCGTATGGGTGAAGCTGATGTTGTTGACGTCGAACCCAGCCACGAATTCATTGGCCATGCCGAAGAGATGGCCGCGGAAGGTCGCGTCCATGCGATCACCGATCTGGCGCTGGTCGTGGAATATCTCGATGTAGTCGCTGCGGTCGACGAGGCCGGTCGTGGAATTGTAGCTGTAGCTCTCGACATCCTTCCAGTGCCGCCGGCTGCTGAGATAATAGAGGGCATTGCGGATCGTGACGCCGTCGGCGACCTGCCATTCGGTCTTCACCTGATTCCAGCTGTCCTGATAGCGGATGTTGCTGTCGTCGACATTGTAGTTGTTGAAGCGCAGCGCCTCCAGCAGCCGGCCGTTGACCAGCGGCGTGCCGAAATAACGCGAGGGCTTGCGGTCACTATCATCCGTGGAGATGGTCCAGGTGACGTCCTCGTTCTGCTTCACCTGGATCGCGGCATGCAGCTCGATATTCGATGTCTTGTCGCGATCGACCCAGCCGTCGGAGGCATTGGCGGTGGCGGTGATGCGATAGGCGACGTCCTTGCTGACCGGGCCGCCGCTGTCCACGGCGATACGCCGCGTCATGTTGCTGTCGAACGAGACTTCGGCCTGGTTGCGCTGGACCCACAGCGGCAGCTTCGAGATCACATTGACGGCGCCGCCGATCGCCCCCTCGCCATAGAGCACCGATGCCGGGCCGCGCAGCACCTCGATACGCTCCGACGACCAGGTGTCGTAGGGAAAGGTCAGCGTGCCGGAGCCGACATAGAGCCGCGTGCCGTCATAGAGCGTCATCACCGAGCCGTTGCCGGTGAAGCCGCGCGTGTTGAATGAAAGACTGCCATTGCCGGGCGCCGGGCTCGCGGTGAAGCCTGTGGCGTTCTGGGTCACGGCGTCGATGACGTTCTGCTGACCGCGCTCGGCCATGGTCTCGGCCGTGATGACATCGACACTGGCCGGAGTCTGCAGGCGGCTCAGGCCGAGACGGCTTCCCGTCGATGTGGTGCCGGTGAGGTTGAGCGTCGGCGCGGCGAAGGCTGGAGCGCCGGGCGCGGCAGCGGAAGCAGCAGGTGGCGCTGCAGTCACGCGAGCAGCGTTGCGCTGCTGATGGGTCCGCTCAGGACGCGTGGTGTCGCTGCGCGCCGCGCGGCGCGCCCGCGACGACACCGGCGCAGTCACCTCCACGGGCTCGAGCATGTGGCTGGGCGGCGCGCTTTGCGCCGAGCTTTGAGAAGAGCAAAACAGGCAGGACGAAGCAACGCAGGAGAGCAAGAGACGGCATCGCTTGGATGCGGCAGAGACGGCTGAGTTCATCGACGGACTCGCGGCAACGTGGCACGTCACCGCAAACCAAGCCGCTCCCGCTCAAGACGCGGCAATACGGCTTCCACCAGGACACCCCGCCCGATGTGCTCGCGTGTGACCACGACTGACGGCAGGTCTCCTGGCTCGCGGGTCACCGCCTATCGCCGCCTTCCCGGGCAAGAAAAGAACCCAGTGGCATCCGGCAAAGGCTCGCCGCTTACAGTTGCGGGGGCAGCCGCGGAATCGGGTCTCCCCCACCGCGTTCCCGTTTAATCCTCGATGAGGAACCGTCCGGATCAGGTAAGGACAAAGTCCGGAGAGCGTCAACGCCCAACCGTGCGTCGCTTCGACGCTGCTTGGTGATCTCACCAAGAATTAGTCTAGCGGCCGGCCACCGCCTGCTTCACGCCCTTGATCTGCGGCAGGCTCCCGGTCGTGTCCGGCTCGGGGCGGGCCAGATCCTTCGCGTCAGGGGATTTGCCGGTGGCATCGGGGAAGCGCGCCCGCATGTCACGCAGGAAGCCGTCGAGCGTATCGACGCTCGCCGCCATCTTGGCGATCTGGGCGAATTCGGCGCTGGAGCCCGACGCGGGCTTGCTGGCGACGTCGAAGGCGAGCTTGTCGGCCTCGCCGGTCATCAGCGGCGCATATTTCTCGCGGAAACGCGCCAGGCCGATTGCATCATCGGCGAGCGCATAGCCGACGACGGCGCGGAGGATGTCGCCGCGCTCGGCCGGATTGAGCGGCCGGAAGTCGCGCCAGCGATCGCCGTAATAGAGCTCGATCTGTTCGGACGCCTCGCGCCAGCGCCGCGAAGCCCAATAGATGTCGGAGCGCAGCCTGATCGCCTCGCGGCCCGCGATGTTGGTGATGATGTCGAGCGCGAGATCATAGCGGCCGATATCGCTGTTCGCCCTCGCCTCGAGCAGCAGCCGCTGCTGCCGCAGTTCGCCGGCAAGATCGGCGATACGGGTGGTGCGCAGCGCCTCGATGGCGCGCTCGGGCTTGCGGTTGGTCAGATAGACCATCGCCAGGCGGGCGGCGACCTGGGCGCGCGCGGCCCCCTCGAGCCGGTGGTCGATCTGGTACTGCAACAGCTCGGCCGCCTGGTCCAACAGATCGATTCCAACCAGCCGGTCGGCGAGCTTGCGGATCATCTCGTCGCCGCGCCGGCCGATCGGGGTCAATTCGCGGAAGTCGTAGAAGATGCTCAGCGCATCGACCGGCGGCATGTCGTCGGCCTTGCCGGCGAGGAACAGCTGCGAGAACAGCGTCGAAGCCGAGTCCTGCGCACTACGCGCGACTTCCGAATTGGGCATCAGCCGCGTGGCCATGCGCGCCGCGCCAAGCGAGTCGGCATAGCGTCCGGTCTCGTTGTAGAGTTGCGCCATCATCTGCAGGGTCTGCACCTCGACCGCATCGCCGCGCCAGACCGCCTGCAGGCCCTCGAGCTGGTTCAGCGCCTCGTCCGGCTTGATCTCGTTCCGCTTCTGCAGGAGCCTGATCTCCAGCAGCTTGGCTTCCGCGCCGGCGGCCCGATCGTTCGAGGCGACCGCAAACCGGTACTCGTCGAGCGCATCCTTCTCCTGCGCCATCGCCTCCGCGAGCCGGCCGCGCAACACCGCCACGGCGGGCTGCATGTCGGCGGGAACGCCGATCACCTCGAGCTCGGCGCGCCGCTTGGCGGCGCCAGCATAATCCTTGATCTCGAGCGATGCCTTCATCGCATCGGTGGTCACTACGCGCTGCAGTTCGAGCGGCAGCGAGGCGATCGCGAACTCGACGTTTTTGAACTTCTCACGCGCGTCGGCAAATCGGCCCTGACGTGCATAAGCGAGCCCCTTCCACATCTGCGCATCGAAATTGTTGCCGATCGACGGGCTCGCCAGGTCCTTCAGACCCTGGTCCGGCCGCCCCATCAGGATGCTCGAGACCGCGTGGATCATCTGCATCGCGGTTTCGTCGGTGCGGGGGTCGCCGTCTGAAATCATCAGATTGGTGACGCCCCTCGCCTCCGGATACATCGCGCGCGCCATGTAGAAGCGCGCCAGCGCCAGCCGCGCCTGGGCACGCTGCTCCGGCTCGGCCGTGGCGGACGCCTTGATCAGCGCATCCAGCCGCGCAGTGAAGGGCTGCGTCTGATTCTGCCGCCATTCGTCGATGTCGAACATCGGCCGCACCGCGGTCGCCGCGCGCTCCGGCGCATAGCCGATCGCGGACAGAGTCAGCCCGCCCGGCCGGCCCAGAATGACCTTGTCGGGCGCGATCTCGACCGCAACGTCGTCAGAGTTCGGACGGACGGCAATGCCGTGGATGGAATCGAGCAGCGACAGGTCGACAAAATCCTGCCGCTTGATGAAGCCGCGGATCGGCGGCGGCGCGGTGACGACGAGCAGCGTGTCGCCGGCATCCGGATCGGTCAGCCGATGCAACAGGCCGGGGCCGGGATTGGCGAGCGGCACCATCACATTGGCGAGCGCGGGGTCGGTTACGTTGCGCATCACCGTCAACGGCTGCTGCGTGGTCTGGCCCTTGTCGGCGAAGGACAGCGTCCAGCTCCGGCCCTTGCCGTCGTCGCTGCTCAAGGAGTGCATCTGCGGCCGGTTGAGGCGGATCCGGATCGCCTGCCCCTTGTCGAGCGGCACCCGGTTGACCTCGCCGATGACAGCGCCTCCCTTGGCGCGGATCGGCTCGACGTCGAGCGGCCTGGTCGAATCGAACACCATCCATACCGTGTCGCCGCGGCGGAACAGCGCGGCCGGCGTGGGCCGATCGAAGTCGAAGGTCATGCGCAGCCCCTCGCTGTCGCGCAGCGCCGTGATCTTCGCCGAGCTGCCGGCGCTGTCAACGGATAAGCCGGCCGCGGCCGCCGGTTTGGCGGGTGTCGGCGCCATGGCATCCGGCTTGATCGAATCCGGTTTGGCCGCCTCCATCTTGGCCGTATCGACCTTCGGTGGCTCCGTCTTCTGAGCCTCCGCTTTCGCTGGCTCCGGCTTGGTCGCTTCGGCCTTCGCAGCTTCAGTTTTCACGGCCTCAGACTTGGACGGCTCAGACTTGACAGGCTCAGCTTTCGCCGCGTCCGGCTGCGGGCTCGGCGCCGCAGCGGGCGGCCTTGGCGAGGTTTCCGCCATCGCCGGCGCAGCTGCCATCTGAGCGACCGCCGGTTCGGTGGCAGGCGGAGCAGTGCCTTGCGCCTTGGCCTGCGCGTTCATCTCGCGCGCGATCGTCTCCGAGGTGGGCGGCACGATTGCCGGCAGTGACTCGGCCTTCTTCTCCGTAGGCGCAGCATTGGCGGCTGCGGATTTTGCAGCCGGCAAGGCGTCCGGCAATACCGCCGTCGGGCCCTTCGGCTTGTCCGGCTGCACATAGGAGACGTCGATATTGTAGGTCTTCTCATCGCGGAACGCGCGCACATCGACATCGCCGATCAAACCGATCTCGACCGTCGTCTTGGCGACCTCCATCTTCTGCGTGATCGCCGCGACATTGGGCGGTGATACGATCTTGGCGTCGGCCAGGTCGAAGGTCAGCGGCGCGCTGAAGAACAGCGACAGCTTCTGCTCGTTCATCACCGAGGACACGCCGACGCCATCGGGGACCTCGAACACGAAGCGGACGAAGGTCGGCTGCACCAGCGCACGGACGCGGATCGGCGGACGCTTCTTCGACTCCTGTTCGGCGCGCTGCAGGCGCAGCGCCTTCTCGGCCGCGCGAGCCCGTTCGGCCAATTCGCGCACGACTTCGGCCGGCAGCGGCGGCGGCGCGCCGGTCCAGCTGTCGGGCAGCAGATCGATGAAAACACGTTCGCCGGCGACCATGGTGTTGACCTGCACCTTGCGCGACAGCGACAGGCGCAGGGCCGAACCGTCGGGATCGCCGCGGCCTCCGGAGATGTAGTCGGGTGCGGACTCGACCCAGCGGTCGATCGGGATATTGGCCGGCTTATCGAAGCGGATCAGAAGGATCGACCCCGCGGTGGTCACTTCGGTGCCGACATCCTCGGTGAATTTGAGCACCAGCCGGGCATAGCCGTTGGCGGCCGAAAGGCTCGCCTCTCCCGACACGGGCTGGGCACGTGCCGCCGTCGACACGGCCACGCCGCAAAGGATGGCCACGAGCAGCGCAAGCAGCCGCGCGCGGGGCTGCGACCACAATCCAACGGGAGCCGTGCGCACCATGGGTCAGCTACTTCCAGTTCGAAATCCGCAAACGCGACGGACAGGCACCCATCCCGCCATTTCGACACTAGCGATCGGCGTTTAAGGGCCCGTTAAGCATCAGCTTCAATTGCTCTTCGCCGGCAGCATCTTGCCTTCGATCTTCGGCAGCTCGGCGCTGGCCTCGGACGATTTGTCGGCGCCGGCGCGCCGCGCCAGCTCGACCGTCAGCCGCTCGGCGGCCTCCGGCATCATCAGCCCCATGATGTCCGACATCTTGCGCGGCGCGATCTGCGATGCGATCTCGATCAGGACCGACATTTCGAGCCGGTCGAACACCTTGGCCGCGTCCTTCGGCTTCATGCCTTCATACATCGTCACGATGCTCTTGAAGCGCGCGCTGTCGGCCTCGTTCTTCTGGCTGGTGACCGCCGAGATCCGCTGCTCGATCGCCTTCATCTCCTCGGTCTTGGCCTGGATGCGCTGCTCGGCCGCGCGCAACAGGCTTTCGCGAATGTCGATCTCGCGCGCCCGTGCGTCGAGCTCCTGACGACGCGACTGCAGCCGCTCCAGGATCGCCTTCTCCGCAGGCGATACGCTCTGCGGGTTCTCCTCCGGATGCAGCACCACGCCCTCCGGCTTGGTGTCCGGCGCGGCCGGCTTCGGCGGCTCCTCGGCCTTGGCTTCCTTCGGCGCACCGTGCGTCGCGCCGGTGATATCGGTCTCGTCACGGCCCGGGAAATTCAGATTCTCCTGCGCCCATGACCGTTTGGTCGACTGCGGGTCGTAGTCGAACACATAGCCGCCGTCGATCACGAGGCCGGCGACCTTCAGCACCGCAAGGCTTGCGACGGCGATCAAGGCAACGGGAATGACGCGGATATTACGGAACGCTTTCATGCGGCCAGGCCACCGGACCTTCGACGTTCAGAGAAGGCCTGCGCCGCGGCGGCCACGGCGCGGGCACCGGAGACCCTCGCGGGCTCGGCCATCGCAGGAGCTGCTGGCGCAGGCTGGGGAGCGGCAACGGGCGCCGACTCGGCTTCAGCCGAGGTGGGACGCGCGGCATTGGCGATGCGCGACAGCCGCCGCACGATCGCGTCGCTCTCCGCGAGCTGTCGCCTCAACTGGTCCGACATCTGCGTGGCGGATGTGAGCTGGTTGCCGAGATTTTCATTCACGTCGCGCACCGCAAGCTTGAGACCACCGATCGCACGCTCGGCGATTTCGGTCGCGGTGATCAGCTCCGCGATCACAGCCTTTAACGAATGCTCGTCGGCTTTCAAGCGCTTCAGCCGCGCATTCAACAACATGCAGTAAGCGATGGTCAGAACCAGGAGAACCGCGACCAGGCTTTCGATGATCAATCCGAGGGAGTGGTTCATTGTGCCTCCATCATCTTATTCTGGCCTTCCGAGCCTTCGAACATCGCAAGCGTAGTATGCGGCTTGCGCAAATTCTTGGTGACACGGATGGCGACGCGGTCGCCGACCCGTCCCATCCGTCCTTCGGTCAAGGTGGTGCTGCCGCACCGGATCGCGACCAGCGCGTCCGGGCGCATGTCGAGCGGCAGGGTGTCGCCGACCTTCAGCTGCATCAATTGCTTCAGCGGCACGTCGGCCTCGTAGAGCACGGCGTCGACGGCGATCTCGGCCTGCGAGATCTCGGTGGCGAAATGGCCCTCCCAGATCGGATCGCGGCCGAACTTCTCGCCCATGAACATCTGCAACAGCACCGGGCGGATCGGCTCGATGGTCGCATAGGGCAGCAGCAGCTCGACGTTACCGCCGCGATCTTCCATGTCGATGCGCAGCTTCACCAGGATCGCCGCATTGGCCGGGCGGCTGATCGCGGCAAAACGCGGATTGGTCTCGAGGCGGTCGATGGTGAAGGTGACCGGAGACAGCGGCCGGAACGCCTGTTCGGCGTCCGCCAGCACCACCTCGATCAGCCGCTTCACCAGATTGGTCTCAATCGTGGTGTAGGGTCGCCCCTCGACGCGCATCTGGCTGGTGCCGCGCCGACCGCCCAACAGCACGTCGATGATCGAATAGATCAGGGTGGAGTCGACGGTGGCGAGGCCGAAATTCTCCCACTCCTCGGCCTTGAAAACCGAGAGCACCGCCGGCAGCGGGATCGAGTTCATGTAGTCGCCAAACCGCACCGATGTGATGCGGTCGAGCGTGACCTCGACGTTGTCGGAGGTAAAGTTGCGCAGCGACGTCGTCATCAGCCGCACCAGGCGGTCGAAGACGATTTCGAGCATCGGCAGACGCTCGTAGGACACCATCGCCGAATCGATGATGGCGCGGATGCCGGAATGGTCGTCGAGACTGACCTCGCCGGCGGTGAAGCCGAGCAGGTTGTCGATCTCCTCCTGCGACAGCACCCGCTCGCCGCCGCCATTCTTGGTGGTGCCGAAGTCGCGGCTGCCGTCTTCGACCATCTTGGCCCATTGCAGGGCCATGGATTCCGTCAATTCATTGGCTGCAGCCGCTTCGGCGGCCTCGGTGGGATCCTCCGAATCGAGCGAGGCTTCCCATTGCGCGGCTATCGCATCTTGATCGACTGGATCGTTGCCCGCCATGATCTTAACTTCCGTCGCTTACTGGACCACGATTTCCTTGAACAACACCGCGTTGACCTGGTTGGGCGCCAGCGCGACGTTGACTCGCTTGGTGAGCTCTTCCTTGAGCCGGAACAGGCCGGCCGAGCCGTTGAGGTCGCTGGGCCTGAGCTCGCGAAGATAGGTCTGGAAGATGTCGCTGACGCGCGGCAGCGTCGGCTTGATCGCCTCGACCTGCTTCTCCTCCTTCACCTCGAGCACGACCTTGACCTTGAGATACTGGACGCGGTCGCCTGGACTGCCGACCAGGTTGACCAGCAGGTCGGGCACCTCGACGAAGGCCGGCGGCTTCGGCGGCGGCGCCGCTTCCGCGTGCTGCTCCTCGCTCTTGTGGCCGAAGAAGAAGAAATAGCCGGCCGCGCCCATGGCGAGAACCGCGAGCCCGGCGACCACAATGATGATCAGCTTGAACTTGCTTTTGGGAGCGGCTGCGCCTTCGGCTTCGCCTACAGCGCCTTCGTTCTCAGCCATGGCTTTCGGGTCCCTTCGGGAAATCGATCCGATGCCGCCAGAAAGCTCGATGACGCGAAACCAACACGCTCCCAGCGCACCTGCGCTTGTCGTGACTGAACGCTACGGTAGTAATGGTTAATGGAACCTTTCTTTTGCGTCGGCAGTGGGAAAAAGTTGCCGGGCAAACATGGTTGATGAGCGGTTATTGCCGGGCGTTTTGCCCAGCCTCAAAACGCCAACCAATTGATTTTTAATAAATTTCAGACTTGGCACGGTCTTCGCTCTCTTTGACGCGAACCCGCAAGGCTTGGGAGAGCTGACACGGGTTCGAGATCACCCGTTAACGATCGCCTTGGGAGAGGCGCCGCTTTCGGGATTCGCTAAAAGGGGAGCTTGACCGATGGAGAATGCGCTTCTCGTCGGATTGTCGCGGCAGATGGTGCTGGAACGACAACTCGATGTCGTTGCCAACAACGTCGCCAACGTCAACAGCAACGGTTTCAAGGCCGATCAGCAGCTGTTCGAGGAATATCTCACCTCGGGCGCGCATGAAGACAATTTCCGCGGCGCCGACCGCCGGGTGTCCTATGTGCAGGACCGCGGCACCTATCGCGACTTCACCCAAGGCCCCCTGGAGCGCACCGGCAATGCATTCGACGTTGCGGTCGTGGGCGCGGGCTTCCTCACGGTGCAGACCGCGAACGGCGAGCGCTACACCCGCGACGGCGCCATGCACATGAACAATATCGGCCAGCTCGTCACCGCCAACGGCGACGCCGTGCTCGGCACCGGCGGCCCGATCGTGTTCCAGCCGACCGACCACGACATCAACATCTCGCCCGACGGCACCGTCACCGTGGTCGAGGGTAACAACCACACCGACTCGATCCGCGGCAAGCTGCGCGTTGTCAGCTTCGCCGACCCGCAAGCCACGCAAAAGGAAGGCAGCAACCTCTACTCCGCCGCCAACGGCGCGGTCCCGCAGCAGGATGCGAAATCGACCGTCCAGCAGGGCTACGTCGAGAAGTCGAACGTGAACGCGGTCGGCGAGATGAGCCACATGGTCGAAGTGATGCGCGCCTACCAGCAGATCGCCAGCATGCTGCAGAACGAGAGCGACCTGCGCAAGAACGCAATCGAGAAACTCGCCGACGTTCCGGCCTGATCCCAGAACTGAAGGAAACCTAACATGCAGGCGCTTCACACCGCTGCGACCGGAATGGCGGCACAGGAACTGAACGTTCAGGTGATCTCCAACAACATCGCCAACCTGCGCACCACGGGCTTCAAGAAGCAGACCGCGGCGTTCCAGGACCTGATCTACGAGCACGTCCGCCGCGTCGGCGCACAGTCGTCCGACCAGGGCACGATCCTGCCGATCGGCATCGATCTCGGCGGCGGCGTGAAGACGGTGGGCACGCCACGGTCGATGACCCAAGGCACGTTGTCGCAGACCGGCAACGATCTCGACCTCGCCGTCAGCGGCGAAGGCTTCTTCAAGATCCTGATGCCGGATGGCACCTTTCAGTACACCCGGGACGGAACGTTCCAGATGGACAATCAGGGCCGCATCGTCACCGCGCAGGGCAACCCGGTGCAGCCGACCATCACCATCCCGCAGAACGCCTCCGGCATCACCGTGAGCGCGCAGGGCCAGGTCTCGGTGACGCTGCCGGGCTCGACCACCTCGCAGATCATCGGCCAGATCCAGCTCACCCGCTTCATCAACAAAGCGGGCCTGCAGCCGGTCGGCAACAACCAGTTCACCGACACGCCCTCCTCCGGCCAGCCGCAAGACGGCATCGCCAACCAGGAAGGTTATGGCGGCATTACGCAGGGAAGCCTGGAGCAGGCCAATGTCGACGTGGTCAGCGAGATGAGCGACCTGATCGCCGCCCAGCGCGCCTATGAGATGAACGCCAAGGTCATCTCCGCCGCCGACCAGATGATGCAGTCCACCACCGCGCTGTTCCGCTAAGGCAATAGGAGCCTGCCATGACGATCCGCACCGCGCGTCCGCTGCTGTTCGCCGCAGCCCTGCTGGTCTCGACCGCGCTTCCCGCTTTCGCCGGCGGCGCAGACGACCAGATCGCAGCCCCGGTGCTGCGCGCCACCGTCAACGTCAGCGGCGACATCGTGCGCGTCGGCGACCTCATCGACAATGCCGGCGCCGCGGCGCAGGTCGCGGTCTACCGCGCGCCCGATCTCGGTACCACCGGCGTGCTGCCGACCGCGCAGGTGATCGCGGTGCTGCGTGCCCACCAGGTGATCGGGGTCGACACCCGCAACATCAAGGAAGTGGCGGTGACGCGGCTCGCGCGCAGCCTCTCCAGCCACGACATCGAGCTCGCGGTGGCGCAGGCGCTGGAACATCGCTCCGGCCTTGGCGACGCCGCCAATATCAGCGTCAGCTTCGACCAGGCGGTGCAGGATTTGAAATTCGATGCCGCCATGAACGGCACGCTGGCTCCGACGGGCTCCCGCTTCGATCCGCGCACCGGCCGCTTCGATGTCAGCTTCGAGATAACCGGCGGCAACGGCATTGCCCCGGTGCGGCTGCGCTATACGGGACAGGCGATCGAGACGGTCGAGGTGCCGGTGCTCACCCGCAACATCGACCGCAACGAGCTGCTCCGCTCCGGTGATCTCGTGATCGAACGCCGCCCGCGCGCCGAGCTCGGCGGTGCGGAAGCCGCGTCGCGCGAGTTCGCCCTCGGCATGCAGATGCGCCGTCCGGTGCGCGCCGGCCAGGCGCTGAAGGCCACCGATCTCGCGAAGCCCGACCTGGTGCAGCGCGAGCAGACCATCACGATCATCTACCAGACCGCCGGGATCTATCTCACCACCCGCGGCAAGGCGCTGGACAATGGCAGCGAGGGCGACGTCGTCAGCGTGCTCAACCTGCAGTCCAAGCGCACCGTCACCGGCCGCGTCAGCGGTCGCGGCCAGGTCTCGGTCGACATCGCCGTGCCGAAACCGGCGCAGACCGCCGAGGCCGACGTCACCGCCTCCGTTTCCATCCCCGACCGACTGCCCTCCTCCGCCACACCGAAAGCCGAGTAAGTTTCATGTCGAAGTACACGTCTGATGCTCCATCCTACAGCGGCTTGCGACGCATCGCGCTGGTGTCGAGCTCCCTGCTCGTGCTGTCGGTGGCAAGCGGCTGCTCCTCGATCGATCGGCTGTCGCAGATCGGCGAGAAGCCGAAGCTGACGGAGATCGAGAATCCGACCGCCCAGCCCGGCTACAAGCCGGTGCAGATGCCGATGCCGAAGCCCGAGGCAGTGTCCTATGCGCCGAACTCGCTGTGGCGCAACGGCTCTCGCGCCTTCTTCAAGGACCAGCGCGCGCACCAGGTCGGCGACCTGCTCACGGTGACGGTCAACATCACCGACCAGGCCAATTTCGCCAACGAAACCCAGCGCAGCCGCACCGGCAAGGAAGATTCGGGGATCACCGATTTCATCGGCTCGAAGACGATCTCGCAGGCGAACAAGATCCTGCCCGGCCGCCTCCTCACCGAGGACTCCTCCTCGACCTCCGATGGCAAGGGCTCGATCCAGCGCTCGGAATCCTTGACGACCAGCGTCGCCGCCGTGGTCACGCAGGTGCTGCCGAACGGCAATCTCGTGGTCGAGGGCAAGCAGGAGATCCGGGTGAACTACGAGATCCGCGAGCTGATCGTGGCCGGCATCGTGCGGCCTGAGGACATCCAGAGCGACAACACCATCGACTCCACCAAGATCGCGCAGGCCCGCATCTCCTATGGCGGCCGCGGCCAGATCACCGACATCCAGCAGCCAAGATACGGGCAGCAGGTGATGGATATATTGCTACCATTCTAGCGAGGGCTTGAGGCCCCGGAAACGCAACTAACGGCCTCCTTCCGCCAGGGAGGCAGGACAGCAATGTCGCTTCCCCCGCTTGCGGGGGAGGGTCAGGGTGGGGACGCCCCCGAGCGCGACGTCAGTTCTCAACAAAGGACGACGGCCGCGACGCGCCCTCCCCACATTAACGAGCTCCCACATCGCTCGCCTGCGAACCTAGGCGCAGACGAGTGATGGTATACACGGCCCTCGCTAGCTCCCCTGGCGAGGGCCGTGTTCGTTTTGCGGGGAGTCTTGCAAACGAATCGACGTCGGCTACCGCCTGAGCGCGAACTGCAGTGCCTGGGTCGGGCCCGGGCATAACGGCGAGCGCACGAAGTTCACCGTACCCCTCGCCCCCTCACTCGAACCGTGCCTCCACGGTCCCCAACCCGTCCAGCTCCATCCGCACCCGGTCGCCCGGCTCGAGCCAGATTGTCTTGACCAGGCTGCCGGTCAGCACCAGCTGCCCGGCCTCGAGCCCGTCGCCGCGCGAGGCGAGATGATTGGCGAGCCAGGCCAGCGCGTGCAGGGGATGTCCCAGCACATCGGCGCCGGTGCCTTGCCCGGCCAAGACGTCGTTGATCAAGGCGCGGCCCTGTATCGCGGCGAGGTCCGCCACCGCATCGCGCCCGACCGCCGGGCCGAGCACGCAACCGGCGGCAAAGAAATCATCGGCGACCAAGGTCGGTGCGCCCAATGTCTCCCATTGCACATAGCGGTCGTCGACGATCTCGATCGCCGGATGGCAGTCGCCGATTGCGTCAGCGACGCGCTCGATGGTGAATGGCGCATCCAGTGGCAGCAGGTCTTGCGCGAGCCGCACCGCGATCTCGCATTCGACGCCGACCCGGACGAAGTCGGCCGCGCGCAGCGCTGCGCCCGATTGATGAACGCCGCGCGCGAACACCCCGCCGGCGCAGGGATGCGGAATGCGAAGATAATCCTGCATCACCTTGCTGGTGCAGCCGATCTTGTAGCCGGCGAAATCGCCGGCATGCTCGGCGAGCAGCCAGTGGACCTCATGCTGGATCTCATAACCCGCCGCCTCATCCTGCGGCTGAAGGTGAGGCGGCAGCGCCGCCAATGGAGTCCTCTCCTGGCGGGCGCGCACGATCAGTTGCGCGGCGGCCAAGACCTCGTCTGCTCCCATGGTCGTTCAACTCCCGCTGTCAGCCGCCCAAAGCGGTCTTTCAGAATTTATGGTGAACAGCTTGTTTATAAACGACTTTTGTTGTCGCGTCTCATCCTGCGTTGCGGGCTCCTCCGTATCGCATTTGGAGCGCCCGCGGCGCTGTTCAGACGACGGCGCTTCACCCGCATCACGGTTTCACCAGCCCGAGCTTCAGCAGGCTCTCGGCAGTGGCGACGATGATCTCCTCGTTTGGCCGCGGGGTCCAGCCGAGCAGGCGGCGCGCCTTGTCGCCGCTGGCGCGCCGTCGGCGGCCGAGCATCGGCAGCATGCCGCGCATCTGCGGGACCACCAGCGCCAGCGCACGTGCCACCCAGTCCGGCATCTCCAGCCGCGGAACCCGGCGGCCGGCCTGCCCGAGATGCTGGCGCAACACCCGCGCGATCTCGACCATCGACATCGGCTCGCCCGCCACTGCCAGGAACCGCTCCCCCTTGGCCGCGGGATTTTCCATCGCCCGCAGATGGAGGTCGGCGACATCGCGCACATCGACCAGCCCGAAATAGATCCGCGGCGCCGCCGGCGTCCGGCCATCCAGCAGCGCCTGCACCAGCGTGATCGAGGCGGAGACATCGGGGCCGAGCGCCGGACCTAGCACTGCCACCGGATTGACGGTGGCAAGTTCCAGACCGCCGCCCTCGCGCGCGATGAAATCCCAGGCCGCCCGCTCCGCCAGCGCCTTGGACTTGACGTAGGGTTGCGCGTCATCGCTCTCGACATTGGTCCAGTCGTTCTCGTCGAACGGCGTCTCGCGGGAGGGATGGCCGTAACCGATGGCGGCAAAGGAGGAGGTCAGGACCAGCCTCTTGACCCCGGCATCACGGGCGGCGCGCAGCACCCGCAGCGTCCCTTCCCTCGCCGGCACGACCAGCTCGTTCTCGTCTTTGGGCACGTGGGACGGCAGCGGCGAGGCGACGTGCAGGACGTAGTCGCAGCCTTTCACGGCCTCGGCCCACCCTGCATCCGCGGTCAGGTCAGCGGCGTGGAAGCTGAGCTCGGCGGTCGAGACCGCGCCGCCCTGCCGCAACATCGCCAGCACCTCATCCCGCCGCGCCAGGCTCCGCACGGTGGTGCGGACCCGATGTCCGGCTGCCAGCAATTGCAAAATGCAATGCGCCCCGATGAAGCCCGAGCCGCCCGTGACCAAAACCTCGCTCATCGCGTCTCTCCTCGCTCCCGGCATCATGCCTGGCTCCTATGGCACCGGGATGTGAGCGCTTATCTCAGACGAGACAAGACGGATGGATTTCATGACCAGTATGGAAAACCAGACTACGGTAGCTCAGCCGACATCCGATGCAGAGTGCATGGCTTGCACGCCCGATCCCGCCCTGCTCGCGACGTTCCAGCACGCGATTCGGACGATCTCCGGCAAGTGGAAGCTGGAGATCCTGTTTTGCTTGATGGACGGGCCAATACGGTTCGGCGGGCTGCGCCGCGCGATCGGCGGAATCACCCAGCACATGCTGACGGCGCAGCTGCGCGAGCTCGAGCAGGATGGGCTCGTGCTGCGCACGGCGTTCACCGAGGTGCCGCTACGGGTGGAGTACCAGCTGACGGCTGCGGCCTACGGGCTGCTGCCGACCTTTCGCGCCATGCTCGCCTGGTCCGAGCAATATCGACGACCGGCCTGACGCCATTGCAATGCCAACGAACGCGGCACGCGGCCGCGCTCGCCAATGCCGACAGGACCGCGACAATTATTCGTCGCGGTAGACTTTCTCACGCTTCTCGTGACGTTCCTGCGCCTCGACCGAGAGCGTCGCGATCGGACGCGCCTCGAGCCTTTTCAGCGAGATCGGCTCACCGGTCTCCTCGCAATAGCCGTAGGTGTTGTCCTCGATGCGCTGGAGCGCCGCGTCGATCTTGGAGATCAGCTTGCGCTGGCGGTCCCGGGCCCGCAGCTCGATCGCGCGATCGGTCTCCGACGACGCGCGGTCGGCCAGGTCGGGATGGTTCACGTTCTCCTCCTGCAAGGCCTGCAGGGTGAGCTTCGATTCGCGGAGGATCTCTTCCTTCCATGCCAGCAGCTTGGCGCGAAAATATTCACGCTGGCGTTCGTTCATGAAAGGCTCTTTTTCGGAAGGTTTGTAGTTCTTCAACTTTTCCAAGGTCAGCCCATCTGTACGTGCTGGCGCCGGTCGTCGCGGCACCGGCGGACGGAATACGCCCGTTCGGGGCCGCCTTATATAGCGACGCCCGGTGCCAGACAACATGCCAATGGGCAATGGCGCCCCGCCCCCAAACCCTTGCACAGGCAAATCTATCGGGCCCGTGCGGGGCGCCCTTGGACACCGCTAATAGCCGACCGTAAAGCGCTGCCGCAGGTGGGCCGGCCGCTCGATTTCGTCGGCCAAAGCGACCGCAAAGTCCTCAAACGAGATCCAGCTCTTGCCGCTCGAATCGACCAGCAGCTGATCCCTTCCGAGCCGGAACTTTCCGGTCCGCTCGCCGGGAACAAACAGCGCCGAGGGCGACAGGAAGGTCCAGTTCAGGTCCCTCTCCTGCCGCAAACGGTCGAGAAAAGCCGCCCCCTTCTCCGCTTCCGCCTTGTATTGGGGCGGAAAAGACGGGGTTGTGACCAGGCGCACGCCGGGCGCGACCTCGAGCGAACCCGCGCCGCCCACGACAAGGTATCTGGACACGCCGGAATCCTTGGCTGCGCCGATCAGGGTCTCGACATCGCTCTGGAGGAAGTGGATCGAGCTGATCGCCACGTCGTGGCCGGCCCACAATCCGGCAAGTTCGGCGCGGGCGTTGGCGTCACCCTTGACCGCGGTCACGTTGGGCAGCTTGGCGATCTTCTCCGGGTTCCGCGCGATCCCGGTGACGTGATGGCCACGATTGGCGAGCTCGGCGGTGATGCACGAGCCGGCCCGTCCGGATGCACCGGCGACGGCAATTTTCATGAGAGCTCCTGTCTGGTATGCGTGGGGGATAGTAACCAACGGGAACTAGATAGCGGATTGGATGCTGGTGTTAAGAGCGCACTTTAACATCACCTGGTCACGCCGGAGTAACCCATGAAGGTCGCCAACGCCTATGCCGCCGATTGCCCGACCCGGAAGATCCTCGATCGCGTCGGCGACAAATGGGCCGTGCTGATCCTGTTGCTGCTGCGCGACGAGCCGTTGCGCTTCAATCAGTTGCGCCGCGCCATTGAGGGCATTTCGCAGAAGATGCTGTCGCAGGTGCTCAAGAGCCTGGAGCGCGACGGGCTGGTCAGGCGCCGTGCCATCGCCACCGTGCCGGTCACGGTGGAATATTCCATCACCCAGCTTGGACTGACCCTGGCTGCCGCCGTCGATCCCTTGCGCCACTGGGCGGAGACCCACCTCAAGGATGTTCTCGCGGCGCAGCGCCGCTACGACGCGCAGAACCGAGCCAACGCGGCATGAGCGGCGGCGCGCTCAGCCCTGCCCCGCTTTGGCAAGCTCGACCTCGACGCGCAGCTCGATCTCCGACAGCACGGCGTCGAGCCCGGGATCGCCGGACGACTGCTTCAAGGCGGCGGCGGCGTCGCGCAGCCGGTTGGCCATGCCGGCATCGAGCCTGCCGGAGAGCAGCGACAGCTTGAGTTCATCGAGCACGTCGAGCGCGCGCCTGCCTCGCTGGACCGAGCGCTTGCGGCGCTCCGCCGGTTCCTCTTCGATTCCCTGCAGCGCCAGCAGCGCGTCGATATTGGCGGTCTGCTTCGGCGCCAGCGTCGCGCGCGTCTCCTGCGTCGTTCCGGCGTCGGGCAGCATGAAGCCGCCGGACGACGTCTTTCGTGTCGAACTGGTCGAGGTGGTCAGCGTGGTGCCGTTCGGTCCGATGATGCGCATGGCTCTTTCCCGCGGCTCGTATGCGGCGCGAGCTTGGCCGGCCCATGGTTAACGACGCGTAAACGGCTCGGCAAATTCTGCCGGGGCGGCAGTTTCGATCGCGCAGCACGCGCGTGATCAGAGCGGCATCGCCGGTTGATGTCCCGTCATTTCAATTAGTTACGCGCGAGCATCGGCGTGGCACGCCGCTCGCATAGTTAACGCCGATCATGGGGTCATGGGAGTGGCCACAGCGATCGCTTGAGATTTTGAGAGTTCGAGGGGAGCATAGGATGCGACGCATCCGTTCGACGCGCCTGTTTCAGGTCGCCTGCGCGGCATTGCTTGCGCTGGCATCATCGGCCATGTCCGCATCCGCGACCTCGCGGATCAAGGATCTCGCCAATATCGAAGGCGTGCGCCAGAACCAGCTGATCGGCTATGGCCTCGTGGTCGGCCTCAACGGCACCGGCGATACGCTGAACAACATCCCGTTCACCAAGCAGTCGCTGCAGGCGATGCTGGAGCGCATGGGCGTCAACATCCGCGGCGCCACCATCCGCACCGGCAATGTCGCCGCCGTGATGGTGACCGGCAACCTGCCGCCCTTTGCCACCCAAGGCACCCGGATGGACGTCACGGTGTCCGCGCTCGGCGACGCCAAGAACCTGCAGGGCGGCACCCTGCTCGTCACCCCTCTCTTGGGCGCCGACGGCAATGTCTACGCGGTCGCGCAGGGCTCGCTCGCCATTTCCGGCTTTCAGGCCGAAGGCGAAGCCGCCAAGATTGTGCGCGGCGTGCCCACCGTCGGCCGCATCGCCAATGGCGCCATCATCGAGCGCGAGATCGAATTCGCGCTGAACCGGCTGCCGAATGTGCGACTGGCGCTGCGCAACGCCGATTTCACCACCGCCAAGCGGATTGCGGCTGCCGTGAACGACTTTCTCGGCGTCAAGTCCGCCGAGCCGATCGATCCCTCGACCGTGCAGCTGACGATCCCGCCTGAATTCAAGGGCAATGTGGTGGCGTTCCTGACCGAGATCGAGCAGCTGCAGGTCGATCCCGACCTGGTCGCGAAGATCGTCATCGACGAGCGCTCCGGCATCATCGTGATGGGCCGCGACGTGCGCGTCGCCACCGTGGCGGTCGCGCAGGGCAACCTGACGGTCACCATTTCCGAGAGCCCGCAGGTGAGCCAGCCCAATCCGCTGTCGCGCGGCCGCACCGTGGTCACGCCGCGCACCAGCGTCGGCGTCACCGAGGACGGCAAGAAATTCGCAGTGGTCAAGGATGGCGTCTCGTTGCAGCAGCTGGTCGACGGCCTCAACGGACTCGGCATCGGCCCGCGCGACCTGATCAGCATCCTGCAGGCGATCAAGGCCGCCGGCGCGATCGAAGCCGACATCGAGGTGATGTGATGTCGCTCTATGTCGACACCTATAGCGGCCGCGTTCCGCTCAGCCTGCCGAGCCCGGGCGGCTCGACCGCGCCGCGCACCGATCTCGATCTGGCGGAGGCGCTGACCAAGGTCTCGCCGAAGGCGCAGGCCAAGGCCAGGTCAACGGCGACCGATTTCGAGGCCATGTTTTTGAACTCGATGTTCTCGGAGATGACGAACGGCGTCAAAGGCGAAGGCCCGTTCGGCGATACGCCCGGCACCGGCGTGTGGCGGTCGATGCTGACCGAGCAATATTCCAAGAATTTCGCCAAGGCCGGCGGCGTCGGCATCTCGGACGAGGTGTTCCGCACGCTGATCCTGCAGCAGGCGAAAGTCACCAGCCAAGGCGCGGCTTGATCAGTTCAGTTGAGTGACGGGCGGGCGCGCTTGCCCGCGCACCGGGAGGAGTAGCAAGATGACGGCACAGGCGAAGGCGAAGCAGACCACCTATCAGGCAGCAACCAACGCCACCGAGGCGCGCGAGCTCGCCGACTTCCTCGTGACCGCGATGAGCGAGCTGCTTGCGGTCATCGAGCAGGAAACCGAACTGGTCCGCGCCGGCAAGTTGCGCGAGGCCATGGCCTTCGGCACCAGGAAGACCGAGCTGTCGCGTCATTACGTCGCCGGCGTCGGCCGCCTCAAAGCCAGCCAGACCTTCATGCAGGCGCAGGCCCCGGAACTGTTGACCACCCTGCACCGCCACCATGACGTGTTCCGCGCCATGCTGAAGGTCAATCTGACCGTGCTCGCCACCGCGCATTCGATCTCGGAGAAGATCGTGCGCGGCGTCAATGCCGAGGTCCAGCGCCGCAATGTCCCGAGCACCTATACCGCGAACGGCCGGCGTGCCACGCCGAGCCCGCGCCAGATGACGCCTCTCGCGGTCAGCCGCACGCTCTGACAATCACCGCAGCGCCGCACGCGACAGATCTACAAGCCGCCCGCGGCGCCTCGCCGCGAGCGGTGGCCGGACGTTAATGAACAATTTATCTTAAAATACCAGGCGTGGTTGCAACGCCTGGTTCATTCTATTTCGTAACATAACGTTGAAACAAAGCCGACATAGTTGCGCTCGGGACAGGTTGGGATTTGATTGACTCGACTGGCACGAGGAGGCTGCCATGAGTTCCGATTTCAGCGTCAGGCCAATAGGCGCCCCTGCGGTTGCGCCGGTCGTTCCGCCGTCGAGCCCGGCGGTGAGCGACGCTGTCCAGACCGATCTGCCGCCCGGCCAGAGCGTGACCGCGGGCGATCCAGGCACCGCCATTCGCAACGACGTGCCGTCGCAGGTCGAAAGCGAGATCTTCATGTCGCATCAGGCGTATTACGACCGCGCTGCGGCGGCGATGGTGTTCCAGGTGGTCAACCGCCACACCGACGAGGTGGTCGACCAATATCCGGATGAGGCCGTGCTGCGCCGGCGCGCATACTTCCACACGCTGGATTTGCAGAAGGAAGAGACACCGCGCGTGCCGCCGACCGATCGGATCGCATGAGCGGCCACCGTCCGGCAAAGCTGCGGACGCGTTAGCGCGTCCCCTCACATTCCCCGGCCTCGACGCAAGCGTCCGAGGCCTTCACTCAGCTGCTCTGCGTTGCATATGCGGTGTCGAGATAGGTCTGTCCCGAGGCAGGATCCGTCACCACGTTCTTGATCATCGCCTTGCCGTTGCCGGTCAAGGTGAACTTGGTGTCGCCGACTCTGAAAGAGCTGTCCTTGATCAGGACGTCCTGATACTTCGACGTTCCGTCGCTCTGATAGCGCACCTTGGCACGGAACCCGCTCACGTCCGACACTGTGACCGTGAAGGATTTGTTGTTGGCGTATTTGCCGCTCCAGGTGCCCTGGTAGAGCGTCGGGTCGACCGCAACGTATTTGCTGTTGCTGCGCGCGGTGCTCAGGACGTCGGACTTGTAGGCCCCCGCCAGGATGCTCATCACGTCAGCCATAACGAGACCCTCGTTCCTCCGACCCGGAGCGCCTCAGCCACGCCCCGAAAGGCCGGCCGCGATGTTGCAGTTGATGTCGATCAGCGATTTCAACTTCGCGGGATCCGGAGCCATCTGCATCTCGATGGTCTGCTTGAGCACGAACACGCCGATATTGGCGATGTTCTGACGGATCTCGAGCGGATTCGGATTGTCGGCCATCTCCATCGCACTCATGAAAATCGTCCAGAGCCGTCGATTGAACAGCAGCGCCTTGTACATGTTGCGATCAGGGCCGTTCCAATTGGCCTGCACTTCCTGCAATTGCCTCGCCGCTTTCAACAGGGCCTGCGCCTCGATCTCCCGTGGTGAGGCCGTCGTGTGCGACGTGCGTGCATAGGCTTGTGCGGCATGTGACATCAACTACTCCGAGACTGACGCTAAAGACACGACCAAACTGCACAGGTTTTGTACTTTGGGTGCCTTTAAAATATGGTTAGCGGCTGTTACCATATTTGTCCGAAGCGCCTGACTTGTGTTCGAAAAGCGGCATGCCCGCCACGCGGCTTAACGTGAAGCGAAAATTCCCGATCGATATGTCGAAAAATTTCGACAACTAATAGCGGAACGACCGCAACACCACGCATCGATCGCGCGCAACAAGGTGCAGGGAACAACACGAAGCAGCGCCGCGCGGGCGCGTCCGACATGGATCGGGCCAAAAAGAGAAGCGGCGGGCCTGCACCCGCCGCTTCGTCATGTGGACGATGTGCCGACCGCTTAGCGCAGCAGCTGCAGCACGCTTGCCTGCGACTGGTTGGCCAGTGCGAGCGCGGACACCGCGATCGATTGGCGCGTCGACAGCGCCTGGCTGTTGGCCGCCTCTTCGTTGGTGTCGGCGAGGGTCAGGTTCGACGAGCCGGTCTGCAGCACGTTGATCAGGTTCTTGTTGAAGTCCTGACGGACCTGCACGATCGAGAGGTTCGAGCCGAGCGCGGACGCTTCCGAACGCAAGGTGCTCGATGCCCCCTGCAGTGAGGTCAAGACCTTGTTGGCGGAGCTGGAGTCGAGGAAGTCGGTGCCCGAAGCCAGCTGCGACAGTCCGAGGCCGCTGATGTTGAAGGTCACACCGGTGATAGAAAGCGTCGACTTGCCGGTTTCGTCGAACACCAGCTTCAAGGTATCGCCGTTCAACAGGTTGATGCCGTTGAAGGAGGCATCGAGCGCTGTCGTGTTGATCTGCGACAGAACGTTGTTGTACTGCGTGACCAGGTTGGAGCGGATCGCCTGCGAGTTGGTGTCGATCACCGGCGTGGAGCCTGTCAACCCGCTGAACGCCGTCGCGGTGCCGCTGATCGTGCCGATCGTGGAGGACGCGGCATCATTGATCGTGGTGATGGAAATCTTGCCTGTCGTATCGACCGAGGCCTGCAGGTTGTTGGCTGCGAGCGCCGCGTTCAGGTCGTTCAACGAGTTGACCTTGCCCGTCCCTATCCCGAAGGTGATCGCGGTCGCGGTACCTCCGCCTGTGGACGTGATGCTCAGTGTCTGGCCGGCCAGACCGTCACCGACTGTGCTGAGCCCGAGCTTGGCCAACGCGCCGGTCGAGCCAGACAGTGTGAGACCGGTCGGCGGTGGCGTCAGAGTGATGGCACCGCCGCTGACGGAGCCGGCGATCCCCGTGGCCGTCTGAATCGCTGAGAGCAGATGGCCGACGGTGTCACCGATGCCGATCGACGTGCCGGTCGAGGTGGTGCCGGCCACGAAGGTGAACGTGGTGCCGTTCACGGTCAGCGTATCGCCGGCGCTGAATCCGGTCGCCAGGTCGTCCGAGGCGCTGCCCGCAGTGCCCGACAGCTTGGTCGTGGCGGTGATCGCGACCGCCGTGGTGTTGTCGTTCAGGAGGGCGGAGCCGGTGACGGCGGTGGTGGACGCACCGAGCAGGCTGGTTGCAGTCGCACCCGTGAGCGCCGACGTGGTCACGGTTGACTTCGTGGCGTAACCGACCGCGGTCTGCAGCACCTGGTTGGCGATCGACTTGGCGCTGTCGACCAGCTTCTGCAGCGAGGTGATGCCGGTATTGGCCGCCTGCAGCACCTGCACGCCGTTGCCGATACCATCGAGCAGGTTCGCGATGTCGCTGGCGCGGTTGTTGAGGCCTTGCGCGGTGAAAAATTCCGTTGGGTTGTCGAGCGCCGTGTTAACCTTGTTGCCGGTGGCCAGGTTGTTTTGAGTGGTGGCCAGCAGCTGCGCCGTGTTTTGCAGCGCGAGCAGGTTTTGGCGAGCTGAAGCCGAGAGGACGATACCGGACATTGGTGTGAAACCTTCCTAGTTATTCACCAGGCGGTTTTAGACCGCTGCCGTTTAAAACATGGTTAATCGCCGTTTAAAAATTTTGCTTAACGAATTGTTACCGCCCTACCCCTTCGCAGCGGGCCATTTCGCGAGCGCCGCGCGCCTAAGGCCGAACGCAAAAAAGGCCTGAACGCAAAAACGGCGGGGTTTCCCCCGCCGTTTCGCCATGTCGTGTGCTTGGCCAGTGATCAGCGCAGCAGCTGCAGCACGCTCGCCTGCGACTGGTTGGCGAGCGAGAGCGCGGACACAGCGATCGACTGGCGGGTCGACAGCGCCTGGCTGTTGGCCGCTTCCTCGTTGGTGTCGGCGAGCGTCAGGTTCGACGAGCCGGTCTGCAGCACGTTGATCAGGTTCTTGTTGAAGTCCTGACGGATCTGCACGACTGACAGGTTCGAACCCAGCGTCGAGGCCTCGGAGCGCAGCGTCGAGCTGGCGCTGTTGAGGACCGTGAGCACCTTGTTCGCCGACGAGTTGTCGAGGAAGTCGGTGCCCGAGGTCAGGTTGGTCAAACCGAGGCCAGTGCTGTTGAAGGTCACACCCGTGATCGACAGCGAGGACTTGCCGGTCTCGTTGAAGGTGAGCTTCAGCGTGTCGCCGTTCAACAGGTTGACACCGTTGAACGAGGCGTCAGCCGCGGTCGTGGTGATCTGCGCCAGCACGTTATTGTACTGCGCAACCAGGCTGGCGCGGTTGGACTGCGAGGTCGGATCGGCAACAGGAGCGCTCACGGTCAGACCGGTGAAGGTCGTGCCGCCACTGACCGCTCCGATCGTCGAAGACGCCGCGTCGTTGGTCGTCGTGATCGAGATCTTGCCGGTCGCGGAGTCGACCGAGGCCTGCAGGTTGTTGGCTGCGAGGGCCGTGTTCAGATCATTCAACGAGTTGACCTTGCCCGTCCCGATACCGAAGGTGAGCGTGGTCGCAGTACCGCCGCCGGTAGCGGCGATCGTCAGTGTCTGGCCGGAAA
>NZ_CAFK01000332.1 GCF_000239815.1 Bradyrhizobium sp. STM 3843 | reverse complement strand
GCACGCAACGGCACGCGACATGACGCGCCTTCAAACCGTGGCCAGTTTCGATGCAAACCGTTTAATATTGGTTGAGTAAGCGGAAATGAATGGGCTCAACAAAGAGATAAGATTCACCCTGCGCTTGTAGACGTTCCCTTGGCAAGGTTCGGTTAACCATAACGCGCGGGATGCCGCGCGCCCTCGCACCGAATGAGAACAAGCGCGATCGCTATCAGGCGGCGGAAACCACCATCGCATCGCCGTCGGCCGCCAGCGTCACCTTCAGCCCACAAGCCTCGGCCAACAGGCGCGTATAGTAAGGCTGCACCGCATGGGCATCGATCGGTCCCTCATGGGTCGCGCCGAGAAGATTGACGATGTTCTGCGGCAATCGCGCATTGAGACCGGTGGCAGCAACCCGAAAGCTCATGCTCTCGCCGTCCCCGATCGGATCGACCGTCAAGACGCCGCCGCGCGGAATGGTCTGCTGCGCGATCACCATCATGTTGAGCAGGAGCTTGACCCTGTTCTTCGGCAACAGCAGCCGCGGCAGATTCCAGACGATCGAGGTCTTGGCATCCTCGATGTGGCCGCGCGCCATGGTCTGGGCATCGCCGAGATCGATCTGCGCGCCCGCAGAGCCGGCCGCGCCGAAGGCAAGGCGACAGAACTGCAGCCGGGCCGACGCGGTCTTGGCGCTCTTGCGGATCAGCTCGAGCGCAAAGTCGCGATCTTCCGGCTTCGGATTGTCGTCGAGAACCTCGAGCCCGTTGACGATGGCGCCGACGGGACTGATCAAATCGTGGCACACCTTGGAGCAGAGCAATGCGGCGAGTTCGAGCGTATCGGGGGCGGGATACTGGGTCGCAGGAGCGGGGGACGATGTGCCTGACATTCGATGTTCCTGGAAATCCACGATTTTTGACGAATCATGCGTGCTTTCAGGCTTGATACACTGCAAGCGCATGAACGGCCATATGAGCTTAGAACTGATCCGGAAAACTGCGTATAGGTTTTCGCGCCCAAACGTTGCGAGCCGAGACCAGGTCCACGGCCGAGAATTGGATACCTGCTCCGCCCAACGCGAGCGCGAGCCCGAAAAGATGCACAGGAGCAGAAACGCGAGCCGTGCCGGCCCGTCACCTGCTCGTGTTTACGCCAGAGGATGAAATTGCCATGAATGCCGCGGCATCTGAACGCCCGACCATCGACACCAAGACTGCCGCTACCCTGATGGAGCCGCTGACCGAGCTGATTGTGCAGGCCGGGCGGGCCATTCTCGCGGTCAATCGCCGGGCCATGGACGTGACCGAAAAATCCGACGGCTCTCCGGTCACGGAGGCCGACCTTGCCGCCGACCGGGTGATCGCCGACGGACTCATGCGAATTGCGCCGCAGATTCCCACTCTCTCGGAGGAACAAGCCGGGGCGCCGGCCCAGCCTTTCGGCGGCAGCTTCTTCCTGATCGATCCGCTCGACGGCACCAAGGAGTTCGTCGCTGGTCGCGGCGAGTTCACGGTCAATCTCGCCCTGGTCACCGAGGCCACTCCCCTGCTCGGGATCGTCTGCGCTCCGGCACTCGGATTGATCTGGCGCGGCGTGGTCGGCCGCGGTGCCGAGCGTCTGACATTCGAGGAGGACAGGATCGGCGCGCCGACCCCGATCCATACACGGAAGATGCCGGAACCCGGTCAGTCCTGGGTTGCCGCGGTCAGCAGGTCGCATGGGGATGCGCGCACGGAAGCCTTCATCGGGAGCCGTCCCAGCGCGGTGAGGCTGCCGCTCGGCTCGGCGGTCAAATTCGGGCGCCTGGCAGAAGGCAGCGCCGACATCTACCCGCGGCTGGCGCCGACCTCCGAATGGGATGTGGCCGCGGGCCACGCGGTCGTGACCGCCGCGGGCGGCGCGGTCACCACGGAAAGCGGCGCTCCCTTGCGCTTCGGCGTGGGGCGGGACGGGTTCATCATCCCCTCCTTCGTCGCCTGGGGCGACCCGGCAGCGATCACGCCGGCCTGCTGAGACGATCATCGTCTCTATTGCGGCAGATCCCGCTCGAGCACCCGCCAGCGCTCGGTCGCCTGGCGCAGGTAACGCTCGGGGTCGGCGGCGAAGGCCTCGCGGCTTTCCTCGCGGCTGAACAGGAACAGCCGCTGATCAGCCACCAGCCAGAGCCGCGGATTGCCGGCCACGGTGACGCCACGGGCGACGTCCATGGGATCGTAGCCGCCGAATTGCGGACCGTAGACCTCGGGATGGGCGAGGAAGGAGGCGCGGTTGCCCTCATTGTGGAAACGCCAGACCACCCCGCCCTGCCAAGCCTCGAATTCCTGCAGGCCCAGGATCGGCTGTCCATCCACGAAATAGGCCACGGGGTCGAAGCCATCAATGGCCAGCCCGCTGAAACGGTTGGCAATGATCCGCTCCGTGGTCGCAGCCTGTACCCCGACGGCTGCCGAGAAGGCCGCCAGCAGCACAAAGACGGCCATTCCCGGGCGAAATCGCGACCACGGCAGCCCATGGTTTTGTTGTTGCCGTTGTCCGGTCATAGTTGGTGCCGATAAAGTGGGAGTCGATGGGGCTTTGCCCCTCTCCGATCATCGCTGCGGGGTGGTTGGCGTCAGGTTAAGCGACGGTCGGACGTTCGATAGCAGGGGACCTTTTCATGAGTTTCGGTTTACGCCTTGCCGCCGCGACGCTCGCGGCCTTCATCGGCCTTGCCTTGCCGGCGAGCGCACAGCAGGGGCCGCCACCTCAGAACCTGCCGCCGCCACAGCGCACGCCGGGACCGGATAACTACGGACCTGACGAGCTGGTGAACGCCGGACATCGGTTCTTCGGCAACGTCTCCCGCGGCCTCGCCTCGGTGATCGAACGCGCCGTCAGCCAATGGGGCCTGCCGAACGGCTACGTGCTGGGCGAGGAAGGCTCCGGCGCCTTTGTCGCCGGCCTGCGCTATGGCGAGGGCACGCTCTACACCAAGAACGCCGGCGACCTGCGCGTCTATTGGCAGGGCCCCTCGCTCGGCTTCGACTGGGGCGGCGACGGCGCACGCACGATGACGCTGGTCTACAACCTGCCCGCGACCAACGCGATCTATCAGCGCTTCGTCGGCATCGACGGCTCGGCCTATATCGTCGGCGGCTTCGGCATGACCGCGCTCACCGCCAACAACATCGTGCTGGTGCCGATCCGCTCGGGTATCGGTCTCCGGCTCGGCGCCAATGTCGGTTATCTCAAATACACGCCGAGCCCGACCTGGAACCCGTTCTGATGCCGGGCCGACACATTCTGCACTGATGGATCAACGTTAACCTGGCAACAGGCTGGCTTCGTCCCTGCGGCCATGTCATTGTGATTCCATCAAGCCCAACGTCCCGGAGCCTGCGTCCCATGGTCGAGCCGATCATGTATTTTGCGATCGGTTTTCTGGTCGCAATGCTATGCGCCCTGATGGTCGTTCCGCTGGTGCACAACCGGGCCGTCCGGCTGACCACGCGCCGCCTGGAAGCCGCCACGCCACTGTCGATGGCCGAGATCCAGGCCGACAAGGATCAGCTCCGCGCCGAATTCGCCATGTCGGCACGGCGGCTCGAGCTCAGCGTCGAGACGCTCAAGAGCAAGACCACGAGCCAGCTTGCCGAGCTCGGCAAGAAGACCGATGCGATCAACCGCATGAAGATCGAGCTGGGCGAGAAGAACGCCGCGATCTTCGCGCTGGAAGCCCGGGAGAAGGCGCTCAAGGACCAGCTCCGCGCCACCGAGGAGGAGGTCAACGCCAAGACCGATTCGCTGCGCGCCGCCGAGCAGGCGTTGCGGAACAAGCAGAGTGAGCTGTCGAAGCTGACGACCGATCTGAACGACCGCGCGATGCTGGCGGACAACCGCCAGATCGAGCTGGTGACGGTGCGGACCCAGGTCGAGGAGCTGACGGCGCGCGTCGGCGACGCCGGCAAAGACCTGGCCGCCACGCAGGCGCGGCTGGCGCAGGAGCGCGGCGAGCAGGAGACGGCGACGCGCGAGCTCACCGATGCGCGCGGCCGGGTGGAGAATTTGAGCCAGCGCGTCACCGACCTCGACCGTCAGCTGATCGTCCAGGTCAAGGAAGCCGAGATGCTGGCGAGCCGGGTCGCGGACCTCGAGGGGCGGCTGGCAACCCAAGGCAAGCTGCTAGCCGAGCGGGAGTTCGAGACCAACCAGCTCCGCCAGGCCAATACGGCCGCCGAGCGCACCGTGCAGGAGCTGCGCGAGGAGATCGCCGGCTTTTCCGGGGGCAAGTCGTCGGCCGTCGACAAGCTCAAGGCCGAGAAGGCCGCGCTGGAAGAGCAGCTCCGCGCCGCCCGTGACGAGCGCGCCAAACTGCAGCGCGAGATGAACGCGGTCCAGCAGCAGGCGGAAAGCACCTGGGCCCAGGAACGCATGGAAAACGCCCTGCTGCGCGAACGCATCAACGATATCGCCGCCGAGGTGGCCAAGCTCGCGATGCAGATCGAGGGGCCGAATTCCACCATCGAGGCGATCCTGGCCGCAGAACCGGCGCCCCCCCGCCCGGCCAATGGCAATGCGAACGGCACCGCGGCGGCACCTGCCGCGGCCGGCGCCCAGGGCGGCACCCTGGCCGAGCGCATTCGCGCCCTGCAGGCCCACGCCTCGCGTGCCCGCCAGATCGGGGCCTAGCACCGCTCCGGCGTGACCGGCTCCGAGGAGGAGCCTGCCTTGCGGAGAATTCCACCCCGGAGGGCGGCGCAAACCTTGACACCGATAGCCCGCACTTCGTAAATCGCACCCTCCGACGGACTGCTTCGGGCGCTTGGCCGGCTTCAACGCCGCCCCCGCCACCGAAATCCGGGCGCATAGCTCAGCGGGAGAGCGTTCCCTTCACACGGGAGAGGTCCAAGGTTCGATCCCTTGTGCGCCCACCATTAGCCAGAACCCGGAGATGGTACCCGAAATCGGCTAGGCACGAACCCTAGCCAAAGCGCGACGATCTTTCGCAAGCTCCAGAAAGCGCGGATCTCGCACCTCACCCGAGCAGCTGCGCGATCTCACCGACGATGGCTGGCGCATTATGCTGGGAGGGCCGAGCGCGGCTGCGTCAAGGCGCCGGCCAATATCAATCGCTTTCATTGACAAACAGGCCAAGACAAATCCGCCGGCTCCGCCGTTCCGTTCCATTTGCGGTGCAGAGACCAAGGACCCGACGAACCCGCAATGGTTCGCAATCCATCAGCCACATTGCGAAGCCGCCGAGCGCATCGCGCATGGACAAGCAAGCGTAAAGTTGACGTGATGCCCGACATCGACCGCGAAGAGATCATCAAGGCGCTCGCCAGCACGGTTTGATACACCCCATACCCCCCGCATGCACCGGCTCGTGGTGGAAATGCATGCGGGGGGTTGGCCGAGCACGTGCCTCGCATGCTCGGCAAAGTCGATGATGTCGATTTCGGAACGTGGTGCCATTGTCCTCGGGGTCAATCGACACTCAGCGTCCGAACCGCAAAATCCGCAAATTTGGACGAATGAGGTTTGGGATGAATATTCCGGATCGCCTGTACGCTGTCGGCCTCGTTTTGATGGGGTCGGTCGCAATCGCATTGGTGGCAATGAAACTATTTCGAGTTTGAGACGTGAAGCGATGAAGTTCGTTGAACCACGCCCGTACGCTGCCCCTGAGGCCGCAGCAAGCTGATGGAAATTGCGCGTTCGCTGAAGCCGGTACAGGGCGGCCGCCTTAACATCGAAAAGATCAACGGGCCGATACTGACCGGGCTCGGCGCCGCGCCGGCCGAATACAAGGCAGGCCTCGACTACGCCATCGCGCAAGGCCGGCTGTGGCTGCACGAAAGCGACACCCATGTGAAGATCACCGATAAAGGCGCGGAGCTGTTCGCAATCAATGCCCAAGAAAACTGAAGCGAAGGCTGCGCGGTGCCGTCAACTCTCGTCCGATTACCAAGCTCGCGCGCAAATGCCCGGCGTACCTGAGCGGCGTGCGAACCTGCTCAGAAACATCAGCCGGAGCTACCGTGCTCTCGCCACCCAATTCGAAATGCTCGCCCTCTACATCGTGCAGGAAAAGCAATCGCGTGCACCATAAGTGAAGATCACCGAGACGGAAGCGGCGCTGATCGAATGAAACTGCCAGACAAATTGGCGGATCGTTTTGCCTCCCCTCCGCGAGGCATGTGCACCGACCAGGCTGCAGCCTACCTTTCGATGAGTGCATCGACCCTCGTGAGGCTGGTCGATGAGAACGAGGTGCCGAGATCTGTGAGGACGGGCATGGCGACGGACCGTCTGGAGCTTGACGCCGCATTTGGCGACTTGAAGGAGGAAGGTGGAAACACCATCCACAAGCTTCTCGGAATGAAACCGTGACCTCGGCGGCAGAACCGAACGGAGAGCTGATGGACATCGTCGATATCGCGGCCGAACTACGGGAGATCGAGTACATACTGCAGGACGATCGCCTCAGCGAAGAAGCCCGGTTCGCCCTGATGGGTGCCAGTCAGGCGCTCCGCCATGTCCTGGCTCCCCGCACGTGGCAACGCGCCTCGCAAACCTTCTACCGCCTCCACGCGCGGCCGGATGAGGCCACATCATCGCGGCTCCACTGAGCACGGTTTAGGGAAATTCAGCGCGCCGCGCGCGCGAACCTACTAATTTGTAATGTCGGGCGATCTTGATCGAGGCCGCAGGACCAGCTATCGCCGTCGATTGTGTTTCAACCTTAAAGATATAGCACTCTGAGATCGCAATCGATGAAGGAAACCGAAGCGAAGGCTGCGCAGTGCCGGCAACTTTCGTCCGAGTACCGAGTTCGTGCGCAGCAGCCCGGCATACCTGAGAGGCGCGCGAACCTGCTCAGAAACATCAGCGGGAGCTACAGTGCTCTCGCCACCCAATTCGAAATGCTCGCCCTCTACATCGTGCAGGAAAAGCGAATCCTGCGATGTGGATCGCGTGCACCATAGCTACAGGAATTGGCTGAAATGAACGCGATAACGCGCGACCACATCAAGTGCATGATCCGCGACTTTGAGCGCTTGCTTCATCGGGGCGCGGGCTACAAGTCCGCCGCGACCAAAGACCCTGCTGGTCGCAGTTCACGTCGCTCAGACTCAGTTCTGTCCAACGTCGGATTGCGGTGAAGAAGAGACTGCGGCTTTGCGCTCCGCTCGCTGTTATTGCCCCGGCTCTTCGTCGGACGGAGTCGAAACTGGCCACCGGCCGAGGAATGTGTCGGGCGGGGGCTCGCCCAGCAAAGCAAGGCTGCGCATCAGCGTCTCCAGCATCCCGCCGCTCATAACGGTCTGGCTGCAGGTTCGAGTCCTGCCGGGCCCACCAACGAGATCGTCGAGGTAGCGACCGTCGGCTGGAGCTGTGGGGGAGCACGAGCTCGAGGTTGGTCCTGGTCTGAGCTTCCGCGCATATCCAGGGATCGTCCGACGACTTCCATCGAACTGAAGCCGCCTTCTTTGGAATGGTCCCTAATCGTCTCGCCTGAGCGTCGAAACGACAGCTCGTCCTGGCTCGCAGCAGTATGATCAGCCAGATGACGATCGCAATCACCACCACCACCACGGCAGCCACTGGCATTGCGCCGGATACATGACTTTGCGTTGCAATCGTAATGCAATTGTCGTTACTGAACATCTTTCAGTAACAGAGCGCATGCATCTCCTGTCGACTCGATGGAGTGAGAGATGGAGATCGCGGAGCTGTCTCCGGACACAAGCCGGGTGCCAGGTCGAACGGCTTCTGCCCGTCGCCTTGTCCATCCTCGGCGCGGATACCGTCGCGTGTCCTGGCGCAGCCCGGCAAGGCTGGCTGCAAGCCGGATTTATCGTCCCGGACACTGAGCCGTGACGCTGCTCTCGCGCTTGTTTGCACTCATTGCCGTCGCCTTGCTGCCGGCAATCGCGATCCAGTCCTATAATGAGATCGATCTCCGTCGTTCCCGCCAGGCCGAGGTTCAGGAACAGGCGCTTGGCCTCGCCAAGCTCGCGGCCGCCGAGCAGCAACAGGTCGTCGAGGGCATTCGCCAGGTGTTGATCGCGCTCTCGGAGCTTCCGGCGATCAAAGAAAGGGATTCGCGGGCCTGCAGCGGCTATCTGTCGACGCTCAAGGGGCGCTTTCCGGCGTTCCTGACCTTTATCATCGTCGATATGAAAGGACAGTCCATCTGCACCACCAACGGCCAAAGTGTGAATGTTGCGGACCGCTCCTATTTCACCGAAGCGATGCGGACGGGCCATTTCACAGTCGGGATCTATTCGATCGGCAGGCTGACCGGGCGCGAGCTCATCCCGTTCGCTTTGCCGTTCTCGGACGAGCATGGGGAGTTCACCGGCGTCATCATCGCCGCACTCAATCTGGAGTGGCTGGCGAATTTCATCCTGCAGATGGGCGTTCCGCGCGGCGCGGCGCTGGCCATCGCCGATCGCGCCGGGACCTACCTCGCGCGCTATCCCAACAACGGCAAATTCGTCGGCCGCCAGATGCCCGGCCAGCGCTACATGCATTCCGACCATTCGGGCACGATCACGACCGTCGATCTCAAGGGCGTCGAGCGGATCGTGGGCTACTCGACCTTGCAAGCAGATTCCGGAGAGCTGCTCGTCGCGGTCGGCCTCGACAAGGCACAGGCCTTCAGCTGGATCGAGCGCCGGACCTGGCAGGACGTGCTGCTCATCGCGCTCGGCGCGACACTGGTCCTGCTGCTGTCATGGTTCGGGGCTCGGCGCTTCATTCATCAACCGCTCAAGCAACTGGTCGATGCCGCGAACCAGTGGCGACTCGGGGACTATGCGCAGCGGGTGCATATTCGCGACAAGCGGTCGGAGCTCTCCTGGGTCGCTGACGCATTCAACACCATGGCCGACGCGCTCGCCGCGCGCGAGCGGGAACTCTACGAGGCCAAGGAAAGAGCCGAGGAGGCGGCCAATCGAATCACCTCGATCTTCGAGAGCACAAACGATTGCGTCATGATCGTTGATCGGGAGTTTCGCGTCTCCTATCTCAACGCCCGTGCCCAGGCACATCTGTCCGAGGAGCGCGATCTCATCGGCGTGGACATCTGGGAAGCGTTTTCGGTTGCTGCCGCAGAGCCTGACGTCGCCGTTTTGCTCCAGGAGGCGGTGTCGAAGCAGCAATCTACCTCGTTCGAGCGGTTTTGTGCCCGGCGTGGCGTCTGGTACGACATTAACGCGTTTCCGTCGGGCGAAGGTCTTGCCGTGCTGTTTCGGGATACAACCGAGCACAAGCAGGCGATCGAGGCGCGCCGACTGATCGAGGAGCAGCTTCACCAGAGCCAGAAGATGGAGGCGATCGGCCAGCTCACCGGCGGCATCGCCCACGACTTCAACAACCTGCTGATGGTGATCTCGGGGAATCTCGAGTTGATCGAGAGCGCCGAGACGGACCGGGATCATGCCCGCGAGCTGGCGGCAGCATCCCGGAAGGCGGCCGATCGCGGTGCCAACCTGACCGCTCAGCTGCTCGCCTTCTCCCGACGGCAGAAGCTGACACCGAAGCCGGTCTATGCCGATTGCCTGATTCGCGATTTCCAGGAGGTGATCCGCCAGGCGGCGGGCGAGGGATGCAATTTCAGTCTCGTTGGCGATGATCGGTTGTGGCCTTGCTACATCGATCCCGCACAGCTGCAGACCGCGCTGCTCAACCTCGCGCTCAACGGGCGCGATGCGATGCCGAATGGCGGCGGACTTCTCGAAATCAGCCTGCGAAACGTCACGCTGGAGGACGATGCGATCGCCGGCGTGTCGGCCGGCTGCTATGTCATGATCTCGGTTACCGACACGGGCTGCGGCATGACTCCGGAAACGCTCGACCGGGCGTTCGAGCCGTTCTTCACCACCAAGGAGGTCGGGCGGGGGACCGGGCTGGGGCTGAGCATGGTTTACGGCTTCGTCCGGCAATCCGGCGGTCATGTCACCATCGAGAGCGCCGTCGGCGCGGGAACCACGATCTGCCTCTATCTGCCCCGGTCGGCACAAGCCCCTGTGGTAGAGCCCGCGGTCACGCCGGCGCACGACACGCCGGCAGGCTCGGGACAGGTGCTGCTGGTCGAGGACGATGACGAAGTCCTGGATGTCACACTGACGATGCTGAAGCGGCTCGGTTATGAGGTTGTCTACGCCCGCAATGGCGTCGGCGCGTTGCGGATGCTCAAGAACGGAATGCAGCCCGATATTCTGCTCAGCGACGTGGTGATGCCTGGCGGGGTCAACGGCATCGAGCTCGCGCGCGAGGCGAGACGGCTGTATGAGGGCATCAAGATCCTGCTTGCCTCGGGCAATGCGGCAGATGTCCTGGCGCAGCACGGCGCGATAGGCGAGTTTCCCGTCATCGGTAAGCCCTACCTCCGCGCCGAGCTTGCCCGATTCCTGCGGCGCTTGACGCATGAGTCCTGAGCATCGGGCAGAGATTGCCATGCCCTGGCAATCGAGACGTCATCCCGGTCCGCGCCAACGTCGAATGACGCCGTTAGCGGCGCTCGCAAAGCCCCGGCGCTCCGATCGCCAGGCGATTCGACGCTCCATTTGCCGTGGCAGCCCCTTTCGGAGCCCCTTGAATGGCGGGTTCGAGCATCCATATGCCATCCATGTACCATCCCAATGGATGGTAAAATGGAACAATGTCATGGCAGACAACATCCGCGAACTGCGCCCAAAGGCGCCCGACACCGAGAAAATCACCGTGAACCTCGGTTATGTCGACCTCGGCCAAATCGACCTGATGGTGCAGGAGGGGTTCTATTCCAACCGCACCGACTTCATTCGCACGGCGATCCGGAACCAGCTCGAGCGGCACGCCGACGTCGTCAAGCAGTCGACGGTCCGCAACAGCCTGGACCTCGGCTTGCGGAATTACAGCCGCGCGGATCTCGAAGCCGCGCAGCGCCGCGGCCAGATGCTGCAGATCAATGTGCTGGGCCTTGCGACCATTGCCCCTGACGTCACGCCCGAACTTGCCCGCGCCACCATCGCTTCGGTCTCGGTGCTCGGCGCGCTCCATGCGAGTGCCGCGGTCAAGGCTGCTCTTGCCGACAGAATGAGGTGACGCGATGCTGAATCCAGATATCGTCCGCGAGGCCACGCGACTGACGCGCGCCGGCCAATTAGTCGAGGCCACCGCGCTGCTGCAGCGCATGCTGCGCGGCGCGAGCGCGCCGGCAGCGCCGCCCGCCAGTCCTGCCCGGACCACGCCCGCAAGGCTCGAGCCGCCGACCATTGATGCAAAGGCCACGCGCCTCGCAGAGCGGGCGCGCCAACCTGAGCCGGCCGCGCCCACGCAAGCCAAGCCCACTCAAGCCAAGCCTGCTCAAGCCAAATCCGCTCACACTCGTAGGCGGTCGCGCGCGGGCACCGCTGACATCGCAAGCCTCGGTCTGCGAGGTCCGATCAGGCGCGCGCCCGCGATGCGGGACATCGCGCCGGAGGGCACCCAATTCGTCGAAGGCCACTTCAGCAATGCGGCCGGCCACCGGAGCTACAAGCTGTTCAAGCCACACCGATGTCAGGAACCAGCACTGCCATTGATCGTCATGCTGCACGGCTGCACCCAGTCGGCAGACGATTTTGCCGCTGGCACACGGATGAACTTCCTGGCGGACGCGCAGAACTGCTTCGTGGTCTATCCCGAACAGCCGCGCGGAGCCAATCAGGCGAAATGCTGGAACTGGTTCCGCAGCGACGACCAGCAGCGCGATCGTGGCGAGCCGTCGCTGATCGCGGGCATCACCCGCCAGATCATGCGTGAGTATGCGATCGATCCGAAGCGTGTCTATGTCTGTGGCCTGTCGGCGGGCGGCGCGGCTGCGGCCGTCATGGCTGCCACCTACCCCGACCTGTACGCTGCCGTCGGGGTTCATTCCGGCCTCGCCTGCGGGGCCGCACGCGACCTTCCGTCCGCGCTGATCGCCATGCGTCAAGGCGGCGGGTCCGACTTGACGGCGGCAAAATCAGCTGTACCGACCATCATCTTCCACGGTGATCGCGACACCACGGTGCATCCGGACAATGGCGATCGGATCTTCGCGCAATCGACTGGAGCTACGCGCGGGAAAACGTCGATCCGCGGGCGGGCGCCAGGCGGCCATGCCTACACGCGGACGATGCTTGCCGACCCGAGCGGGCAGGTGACGTCCGAGCACTGGACGATCCATGGCGCCGGTCACGCCTGGTCAGGAGGCAGTCCCGCCGGCTCCTACACCGATCCCAAAGGGCCGGACGCGACGCGGGAGATGCTGCGGTTCTTCCTTTCGCATTCGCTCAGGCGCTAGCGCGGCACGCCCCGCCCGGCCGCGCCGAACCGCGAGCTTTCAGTCGCGACGCAATTTTCAGGAACCGCAGCCTGACTGAGCCATTGAACCAATCCACTTACGTTCGGGAGACTGCAATGCGCCTTCGCACGTACCGGGACGAAAGCCATGCCTGCCACCTGGATCTCGTTGGTGGCACCACCAGCCCTTGGACCGTCGACCTCGTCAGCTTGGTAGCGGCGCTTATCTTGGTAACGAGCTTCGTCTGCGCTCTGCTTGCTCAAATCCTCTAGGATCTGGTGTCAAAGCGATAGGTCGATCCTCCTCATTGAGGCCCGCGGGAGCTATCGAGTGACGAAACAATGCTGATCGACCGTGTCGCCCCGCAGCAAAGCAAGCACGTTGCGCACGGTCATCAGCGAGACCTGGCGCCGCGCCTCTTCCGTCACGCCACCGCAATGCGGCGTCACGATCACGTTCGGCAGAGCCCAGAGCGGATGGTCGTTCGCGGGCGGCTCGATAGCGAAGCTGTCGAGGCCGGCGCCTGCGATCCGGCCTGACTTCAACGCATCGACCAGCGTCGGCTCGTTTACGACCTCGCCGCGCGCGGTGTTGATCAACAGCGCACCGGGCTTCATGAGCTCGAATTCCCGCTTGCCGATCAGACCGTGCGTCTGCGGGGTCAGAGGACAATGCAGGCTGACGACGTCGGATTGCGTAAGAAGCTCATCGAGCGTGTCGACCTTGCGCACGTGCGGGCCGAATGCTGCGGCGGGCGCGAACGGATCGTAGGATATCGTGGTCATCCCGATCGGCTGAA
>NZ_CAFK01000333.1 GCF_000239815.1 Bradyrhizobium sp. STM 3843 | reverse complement strand
GGTCCACTTCTGATCTGACGGCCTTCGNCCGNCGNAAAGNACAGCTGATCTGACGCGAGAAGGGGCATGCCCATATGCGGGCATGCCCCTTTGCTTTGTTGACTCCCGGGAGACGAGACACGACTTATCTTGCATCGGTCGGTCAGTTCCCCGGCCGCCCAGGAGCAAGATATGAAGGCGCCGCCAGACATCGATCCCGCCACCGCGCAGTCCGCTGACGTCGTGCACTGGCTGACCAACGGCACCCGCGACGAGCGCTTCATCGACAACATCTTCGCCGAGATGTGCGTCCGGCTGCAGCAATCAGGCATTCCGCTCAAACGGGCCACGCTCCATGTCCTGATCCAGCATCCGCAATGGCTCGGTGCGCGTATCCTCTGGAGCGACGGGATGCGCGGAGCCGAGATCGCACGGGTCGACCACGACGTCAGGGAGCGCTCGGAATATATCGGCAGTCCCGGCAACGAGATCCATGATGGCGCCGCGGAGGTGCGTGAGAATCTGGAGCGTGATCCGTCACAGGGTCGCCAGCACGCCGTCTATGACGAGATGCGGGCCCAGGGCCTGACCGACTATGTCGCCTGGCCGATCTATCACACGCTCGGCAAGCGCCACTTCGTGACCTTCGCGACCGATCGTCCCGGCGGCTTCGAGCCTGCTCATCTCGAGGCCCTGCAGCGGTTGCTGCCGGTGCTGGCGCTCGTCAGTGAGATCCGCATCAAGAACCGGCTGGCGCGGACGCTGCTCGAAACCTATGTGGGGTCGCACGCGGGCGAACTGATCCTCGCCGGCGCCACGCGGCGTGGCAGCGGCACCACGGTCCGCGCCGCCATCATGATCTGCGATCTCAGGGACTTCACCAAGATCTCCGACAACTGGCCGCGCGACGACGTGATCGATCTCCTGAACGACTATTTCGACGCGGTGTCGGAGCCGATCGCGCGCCACGGCGGTGAAATCCTGAAATTCATGGGGGATGGCCTGCTCGCGATCTTTCCGCTCAGCCAGCCGCACGCCTGCGCCAATCTGCTGCATGCTGTGACCGAGGCCCGCCAAGCCATGGCTGCGCTGAACGACAGGAACGGCGGCAACGGTCGCGCGCCGCTGAACTATGGCGTCGGCGTTCACGTCGGCGACGTCATGTACGGCAATATCGGCTCGCGCGCGCGGCTCGACTTCACCGTGATCGGTCCGGCCGTCAACATGGCCTCACGGCTGGAAACGCTGACCAAGCAGGTCGGCAAGCCGGTGCTGCTGTCGCGCGACTTCGCCGATCTGATCAAGGACGACTTCGCGCTCGAGCGCCTCGGCGAATATCCGGTGCGCGGCTTTGCCGATCCGATTGAGCTGTTTGCATATCCCGGGTGAGGGCCGATCCCTGGGTTTGGCTGATGCCGAGTGCTGCTGGACGAAAAAGTTGTGGTCTCGGCCACACTCGCCCACGGGCTATACGGGCTATTACGGACTGCAACCCGCAAATCTTGACGGCGGCCCGATTTGTGCCCATATGGCGGCCATCGACACTTGGCCGAACGACCTGGGCCGCTTCGCCTCTCCCCCGACAGGCGCGCACGTTTCAGACCCCCTTCTCCAAAAATCGATCCATCGACAAAGGTCGCCGCCTGCGGCGCCTTGAGTCTTACGTGCACGTTGTCAGTGAAAGGACATCGACAGTGAATACAGGAACTGTGAAGTGGTTTAACAACCAAAAGGGCTTCGGCTTCATTGCGCCCGCCAACGGCGGAAACGACGTGTTCGTTCATATCAGTGCGGTTGAACGCGCCGGCATGAGCACCCTCAGTGAGGGGCAGAACGTCAGCTTCGACATCGTGGCGGACCGCCGAACCGGCAAATCCGCCGCTGAAAACCTGCGGGCCGCCTGAGCGGCCGCGAAGGACCAGATGCTTTGACCACGGATGTACCGGCAGAGCTTGTGGCTTTCAGAGTCCCGCGTCCGATCCGTCGGCACGCGGGATTTTTCTATTTCACCATAATTGCCGCATTGCAGGTGAAGATCACGTTGCACGTCAACAAGCAGATCGCGGCGGCGACGACGACGGAGCGCGCGTCGGCAGGCCTTGGATATTCTCTTGAGCACTGAACATCATTCGGGCGCGTCGAGGCCCGACGCGCGGCGCTGGACGCGCATTCTGGCCAGCTATGGCAGGCCAAATCGCGCGCGAAGCGCTGCCGAATTGGTGATCACCGTCACGCCGCTCGTGACGTTATGGACAGCGGCCTGGTACATGTTCACCCTTGGCCATGCCTGGGCTTCGTTGCTCATCGCTGTTCCGGCGGCCGGCTTTCTCGTGCGCCTATTCATGATTCAGCACGATTGCGGCCATGGCACCTTCTTCGCCGGGCGCCTGGCGAACGACTGGGTCGGCCGCATCATCGGCGTGCTGACGCTGACGCCTTACGACTGGTGGCGCCGCACGCATGCGATCCATCATGCCACCACCGGCAATCTCGACCGGCGCGGCATCGGCGACATCGATACGTTGACGGTGCGCGAATACAGAGCCCGTTCCTGGTGGGGCCGTCTGACATATCGGCTTTACCGCCACCCGCTGGTCATGTTCGGGGTCGGACCGGCCTATCTGTTTCTGCTGCAACACCGGCTTCCGGTCGGCCTCATGCACGACGGGTGGCGGCTTTGGGCCAGCACGATGGCGACCAACCTCGGCATCGCCGCGACTGTTGCCGCACTCACCTGGCTCGTCGGCCTCAATGCATTTCTGCTGGTGCATCTTCCGATCATGCTGCTCGCGGCCACAGCCGGCGTCTGGCTGTTCTACGTGCAGCATCAATTCGAGCAGACCGCGTGGGACCGCGACGAGCGCTGGAACCTGCATGATGCCGCCCTCTATGGCAGTTCACATTACGATCTGCCGCTGGTGCTGCGCTGGTTAACGGCCAACATCGGCATCCATCACGTGCACCACCTCAGCAGTCGGATTCCGTATTACCGCCTCCCGGCGGTGCTGCGTGACCATCCGGAGCTGCGCGAGGCCTGTCGCATCACGCTGCCGCAGAGCTTTCGGTGCGTGAGGCTTGTGCTGTGGGACGAGGCGCAGCGCCGCCTGGTGTCGTTTCGCGACGCCAGGGTGGACGCCGGGGCTCTGGAGCTTCGGACTGCCCCATCGAAGTGGCCGCGCCGTTCGGTTTCGCCGGAGGCTGCCGCTGGGCGGCTAGGATAGGCCCAGCGAAGCGCGCACCATATTTGCGCATGGTGGAAAGGGTAGGCGAAGCGCTTCACGTCTTTACCCACCCTAAGCTGTGCATCTCAATCCTTCACCACGCGCACGGCGCCGCGTGCCGCGCTGGAGGCGAACGCCGCGTAGGCCTTCAGCGCGGTCGAGACCTTGCGCGCGCGCTTGGCCGGCTTCCAGGCCTCAGTGCCCTTGGCCTCCATCGCGGCGCGGCGATGGGCCAGCGTCTCGTCATCGACCGCAAGATGAATACTGCGGTTGGGGATGTCGATCTCGATGCGGTCACCATCCTTGACGAGCCCGATCAGGCCGCCCTCGGCCGCTTCCGGCGAGACGTGGCCGATCGAGAGGCCCGACGAGCCGCCGGAGAAGCGGCCATCGGTGATCAGCGCGCACGCCTTGCCCAGCCCCTTCGACTTCAGATAGCTGGTCGGATACAGCATCTCCTGCATGCCGGGGCCGCCGCGCGGGCCTTCATAGATCACCACGACGATGTCGCCGGGCTTGATCTTGTTGGTCAGGATCGCCTCGACCGCTGCATCCTGGCTCTCCATGACGCGGGCGGGGCCTGCGAATTTCAGGATGCTCTCGTCGACGCCGGCCGTCTTCACGATGCAGCCATCGGCTGCGACATTGCCGTAGAGCACGGCGAGGCCGCCATCCTTGGAATAGGCATGCGCGAGGTCGCGGATGCAGCCCGTCTCGCGATCGAGATCGAGCTCTTCGTAGCGGCGGTCCTGGCTGAACGCTGTCTGCGTCGGCACGCCGCCGGGCGCGGCCATGTAGAAGTTCTTCACGCTCTCGCTTTGGCTGCGTCTGATATCCCAACGCTCCAGCGCAGCCGCGAGCGAGGCCGAATGCACGCTCGGCAACTCCGTGTGCAAGAGACCGGCGCGGGCGAGCTCGCCCAGGATCGCCATCACGCCGCCGGCGCGATGCACGTCCTCCATATGCACGTCGGCCACCGCCGGCGCCACCTTGCACAGCACGGGCACCTTGCGCGAGAGGCGGTCGATGTCCTTCATCGTGAACGGCACCTCGCCTTCGTGGGCGGCAGCCAACAGATGCAGCACCGTGTTGGTCGAGCCGCCCATCGCGATATCCAGGCTCATCGCGTTCTCGAACGCCTTGAAGCTGGCGATCGAACGCGGCAGCACGCTGGAGTCGTCCTGCTCGTAATAGCGGCGGGCGAGGTCGACGACCAGGTGGCCGGCCTCCACGAACAGGCCCTTGCGGTCGGCATGCGTCGCCAGCACCGAGCCGTTGCCGGGCAGCGACAGGCCGAGCGCCTCCGTCAGGCAGTTCATCGAGTTCGCGGTGAACATGCCGGAGCATGAGCCGCAGGTCGGGCAGGCCGAGCGCTCCATCACCTCGACGTCGGCGTCCGAGACCTTGTCGTCGGCAGCCGTCACCATGGCGTCGATCAGGTCGATCTTGCGCAGCTTGCCGGCGAGATTGACCTTGCCCGCTTCCATCGGGCCGCCCGAGACGAACACGGCGGGGATGTTGAGCCGCATCGCCGCCATCAGCATGCCGGGCGTGATCTTGTCGCAGTTGGAGATGCAGACCATGGCGTCGGCGCAATGCGCGTTGACCATGTATTCGACGCTGTCGGCGATCAGCTCGCGCGAGGGCAGGCTGTAGAGCATTCCGTCATGGCCCATGGCGATGCCATCGTCGACCGCGATCGTGTTCATCTCCTTCGCGACGCCGCCGGCCTTCTCGATCTCGCGCGCCACCAGCTGGCCGAGATCCTTCAGATGCACATGGCCGGGCACGAACTGGGTGAAGGAGTTGACGACCGCGATGATCGGCTTGCCGAAATCCTCATTGGTCATCCCGGTGGCGCGCCACAGGCCGCGGGCGCCGGCCATGTTGCGGCCGTGGGTGGAGGTTCGGGAGCGGTAGGCGGGCATGACGGTTTCCTCGGGCGTTCCTTAGGGAGACAGCAATGGTGGTCCGGCGGGAGCAGGGAACAGCCCCAGGGCCGGACGGAGGCAAAGCGATGCGGCGTGGCATACCGCGAATAAGCCGATGATGCGACATGTAATTTTGTGGTTCAGCGATGCCGGGCGCGACGGCGTGCCCGGCGCTCACGTCTGCGCCTGCGGCCGCATGGGGCAGCGCCGGTAGAGCAAATAGGGAAAGCATCCGGCCCCTCGGCGAGCGGCTTGTTTCGGCTGTAACAGGCGCACGCGCAGTGTGTAGTTGTGCTGCCACAGTTCGCAGCGTGTCGTCGCGTGTCACGACTTTGTGCCTACTTGCGGGAGGCGCAGGCATTTAAATACGGTGCAGTTCAATTTCCTCAGATCACGCCGTCGACATCGGCGACGTGGCACATTGCTGTCGAATCTCATGCCTGCTCTTCCAACTCTACCGCGCGTCCTGGCAGTCTCGTTGCTGCTCGCGGCGCCACAGGCCGCTTCGGCCCACGCCATCATCGTCTCCTCGCAGCCCGCATCGGGCGCGACCGTCGACAAGGATGCGGTTGCGATCCGGCTGCGGTTCAACAGCCGCATCGATCATGCGCGCTCGCGATTGAAGCTGCTCGCGCCCGACGGGGCCGAGCAGACGCTGACGCCCACACCCGACACGCCGGCTGACGAGATCAATGCCGAAGCCAAGGCGCTGGCGCCGGGCAGCTGGCGCCTGCGCTGGCAGGTGTTGAGCGTCGACGGGCACATCACGCGCGGCGATATCCCGTTCACGGCGCACTAAGTCCATAAGCCGTGTACCTCTTCCTCGACATATTCGGCTATCTCTCGGTGGTGCTGCGCGGGCTGACGCTGCTGGCGCAGTCGTTCACGCTCGGCGGCATCGCTTTCCAGGTGCTGCTGTTGCGGCCACTGCAGGAGCGACTGTCGGCCGACGCGATCGTGGTCGGCAAGCGATGCCAACGATTCCTGCGTATCAGCGCGCGGGCCTGGTTCCTGGTCACGCTCGCCTCGCTCGCGATCAATCTCGCTGCGCTGACCGGCACACTCGATGTGTCCTGGAGCGAGGCGGCGAGCGCGGATTTCGCGCGCTCCGAGCTTGCGGTGGCGGCTTGCGCGCTCGGCCTTTCGCTGTTGGCGCGGACCGGCACCTGGACCCGTTGGCGGACGGCGGCGCTGGTCGCGGTGGCCGCGCTCGCGCTCGTCCTGCAGCTCAACCTGACCCATGCGGCAAGCCGGCTCGACGTGCGCTGGCCGTTGTTGCTCGCTGATGCTCTGCACATGCTGGGCGCGGGGATCTGGATCGGCGGCCTGCCATACTTCCTGATCGCGCTGAACGGCTGCAAGGCCGAGGCTGACGAGCGCCTGATCGGGCGCCGCTACTCGCTGATGTCGATGGTCTCGGTCGCAGCCATCGTGCTCGGCGGTACGGTGATGGCGGTGGCCTATCTCGGCTCGTTCGAGGCGATCTACGGCACCGCCTATGGGGTGATGACCTCGGCGAAAGTGGCGATGCTGCTGATGCTGCTGGCGCTCGGCGCCGGCAACTATTTTGCCGTCGAGCGGCTGCGACAGAGCGATCCCAAGGCGCCGGTGCTGCGGCTGAAGCGCTTCGTCGAGGTCGAGCTCGGCATCGGGCTCACGGTGCTCCTGACCGCGGGCTCGCTGACCTCGCTGCCGCCGGGCATCGACCTCAGCCAGGACCGGCTGAGCTGGCAGGAGATCGTCGAGCGCGCCACGCCGCAATGGCCGCGCCTGACCAGCCCGGCGGTCGACCAGCTGACCATCTCGCAGCTGCAGGCCAAGATCGACGCCGCCGATGCGCAGCGCGTGACCGCGCCGCCGGCCTATGTGCCCGGCGAAGGCGTGATCCTGCCGCGCAGCGCCGAGGACATCGCCTGGTCGGAATACAACCACCATTGGGCCGGCATCTTCGTGGTGCTGATCGGCCTGTTGGCGATGATCGAGCATGTCCGCTGGGGCCAATGGGCCCGGCACTGGCCGCTGCTGTTCCTGGTGATGGCGGCGTTCCTGTTTGTCCGCGCCGACGAGATGGCCTGGCCGATCGGGCCGATCGGCTTCTTCGCCTCGTTGCGCGATCCGGAAGTCGCGCAGCACCGCATGTTCGTGGTGCTGATCATCCTGTTCGGCCTGTTCGAATGGCGGGTGCGGCTGCGCGGGCAGGACGCCGGGAACGCGGCGCTGGTATTCCCACTGACCGTCGCGGTCGGCGGCGCGCTGCTGATGACGCATTCCCACGCCATCGCCAACATCAAGGATCAGCTGCTGATCGAGATGAGCCACACGCCGCTTGCTCTCTGTGGCATGACGGCGGGCTGGGCGCGCTGGCTCGAGCTGCGGCTGCAGGGGCGGATCAGCCGCGTCGCGGCCTGGGTCTGGCCAATCGCCTTCGTCCTGGTCGGGCTGATCCTCTTGGACTACCGCGAGGCGTGAGCGCTCAGTCCTTGCGCAGGAACACGTAGTCGGCGGCATAGCCGACGCTGCGGAAGGTCCCGGCCGCGTCGCAGGCCCCTTCGAGCGCGCCGCCCTTGGTATTGAGCCGCTGTACGGTGGTGATGTTGGCCAGAATGCCGTTGCCGCGATGGGCGACCGCATTGAGCTTCAGCCAGGCAATGTCGTTCTCGGTCGCGCCGATTGCGGTGCCGACCACGCGCCCGGTGACGGCGCTGCCGTCCTGGTGTTCCCAGTTCGGTCCGGCATAGTGCCGGCCGACGGTCTTGCCATCTTCCATCAGCGTCGCGATCGGCTCGCGGAATGTCCAGGCCAGCTTGCCGTCCTTGTCGGTCTTGCACTCATAAACCTGGGCGCCTTCGGCGTGCAGCGTCAGCACCACCTTCTCGCCCGGCGCGATCAGCGCATCGGGGATCGTGGTCTCGCCGGCGCGGGCGCCGCCGGTCACGGCCAAGACAGCGAGGGCGAGCAGGGCGGTGGTCGCGCGCATCGGAGCAGCCTTCTTCTCTCAAGGAGCAGGGGGCCGCACGGGAAGTGCGGCCCCCTTACTATTCAACGATCGTCAGGCGAAAATGCGGACAGCGTTACGCCGCCATCGCCTTGGTGAGGTTTTCCGCGATCTTGTCGAGGAAGCCGGTGGTCGACAGCCAGCGCTGGTCGGCACCGACCAGGAGCGCGAGGTCCTTGGTCATGTAGCCGGCCTCGACAGTATCGACGCAGACCTTCTCCAGCGTGGAGGCGAACTTGGCCAGCTCGGCATTGTTGTCGAGCTTGGCGCGGTGGGCGAGGCCGCGGGTCCAGGCGAAGATCGAGGCGATCGAGTTGGTCGAGGTCTCCTTGCCCTTCTGGTGCTCGCGGAAGTGGCGGGTCACCGTGCCGTGGGCAGCCTCGGCCTCGACCGTCTTGCCGTCGGGGGTCATCAGCACCGAGGTCATCAGGCCGAGCGAACCGTAGCCCTGCGCCACGGTGTCCGACTGCACGTCGCCGTCGTAGTTCTTACAGGCCCAGACATAGCCGCCCGACCACTTCAGCGCCGCCGCGACCATGTCGTCGATCAGGCGGTGCTCATAGAAGATCTTCTTGGCCTCGAATTGCGTCTTGAACTCGCGGTCGTAGATGTCCTGGAAGATGTCCTTGAAGCGGCCGTCATAGACCTTGAGGATGGTGTTCTTGGTCGAGAGATAGACCGGGTAGCCGCGCTGCAGGCCGTAGTTCAACGAGGCGCGGGCGAAGTCCATGATGGACTCGTCGAGATTGTACATCGACATCGCCACGCCGGCGCCGGGGGCCTTGAAGACCTCCTTCTCGATCACGGTACCGTCCTCGCCGACAAATTTCATCGTCAGCGTGCCCTTGCCGGGGAACTTGATGTCGGTGGCGCGGTACTGGTCGCCATACGCATGGCGGCCGATGATGATCGGCTTGGTCCAGCCGGGGACCAGCCGCGGCACGTTCTTGCAGATGATCGGCTCGCGGAAGATCACGCCGCCCAGGATGTTGCGGATGGTGCCGTTCGGCGACTTCCACATTTCCTTCAGGCCGAACTCCTTCACCCGTGCCTCGTCCGGGGTGATGGTGGCGCATTTCACGCCGACGCCGACCTTCTTGATGGCGTTGGCTGCATCGACGGTGACCTGGTCGTTGGTCGCGTCGCGGTGCTCCATCCCGAGGTCGAAATACATCAGCTCGACGTCAAGGAAGGGGTTGATCAGCTTGTCCTTGATGTACTGCCAGATGATCCGGGTCATCTCGTCGCCGTCGAGCTCGACGACCGGGTTGGACACCTTGATTTTTGCCATGATCGGTTGGGCCTCTTGGGGATAGCTCGCTCGCCTAAAGAGCGGTGGGAAATCGGGGCGTCATAGCACTGCCGCACCGCGGGCGGAAGCGCAGCCGCTATGCACTGATGCGCATTTCAGCAGCCGAGCCCGGCGTTCTCGGGGGATGGGTGACGCTGCGGAGCCGCTGCCGGCCGATTTGCGCTCTCCAGTTTCGGGAAAACGGTAGAATCGGCCAATAACCTCATTATTTTGCTTGAGAAATCGGCCAATTCGCGCCAAGCGGGGCGATAAATCTGGGCTCAAACGGGCGGTACGCTCCCTTTCCCCGCAAGCGGGGCGAGGTAGAGCGAGCGGCGCCACCGATCTCACGAACCAATCGACATAAGGACTGCACGTGTCGGGGACCGACAAGACCAAGGCTGGACTGGAGATACAGGGGCCGGTTGTCATCCTGGTCGAGCCGCAGCTCGGCGAGAACATTGGCATGACGGCCCGCGCCATGGGCAATTTCGCGCTGACGGAGCTTCGGCTGGTCAATCCGCGCGACGGCTGGCCGAACATCGCCGCCCAGCGTGCCGCGGCCGGGGCTGACCACATCATCGAGAATGTTCAGCTGTTCGAAACCCTCGATGCGGCGGTCGCCGATCTCGACCTCGTGTTCGCCACCACCGCGCGCAGCCACGACCAGGCCAAGCCGGTGGTAGGGCCGGAGGCCGCCGCCCGCGAAATCCAGGGCCACGCGGCCAATGGTGGCAGGGCCGGCATCCTGTTCGGCCGCGAGCGCGCCGGCCTGACCAACGAGGAGGTGGCGCGCGCCAACCGCATCATCACCTATCCGGTCAATCCCGGTTTCGCGTCGCTGAACCTCGCCCAGGCTGTGCTCCTGATGGGTTACGAATGGTTCAAGCTGGTGACCTCCGGCGCCTTGCCCTTCGCCATGCCGGAGCGCTCCGAGCGCGCCTCGCAGGAGCAGATGGAGGCCTTCTTCGAGAATCTGGTGCGCGAGCTCGACCGGGTCGAATTCCTGCGGCCCGCAGAGAAGCGCGAGACCATGCTGGTGAACTTGCGCAACATCTTCTTCCGGATGGAGCCGACCAGGCAGGACATGCATACGCTGCACGGCGTGATCATGGCGATCGCCGAGGGGCGCAAGGGCCCAGCGAAGGGTGGCGTGCTCGATAGCGAGCAGGCCACGCGGTTGCGTGCGCTGATTGCCGAGCAGGGCGCTGCGGCGAGCCTGCCGGATTCGCGCGGCTCGCTGCGCGGCCTGGCCCGGCTGCTCCGCCGCAATCCGACCGATGCCGAGCGCATGCTGTGGCACGCGCTGAGCCGCGACCGCCGCTTCGCCGGCCAGTTCAAGCGGCAGACTCCGGTGGGCCGGCAGATCCCGGATTTCGTCTCCTTCGTCCATCGCCTCGCGATCGAGCTGGTGAACTCTGACGAGAGCGAAGCGATCGCAGCCGACCGCGCCGCGCGCCGCGCCTGGCTCGAGAGCCGCAACTACCGCGTGGTCGACATCAACGTCGCCGACATCGAGACCGATTTGGAGCGCGAGCTTGTGCGGCTGGCGGGGATCGTGGCGGAAGCGCGGTAGCTGATCGGCGATCTTTTCGCTGTAGCGAAGGATTGTCGCCATCTGCGGGCCCGGTAATATGATCTGGCTGCAGGTTGGGGGCTGGAATGAAAATGGGATCGTGCGCGTCCGTCGCGGCGGTGGTGCTGACGCTGGTGGGTTTATTGGTGCCGATCCCAGGTGCCCTTTCGCAATCGTCTCCGGGGATCAAGTGCCACGGGACCGGGAATATCACACTGGACGATCGCATCGCCGGCTGCACCGCCTTGATCGAGAGTTCCGCGGCCACCTTGAAAAGCCTGAATATGGCCCGCCTTCGTCGGGCGATGTTCCAGATCCAGAAAGGCGAGATAGAGCTCGCGATCGCGGACTACGACGAAATCCTTACCCGCGATCCGGACAACGTCCCGGCGCGACTTGCACGTGCCTCCGCATATTTGCGGAAGCATGACAATGATGCAGCCATTGCCGACTACAACCGAGTGATCGAAGCTGACCATAAGAACATTTATGCTCTCAACGGACGAGCGCTGGTCTATTTGGCAAAAGAGAACCCAGACGGCGCGATCGCCGACTACGGACAGATTCTTCTGATTCATCCCGAGAATGTCGGCGCCTATGTCGGCCGCAGCGGCGCCTACAGGGCCAAGCATGATTGGGAGCGGGCGCTGGCTGATTGCGGCAGAGCAATCGAGATCAGTCCGGAGCGTGAGTACGGCTATCTCTGTCGCGGCGCAGTCTATCTGGACCAGGATCAGATTGATCATGCGGTGGCGGATTTCGAGCGGGCGACCGAGCTCAATCCCAAAAATCTGCAGGGCGACCTCGATCTAGCCAGCGCGCATGAGCGGCGCGGCGACATGGAGGCTGCGTTGGCCCGGCTCGACCAGGCTTTCAAGATCGACGCCGACAATGCCGTCCTCTGTCGGGCGCGGGGAGTCGCTCGGCTGGAAAGCGGCAGATCGCGTGAGGCGTTCGAGGATTTCAGCCGAGCCGCCGAACTCCGGCCCAAGGATTCCTATGCGCAGCTCTGGCTCGATCTTGCGCGTCGGCGTAGCGGCGACCCCAGCGAACTGGCTGAAAGCGCCAAGCAGCTCGACATGTCGAAATGGCCTGCCCCCGTCATTCGCTACTATCTCGGTGGTCTGACGTTCGAGGCTTTGCTTGTTGCTGCCGACGATTCCGATCCAAACAAGCGCAAGGGCCAAGTCTGCGAAGCGAATTTCTATGCGGGAGAGCTGACGCTTGCCAACGGCGCGCGGGACGAAGCTATCAGGCTGCTGCGCGTTGCCACCGAAATCTGCCCAAGGCAGTTCGTCGAATGGCCGGCCGCCCATGCGGAGCTTCGCAGGCTTGGCGCGGGCGGACAGGAACCATGACGGATGCGCTGGCACACTTCCGCGCCATGGCGAGCTCAAGCTGACGGATGGCGCGAGGGGGCAAGCAACCGGCGATGATCTCGCGAGAGCCTAGCTGAGTCTGCGATTCCATTTACATCGCCTGAACGATGATTTGCGAATGCAGCTGCAGATTGTGGTGACCTCGACGTGTGTTGATACCATCAATCAGCACACAGGGAGGCAATGCAATTATGACTAGGCACCGATGGTACTCGCTCCGCGGTTGCGCGCTGATTTTGGCTTCAATCTCCGCCATCTCGGCGAGCGCTCAACCATCAGCGGCAAAGCGGTGCATGACCGCAGTGGACGCCGGTCTCGACGAGCGGATTGCCGACTGCACCGCCGTGATCGAGCACGGCGGGCCGACGGCGCCGCAGGTGGTCACGGCACGATTCAGGCGCGCCGCAGCCTATTTCCGCAAGGGAGATATCGACCACGCGATTGCCGACTACGACAATGTCATTCGGCAGTCTTCGGCTGATCTTCGTGCCGCCTATGATTACGCCGACCCTGATCTGCCCCAGGGTAAGGCGACGCCGACGACGTCCGGCTCCGAGCAGACTTCCGGGCGCGATCGGTACCGTGCGCAGGCGTATCGCGGACGGGGGATTGCAAGCTTCCAGGCGGGACTGCTGGAGCAGTCGCAGGACGATTTCAGACATCTCAGCGCGATGGATCAGAAGGATGCCCGGGCGGCTTTGTGGCTCGACCTGGCGCGCCGCCGCGCCGGTCTGGCGAGCGTGCTGGCAGATCAGGCAAAGCTGCTCGACATGAGCAAATGGCCGGCGCCGATCGTTCGCGTCTTCCTCGGCCAGGGGACAGCAGAGGCGGCGCTTGCCGCCGCCGAGCAGGGCGATCCTGTCACGCGGAAGGCGCGGCGCTGCGAGGCGAGTTTCTTTGCCGGCGAACTGATGCTGCAACAAGGCCAGGATGCCGGCGCCATGCGGCTGATCGATCGCGCCCTGGCTGAATGCTCGCCGGCATCAGGCGTGCGATCGGTCGCCGATGCAGAGGCGCGCATCCTCAGGGTCATGCCATGATCGTCCTCTGACGCTCGCATCTGCGTTCGTGTGATCCCCTGCGGAGCGTCAGGCGGTCGCATATAAGAAAGAACTCGGCCGGCGATCGCTCCAGCGGCCGCCCTTCGAGACGCTCGCCTTCGGCGAGCTCCTCGGGACGAGGGCCTATTCGCGGCGAAATAGCCGACCCTCATGGTGAGGAGGCGCGAAGCGCCGTCTCGAACCATGAGGCCCCGGTCTTGTTGGGCCATATGCGATCGCGCCCTGCGGATTGGTGGCGGGGTACTTCTGAATCTTAAGAGGCTCCTAACAGACTGCCCGACATTTAAGGGACAACTCACGCCAAAATATCCGCGCGCAAGTTTACGGAACACTCGCGTTCGGATGCTATCGTTTGCATCGGGTTTTCTCTGTTTGCGGGCGACGGCATTTCCATGATGAGCGAGACGAAATCGGTGCTGCAGGATCTGGACGAGGCGATTGCGCGCGGCACCGCCGAAAGCCGGGCCCGCGCGCTTTGGCACGCCACCGATCTTTTGATTGCCGGACGCTATTGCGAGGAGGAGATCGCGACGTTCGGCGAGGTCATCGGCCGATTGGCGGATGAGATCGAAACGGCCGCGCGCGCCAAGCTGGCCGAGCGGCTGGCGCGTATCGAATATTCGCCGGCCAGCGTCATCCGCAAGCTGGCGTTCGATGATGCGATCGAGGTCGCCGGCCCCGTGCTGCGCCACTCCGAGCGGCTCGACGATGCGGCGCTGGTCGAGAATGCCGAGACCAAGAGCCAGGACCATCTGCTTGCGATCGCGCAGCGCAAGAGCTTGAGCGAGGCGGTGACAGACGTGCTGGCCTCGCGCGGCAACAGCGACGTGGCCAATGCGGTTGCCAGCAACGAGGGGGCACGCTTCTCCGGCGCGGGCTTCCTGCATATGGTGAAGCGCGCCGAGAACGATTCAATCCTTGCGGAGAATCTCGGGTCGCGCGGCGATATTCCGCGCCATCTGTTCCAGCAACTGATCGCCAAGGCTTCCGACGACGTCAAGAACCGGCTGGCCGGCGAACGCCCGGAGATGCACGACGAGATCCAGAGCTCGGTCGCCAATCTCGCAGGCGAGCTGCAATCCAAATTCGGCCCCGGCTCGCGCAACTATTTTGTCGCCAAGCGGGTGGTGTCGATCCAGCACCGGCAGGGCAACCTGGATGAGCGCAGCATCGCGGGCTACGCGATGGCGCATAAGGTCGACGAGGTGACGATCGGCATGTCGCTGTTGTCAGGGCTGCCGGTCGATGCGATCGAGCGCGCTCTGTTCGACCGCAATCGCGAATTGCTGCTGATGCTCGCCAAGGCGCTGTTGTTTTCCTGGGATACGACCATGGCCCTGTTGTTCCTGGGCGCCCGCGACCACCGCATCAGCGCCGGCGAACTGCAGGATCTGGAGCGGGACTACGGCCGCCTCAAGGTGCAGACCTCGCGCAGCGTCCTGGAGTTCTATCAGTCGCGCAAGAATCCGGCTCCCAAGGGCGCGCAGCGCGCGCCGAACCTGTTGGCGCATTGAGGTGATGTCATGCGAGGTGGTCGAGGATGAACGAGATGAGCTTCCACTTCGCCGCGCGTGAGCGCATCACGCCGGCTTCCGACGACCGCTCTGCAACCGAGGCGGCCTGGCTGGTGCTCGAGGCCGCCAACGACCTCGGCGACCAGGCGACTGTCGCAGCCTGCCGCCGCGTCATCGATGCCAGCCTGAGCGGCACGGCGCCGGCACCGGCCGACGTCCATCTGGTGCTTGATTATTTCCGGTAGGCGGTAAGGTCCGGGCGGACGATCAACGTGTGAGCCGTGCTTGCGCCACGCGCCGAAGCAATCCAGCGCAGCCGTAGCTACCAAAACCGCGTCATGCCCGCGAAGGCGGGCATCCAGTACGCCGCGGCCTCTCGGTCATTCACGAATGTCTCGGAATACTGAATCGCCCGGCCGAGCTGGGCGATGACGCAGAGCTTGCCGCACCAGCAAGCCAGCTCACACCGCGGCCAGCTGACTGTCCGCCTTGTTCACCCGCTTCGGCTGCTTCTGCTTGGCCGGCCCGAACAGCGAGCTCGCTGCCAACCCTGCGGTGTCGGCAACGTCGGGGTTGCACGAGACCATGGCGGCGACGATCGCGCCGTCGATCAGAAGTGCGAGCTGATGAGCAAAGCTCTCGGGATCGATCGCGCCCATCTCGCGCGCGAGCTTCTCGATATGCGCCAGCACCACCTTCTTATGGCGCATCGCGATGTTGCGGAACTGCTTCTGGTCTTTGTCGTGCTCGGCCACCGCGTTGATGAACGGGCAGCCATAGAAGCGCTCCTCGCCGAACCAGCTCTTCAGCGCCGGAAAGATCCGCGACAGCTTGGTCTCGGCATCGCCACCGCCGCGTTCGATCTCGCCGATGAACCAGTCGCGCCACTGCCGGCCCTCGCTTTCGAGCACGGCATGGACGAGGGCGGTCTTGGAGCCGAATAATTTGTAGAGCGTGGTCTTCGCGGTGCCGGCCTCATTGATGATGGCGTCGATGCCGGTGGCGTTGATGCCGTCCTTGCAGAACAGCCGCGTCGCCGCACCCAGCAGGCGACCATGCGCCGATTCATCGTCGGCGACCGCGCTCGCCTTCGCAGCGACGCGCTTTCTTGATGTCTGTTTGCCCACAACCGATCTGCCCATGCGCGCAAGCTTAAACGGAGCGTGCACGTCTCAGCAAGCTGCATCTTCGATGATCACGCGAGATGCGCTCAATTTGATCGCGCCGGGCAGCAGATTGCACCGGCATTGAGCAGACGGCGCCTGACCGGTTTTGCGGCATCTTCCCTAAGCGACGAAAACTGCTTCGGCTTTTGTTTTTTGCGCACGCTGGCACGCTTCGTGCAGGAAACAGACCGTTCGGTATCCTCGATCCCAGGGAGAAAAGACGAGATGACCGCAGTGGTTCAGAAGACGGCACTCACGGGCTGCCTCGCGCCCATCGACAGAGGCGGGCTGGAGCAGCTCATCGCCAATGGCAAGGCCAACCCCAAGGTCATCAAGACCCTGAAGTGCAAGACGGTGGCCGAAGGCAAGTTCCGCCACGCCAACTACATCCGCAACCTGCCGCCCTATATCGTCGACGAGCCGCCGGGGCTGCTCGGCGACGACACCGCTCCTAATCCGTCCGAGGCCTCGCTCGCCGCGCTCGGCTCCTGCCTTGCGGTCGGGCTGCACGCCAATGCCGTGCATCGCGGCTGGACCGTCAACAAGCTCGAGCTGGAGCTCGAGGGTGATCTCAACATCACCGCGGTCTGGGGCACCGGCGACATCAGCGACAAGCCGGTCGGCTTCACCGATGTGCGCGTCAAGGTCGAGATGGAATGCGAGGGCATCTCGCAGGAAGAGATCCAGGCGCTGGTCACGCATGTGAAGAAGTGGTCGCCGGTGGCCAACACCTTCACCCGCCCGGTCAATCTCGAAGTCGGCATCTGAGCCGGCCGCGGCCATCAGCAGCGGAGGGCGTCATGGGTTCACTCGCATCGAATCTCGCGGTCGATGGTGCAGGCGCTGTGCCTGTGCCCTCGATCGTCGAGCAGGTCGCCGCGATCGCACGTAACGAGTTGGCGCCGATCGCATCCGCGATCGACGCCGGCACGGTCTATCCGGCGCAGTTGCTCCGGCGTCTTGGCGACGTCGGGGCGTGGGGCAGTCATGTCCCCGACAACAATGCGGCGGATCTCAACTGTGCCATCGAGTCGATCGCGGCGATGGGCGAGGTCTGTGGCGCCACCGCTTTCATGGCGTGGTGCCAGAACACGCTGGTCTGGTACATCGCCAATTCGCCCAACAAGGCGCTGGTCGATCGTCTGCTCGACGATGCCGCGAGCGGCAGGCTGCTCGGCGGCACCGGCCTCTCCAACCCGATGAAGAGCTTCTTCGGCATCGAGAAGCTCAAGTTGAAGGGACGGAAGGTCGAGGGCGGCTATGTCGTGCGCGGCGCGCTGCCCTGGGTCTCGAATCTCGGGCCGGATCACATGTTCGGCACGATCTTCGAGCGCGAGGATGCGCCCGGCGAGATCGTGATGTTCATCGCCGATTGCGCAGATCCGGCGGTGACCTTGCAGCCGTGCCAGCCGTTTCTCGCCATGGACGGCACCGGCACCTACGGCGTGCAGTTTCGCGATCTGTTCGTGCCGGACGAGCTGATCCTCGCTGATCCCGCGGGGCCGTTCGTCAAGACGATCCGCGCCGGCTTCATCCTGCTGCAGGCCGGCATGGCGCTCGGCCTGATCAAGGACTGCATCAAGGTGATGCGGGAGGTCGAGACGCCGCTCGGCCACGTCAACCGCTATCTGCCGCAACAGCCGGTGGACTTCTCCGAGCTTGCCGCCGAGCTCGCACAGGAGACGGCGCTGCTCGCCCGCGATCCCTTCAATCCGGACGAGACCTATTGGCGCAAGGTCGTCGCGCTGCGCCTGCGGGCCGGCGAGGCCAGCGTGGCGGCCGCACATGCCGCGATGCTCCACTGCGGAGCGCGCGGCTACATCAAGGGCAATCGCGCCGAGCGGCGGCTGCGCGAGGCCTATTTCGTCGCGATCGTGACCCCCGCGACCAAGCAGCTCCGCAAGATGCTCGCCGACGGCTGACGCCGGCGAGAACAGGGACCATCGAACTCACAACAGGAGAGGCCTGCCATGACGGATGTTCTGATTTCTGCCGGCGAACTCGCTGATTTCATCAACAAAGAACCGTGTGTCCTGATCGACACCCGCAATCCCGACGCTTACGGCGCAGGGCATATCCCGAACGCGGTGAATGTGCACGAGATCTTCACCTATCTCGCGACATCGACGCCTGAAGGCATGGAAGAGCTGAAGACGAAATTCGCCGATGCCTTCGGCGCCGCCGGCCTGTCGGGCAAGGAGACGGCGGTGGTCTACGAGCAGTCGATGAACTCCGGCTTCGGCCAGTCCTGCCGCGGCTATTTCCTGCTCACGATGCTGGGCTATCCGAAGGTGAAGGTGCTGCATGGCGGCTACGACGCATGGGCCGCGGCGGGCGGGCCTGTGACGACCGATGTGCCGGCGCCGGCGAAAGCGTCGTTCTCGATCGTGCCGGAGGCAGGCAGCATCCTGATCGACGCCAAGGCGATGCTGGCGGCGGTGGGCAATCCTGCGATTGCCATTCTCGACGTGCGCGACGTCGATGAGTGGATCGGCGATTCGTCCTCGCCCTACGGCAAGGATTTCTGCCCGCGCAAGGGCCGCATTCCCGGTGCCGTCTGGCTGGAATGGTACCGCATGATGAAGCCGACCGCCGAGGGCCCGCGCTTCAAGTCGAAGGATGAGATCCTCGCCGAATGCGCCACCGTCGGCATCACCACCGAGACGCCGGTCTATCTGTACTGCTTCAAGGGGGCGCGCGCGTCGAACACCTTCCTGGCGCTGAAGAATGCGGGCGTGAAGGACGTGCGGATGTATTTCGGCTCCTGGAATGAATGGTCGCGCGATCCGTCATTGCCGATCGAAGAAGGCCTGCCCATCCCGGCGGCAATTACCAGCAAGGCGGCATAAAAGCTGCATGTTCTGCATCATTCGGCCGCAGAAAATGCGGCCGGATGATCAGTTTGATGGCGCGCGGCACGCATCCGCGCAGGCCAGTGCGACAAAGGGGCGCAGCACATGTCGATTTTCGATGATCCGTTCGATGCCGAGAGCAGCGTGAACGCAGGCTGCATCTGTGGCCAGCATCGCAGCTCGGCCGAACATGATCAGGCCAGGCTGGCATTGCGTTGCGAACCGGTCGCGGAGAGCCGCGACAAGCGCTATGAGAACGTGGTCGCGTCCGCCGTGCTGCGCGCGGTGTTTCCGCAAACAGCGACGCGCCGCGCTTTCCTGAAATCGGTTGGGGCTGCGACAGCGCTTGCCGCGCTGTCGCAATTCCTCCCGCTGAAGCTTGCGACTGAAGCCTTCGCTGAAGCTGGAACGCCGGAGAAGAAGGATCTCAAGGTCGGCTTCATCCCGATCACCTGCGCCACGCCGATCATCATGGCCGCGCCGCTTGGCTTCTATGCCAAGGCCGGTCTCAATGTGGAGGTGGTGAAGACCGCCGGCTGGGCTGTCATTCGCGACAAGACCATCAACAAGGAATATGACGCGTCCCACATGCTGGCGCCGATGCCGATCGCGATCTCGCTCGGCCTGGGCGCACAGCCGATCCCGTTTGCCGTGCCAGCGATCGAGAACATCAACGGGCAGGGCATCGTGCTTTCGATGAAGCACAAGGACAGGCGCGATCCGAAGGACTGGAAGGGCATGAAGTTCGCCATTCCGTTCGACTATTCGATGCACAACTACCTGTTGCGCTATTATCTCGCCGAGCACGGCATCGATCCCGATACCGACGTGCAGCTGCGCTCGGTGCCGCCGCCGGAGATGGTGGCCAACCTGCGCGCCGACAACATCGACGGCTTCCTGGCGCCCGACAACATCTGCCAGCGCGCGATCTATGACGGCGTCGGCTATCTCCACATCCTGTCCAAGGAGATCTGGGACGGCCATCCCTGCTGCAGCTTCGCCGCCAGCCGCGAGTTCATCGCGACAGCGCCGAACAGTTTTGCGGCGCTGACCCGGGCGATCGTCGATGCCACTGCCTATGCCTCCAAGGCCGACAATCGCAAGCAGATCGCGGAAGCCATTGCGCCCGCCAACTACATCAACGCGCCGGTCACGGTGCTGGAGCAGGTTCTGACCGGCACCTATGCCGACGGGCTCGGCGGCGTGAAGACCGATCCGAAACGGGTCGATTTCGATCCCTTCCCCTGGCAATCGTTCGCGGTGTGGATGCTGACCCAGATGAAGCGCTGGGGCCAGATCAAGGGCGAGGTCGACTACAAGGCCGTCGCCGAGCAGATCTATCTCGCCACCGACACCCGCAAAGTAATGGCCGAGATGGGGCTCACGCCGCCCAAGGAGTCCTACAAGTCGTTTGCAGTGATGGGGAAGACCTTCGATCCGGACAAGCCCGACGACTATGTCGCGAGCTTCAAGATCAAGAAGGCGTCGTGATGGAGAGGATAAGCGCGGCGCTGCCGACCAAGCCGTTGCTGTCGTCCCTGCGAACGCGGGGACCCATACTCCGTGACCTGTCGTGGGGCACGGACCGCAACGACGATCTTGTCCATCAACTGAGTTCGGTGGTTATGGGTCCCGGCGTTCGCCGGGACGACACCTGTTTTTGCAGAGGCCGTCGGGCATGACCGCCTCCCTCCGCCTGCGCGCCGGCATCGTCTCCATTCTGCTGCTCGCCGTCTTCCTCGCCGCCTGGCACCTCGCCACGCGCAGTGTCGGGCCGGCGACTAATATGAGCCCCAAATACGCCAAGCTGATGGGGCTGACGGCAACCCAGGGCAAGTCGGCGATGCCAGGCCCGCTCGATGTCGGCGCCAAGCTCTGGGAGCACCTCAAGCGGCCGTTCTACGACAACGGCCCCAATGACAAGGGGCTCGGCATCCAGCTTGGCTATTCGATCGCCCGCGTGATGCTCGGCTATCTGATCGCGGTGGTCATCGCCATCCCGCTCGGCTTCCTGATCGGCATGTCGCCGTTGATGAGCCGTGCGCTCGATCCGTTCATCCAGATCCTCAAACCGATCTCGCCACTGGCCTGGATGCCGCTTGCGCTCTACACGATCAAGGACTCCAGCCTGTCGGCGATCTTCGTGATCTTCATCTGCTCGGTCTGGCCGATGCTGATCAACACCGCCTTCGGCGTCGCGAGCGTGCGCAAGGAGTGGATCAACGTCGCGCGCACGCTCGAGGTCGGCCACCTCAGACGCGCCTTCACGGTGATCCTGCCCGCAGCCGCGCCCACCATCCTCACCGGCATGCGGATTTCGATCGGGATCGCCTGGCTCGTGATCGTCGCCGCCGAGATGCTCGTCGGCGGCACCGGCATCGGCTACTTCGTCTGGAACGAGTGGAACAATCTCTCGATCACCAATGTGATCATCGCGATCCTCCTGATCGGCCTCGTCGGCATGGCGCTCGACCAGATCCTGGCGCGCTTTGCGCGGCTCGTCACGTTTCCGGAGTGAGATGCGCCATGCCCGACAAATTCATCTCCATTGAAGGTATCGCCAAGCGCTACGATAGCGGCGCGCGCGAGACGACCATTTTCGATGATCTGTGGCTTGCGGTGGCCCGCGGCGAGTTCGTCTGCGTGATCGGCCATTCCGGCTGCGGCAAGACCACGGTGCTCAACATCCTCGCCGGCCTCGACAGCCCCAGCAAAGGCGCCGTCATCGTCGATGGTCAGGCGATCGAAGGGCCGAGCCTCGATCGTGCCGTGATCTTCCAGAGCCATGCGCTGTTGCCCTGGCGCAGCGTGCTCGGCAATGTGGCCTATGCGGTCAGCTCGAAATGGCGCAACTGGGATCGCGTCAAGGTCAAGGCGCACGCGCAAAGCTTCATTGATCTCGTCGGCCTGTCCGGCTCCGAGCACAAGCGGCCATCCGAACTCTCCGGCGGCATGAAGCAGCGCGTCGGCATTGCCCGCGCGCTCTCGATCACGCCGAAGATCATGCTGATGGACGAGCCGTTCTCGGCGCTGGATGCGCTGACGCGTGGGACGTTGCAGGATGAGGTCCGGCGCATCTGTCTGGAGACCGGGCAGACCGTGTTCATGATCACGCATGACGTCGATGAAGCGATCTATCTCGCCGACAAGATCGTGCTGATGACCAATGGTCCCGGTGCGGTGCTGGCGGAGATCGTCGAGAATCCGTTGCCGAAGGAGCGCTTGCGCGGCGATCTGCACCGCCATCCGCTCTATTACGGCGTGCGCAACCACATCATCGATTTCCTGGTCAGCCGCAGCAAGACCTTCACCTCCGACAGGCCCGATCACGATCCGCGCAAGGTGCCGCTGGTGCGGATCGGGAAACCCGAACTGACGATCACGTCCGGGGTGGAGCAGCAAGCGGTGGAATCACGGCAGGCGTCATGGCCGGGTTTGGCCCGGCCATTGACGTCTTCGTGAGCAATTTCAAGACGTGGATGCCCGGCACAAGGCCGGGCATGACGGAGGCGAAAGGGAGACCCAGCATGAAACGATCCGAACTCACCGAGAAGCTGCTCGACATCAAGCGCGAGAAGGGCTGGAGCTGGAAACATATCTGCGAGAAGATCGGCGGCTATTCCGAGGTGCTGATCGTCGGCGCCATTCTCGGCCAGATGAAGCTGACCAAGCCGCAGGCGGCCAATGCCGGCGAGCTGTTCGGGCTCTCGAAGAGCGAGGTCGCGATGCTGAACGAGACGCCGATGCGCGGCGAGGGCGTGACCATGCCGCCGACCGATCCGCTCATCTACCGCTTCTACGAGCTCGTGATGATCAACGGCCCGGCCTGGAAGGAGCTGATCCAGGAGGAGTTCGGCGACGGCATCATGTCGGCGATCGACTTCGACATGGTAATGGAGCGGTTGCCGAACCCGAAGGGGGACCGCGTCAAGATCACGATGTCCGGCAAGTTCCTGCCCTACAAATATTACGGCGCCAGCGGCAACGTGCCGGAATATGGATTCAAGGAAGAATAGAGCGAATAGCAAGGAACGAATGGTGAATTGCGAGTAGCGAGTCGGGGATGAACAATCCCTATTCGCCACTCGCTATTCGGCTTAAGTCCCTGCCTTCACCTGCGCGACCGCCACCGCCAGCAGCTCGGTCATCTTGGTCAGCACGTCCTGTTCGGTGACCGCGACACCCTTGGCTGCGAGGTCGCCCAGTACCTTGCTCAGCACGGCGGCATCGCCGCCTTCCTCGAATTCGGTCGCGACAATATCCTTGGCATAGGTGTCGGCATCGGCGCCGCTCTTGCCAAGCTTTTCGGCCGCCCACAGGCCCAGCAGACGGTTGCGACGGGCCTCTGCCTTGAACTTGAGCTCCGCGTCGTGGACGAACTGTGTTTCGAAGGCTTCTTCGCGCTTGTCGAATGTGGTCATAGCCGGAAGTTCCAGGGTTGCCGAAAGGGGCCGGAGCGGCGGTTGCGGGCGAGGGTCCGGCTGCCTAAATAATTGGAACATCTCGTCAAGACAATGCCAAGGCAGTTGGCACGACGCCGCAGGGAAGAATGGTAAAACTCCGTCTCGTCGGCCCGGATCGATTGTGCTCGCCGAGCCAATCAGATAGGTTTCCTCCAGGCCCGGTTCTTGTTCTGTTTCCCTCAGGTCCAGGCCTTCGCGGCAGCTCCGTCGTGGTCCTGTCCCAAATCGTCCGGAGCCTACCAGTTCATGGATTTTAACAAAACACGGTACATCCCAATGAGCCGCCGGCGTCGCATTTATGAAGGTAAGGCGAAGGTCCTGTACGAAGGTCCCGAGCCTGGTACCCTGATCCAGCACTTCAAGGACGATGCGACCGCGTTCAATGCCAAGAAGCACCAGGTGATCGAGGGGAAGGGCGTCCTCAACAACCGGATTTCGGAGTACCTGTTTCAGCACCTGAACGACATCGGGGTGCCGACCCATTTCATCCGCCGTCTCAACATGCGCGAGCAGCTGATTCGCGAGGTCGAGATCGTGCCGCTCGAGGTGGTGGTGCGCAACGTGGCGGCGGGGTCGCTGTCGCAGCGCCTCGGCATCGAGGAGGGCACCCAGCTGCCGCGCTCGATCATCGAGTTCTATTACAAGAACGACCAGCTCAACGACCCCATGGTCTCCGAGGAGCACATCACGGCGTTCGGCTGGGCGACCCCGCAGGAGATCGACGACATCATGGCGCTCGCCATCCGCGTCAATGATTTCCTGACCGGGCTCTTCCTCGGGATCGGCATCCGCCTGGTCGACTTCAAGATGGAGTGCGGCCGGCTGTTCGAGAACGAGATGATGCGCATCATCGTCGCCGACGAAATCTCCCCGGATTCGTGCCGGCTGTGGGACATCAAGTCGAACGAGAAGCTCGACAAGGACCGTTTCCGCCGTGATCTCGGCGGGCTCTTGGAGGCCTATACCGAGGTCGCCAAGCGGCTCGGCATCCTGATGGAAAACGAGCGGCCGGCCGGCTCCGGCCCGGTGCTGGTCAAGAGCTGACGCTGCAAGGTTTATGGCTGCAAGGTTTATGAAGGTGGGTGACGTGAAAGCGCGTGTCACGGTGACGCTGAAATCCGGCATTCTCGATCCGCAAGGCAAAGCGATCGAGGGTGCGCTGAAATCGCTCGGCGTCGACGGCGTTGCCAGCGTCCGGCAGGGCAAGGTGTTCGACATCGAACTCGCCGGCGCCGACAAGGCCAAGGCGGAGGCCGCCCTGAAGGAAGCCGCCGACAAGCTGCTCGCCAACACGGTGATCGAGAATTACCGGGTCGAGCTGCTGGGGTAGGCGATGGCATCCACGGATCTCCAGCCCTGCGACCTTGTGCTGGAGATTTCGCGTGCAATCACCAGCCTCGAAAATTCGGTCAATGAGTTGCTTGCTGATGCGCGAGCTTTCAATGGAGAGCTGTTGGCGGACCTCGGCACGGTCGCGGCGCAACGCATGAACATCAGCTCAAGAACAGGCGAACGCACACCATGAAATCCGCCGTCCTCGTCTTTCCCGGCATCAACCGCGAACGCGACATGGCGCGCTCGTTGCGCCTGATCTCCGGTCATGAACCGGCGATGGTCTGGCACGCGGAGACGTCGCTGCCGAAGGGCACAGACCTCGTCGTGGTGCCTGGCGGCTTCTCCTATGGCGATTATCTGCGCTGTGGCGCGATCGCCGCGCGGGCGCCTGTCATGGATGCCGTGCGCGATTTCGCTGCTAAGGGCGGGCTCGTGCTCGGCGTCTGCAACGGCTTCCAGATCCTCTGCGAGTCCGGGCTGCTGCCGGGCGTGCTGATGCGCAACGAGAAGCTCAAATTCATCTGCAAGGATGTGCATCTGCGGGTCGAGCGATCGGATTCGCCCTTCACGCGCGGCTATAACGCCGGACAGGTGATCCGTGTGCCGGTTGCTCACGGCGAGGGCAACTACGAAGCCGATGAAGAGACCTTGAAGCGTCTCGAAGGTGACGGACGCATCCTGTACCGCTACTGCTCGCCGGAAGGTGCCGTCGATGCCGGCGCCAACATCAATGGCGCGGCGCATTCGATCGCCGGCATCGTCAACGAGAACGGGAATGTGCTCGGCATGATGCCGCATCCCGAGAATCACGTCGAAGACATCATGGGCTGCACCGACGGCCGTGGTCTGTTCGCCGGACTCGTCGCGCATCTGGATCGTGCGGCCTGATCCGGCTTAACCGGATTCGTTCCGATATTTTTTGTTGTCCCGCCGCGCAACGGCTGGCCGGTGTTTGCGTTGTCCGCCCACAAAACGGGGCAGGGAACTGGAGGAGGTTCTCTATGACGACGGCATCCAAATACTGGCTTGGTACTGCTGCTATCGCGCTTGCGATGGCGATCGGCTCGGGCGGCGCAATCGCCCAGGGCCCATCCGACATGAAGCATGAGGGCGCACGCGGCGCGCAGCCTTCGGCAGAATCATCACGCGAAGCAAGCCGTCCCGGCGCGGAGGCCAAAGGCTCTGCCGCCGGCCCACATGCTGCTCAATCTGAGACCAAGCAGAGCGCGCAGGAGCCGCGGCGCGGCGAAGCCTCGCCTGGTCGCGAGCAGGCCACGGAGCGGCCGTCCCGCGATAGCAGGCAGACGGTCGGCCAGGGTTCTGGTCCAGGCGCGGCCAAGGATGCGGCGCAGTCCGACAAGGCTGGACCCGGCGCTGCACAATCCGACAAGGCGGAACACTCGACCGTGCAGCGCGATCGCGATCAGCGCGACAGTCGGGACGCCAAGGAGTCGGCCGAGACCAAGCGGCAGCAGGGCCAGGCGGACGAGCGTAAGGGCGACAATCGCGCGGCCGAGACCAGCAGATCGGGCCAGCCGAATCAGCGCCAGGACCGTGAAGCCGATCGTCACGATCGCAATTCGACCGGCTCCACGCAGCAGAGCCAGGACGAGCGCAAAGGTCCTGATCGTGCGGCGGAGAAGCAGGGCACCGAGCGCAACAATCAGGCGGCCCAGCCGAATCGCCCGGACAATACCGGCTCGACGGCCCAGCAGAATACACAGCCGGGACAAGCCACCGGCCAGGCTCAGAATCAGCCTGATCGCAATCGCTCGAATACCAAAGTCTCGGTGAACGACCAGCAGCGTACGCAGGTCATCGATCGGCTGCGCCGCGATCGCGACATCGATCAGGCGCGGACCGACATCAACATCAACGTCAATGTCGGCGAACGTCTGCCCGAGCGGGTGCGGCCGCGCCCGCTGCCCTCGGATATCGTGTCGATCGTGCCGGAATATCGCGGCTACGAATACACCGTGGTGCATGACGACATCGCGATCATCGATCCGCACAGCCGCGAGATCGTCGACGTCATTCCGGAACGCGGCGGTTACACCAGCGCTGATCGCTATGGCGGCGGCTATGGCAGCACCCGCGTGACGCTGTCCGATGAACAGCGCCAGATCCTGCTCCGCTCCGCCACCTCAACGGGCACGGTGGGCTCGACTTCGACATCATCGGGTTCGTCCTCATCAGGATCGACCTGCCTGTCGTTGAGGCGTGTGCCGGACGAACTCGCGCGCAGCAACCCGGAGTTGGCGTCGTATCAGTATCTGGCGATCGGCGATCAGGTCGTGCTGGTTGACCCGCAGAACCAGAAGGTGGTGCAGGTGATCGATCAGCAGCAGTAGCAGAGTGTCAGGGAGGCATGCCGTAGCCGGCGTGCCTCCCGCTGCTTTTCGCCTGTCCCGGCGTTGCATCGCTCCGACGCCGAGCCGCTCGACGCCAAGTCGCTCCGACGCCAAGCCATGCCGATCCGGCATAGATTCCTATCTGAAGATTGATTTGGACATAGCACGCACGCGTCTGCTCTAGTTCGCTCGCGAACGGAACGAGAATTTCATCTCGTCCATGAGGGGAGCGAAACGAGCCATGGCGACCATCCGCCAGCTTTATGTCCAAGTCTTGATTGCGATCGTGCTCGCGATCGTCTTCGGCCTGATGGCGCCCGAGGCGGCCACCCAGATGAAACCGCTCGGCGACGGCTTCATCGCGCTGCTGCGCATGATGCTCGGGCCCATCATCTTCTGCTCCGTCGTGCTCGGGCTGACCCACGTGCGCGACATGCGGCAACTCGGCCGCCTCGCCTTCAAGGCCCTGCTTTATTTCGAGATCCTGACCACGCTCGGCATGGTCGCGGGCTTCATCGCGGTCAACGTGTTCCAGCCCGGCAATGGGCTCCATGCGAGCAATCTCGCGCTCAGTGAGAGCGTAACGCGCATCTCCAACTCGGCGAGCAACTTCACCGCAATCGGCTTCTTCCTCAGCATCATTCCGAGCACAATCGTCGACGCCTTCGCCAAGGGCGAGATCCTCCAGGTCCTGTTCATCTCCGTGCTGGTGGGCGCAGCCCTCAGCGTCGGCTTGAAGAAGGACTCGGCGATCCTGCACGGCATCGAGGAGGGGCAGGATGTGCTGTTCCGCATGCTCGGCTTCATCATGAAGCTCGCGCCCCTGGGCGCTTTCGGCGCGATGGCGGCCGCGATCGGCGCCCATGGCGGCGCCACGCTGCTTTATCTCGGCAAGGTCGTGCTGCTCTACTGGATCACGGCCATTCTCTTCGTGGCCGTCGTGCTTGGCAGCGTCTGCGCGATCATGCGACTGTCGCTGCTCAAGCTGCTGCGGCTCATCCGCGAGGAGCTGCTGCTGGTGCTCGGCACGGCCTCCGGAGAGGTCGCGCTGCCGCGCTTGATGCAGAAGCTGCAGCAGGCCGGCTGCGATGGCTCGATCGTTGGCTTCGTCCTGCCGGCCGGCTACAGCTTCAATCTCGACGGCACGGGCATCTACATGGCGATTGCGGTCGGCTTTATCGCGCAGGCCACCGACACGCCGTTTACCTACGGCCAGCAGGTGGCGGTGCTTGCGGTGATGCTGCTGACATCGAAGGGCGGCACGACGGTTGCGGGTGGCGCCTTCATCAAGCTCGCAGCAACGCTTCAGTCCGTGAGGGTGCTGCCACTCAACGGCCTCGGCCTGCTGTTCGGGATCGATCGGCTGATGGCCACCTGCACGGCGCTCACCAACGTCATCGGCAATACGGTCGCCGTCTTTGTGATCGCACGCTGGGAGAATGCGCTGGATACGGCCAAGCTCGATGCTTATCTCGCGCGCGGCGTTGCGGCGCCTCTTGCAGAGGAGGCCGATGATGCACGCGCTGCCATCGTCGGTGCAGGCGAATGAGCTCGGCGCAGGCTTCAGCGCACGTAGCCGTCGATGATCTTGGCGTCAGGCCAGCTGCCGTCGGCGACACATCGCGAGATCACTTCGCGCATCAGCGCCAGCAGTTGGTCTGCCAGCCAGGTCGGCTGCCGCTCGCGCGGCATGCCGATCGAGACGGTCGAGATCAAGGGCGGCCGTTCGATCGACCGGACAGTGAGCTCGCCGCGCTTGGCTTCGGCCGCCACCGCCGAATAGGCGAGGATCGTCGCACCCAGGCCACGCTTGACCATCGCCTTGGTCATGCTCACGCTGTCGACCTCGAAGGCGACGTTGAGCCGGGCGCCGTTCTGGATCGCAGCCTGCTCGATCAGGCGTCGGTTGCTGTGCGGAAGGCTCGGCAGGATGAGCGACAATCCGGCCAGCTCGCGCCAGCGGATCGTCTTGGCCACCGGCTGCCCGCTTTCGGCCGGAGGGCCGGCGACGACCATGCGCTCGTGCAGGATGGGCGCAAGCTCGATGCCGTCGAGCGGCGGCGGATTGTAGAGCACGGCGATGTCGAGTCGGCGGTCCAGCAGCCACTCCTCGAGCGAGGAGCTGATACCTTCGCGGATCTGCACGGAAGCCTGGGGCCAGCGCTTGCGCAGCTCCACCACCACCGACGGCGCAATCCGCAGGCCGGCGACGGGCGGCACGCCCAGCACGATGTGGCCGGCAAAGCTCGAGTCCAGCGAGCGGACAGCGCCCGGCATCTGATCGATCTGCAGCAGCACGGCATGAGCATGATCGAGAAACGTGGTGCCCGCGCGGGTCAGACGGACGCCGCGGCCGTGCCGGACCAGCAGTGCGACGCCGAGCTCATCCTCCAGCTTCATCAGCTGTCGGCTCAGGGCGGACTGCGCGACGTTGAGCATCGCCGACGCCCGGCTCAGGCTGCCGGCGCGCGCCACCTGTACGAAGTAACGAAGCTCGCGGATGTCGATGGCCGTGTCCTCTGCGCCGCCGCCCGCCGCGGTTTATTGCAAGCGGGGCATGACGAGTCAAACCGCGCCCTCCCGCCGGCGCCGACCAGAATGAGACGAGCCCTTTGCCCATGAACTGGATACATCTCGACGGACTGACCCTGCGCTATGAGATGCGGGGCAAGGGAGCGCAGACGCTCGTGCTGTTGCATGAGCTCGGCGGCAGCCTCGAAAGCTTCGATGCGTTGATGGCCGAGCTCGGCGACGGTCGGCGTGTCCTGCGCCATGATCTGCGCGGCGCCGGACTGTCGGAAAAGCCGCGTTCGTCTTTCAGTTTCGATGATCATGTCGGCGATCTCGAGCGGCTGCTGACGGCGCTCGGGATCGATGGGGCCGTCGATATTGCCGGCGTCGCGGCCGGGGCCGCGGTGGCGGTCAGCTTCGCGCTGGCGCATCCGGACCGCGTGTCCTCGCTGGCGCTGTGCGCCCCTGCGCTTAGCGTCGATGCCGATCGCGTGCACTATCTGACCCGGCGCTCTGAGCTGTGCATCCGCTCGGGCATGCGTGCCGTGGCGGCCGAGACGCTCGATCGCTCCTATCCGCCCGCCCTGCGGCGTGACCGCGATGCATATCTCACCTATCTCGGTCGCTTCCTCGGCAATGATCCGGTCGGCTATGCGCACAACAATCTCGCCTTCGCCAAGGTCGACCTGCTCGGGCGTCTGCGGGATATCCCGCATCGCTGTCTGCTGCTCGCCGGGGCGCATGATCTGTTGCGGCCGGAGCCGCAGGTCGCGGCACTGGCGCGGACGATCCCGCATGCCGACTATGCGAGGATCGACGAGGCCGGTCATCTGATGCAGGTGCAGGCGCCGGCCGAGATGGCGCGGCGGCTGCTCGCTTTCCTTGCGCAGCCGGCAGCTCAGCCGGTCCTGCCTTGCGTGTCCTGACCGGAGTGATCGCATGCGCATCAGAGAGCTTGCTATCGCCGATATGGATGACGCACAGCGTGCAGTTGCGGAGGAGGCCATCGCGGGAAAGCGTGGCCGCATCCCGGCGCCGCTGCGGGCCTGGCTGCACAGTCCGGAGCTCGGGCGTCGCGCCCAGAAGCTCGGCGAGTTCGTGCGCTACGACACGTGCTTGCCAGCAGCGTTGTCCGAGCTTGCGATCTTGGTCACCGCGCGGCACTGGACCTCTCATTTCGAGTGGTACGCTCACAAGCGTGACGGGCTTGCGGCCGGAATCGACCCGGCCGTCATCAGCGCGATCGCGGAGCGGCGCGCGCCGAAGCTCACCGATACCAAAGCGAAGCTGGTTCACGACTACACGAAAGTGCTGCTCGCGACCGGCCGGGTACCGGACGATCTGCATGCGGCTGCGACCGAGGCCCTCGGCGAACGCGGCGTGGTCGATCTCGTCGGCATCATCGGCTACTACGCGCTGGTGGCGCTCACTCTTAACGCCTTCGATATCGGCCTGCCGGACGGCGAGAAGCCGGAACTGGAGCCCTGAGGAGACGGTCATGACGAAGCGCCTGGACGGCAAGGTCGCGATTATCACCGGTGCCGGATGCGTTGGTCCGGGCTGGGGCAACGGCCGGGCTGCCGCGGTCATCTTCGCGCGTGAGGGCGCCAGGGTGTTTGCCGTCGACAGCAACGCCGAACGCATCGACGAGACCTTGGCCCGCGCGCACGCCGAAGGCGGCACGATCACCGCTCACAGCTGCGACGTCACAGACGCTGCGGCCGTGGCCGCCATGGTGGACGCCTGCATCGCAGCGTTCGGACGGGTCGACATTCTAGTCAACAATGTTGGCGGATCGGCGCCGGGCGGTCCGGTCGAACTGACGGAGGAGGGGTGGGACCGGCAGCTCGATCTCAACCTCAAGAGCGTGTTCCTGACCTGCAAGTCGGTGCTGCCGCACATGGCAAGGCAGGGCGGCGGCGCCATCGTCAACACGGCCTCCACTTCGGGCATCCGCTGGACCGGGTCGGCGCAGGTCGGCTACGCCTCGGCCAAGGCCGCGGTGATCCAGTTCTCGCGCGTCGTCGCCGTGCAGTACGCGCCGAAGCGTGTTCGCGTGAACACCGTGGTGCCCGGCCAGATGCACACCCCGATGGTCGAGGCGCGCCTGGCCGGGCAGCGTGCCGGTGGCGACGTCGCGGCCCTGCTGCGGACGCGGCAGGCCCGCATTCCGCTCGGTTTCATGGGCGACGGACGCGACACCGCCAACGCCGCGCTGTTTCTCGCTTCCGACGAGGCCCGCTTCATCACCGGCACCGAGATCGTCGTCGACGGCGGCATGAGCGCCCGCTGTGACTGAGACCAGGAGCGCTGCCATGTCCGAAATTTCGATCCAGACCGAGCGCCGCGTGCTACCTCGCGGTGCCTGCGACGCGCACTGCCACATCTTCGGTCCATTCGATCGCTTTCCGCTGCCGGACGATCGTAGCTTCACCCCGCCGGAGGCCCCGGAAACGGCGCTGCGCCAGTTGCATGACGGTCTCGGCTTCGACCGCGCCGTCATCGTGCACAGCCAGGGCCATGGCCGGGACCATCGCCCGCTGCTCGATGCCCTTGTCGTGGGCCGCGGCCGCTATCGCGGCGTCGCCGTGCTCGGGCCGGACGTGTCGGTCGATGCGGTCGCGCGTTTGGACGCGGCGGGCGTCTGCGGCGTGCGTTTCAACTTCCTGGCTCATCTTGGTGGCGCGCCGGCGCCGGAGCGCGTGCAGGCCGTGCTTGCGCTGGTGCGGCCGTTCGACTGGCATGTTGCCATTCACGTCACCGGCGCCGATCTCATCCGCTACGCTGATCTGATCGCTGCGATCGAGGCGCGCGTGGTCATCGACCACATGGCCCGCCCGGATCTTGGCCAGAACCTCGCAGCATGCCGGGACATCCTGTTTCGCCTGCTCGACAGCGGACGGGTCTGGGTGAAGCTCAGCGGCGCCGACCGCATCTCGCTGATGGGCGCGCCCTATCACGACGTCGTGCCGTTCGCCCTCAGTCTCGCCGCGCACGCGCCGCAGCGCGTGCTGTGGGGGAGCGACTGGCCGCACGTCAACATCAGTGGTCCGATGCCCGACGACGTCGCGCTGGTCGATCTCTTGGCCGAGATCGCGCCCTCGGATGCGTTGCGGCGCCGGCTTCTCGTCGACAATCCTGCCGAGTTGTTCGGCTTTGACACCCCGGCGCGCTGACGACCGGCGTGCGCCCTTTGAACCTGATGTGGCCCGGCTGCGTCACATATCCGTCGTGAATGGCGCTTGCGTCAACCCGGGATTGTGAGTTCGGGAGGGTCGCGCTATCAAAGCGCGCGCAAGTTGTCCGTTGGTGGGGATTTCGCCGTGCCCGTCGCACTGGTCGTTTTATTGCTCGACATCACGCTGATCTATCATGCGGCGCGGACCGGACGCCTGCAGCCCTGGGCCTTTATCATCCTGATGGTCCCGCTGATCGGCTCGCTCGCCTATATCGTGGTCGAGGTGGTGCCGGAATGGCTCGGCAGCCATGACGTGCAACGGGCGCGCAAGCGCGTCGCTAACAAGCTCGATCCGGAGAAGCAGTATCGCGAATTGTCGGATCGGCTCGCGATCACCGACACGATCGCCAACCGGGCGGCGTTGGCCGAGGAATGCGTCTTGGTCGGCCGCTATGATGAGGCCGAGCACCATTACGATCATATCCTCAGCCTGCCGATGGGCCATGAGCCGCTCTTCGCCTTGGGCAAAGCCAAGGCGCAGTTCGCCCGCAGACGGCCCGGCGACGCGCTGGCGACGCTCGACGAGCTGCAAAAGGATTGGCCTGACTACAATTCCGCCGAAGCGCATCTGCTCTACGCACGGGCGCTGCAGGACGCAGGCCGTACCGACGAGGCGCTGGAGGAGTACCACGCGCTGTTGGCCTATGCTCCGAGCAGCGAGGTCAAAGTCCGCTATGGGTTGCTACTCAAGCTGGTCGGCCGGATCGCCGAGGCGAAGGTGGTCTTCACCGAGCTGCTGATCCAGATGAAGCGGGCTCCACGCCATGTGCGCAAGGTGCAGGCGGAATGGATCGCAATTGCGGAGAAGCAGCTCGCGGGGTGAGCCTTCGTCGTATTCGTGGCCGGGACGCTGCGCCGCGACCCGGACATTGATCAGGCGCGACCAATATCGACATTTGCCTCACTGTCGGTGAGCCCCTTCGCAAGCCTGTGTCCGCTGACCGCTCGCATCAGGATCGTCGCGCGGATATCGCGGCTCCAACTACACGGTCGTGCTTGGCGTCACGTCTGAGAGACGCAGGCGTTCTTCCCTGACAGGCTCAGGCCGGTACCTGGATGGCTGAAGCTCG
>NZ_CAFK01000334.1 GCF_000239815.1 Bradyrhizobium sp. STM 3843 | reverse complement strand
GATCAACAAGGCCAGTCCGGTCGAGATGGCCAGCATCGCAAGGACCGACGGGCCAGGCTCGCCCTGGCGCGCCTCGGTCGGGGTTTCGACGATCTGCGACTGTCGTCTGGTGGCCATGACGCTCAGCTCCATGGTATCTGCAAAGGCGATTTCGTCTCGGTGTGCTCGGTGCAACGTCCGATACCAGACGATGTTCCGGCACGCTCCGAGGTGCGACGAGTTAACGCCAATGCAAGATTCGACCAGGAGCCTTGCTTGAATCCGGGAGGTTGGGTGTTATCCTTTCGGACCGTCCTTTTGCTAACGATCCCCTGAACGGTCGAGTTCGGAGTAACCTGGTTCGGAGTAGGTCATGGCCCCGCGCGCCAATTGGAAGGGATTTCTGCGGCTGTCGCTCGTGACCTGTCCGGTCGCGCTTTATCCGGCGACATCGGAGTCCGAAAAGGTCTCGTTCAACCAGATCAACCGCAAGACCGGCCATCGTATCAAATATTCCAAGGTTGACGCGGAGACCGGCGACGAGGTCGCCAGCGAGGACATCGTCAAGGGCTACAAGGTGGACACCGACACCTATATCGAGGTGACCAAGGACGAGCTCGACGATATCGCGCTGGAATCGACCCACACCATCGAGATCGACGAATTCGTCCCGCGCAGCGAGATCGACAGCCGCTACCTGATCCGCCCCTATTATCTGGTCCCCGACGGCAAGGTCGGCCACGACGCCTTCGCGGTGATCCGCGAGACCATCCGCAGCATGAACAAGGTCGCGATCGGCCGCATCGTCCTGACCAATCGCGAGCACATCGTTGCGCTCGAACCGCTCGACAAGGGCCTGATGGGGACGCTGCTGCGCTATCCCTACGAGGTGCGCAACGAGCGTGAATATTTCGACGACATCCAGGACGTGAAGATCACCAAGGAGATGCTGGATCTCGCCCAGCATATCGTCGAGAAGAAATCGGCCGATTTCGAGCCGGACAAATTCGAGGATCACTATGAGGCGGCGCTGATCGACCTCATCAACAAGAAACGCAGCGGCGTGACGATCGCCGCCAAGGCACCGCCGAAGACCAGCGGCAACGTGATCAACCTGATGGATGCGCTCAAGCGCAGCCTCGCCAGTTCGGGTGAAGCACCGGCTGCCGCTGCGGCGAAGGAGGCCCCTGCTCCGAAGTCCAAGGCCAAGCGGGCGAAGAAGCGCGCCGAAGGTCAGCGTGAGATGCTGCTGCCGATCAGCGGCAAGAAGGCCAAGGAGACTGAGAAGCAAGCCGAGAAGCAGGAGCCGAAGAAGGCCGAACGGCCGGTCCGCACCTCCGCCCGCACCCGAAAGGCGAGCTGAGCGGCGGCATTGTTCAGAGCAGCCAGCAGCCCGCTATTTGAGCGAGCTGTTCACGGACGCGAACTTGCTGCTCAGGGTCGAGCCGACGCCGTTGACCGCTGCCAGGATGACGATGCTGAGCATGCCTGCAATGATCGCATATTCGATCGAGGTGGCGCCGGCCTGATCGTTGACGAACTTCGCAATCATCTGCCGCATTCCAAACTCCCGTCGACGGGTCAAAATCGTCTCGCGCGCAATCGTCGCACGTCCAAAATGGAGGGTCTTCAGTCCATCGACCCTCTGCGATCGGCTTGAACAATAAGTTAACCTGATCGAATAGATCAGCCGATATTTCGAAGATTCCGCGACATCCGGCGCCGGTTGCGCCGGCATGATCTGGGTCAAGAGGTTCTGAAGCCGGCGACGTATGGAGGACGCTCCTGATCCCGTTGTCCTCCATGAGCACCGCCGATACCTCTCGTCCACAGCTCCGCATCCGAAGCGTCGCCCTCGACACCGGGCGGGAGAACGTCGTGGTGATTTCGCGGCGGTCCAAGGCGCTGCGCGCCGAGGTCTTCCGCGGCTTCAGCCGAGTCGAGCTGCGCTGCGATTCGCGCCTCCTGCTTGCCACGCTCCTGATCACGGACGACGACAATCTGGTCGGGCCGGACGAAATCGGCCTGTCCGAGCCGGCGCTACGCCGCTTTGCGGAGCCGGTCGGCACGCTGGCGGTGGTCTCGCCTGCGGCACCGCCCGACAGCCTGGAGGCCGTTCGTGCCAAGATCCGTGGCGAGACCTTGAGCGACCAGGCGATCGCCGCCGTGATCGACGACCTCTCTCATTACCGCTACTCCGATATGGAGATCGCGGCTTTCCTGATCGGCTCTGCGAGTTTCATGACTTCTGGCGAGCTGCTGGCCTTGACCCGCGCCATGGCCGGCGCCGGTACGCGGCTGAAATGGAACGAGCCCATCGTCGTCGACAAGCACTGCATCGGCGGCATTCCCGGCAACCGCACCTCGATGGTGGTCGTGCCGATCGTCGCCGCTCACGGGCTGCCGATCCCGAAGACGTCATCGCGCGCGATCACCTCGCCGGCCGGTACCGCCGATACGATGGAGGTGCTGGCCCGAGTCAATGTCGGCGCCGAGGAAATGAAATCGATCGTCGCCGCCTGCAACGGCTGCCTGGTCTGGGGCGGGCACGTGAACCTGTCGCCGGCGGACGACATCCTGATCTCCGTCGAGCGTCCGCTCAGCCTCGACACCCGCGAGCAGATGGTCGCCTCGATCATGTCCAAGAAGCTGGCCGCCGGCTCCACGCATCTCCTGATCGACCTGCCGGTCGGCCCCACCGCGAAGCTGACCAGCGGCGCGGAAGCGATGCGGCTGCGCAAGCTGTTCGAATTCGTCGGCGACCGGTTCGGCATCACGGTCGAGGTGATCACGACCGACGGCAGCCCGCCTATCGGCAACGGGATCGGTCCGGTACTGGAAGCGCGAGACGTAATGGCGGTCCTCACCAACGATCCGGCCGCACCGGCCGATCTCAGGGAGAAGTCGCTGCGGCTCGCCGCACATCTGCTCGAATACGATCCGCAATTGCGAGGCGGCGCCGGCTATGACCGGGCGCGCGACCTGCTCGACAGCGGCGCGGCCATGAGGCAGATGCAGAAGATCATCGACGCGCAGGGGCCGCCGGAATGCGAGAGCCGGCTCGGCGATCTTGTCTTCGAAGTCAAAGCCGAGCGCGACGGCGTCATAGCCGCGATCGATTGCCTGCGGCTCAACCGACTGGCCCGTACCGCCGGCGCGCCGATCAACAAAGGAGCCGGCATCCGCCTGTTCAAGAAGATTGGCGACCCGGTCCAACAGGGCGAGCCGCTGTATCGCGTGTTCGCCTGCGATCCATCCTCGCACGATCTCGCCGCAGCAGCGGCGAGGACGGATGACGGCTACGCACTTGGTGCGACGCCTCTGCGCGAGGGCGGCATTCGGTGACGGCGAGATCGGCAATTCGGGAGCGCAAACCATGAGCGTCACAGTTCGATTTTGCGGTGCGGCGCATACCGTGACCGGCTCCTGCTATCTGGTGCGAACCGATGCCGGTCATTTGCTGATCGATTGCGGCCTGTTTCAGGGCCAGAAGACACTCAAGGAATTGAACTACGGCGCCTTCCCGTTCCATCCTTCCGACATCGATGCGGTGTTGCTGACACACGCCCATATCGATCACAGCGGGCTGCTCCCGAAGCTGGTGAAGGAAGGCTTTCGCGGACGAATCCTCGCGACCCGCGGCACCATCGATCTCTGCTCCTATATGCTGCCGGACGCGGGCAGCATCCAGGAACAGGAGGTCCTGGCGCTGAACCGCCGGAATGCCACACGCGGCCGAGCCGACGTCACGCCGATCTACACCCAGGCCGACGCGGTGGCTGCGATGCGCGCCTTCCAGGCGATCGACTACGAGACCTGGACCGATGTCATCCCCGGCGTGCGCGCCCGCTACTGGAACGCCGGCCACCTGCTCGGCTCCGCCTCGATCGAGATCGAGATCGCCGGCGAAGGTCGCGGTGGCGCCCCGCTCCGGCTGCTGGCGTCCGGCGACATCGGTCCGGACGCCAAGCTGCTGCAGCCCGATCCGCAGGCGCCGGCCGGGTTCGACTACGTCATTTCAGAATCCACCTATGGCGACCGCATCCGCGAGCGCACCACGCCTGAGCTCAGGCGCGAGCGGCTGGCCGCAGACGTGCGCGACGCCGCGGCCGCCGATGGTGCGCTGCTGATTCCGGCTTTCGCGGTCGAGCGCACACAGGAACTGATCGTCGATCTGGTCGCGCTGATGGAGCTCGGCGCGATTCCGCCAGCTCCGATCTTCCTCGACTCGCCGCTGGCGATCCGGGCCACCGAAGTATTCCGTCAGCATGCCGCAAGCCTCGATACCAGCGTCGATGTCGGCCGCCTGCTCGCTTCGCCACATCTGCACTTCACCGAGACGGTCGACGAGAGCAAATCGATTGCAAGACTCACCGGTTTCCACATCATCATCGCCGCCAGCGGCATGTGCGATGCCGGCCGCATCCGTCATCACCTGAAGCGCTGGCTGTGGAACAATCACGCGACCGTGCTTCTGGTCGGCTATCAGGCCCACGGTACGCTCGGCCGCTTCCTGCAGGACGGCGTCAAGGCCGTGCGGATCCAAGGCGAGGAGATCAGGGTCGCCGCACGCATCCGCACGCTGGACGACTATTCCGGTCATGCCGACGGAAGCGAGATCGCACGCTGGATCTCAGCTCGCCGTCCCGTAGCCCGCGGTCTGTTCCTGGTCCATGGCGAAGACGCCGCGATTTCCGGGCTCGCTGCGCGCGTCGCCGAGCGGATCCTTCCGTCGGCGAAGCTGTTCGAGCCTTTGCTCGACGATGTCTATGAACTCACAACCGCCGTGCCGACGCCGCTCGACGTCGCCCATCGCCGCCGGCTCGCGCCGGAGGCTGTCACTCGGCTCGACTGGCACAATGAGATGTCCGAGCTCATGCTCGATATCAACGCGCGGATCGAACAAGCCGCCGACGACCGTGCCCGCGGCGTGATCGTCCGGCGGCTGCGCCGCGCGCTGGCGGACTAGCGCTGGCGCATCCCCTGCATGGGCTGATGTCCCCGGACGGCTATACCGCAGCCCCTTTTCCTGATCCAATTGTCTTCTCAGGCCAGGCACGACATTGGCCGCGACAGAACATCGGGAGGACATCACCATGAAACTGGGCGCCGCCATCGCGGAGATCATGAAGCGCGAAGGCATCGAGATCCTCACCGGCTATCCCGTCAATCATCTGATCGAATTTGCGGCGCAAGCCGACATCCGCCCGGTGATGGTGCGGCAGGAACGGATCGGACTGCACATGGCGGACGCGATCTCGCGCGTCACGTCAGGCCACAAGATCGGTGTGTTCTGCATGCAGCACGGTCCCGGCGCCGAGAACGCGATGGGCGGCGTCGCGCAGTGTTTTGGCGAGTCCGTGCCCGTGCTGGTGCTGCCGATGGGTTATGCGCGGCGGCTGTCGCAGGTCGAGCCGAACTTCAATTCATCGCAGGCGATGCGGCCATTCGCCAAATCGGCCGAGGCGATTATCCTGGCGAGCGAGGTCTGCAACGTCTTCCGTCGCGCCTTCACCAAGCTGAAGAACGGCCGCGGCGGCCCCGTGATCGTCGAGATTCCCTCCGACATGTGGAACGAGGAGGTGCCGGAACCACTGAACTACAGCCCGGCCCTGCGCACGCGCTACGGCGCTGATCCCGTCCATGTCAGGGAGGCGGCCGCACTGCTGATCGGCGCCAAGCGTCCGGTGATCTATGCCGGCCAGGGTGTGCATTACGCGCGGGCCTGGCCGCAATTGAAGCGGCTGGCCGAACGACTCGCCATCCCCGTCACCACCAGCCTCGGCGGCAAGTCGTCATTTCCGGAGACGCACCCGCTGTCCCTCGGCTCGGGCGGGCTCGCGGTGCCGCGCGCGGTGGCGACATTCCTGAAGGACGCCGACGTGATCTTCGGCATCGGCTGCTCCTTCACCGAAACCAATTTCGGCGTCGCGATGCCGAAAGGAAAAACCATCATTCATGCCACGCTCGATCCGAATCATCTCAACAAGGACGTCGAGGCCAAGATCGGCCTGGTCGGCGATGCCGGCCTCGTGCTCGATGCACTGCTTGCGGAGATCGAGCCGCAGGTCCCGTCGGATCGGGATGCATCTGCGATCGCCACCGAGATTGCGGCCATCAACAAGGGATGGCTCGAGAAGTGGTTGCCGAAGCTGACGTCCAACGACGCGCCTCTCAATCCTTATCGCGTGCTATGGGACCTTCAGCACACCGTCGATATCGAAAACACCATCATCACTCATGATGCCGGCAGTCCGCGTGACCAGCTCTCCCCGTTCTGGAAGGCGACCCAGCCGCTCTCCTACCTCGGCTGGGGCAAGACCACCCAGCTCGGCTACGGACTTGGGCTCGCGATGGGGGCCAAGCTCGCCGCGCCCGACAAGCTCTGCATCAATGTCTGGGGCGACGCGGCGATCGGCTTCACCGGGATGGATTTCGAGACAGCGGTCCGCGAGCGCATCCCGATCATGTCCATTCTGCTCAACAATTTCTCGATGGCGATCGAGCTGAAGGTGATGCCGGTGTCGACCGAGAAGTACCGCTCGACCGACATTTCCGGCGACTACGCCGCAATGGCGCGCGCCTTCGGCGGCTATGGCGAGCGCGTCACCAAGCCGGACGACATCGTGCCCGCGATCATGCGCGGCATCGCCAAGACCAAGGAAGGCATTCCCGTCTTGCTGGAGTTCATCACCAGCAAGGAGACGGAGGTGTCGCGGCCGGGCACGTGAGTGGTGGGGCTACTCCGCCATCTCGATCGCCGGCGGCGGTACGGCCGGGCCGGCGAGCGGCCGCTCCTCCATCAGGATCATGCAGACGGCGGCACAGGAAAGCATCGCCGCGGCCGCGCCGAAGACGTAGCGGAAGGCGTGGACCATATCGGCGACTGCAATCCCGGTGACCGCGCCGCTCGCGCCCTCCGCCAGAGAGACGTCGGCGCCGAGCGCCATCAGCAGGATTGCACCGAAGGCGGCGACCGTGAACGAGGACATCATGGCGCGAAAGAAGTTCATGGCGCCGGTGATGGTGCCGACCTGGGCGCGCGGCACGGCGTTCTGCAGCGCGACCACGCAGATCGGAAATGGCGTCCCCAGACCGACGCCGAACACCGAAAGCAGCGCCACCAGCGTCCACAGCGAGGGCGTCATTAGCGTCATCGCAGTCGCCGCCAGCGCTGCGGTGATGGTGCCCGCGATCGCAACCCGCTTGTAGTGCTTGACCCGCGCCATGGTGCGGCCGGCAATCGCTGCGCCAAGGGTCGAGATCGCCGCCAGCGGAATCAGTCCAAGACCCGCCTGACTCGCAGACAGATGGTAGACCACCTCGTAATACAGCGGCAGATAGACGGTGAGCCCGATCATCGCGCCGAGCGCACAGCCGCTGATCAACAGGCCAAAGGGCACGACGCGGCCGCCGATCAGGGATAATGGCAGGAACGGCTCGTCGGAGCGCTGCGCATGCCAGACGAAGCCAAGCGCCAGGGCCACGGCGGCGCCGATCATCGCCAGGATCGCGGGCGACAGCCAGGCGAGCTTATGGCCACCCCAGCTCAGGACCAGCATGAAGACAACGGCGGACGCCATCAGAAGCAGCCCCCCGAGCCAGTCGACGCTGCGCAAGCGGTGATAGGCCGGGATGCGCGCCATCTTCGGCAGCAGCAGCACCAGCGCCCCGACCGCGAGTGGCAGGTTGATCCAGAAGATCATCGACCAGTGCAGATGATCGGCGAAGAAGCCGCCGATCACGGGCCCCAACAGGCCGGCCACCATCCAGACCGCGCTGAAATAGGCCTGATATTGGCCGCGCTCGCGCGGGCTGATCACGTCCGAGATCACCGTCTGCACCACCGGCATGATGCCGCCGCCGCCGAGCCCCTGCAGGCCGCGGGCCAGCACCAGAACGGTCATGTTGGGCGCCAGCGCGCAAAGCACCGATCCCGCGATGAACAGGCTGAGCGAGGTGATGATCATGGCGCGGCGGCCATAGATGTCGCTCAAGGTGCCGAACACCGGGGCCACCGCCGTGGAGGCCAAGAGATACGCGGTGATCACCCAGGAGAGGTTCTCGACATCGTGGAACTCACGACCGATGGTCGGCAGCGCCGTTGCCACGATGGTCTGGTCAAGCGCGGCCAGGAACATCGTAAGCAGAAGGCTCATCAGGATGGTGCGGACCTCGGCCGGGGTCAGTGGCACCGGCGGCGCGATTGGCGGCGCGTCGGCGACCGCACGCACCTGCGGCGGCAGCGCGGGCAGCTCGGCGGCGATGTCTTCAGGCACGGAGATGGCGGCGGCAGGGTAGCGGCTCTGCCGTTGAAACTTGTTCATGGGGAATAATGTTGTTCGGCCAGCGAGGAGGAACCCCGCAGATTCGCTGAGTAGCCAACCATCTAAGGGATAAATTTCCCTTGCGGCAGACGCTCTTGCGCATGGGCGCATTGCGGCATCGGGCAGCCGGGCGCAGTGATGTGACTTGTTGCGCGTGCGAAGCGAGGCCCCGAGTCGGCAGGCCCCCCCCTCAACCCGAGCAAGCGGGATCTACCTGGACGGTCTATTTGGGCCGGTGCTTCAGCTTGGCGCGCTTGGGCAGCAGCACCGGCCATTGCACGATATGGTCCTCCAGCTCGTCGACGGGGACTTGCTCCTCGGACCCTTCGACACGGCCCCGCACGGAGACACCCGCTTCATGCACCGTCTGAGGATCCCCGGAGATCAGCGGATGCCACCAATAGAGATCGCGCCCTTCGGCGGCCAGCCGGTAGCCGCAGCTCGGCGGCAGCCAGGTGATGGTGCGGACATTCTCAGGTGTCAGGCGAACGCAATCCGGTACAGTTTCAGAACGATTCTCATAATTTTTGCAGGCACATAGACCGGCGTCCAGAAGCCTGCAGGCAATATGGGTAAAATAGATCCGGCCGGTATCTTCGTCCTCGAGCTTCTCCAGGCAGCAGCGCCCGCAGCCGTCGCACAGGCTTTCCCATTCGGCCTCGGACATCTGCTCCAAGGTCTTGGTTTTCCAGAAAAATCCCTCCTGACCGGAAGGACGTTTGAGCGGCGCGGTCATCACAGGAATCCGAGGGTCACAGCTGGCTCGGCATCTAGGGGGCCCCGCCACCAGGACGCAAGAGCGGCGTGCCGGTTCCGGGCAGAAGATATTAGCGCTGCCCATCAAATTATGAGCGGCGCCATTGGTTTATGGCCCCTGCTCGGCTAGATAGGTTATCGAGTCATCCCCGGCGCGAAACAAGCGCCACGGGTTTGCCGCAACAGTCCCGCAAGACCCTTCGATGGCCCAGCCGGGTGGTTGAGTGCGTTCGAAGACAGCTGACCGGCTTTCGCAAAGACCAGGTATCCCGTGCGCCAGATCATTCCAGACGATTGGAAAAAGCGGCTCGACAACTGGCGGCTGGATCTCGATGCGCGGTTCGACTCGGCGCTGTTCTCGTCGCTGCGCGGCGCCCGCGAGCTTTTTGAGCGCTATTCGGCGTTCATGGACCGCTTCTATGTCGGCGGCTGGAAGCGCTGGGTCTTCATCGAGCCGTTCTCCGAAGCCGCCACGATCGGCCTCGGCGGGCTCGTGCTGTTGCTGGCGCTGGCGATTCCGGCGTTCCGCGAAACCGCCGACGAGGACTGGCTGAAGAAGTCCGACCTCGCGGTCACCTTCCTCGACCGCTACGGCAACCCGATCGGCAGCCGCGGCATCAAGCACAACGACTCGATCCCGCTGGAAGACTTTCCGGACAATTTGATCAAGGCGACGCTCGCGACCGAAGACCGCCGCTTCTACGACCATTTCGGCATCGACATCGCGGGCACCGCCCGCGCGCTCGTCACCAACGCCCAGGCCGGCGGCGTGCGCCAGGGCGGCTCGTCGATCACCCAGCAGCTCGCCAAGAACCTGTTCCTGTCGAACGAGCGCACCATCGAGCGCAAGATCAACGAGGCGTTCCTGGCGATCTGGCTGGAGACCCGGCTCACCAAGAACGAGATCCTCAAGCTCTATCTCGACCGCGCCTATATGGGCGGCGGCACCTTCGGCGTCGACGGCGCAGCGCATTTCTACTTCAACAAGTCGGTGCGCGACATCAACCTGGCGGAAGCCGCGATGCTGGCCGGCCTGTTCAAGGCCCCAACCAAGTTCGCGCCACACATCAACCTGCCGGCCGCCCGCGCCCGCGCCAACGTCGTGCTCGACAACCTGGTCGATGCCGGCTTCATGACCGAGGGCCAGGTGTTCGGCGCCCGCCGCAACCCGGCGTTTGCGGTCGACCGCCGCGACGAGAACTCGCCGAACTATTTTCTCGACTATGCCTTCGACGAGATGCGCAAGCTGGTCGACACCTTCCCGAAATCCTACACCGAGCGCGTCTTCGTCGTGCGCACCTCGATCGACATGAACGTGCAGCATGCTGCCGACGATGCCATCGAGAATCAGCTGCGCCAGTTCGGCCGCGACTATCACGCGACCCAGGCGGCGACCGTGGTCGCCGATCTCGACGGCGGCATCCGCGCCATGGTCGGCGGCCGCGATTACGGCGCCAGCCAGTTCAATCGCGCGGTCGACGCCTATCGGCAGCCCGGCTCGTCCTTCAAGCCCTACGTCTACACGACCGCGCTGCTGAACGGCTTCAAGCCGACCTCGACCATCGTCGACGGGCCGGTCTGCATCGGCAATTGGTGTCCGCAGAACTATGGCCATTCCTATTCCGGCACGGTGACGCTGACCCAGGCGATCACCCGCTCGATCAACGTCGTGCCGGTGAAGCTGTCGATCGAGCTTGGCAAGCCGAACGGCCCCAAGGCCGGCCGCGCCAAGATCGTCGAGGTCGCCCGCCGCTTCGGCATCAAGGCGCCGCTGCCGGACACGCCGTCGCTGCCGATCGGCTCTGACGAGGTCACCGTGGTCGAGCACGCGGTCGCCTACGCCACCTTCCCGAACAAGGGCAAAGCAGTAACGCCGCATTCGGTGCTCGAAGTGCGCACTGGCGCCGGCGATCTGGTCTGGCGCTGGGACCGCGACGGGCCGAAGCCAAAGCAGGCTATCCCAGCCTCTGTCGCCGCCGACATGGCCGGCATGATGAGCCACGTGGTCAGCGAAGGCACCGCGCGCCGCGCCGCGCTCGACGGCATTCCGACCGCCGGCAAGACCGGCACCACCAACGCTTACCGCGACGCCTGGTTCGTCGGCTACACCGGCAACTTCACCTGCGCAGTCTGGTACGGCAATGACGACTATTCGCCGACCAACCGCATGACCGGCGGCTCGCTGCCGGCGCAGACCTGGCACGACATCATGACGGTCGCCCATGAGGGCGTCGAGATCAAGGAGCTGGCCGGCGTCGGCATGGGCGAGAAGCTGGCGAAAGAAGGCGCAGCCCAGGCCATGGCTTCGGCGGCGGGTGCGCCGAAGACCCTCGAGGTCAAGCCGGGACCGCCGCCGGTCCTGACCCGGCGCGGGGCCGAGATCCTGGTCCAGGTCGAGAAGATGCTCGACGACGCCGCGCGGGTCGCCGACAAGGCCGCACCGGGCGATGCGTCGAAGCCGGCCAAGCCGGTCTCTTCGAGCGCGCTCGCCTTCCCTGAAAACTATGCCGCGGCGACCGCTTCCGGCGACGCCGCGCCTGCCTCGCGCAAGAATTGACGTCAGCGATCCCGTGCGGCTGCTCCTCATCACCCTGCTTGCGCTTCTGATCGCCACCGGCGTCGGCATCGGCGCGACCTGGATGACGACGACCCGCGGCACCGAGTTCAACACGCTCACGATCGGCAGCTGGACCGCGCGCCCCAAGACCGGCACCTCCGATGTCGATCCTTATGCGCGGGCCACCATCACGCGGAATGGCGAGCTGCCGATCGGCACCGGCGATGGCGTCGCCTTCACCGCTACCAGCGACGACAAGAAGAAGGCGCTGGACGGCCGCTGCGACGTCCTCGTCTCCGGGGTCACGCCGCCGGCGCGATTCTGGACCTTGACCCTCTATGACAGGAAGGGTCATCTGGTCGCCAATGCGCTGCAACGCTACGGCTTCACCAGCCAGGAGATCGTGCGCGGCGCCGACGGCTCCTTCGAGATCCGCATCGCCTCGCGCTCGCGCTCCGGCAATTGGCTGCCGACCGGCGGCATCGAACGCTACGCGCTGATGCTGCGCCTCTACGACACGCCGGTCGGGGTTGCGACGCGCACGCAGCGCGACGCTCCGATGCCGTCGATCACGACAGTGGGATGCCCATGATCCGCCTGCTGTTCACCATTCTCGTCGGCGTGCTGCTCGGTGGTGTGGTCCATCTGGTCAGCGTGCTGGCGCTGCCGCGCATCGCCAGCCAAGACGCGTATTCGCGGCTGACGCCGATGACCGAGCTCAATGCAGTGACGCAACTGCCGTTGACCGACCCCAACACCTCGCCAATGCCGTTCATGGACCCGGCCTTCGCGGTCGCTGTCTGCCGCTACGATCTGTCAGACGGACCGCTCAAGCTCACGGTGCCCGTGAGCCAAGCCTATACATCGGTGTCGTTCTACACCCGCAACGAGATCGCCTATTACGCCATCAACGATCGCTCCGCCGGCAAGCGCGTCATCGAGCTCGATCTGATGACCGAAGCGCAGCACAGCGACCTGCCCGAGGACGAAGAAATCACCTCGGCCGACCGCCTGATCATCGATTCGCCGACGGCGACAGGGCTGATCGTGCTGAAGGCGCTGGCGGCGGAGCCAGGATTGATGCCGCAGGCGCAGGCCTCGCTCGCCGCGGCCAGATGCGGCATCCAGAATGAGCCGCCGGCGAAAGCGGAAAAGCCGCGCGGCAAGCGCTGATATCGCGTCTGGCGCATTTGCCGTGAACGAACGCGGCTGTTCACCATTCGTTGCATAGCTCGTCGTGACGATGAGATGCTATGGCATAAGCGTCACGCCGGTGATTGGCCCCACACCTCCTCATGCCCGTCGAAATCGAACGTAAGTTTCTGGTCAAGAACGAGACTTGGCGAGCCCAGGTCACCCATAGCGAACGATTGCGGGACGGCCTCGTCGCCCGCGAGCATGATGTGAAGATCCGTGTCCGCTGCTATGGCGACCGCACCACGCTGTGCGTCAAGAGCAGCCGAAGGGGCGGCATCTCCCGCGAGGAATTCGAGTATGAGATTCCGCGCGAGCATGCCGCGGCGATGTTCGCCCATTGCACCGGCCGCATCCTGGAAAAGATCCGGCATTACGTGCCGGGGCAGAGCGGGATCTGGGAGGTCGACGTCTATCACGGCATTCTCGATGGCATCGTGATCGCCGAGATCGAGCTGGAAAGCGAATCCGCGATCGTCCACCTGCCGGACTGGGTCGGCGAGGAGGTCACCGGCAATCCCCGATACAGCAAGACCAACATGCTGGCCGAACGCTCGCCCCGCCCGCAGGCTCCCATACGCCGCCCGTCGCTCGCCGGCGTATGACGCCGTTTTGATGCGGGTCAAATCGAAGGCCTGTGACGCATCCTAAACACCCTCGCGTAACGTCCGCGAATTTGCGGCGTCGGGAGGAGTATAGCGAGGATGGATTCGTCACTGGTGATGTCGCATGCGCTGCGCGCGAGGGTCATGTCGGCCGATGATGCGGCGGCGCTGGTCCCCGCCGGAGCCAATGTCGGCATGAGCGGCTTCACCGGCTCGGGCTATCCGAAGGCGGTTCCGCTGGCACTTGCCCGCAGAATAGAGGCGGCCCATGCGCGCGGAGAGCCGTTTCGCATCGGCGTCTGGACCGGCGCCTCGACGGCCCCCGAACTCGACGGCGCGCTCGCCAAGGTCAATGGCATCGAATTACGCCTGCCCTACCAATCAGATCCGATCACGCGCGAGCGCATCAATGCCGGCAGCATGGAGTATATCGACATCCATCTCAGCCATGTCGCGCAGTTCGCCTGGTTCGGCTTCCTCGGCCATCTCGACGTTGCGGTGATCGAATGCGCCGGCGTTCTGCCGGACGGGCGACTGATCCCCTCGACCTCGATCGGCAACAACAAGACCTGGCTGGACCAGGCCGATCGCGTCATCCTGGAGGTCAATTCCTGGATGAACCCTGCGCTGCTCGGCATGCACGACGTCTATTACGGCACGCGTCTGCCGCCGCATCGCAAGCCGATCCCGATCCTCGCCCCCGGAGACCGCATCGGCGAGACCACCTATCGCTGCGATCCGGACAAGGTCATCGCCATCGTCGAGACCCATGCGCCGGACCGCAACACGACCTTTGCAGCTCCCGATGCCATCTCCAAGGCGATCGCCGGCCATATCCTGGAGTTCTTCGCGCACGAGGTGCGGCAGGGCCGGCTGCCGCGCACCCTGCTGCCGCTGCAGTCCGGCGTCGGCAATGTCGCCAACGCCGTGATGGCAGGGCTCGACGACGGTCCCTTCCCGCATTTGACCGCCTACACCGAGGTGCTGCAGGACGGCATGCTGAACCTGATCCGGTCCGGCCGCATGGATCTGGCCTCTGCGACCGCATTGTCGCTGAGTTCGGAAGCCGCGCTCGAATTCAATCGCGAGATCGAATTCCTGCGCGACCGCATCGTGCTGCGGCCGCAGGAGATCTCCAACCATCCGGAGGTGATCCGCCGGCTCGGCGTGATCGCGATGAACGGACTGATCGAGGCCGACATCTACGGCAACGTCAATTCCACCCATGTGCGCGGCACCAGCATCATGAACGGCATCGGCGGCTCCGGCGATTTCGCCCGCAACGCCTATCTGTCGATCTTCATGACGCCGTCGACGGCCAAGAACGGCACGCTGTCCTGCATCGTGCCGATGGTCACTCATGTCGATCACACTGAGCACGACGTGCAGATCCTGGTCACCGAGCACGGCCTCGCCGACCTGCGCGGCCTGTCGCCGAAACAGCGCGCGCGCGTGATCATCGACAAGACCGCGCATCCAACGTTCCGCCCGGCGCTGTCAGATTATTTCGAGCGCTCCTGCCAGTTCGCCCCCGGCAAGCACACGCCGCATCTCTTGGAGGAAGCGTTCAACGTCATCCGGCCGGTGTCGCCTGGCGACGGCCTCTAACGGCCGGCCTCGCCCGCCCCGTCATTGCGAGGAGCGAAGCGACGAAGTAGTCCAGACCTACTGCTTGACTCGGGATTGCGTCGCTTCGCTCCTCGCAATGACGCCGGATAGACTATCAACCCCGCGTGGTCAGCGGACGCTGGATCAGCGGGCGCGCCGCGACCGGCGGGTTTGCGGTCTGTGCCGCGAGCTCGCCGATCAGACGATCGGCGTCGGCGGCCATCGGATCGGGTGCCTGCAGCACCAGCCGCTCCAGCGCCCAGCGATAGGACGAGATGCGCTGCTCCAGGCTGAGCTGCACCCATTGCACGATCAGCGAGTTCTCCTGCATGCGCGCGATCGCATCGTCCTTCTCGCGCGGCGACAATTCGCTCATGTAGCGCATGCTGGCGTCGCGCTTGCGATCGAGGTCGATGACGCGGATCGCGGAGGCAAAGAAGGGTTCGAACCGCGTGATGTCGTCGCGGACGTCGTCGATCAGCTGCGCATAGCGGGAGGAATGCGAGCGGTGCGGCTCGTCGATCAAGGCGCGACCATACGCGGTGCGATCGAACACCACCTTCTGCCGCCATGGCGAGGGTGACGGCTGATAATCGCCGAACACGCTCTTCCAGGCGGGGCGCGAATGCGGCGGCTCGATCAGCGGATAAGCGAGATCGCGGAGTTGACGCTCGGCGTCGGTGAGCTGGAACTGCGATGGCTTGATACCGACGCTGGCAGTCGCCTCCTGACCGATCCATTTGTGCATGTCGTCGTTGCGGAAATCGGCGCGGGTGCGGCCGAAATCGCCGCCGCTGCAGGCGCTGAGCATCGTGCCCGTGAGCACGAGCGCAAGAGCCGGCACGACGCGCCGGACCGGGATGAAGATGTCCGGCATTCCAAGTCTCATGATCTCAGCGGCGACGGCGGCGGCGGGTCGGGGCGGCGCCTTCGCGCGGTCCGCGATCGTCGCTGGTGTCGGCAGTTTCGCGCTCGATCCGCACGACGGGAAGGATCACGACCGTCCCCATGCCCTGCTGCTGCGGCGCGCCCCTCGCGGCGGACCGCGCGCGGCGCGCTGTGTCGGCCGGAAATTCGATGATGGTCGCCATATAGATTCTCTCTCGTGCCCCGAAGTTCTGTCCCCTCTTCATCCCCCTGTGCACGAACTTCAAAAAGGCCAAGGGGCACACGCAACTGACGAACCAGGCGCCGCATGTCGGTCTCACATCAAGAACAGACCGCGCATCACCTCAAGATTTTGCAGAGAACCGGCGGGATCGGCGCCGCCAATCGGTCCTCGAACGAGTGCGATTAAGATCAGCACGTGGTTAACGGCATCTTAATCGGCCGCCGAGGACATGTGGCCTCTCTCCTCAGCGTTGCAGATCACCCGCGAGCGTTGCGCCTTTGTCTCACCGGGAGACTCGCGACCAGGAAATTTCGGCCGATCTTCACGAATTATTTTCCTTAACGGCCCATTAAAACAACTGCGGATAGTCTGATCGCAACGAATGCCGAAGTTGCGTACCCCGACATGACAAGATCATCGCTTTTCCTGGGCCTAGACGGGCTGATGACGCTGTCCCGCCGCGAGGGCGTCGACATCAGACCCACGCTGTTGCGCGTGTTGACCGATCTCTACGTGCAGACGAGCGCGCATTCGGCCGACGAGGAGCGGCAATTCGTCGAGCTCGCCACGCGCCTGATCGACGAAGTCGACGATACGACGCGCGCCGCAGTGTGCGCGCGCCTTGCGATCTATCCGTCGACCCCGGCCGAGATCCTGCTCAAGCTTGGACTGCGTCCGGTCATTGCGGATGAAACATTGCCGCTCGCGGGGCCAATTCCGGCCTCGCTGCTGCCAAAGCCCTCCGCGCAGCCGCGGGTTCTCGATCAGTCCCCGTCAGGGCTCGCGATGCAGCCGAAGGACGCCGCGGAGATCTGCGAGATGTTTTTCGGCGCCGGCTCCAGCGAGCGCACGGCGATGCTGCAGAGTCTCGCCACCACGCCGCTCAAGCCCGCGATGCGGATTCCCGAGCACCGCGCGTCCAAAGCGATCGAAGCGCTGGAGATGGCGGCCTTCGTCACCGATGTCGAGAATTTCACCATCGAACTCGGCGAAAGCCTGCTGCTCTCGAGCCGGATCGCGGCCCAGGTGGTCGAGGACGCCGCGGGCGAGCCGCTGGCCTGCGCCGCCAAGGCGCTTGGCATGCCCGGCGCCGTGTTCCAGCGCGTGCTGCTGTTCCTGAAGCCGGAGCTCGGCCAGTCCGTGCAGACCGTGTTTCGGCTGTCGCGCCTCTATGACCGCCTGAGCGAGCGTGCGGCACTGATCATGCTCGCAGCCTGGCGCGGCTCCGCCGTTGCGGCGGCTGCGCGGGCCAAGCATCGTCCCTCGCTCTATGACGATGAGCGGCAGCGGGGCCGTGCCACAGCGCCGCGACCGCAGCCGGTCTCGACACCGGTCGTGCGCACCGGCACCGACGGATACAAGCGCTGAGCGCCGCGCTCCAGGCCGGCGGCGCTAGAACCAGATCTGCATCGCCACGCCCTGCGCATCGCGCGGCGGCTCGCCTGCGGGGACACTGCCCGCGCAATCGCGCGCAGCCAGCGCGACCGCAGCAGCATCAAGCACGTCATCGGCCTTGGCACCGGTGCCGATCCGCGTTCTGCTGATCCACTCATCGATGGCGGCGAAGCCGGCCCGTTGCAGCAGATCGCGCCGCAGTGCAAGTCCCTGCTCCGTCTTCTTCGACGGCAGCGGCGCGCCATGCAGGCGCAGGAACACCAGCTCCGGATGCGCCTCGCGGATGTCGAGATGGCGATGGCTTCGGACGAAGCGGTCGACCTCCATGATCTTGCGCCCGAGATGCCAGAGCTGACGCGACACACGCGTCTCGCCGCGTCTCAGCGCTTCGTTGTTGGCCAGATCTGGATCGTCGAACTGCTCCCACAGCCAGCGCCGCGCGCCGGTGAAGACGCGGGAGCGGTGCGGCGCGAGCTTGTCACGCGCGAGATGATCACAATCGCGCTCACCGTCGTCCGTCATGCCGATGGGGATGTCGACGGCGGCACGAGCGAAGGGGGCTGCGAGCGCGGCCGAGATGTCGGCGGGAAAGGCAATGTCGCGCCGGTCGCCCTCGATCGATACTGCGACCCAGCCGCGCGAGAAACCATCGAGTCCGACGACGCGTTGACCAGACACTTCGCCACCCACCTGCCTTGTGCGATCACGGATCTCGTAGCTTGCTCAGGTGCCCCTCTTTCGGAGAAGGTCTATCGTCGTTCTACAGCGCCGATGACTGCGCCCTCTCCCCTTATAACGCAGGGCAATCGCATATGCGGAAAAGCCTCGTCTGCTATCTCTCCTGCGGCCGTCCTTCGAGACGCTCGCCTTCGGCGAGCTCCCCAGGACGAGGGCTTTATTTTGCGGCAAAATGCCAAACCCTCATGGTGAGGAGCGCCGCTTGCGGCGCGTCTCGAACCATGAGGCCCGAAAGCGCAACAACCCATATGCGATTGCCCTGCCTTATAGCGGGAGAGGGCTACACCGCCGCTGTGGCAAGCGCCTGCGCCGATCAGGCCGGACGCCGCGGCACGATTGCGATCGGATTGAAGGTGTAGACGGCCTCGCCGTGCTGGTTATAGGCGGTCCACTTGATCCGCGCGATGCCTTGCGGCTTGCTCTGCGACGGCACGAGATCGACCACCTCACCTTCGAGATGGAGCGTGTCTCCCGGCCGCACCGGCTTCAGCCAGCGCAGCTCGTCGACGCCGGCACCGAACAGCGGATGCGGACCAAACGGACGCGCTTCCGCTGCAAGCCGCATTGCGATCGCGGCGGTGTGCCATCCGGAGGCGGCAAGACCCTTCAGGATCGTCTTCTCCGCCGCTTCCTCATCGAGGTGAAACGGCTGCGGATCAAATTCGGCGGCGAAGCGCTTGATGTCGTCGCGCGACACCGTGGTCTCGCCGCTCTTGAACTTCATCCCGATCTTGAGGTCATCGAACCATTCGATCATGCAGGCCCTCGAATTGGCGCCTCGGGCGGGGGGCTCAACCGAGGTTGAGCTCCTTGAAGAAGTCGTTGCCCTTGTCGTCGATGATGGTGAAGGCCGGGAAGTCGACCACCTCGATGCGCCAGATCGCTTCCATGCCGAGCTCGGGATATTTTACCACCTCGACCTTCTTGATGCAGTGCTCGGCGAGATTGGCCGCGGCACCGCCGATCGAGCCGAGATAGAAGCCGCCATATTTCTTGCAGGCCTCGCGCACGGCCGGCGCGCGATTGCCCTTGGCGACCATCACCATCGAGCCGCCAGCGGCCTGGAATTGATCGACGAAAGAATCCATGCGGCCCGCAGTGGTGGGGCCGAACGCGCCCGAGGCGTAGCCTTCCGGCGTCTTGGCCGGGCCGGCGTAATAGATCGGATGATTCTTGAAATAGTCCGGCAACGGCTCGCCCTTCTCCAGCCGCTCGCGCAGCTTGGCATGCGCGGAATCGCGCGCGACGATCATGGTGCCGGTCAGCGACAGCCGGGTCTTGATCGGATGCTTCGACAGCGCCGCGAGGATGTCCTTCATCGGCTGGTTCAGGTCGATCTTGACGACCTCGCCGCCGAGCGCCTGCTCGACCTCCGGCAGATATTGCGCCGGATGATGCTCGAGCTCTTCCAGATAAACGCCGTCCTTGGTGATCTTGCCGAGCACCTGTCGGTCGGCCGAGCACGATACGCCGAGCCCTATCGGCAGCGAAGCGCCGTGACGCGGCATGCGGATCACGCGCACGTCGTGGCAGAAATATTTGCCGCCGAACTGCGCGCCGACACCGAGCGACTGCGTCATCTTGTGAATTTCCTGCTCCATCTCGAGATCGCGGAAGGCGTTGCCATCGGGCGATCCCTGCGTCGGCAGCGCATCGAGATAGCGCGCCGAGGCGAGCTTCACCGTCTTCATGCAGAGCTCGGCCGAGGTGCCGCCGATCACGATGGCGAGATGATACGGCGGACACGCCGCGGTGCCGAGCGTGAGGATCTTCTCCTTGAGGAAGGCGAGCAGACGATCCTTGGTCAAGACCGACGGCGTGGCCTGGAACAGGAAGCTCTTGTTGGCAGAGCCGCCGCCCTTGGCCATGAACATGAACTTGTAGGCATCTTCGCCTTCGGCGTAGATCTCGGTCTGCGCCGGCATGTTGTTGGCGGTGTTCTTCTCCTCATACATCGACAGTGGCGCGACCTGCGAATAGCGCAGGTTGCGGCGCAGATAAGCGTCGCGCGCGCCTTCCGAGAGCGCCGCCTCGTCGTCGCCATCGGTGATGACGTTGCAGCCCTTCTTGCCCATGATGATCGCGGTGCCGGTATCCTGGCACATCGGCAGCACGCCGCCGGCAGCGATATTGGCGTTCTTCAGAAAATCCAGCGCGACGAACTTGTCGTTCGGGCTGGCCTCGGGGTCGTCGAGGATCGCGCGCAGCTGCTTCAGATGGCCGGGGCGCAAATAGTGATTGATCTCGCCGAAGGCGGCTTCCGACAGCGCCCGCAGCGCCTCGCGCGACACCACCAGCATGTCGCGGCCCAGCACCTTCTCGACCCGCACGCCCTCAGCCATGATCTTCTTGTAGGGCGTGGTGTCCGCGCCGAGCGGAAACAACGGCGTATGCTTGTAGGGCGGGACGGGCTTGGACTGGTCGGGAAAAGCGGTGGGCGCGTTCATGGGAAACTCGTGGGTTGAAGGGCCGGAAAACGCCTGTCCGAGGCACCCGGCGATAGAGCCGTTCTAAGCCCTTTTGGTGGAAAAGGAAGCTGCCGGGCGGCGAATGGGGCCTATGTGATCTCCGACCGGGCTCGGTCGTCCCGGAAGGCGTGAAAATGGATCATGGCCTTCATTTGTCGAGCAGACGACCCAGCCTCTCTTTGAACTCGTCGAGCGTCAGTGTGCGACGGTTCGGATCGAGCCGTCGTCTTTCCACTTCCTCAACCTGATCGTCGATCAACCGGTAGCCGGCGTTGTCCTGTGCTTCCATGAGCATCAACAGCTTGGCCGCGTCTTCCTGACGCTCGCTGGACCACGTCAGAACCCGATCGAGGATCTCTTTCACCTGCTCTTTGCTCATCACCAGACCATAGCATGGGCGCAGCGCGGTAGAACCGCTTCCTTTGGCCCTTGACAGCTCTGATACCCTGCACCGCGAGAGCTGATCGAAACATGCCCTGATAGGGCGCTACGGAGGATCACATGGCCACTTTCGTCCTCATTCCAGGCGGTTGGCGCGGCGGCTGGTGGTATGAACCGCTGGCGGCGCGGCTCAAGCACGCCGGCCATGTGGCCCACGCGCTCACCTTGAGCGGGCTTGAGGAAACGCCCGCCCCTGCCGCCTGCATCAATCTGGAAACGCATATCGCGGACGTGCTGAAGCTGTTGTCGGTCGAAGACCTGTCCGAGGTCATTCTCTGCGCGCACAGCTATGGCGGCATGGTCGCGTCGGGGGTTGCGGACCGCGCGCCCGAGCGGCTCGCAGCCCTGGTCTACCTCGATGCGTTCGCTCCCGAGGATGGTCAGGCCTGGTGGGATTTGGCCGGCGACGACTATCGTCGGCTGGTGATCGCGCAAGCCGGCCATGACGGACTGACCGTGCTGCCGCGCGACGGGGTCGATCCACGTTGCCGGCCGCATCCGCTCGGCACTTTCGTGCAGAGCCTTCGTCTCACGCGGGAAGCGCCGGAGCTCCGTCGCGTCTTCGTCTATGCCACCGGCTGGAGCGCGACGCCCTTTACTGCGCAATATGAGCGGCTGCGCACCGATCCTGCCTGGACCGTGCGCACCATCGCCAGCGCTCACGATCTGGTCCACCACGCGCTTGATGAGACCTTCCAGGTGCTGCTCGACGTCACGCGTGACCTTGTCCCGCTGTGATGTGGCTTACGGAGCGCGTTTGTCACACTTCTCCCGATCCTGCACGGCGATGAAGCATCGGCGCTTGCATGGGCTTTGAGCGCACGCTTCAATGGCGCGGGGGTATTGATGATGTTGAAGATCATATTGCGTGCGGCCGTATTTTGCGTGTTCTCAGCGTCGGCGGCATTGGTCGCCGCCACGCCTGCGCGGGCCGATCGTTGCGACGATCTCGTCAAGGAGCTGAGGAATCAGATCGACGGTTTGCGGATCGGCCAGACCGCCGCCGGAACGGTTTACCTCGCCCATCCCAAGGCCCGTGAGATCACGCTCGGCTGCTCAGCCAAGAATTTCAGCAATCAGCTGTTTGCCAAGTCGGACCGCAAGCCGCCGCCGGCCTTCATCGACCTGATTGCCGGCGCCGCCGCGATCATCTTCACGCTGCCGAAGGACGACATGGAGCGCGGGGCCAAGCGCTGCTTCAGCCGCCTCGGGCTGTTCCGCGGCGACGACGTCACCAGCCGCTATCGCCGCCTCGAGATGCGCTGCGCGCGAACCAAGACCGAGTCGACGATCACGATCACCCGCAGCAAGGACCAATAGGCGCAGCGCCTCACGGCTGATTGCCGTGGCCGCAGGACTGGGAGGTCTTTCTGCGACCGGGTCAGGCCCCCGTTCACCATTCGTGGCCGCACCACCAATTGCAGACAATTTGACTGATTGGATTGACGGAACCTTCGCTGACGGGGGTCACGCTTGGCACAAACAAGCGAGGAGCCGGACCATGTCCGTTTCGACCCTATCACCACCCGCCTCGCCGCCGCAGCAGCAGCAGCCGTCGGTCGCCGCCGATGCGAACAAAGCGCAGACCCAGCAGGCCCAGGCCACACAGACCACGGCCCCCAGGGCGGAAAAGACCGGCGACGAAACCGAAGCTGAGAAGCAGGCGTCCCGCCCGCCGCTGCCGCCGGGACAGGGCACGCGCGTCGACATCCTGGCCTGAGCGATACTCCGGCACGCTTGAACCGCGGCGGGGTCACGCCTCCGCTGCGAGCGATGCGATTCGATCCATGATCCGGGCCCAGCCGGGGCCCATCATCTCGAAGGCGATCGCATTGCCGGGGAAGCGGAACCCGTCATGGATCATGCGCAGCTGCGTGCCGCCTTCGACCGGTGCCAGCGTGAAGGTCACCTCGCTGTCCAGCTTCGAGCCGTAGTCCGGATTGGAGTCCGCACCGCCCTTCCAGGAATAGCGCAGCAGCCGCGGCGGCTCGCATTCCAGCACCTCGCAATGCACGACGCCATCCCAGTCGCCCATCGGCCTGGTCTTGAAGGTGAAGCGATGGCCGACTGACGCCACGAAGTCGTTCGGCATCAGCCATTTTGCGATCAGCGCGCTGTCCGTCAGCATCCGCCAGATCGTCTCCGGCGCATAGGGCAAGCCCTTCTCGACGACGATCGCGTGCGTCTCGCTCATCTCTGGGTCTCCTTCAACAACATCTCCAGCCTGCCGAGGCGCTCCCGCCAGAAGGCGCGGTAGTGATCGAGCCAATCCGCCAGCGGTTCAAGCGCCTTCGACGCGACGCGGTAATGGACGTGGCGGCCCTCGCGGCGCTCCGTCACCAGGCCTGCATCGCGCAGCGCCTTGAGGTGCTGCGAGATCGCGGGCTGCGAGACCTTCGATCCCTTGACGAGCCCGGTCGCCGCAACCTCGCCTTCCCGCGCGATCCGCTCGAACAAAGCCCGTCGGGTCGGATCGGCGAGCGTCTTCATGACCGTGGTGAGCTGCGCGGGATTTGCCATGAAAGAAACATAAGTAAATGCTTATATGTTGTCAATGTCGTCATATTGGCTGATGAATTGAGCCATCAGCGCTGCTCAGGCTCAGCGCGACGAGGAGGAACGCCGATGACCGCGAAGACCTTCACCGGCGGCTGCCATTGCGGCCAGGTGCGGTTCGAATGCACGAGCGATCTCGCCATGGTGACCGCCTGCAACTGCTCGATCTGCACCAAGAAAGGGCTGCACTTCGCCTTCGTGGCACCCGCCCAGTTTCAGCTCCGCGCAGGCGACGAAAACCTGCGCGAATATCTGTTCAACAAACATGCGATCCGGCATCAGTTCTGTATCGACTGCGGCGTCGAGGTGTTCGCGCGCGGCCGCAAGCCTGATGGCACCGATGTCGTTGCGCTCAATGTGAGCTGCATCGACGGCATCGAGCTCGCCAAGCTGACGATGACGCCGATCGACGGCCGGAACATGTGACGCGGGGAGCGCGCGACAGCGGAGCGCTTTCGATCAAGCGCGCTGCGGCCGTCTCAGGCGTCGAGCGCCTTGTAGCGGCGGAAGATGCCGTCTTCGTTGAAGGCGATGCGGCGCTCGCTCGCCAGATAGGCCGCGATGTTCGGTCGCGCCGCGACGCGGTCGTGCAGCCCGACCAGGCCCGGAATCCTGCGCTCGAAGGCCTTCATCCGCTGCGGAAACGCGTAGCGCAGGCCGTCAACGATCTGAAACAGCGAGAGATCGACGTAAGTGAGCCGGCGGCCGGTGATGTAGGGACCGTTGTCCTTCAGGATGTCCTCGAAATAACCGAGAAACTTCGGCACCCGCTCGTCCCAGAACTCCGCGGTCCGCTTCTTCGCCGGTGCGCGCTGATCCTCGTAGTAGAGCGTCGGTCCGAGCGGATGATGGGTGTCGTGGATCTCGACCACGAAGTCTGTGATCGTCAGCTGCAATTGATGCACCCACAATTGTCCGGCCTCGGCCTTCGGCGCCAGATCATGCCGGCCACCGAGATAGAACAGGATGTTGGCGGTCTGCCCGATCACGAGCTTGCCGGCCTTGAGGAAGGGCGGCGCAAAGGGCGGCGTGCCGCTCTTGGCCTCGAGCATCTTGGTCATGGCGGCCATGCCGCCCGGCTCGCGGGCGACGTCGCGATAATCGGCCGCCGCCTCTTCGAGCGCGAGCCGCACATATTCGCCGCGGCCCTGAATCATGGGCCAGTAATAGAGCTCGTAGCGCATGGCTTGCATCCTCGACAGGCGAACGGGTGGGCGTGGATGTAGCAGGACAATCCCCTGCTTCCAAAGCAAAGGCGCCGCGGATCGTTCCGCGGCGCCCTGCCATGCATTCCATGTGTGGGCTTAGTTGGCCTGCTGGATCGCCGAGAGCTGCCAGTTGCTGCCGGGGTGACGCAGGAAGGTCCAGATTTCCGTCACCTGCTGCGGCTGATCGCTGCCTTCGACCACGCGACCGCTGGCGCGCTCCACGGTCTTGTCGACCAGCGAGAACCGCATCGCCACCGTCGCGTAGTCGGCGTCGCCCTCGCGCCAGGCTTCCGCCAGGTCGCCCTGCAGCAGCTTGGTGCCGCTGACCTTGTTGACCACACCGCGGGCCTGGTTCTGCTCCAGGTCGCGCTCGAAATAGGAGGCCATTTCCGGCGTCGTCAGCAGGCGCAGCCGACCGACATCCTCGTTGGACCATGCGGCTTGGATCTCGCCGAGCAGCCGCTCGAAGGCTTCATAGTCCGCGGGCTGGATCTGCAGCGGGGCTGAGCTCGAGCCGCCGAAACCACCAAAACCCATGCTGGAGCTGAAGCTCTGCTGGCCGCCCGGCGGGGTCGCACCGGCATAGGCCGGCTGGTTGCGCCGCTGCCACCACGCCATGGCCATGCGCGCCAGGAACACGATCAGCACGATCTGCAGGATCAGGCCGAGGATCGAGCCGAAGCCGCTGAGGCCGGAAAACAGGCCGCCGCCGAACAACAGGCCAAGCAGGCCCGCGCCAAGGAAGCCCGCGGCGAGGCCGCCGAGCATGCCGCCGCCGAAACGACTGCGCGCCGGTGAATTAAAGCCGGAGCCGCCATTATAACCCGGCTGCGTGAGCGTACGGTTGAACGGGCTTGCCGTCCCCGGTGCAGTCGAGGTCGACGGCGGGGCGGAGAAGGTCCGCGAGCCGCGGGAGCCGGAGCTGAAGCCGCCGCCGATCCGGGCGTCGGCCGCCGAAACGGCGAGCACCGTCGGCAGCGCCAGTGAAACAATCACGGCGATCGCCCTCAGGACGCCGCTTTTGCGCTGCAAGAAACTCATCTGCGTTTTCCCAAATCCCCGGAATGGGGATGCCCGTAAGATGGGCAGAACCGCCCAAAAGTGAAGGCGGGGCGATGCCGCATGGCTGCGGCGCTGCGTCGCGGGGGAACCATTCCCACTGAACAGATCGCGGTAACCTATTGCGGCGTCATGGTTTCCTTCACAGCCGCGACCAGCTGGCTCAAGGTGAAGGGCTTGGGCAGGAAGGCGAATTGCTGGTTCTCCGGCAGGCTCTTCTCGAAGGCGTCCTCGGCATAGCCGGAGACGAAGATGATCCTCACCTCGGGATTGCGATCGCGCATCGCCTTTAGGAGCGTCGGGCCGTCCATTTCCGGCATGACCACGTCGGAGACGACCAGATCAACATTGCCGTCGCGCTCCTCCAGCGCCTCCATCGCCTCGATGCCGTTGGAGGCCTCGATCACACTGTAGCCGCGCGAGCGCAGACCCCGTGCATTGAGCGCGCGCAGGCCCTCCTCGTCCTCGACCAGCAGGATCGTGCCCTGGCCGGTGAGGTCGGTCCGCGGCTTGGCCTCAGCCTTGCCATCGGCCGCCGCCGCATCCTTGGCGGCGCCGTTGACGGCGTGCGGCTGGTGGTCGGCATGGACCTCCTGCTCGGCATGATGCCGCGGCAGGAAGATGTGGAACGAGGTGCCCTTGCCGACCTCGCTGTCGACATAGATGAAGCCGCCGGTCTGCTTGATAATGCCGTAGACGGTGGACAGGCCGAGCCCGGTGCCCTTGCCGACCTCCTTGGTGGAGAAGAACGGTTCGAAGATCTTCTCACGGATCTCGGGTGGAATGCCGGTGCCGGTGTCGCCGACGTCGATCCGCACATAGTCGGCGACCGGCATGCCCTTATAGGCGGCCTGCGCGGCCTCCTCCGCCGGAACGTTGGCGGTCCGCACCGAGAGCTTGCCGCCATCCGGCATCGCATCGCGAGCGTTGACGGCGAGATTGACGATCACCTGCTCGAACTGGGAGACGTCGACCTTGACCGGCCAGAGGTCGCGGCCATGGACCAGGTCGAGCTTGACCTTCTCGCCGATCAGCCGCCGCAGCAGCATCGTCAAATCCGAGAGCGCATCGCCGAGGTCGAGCACCTGCGGCCGCAGGGTCTGGCGGCGCGAGAACGCCAGCAGCTGCCGCACCAAGGTGGCGGCGCGGGTCGCGTTCTGCTTGATCTGCATGATGTCCTGGAACGACGGATCGGTCGGCTTGTGCGCGTTCAGCAGGAAATCGTTGGCCATCATGATGGCCGAGAGCACGTTGTTGAAGTCGTGAGCGATACCGCCGGCAAGCTGGCCGACCATCTCCATCTTCTGCGACTGGTTGATCTGGTTCTCCAGCGCGCGCCGCTCGGTGGTCTCGAGCATGTAGACGATCGCCGCTTCGGTTTCGCGCTCGTCCTCGTCGACCGCGGTGACGAAGAACTGTCCGAACCGCTCCTTCGGCCCGTCCAGCATGACCTCCACCGGCGAAATATCGCCCTGCCCTTCGGCGGCCTGGTTGATCGCGGCGATCAACACATTGCGGTCGCGCGGGCTGACCGCGCGGAAGATCGAGCGGGCGGCGGCCGCATCGCTGCTCAGGCTTTGCGCCAGCTTGGCATAGCGGGCATTGGCGCGCACCACGGCGCCGCCGCGATCGACGGTCGCGATCGCCATCGGCGTGTGGTCGAAGAAGCGCATGAAGCGCACCTCGGCGGCGCGCTCGGGATCGGAGCGCTCGTCGCGGGCGCGGCTGATGACGAGCGTGCGCGACGGCCCCGGCGCGCCGTCGGCACCGAAGGCGAGCTTGTGATAGAGCCGCGCCGGCATAGTCTTGCCGCCGCGCATCTTCAGATCGATGTCGAACACCTCGGTCCGGACCTCGCCGGGAACCGCGACGATCGAGGTCAGCAACGAGGCACCGTCGCCGGAGACGACGTCCGCCAGCTTCAGCCCGCCGGAGCCGATCTCGGCGAGATCGTAGTCCAGCCAGTTCGCGAGCGTGGCGTTGACATAGACCAGGCTGCCGTCGGCATTGACCGAGAAGAAGCCGCAAGGTGCGTGATCGAGATATTCGATCGCGTGCTGCAGCTCCTGGAACACGTCCTCCTGCCGCTCGCGGTCGCGGGTGATATCTGCAATCGACCACACCGCGTATTTCGAATCGCGCTTGCTGCCGCCGAGCGGGCGCACGCGCATCCGCAGCCAGCGGCCCTGGCCGCTCTCGCCGGCCGCGATGCGCACCTCCTCCTGCTGCCGCTTGCCTTCGCGGGCGGCCTTGAGCAGCCGGAACACGGCCTCCGAAACGTCGGGATTGCCGATGAAGACGCGCTCCACCGGGCGCGCCTCCTGCGCGCTCTGCGCGCCCGTCATCCTCAGATAGGCGGCATTGGCATAGACCACGTGCCCGCGCGCATCAGTCACCGCGAGCCCGTCCGGCGCGAGGTCGGGGACCCGCCCCGTCACGGGGTCGTCGGTGGCGCGGTCCGCGAAGCGGATGATGCCGGCGGCGAAGGCGAACAGGTTGAACAGGCCGATGGTGGCGAGCAGCGCCAACAGGCCGAGGATATAGGGCTGCGCCTGGGTGCGCCCGATCGTCATCAGCGCCAGCGCGACGGCCACGAGGGCGCCAGCGACCAACAGCACCAAGAGGATGCTGCCGCTGCGGCGCGACCGCTCCGGCAGGCTCATCTGGTCCTGTGACGCATCGTTGTCGGGTTCGGCGCTCATAGCAAAAGGACGAGACCTGTCGGCAGGGCTATCGCGCCGGTCGGCGCGGCCCCCGCCCTCACCTGCCTGAATCGGACGCTCAAGCGCAAGCCCGTCAAGCCGATATTCCATGATTTATCCGTATTTTACGTGAGCGGGCGATGCGAATCACGGGCCTTAGAGCCGCCCGGACAGGTTGCGCCTGAGACCCATGACGTAGCCGATGATCTCCGCCACCGCGTGATAATGTTCCACAGGAATTTCGTCGTCGATCTCGACCGTGGCGTACAGCGCGCGCGCCAGCGGCACGTTCTCGACGATCGGGATGTCGTGGGCGCGGGCGATCTCGCGGATCTTGAAGGCGATGTTGTCGACACCCTTGGCGACGCAGACCGGCGCCTGCATGCCGCGCTCATAGGCCAGCGCCACCGAATAGTGGGTCGGATTGGTGATGATCACCGACGCCTTCGGCACCGCCGCCATCATGCGTTTCTTCATGCGCTGCTGGCGCAGCTGCCTGATTCGCCCCTTGACGTGCGGATCGCCTTCCGACTGCTTGAACTCCTCCTTGACCTCCTGCACCGACATCTTCTGTCGTTCGTACCATTGCCGGTACTGGAACAGATAGTCGCCGATCGCGACGATCGCGAGCAGCGCGACCACCGAGCCCATCAGGTGCTTGGTCAAAGACAGCGTCACGCCGAGCAGCGCGTTCGGATCGAGATGCAGCAGGGATTCCAGCCGCATCCGCTCGGGCCACAGGATCATCACCATGACGGTGCCGAGCAGCACGAGCTTGAAGATGCCCTTGGCGAAGTTGACCGCGGCCTGCTTGCCGAACAGCCGCTTGGCGCCGGACAGCGGCGAGATCTTGCTCAAGGTGGGTTTCAGCGGCTCGCCTGACCAGACCAGACGGTGCTGCAACATGTTGCCAGCGAGCGCGGCCAGCATGAGCATCACGAGGGGGAGGCCGATCGCTGCAATGACCGCATAGGACAGCCCGCGCGCCATCGCGAGCAGGCCCGCTCCGTCGGTATGAATCATCCAGGAATTGGCGATCAGATTGCGCAGCGGCATCATGATCCCGCTGCCGATCGAATCCGAGAAGGTCGTCAGCACGAGCGTTGCCGCCGCGATCAGGAACCAGGTGTTGAGCTCCTGGCTCTTGACGACGTCGCCGCGCTCGAGTGCGTCGTCGAGGCGCTTTTGCGTCGGGTCTTCTGTTTTGTCGGCGGTATCGTCCTCACCGGCCATGCGTCAGGTCCTCACCTTGGGGTCAGGTCGTGCATGACGCCCCCGAAATAGCCGAGGAAGGTTCCCATCATCGCCGTCAGAACCAGTGCGAAGATCAAAAAGCCGATCATGATCGAGAGCGGCGCGCCGACGAAATAGACCTGCATCTGCGGCATCAGGCGCGCCAGCAACGCAAGCCCCATGTTGAAGACGAGCCCGAACACCAGAAATGGCGCCGAGAGCTGCAGGCCCAGCCTGAAGGCGGCGGCAAAGGCCCGCGTCGCGAGCGAGGCGACGTCGCCGCTCGGCACCAATTCGCCCGGCGCAAAGATGTTGTAGCTGTCGCTGAGCGCTGCGATCACCAAATGATGGCTGTCGGTCGCAAACAGCAAGGTCACCCCGAGCATGGTGAGGAAATTGCCGACCAGCACGCCCTGCTGTCCCTGCGTCGGATCGATCTCGGTGACGAAACCGAGCCCCATCTGCTGCGCGATCACCGCCCCGGCAACCTGCAGCGCAGACAAGGTCACGCGCGCGGTGGCGCCGAGCACGATGCCGATGATGATCTCGTGCAGCATCATCACCAGGAGCGGCGTCAGCGCCGTCATGTCGACCTGATAGGCTTGGCGGTGCAGCGGCAGGATGATCATCGTCAGCAGAAGCGCGATGGACAGCTTGATGCGAACGGGAATGTTGGTCTCGCCCAAGCCCGGCAGCAGCATCACCATGGCGGCGATCCGGGCAAAGGCCAGCATGAAAGCCGCCGCCAGCGCCGGCAGGAATGAAATATCGATGCGCATTGCGCGGCGCGTCCGGGCCCCTGGTGGCGCGGAGAGGAATCAGCGCCGCGCCGCACATTGCCCTATCCGCCGATGATTCGCGACGAGATCCGCATCATATGCGAATGCAGCGCGTCTGCCATGAAGGGCAAGGCCAACAGCAGCGTGACGAAGATCGCAATGATCTTCGGGACGAAGACCAGGGTCTGTTCCTGGATCTGGGTCAGCGCCTGAAACAGCGAGACGATGACGCCGACCACGAGGCCGACCACCATCAAGGGCGACGAGACCACGACAATCGTCCAGATCGCGTCGCGCGCGACATCGAGCGTTTCAGCTCCGGTCATTCCGTAGTCGCCTTCCCCGGTGAATGTCCTGCGCCGCTCAACTGCGGACGGACTGTGCCCAAACAAGTGAGCTTCCGATCATTGCGTCTCGGCTCGCGCGAGATCGGCGCGAGCCAGGCCGTGCATTGCATTCGAGATCCGACGCGGCGTCAGATCGTCATCTTCATGATGTCTTCGTAGGCCTGGATCACCCGATCGCGCACCGAGACCAGGGTCGACACCGCAACGTCAGTCTCCGCCACCGCGGTCACGACGTCCATGACGTTGGCCTTGCCCGACGCCATCGCGACCGTTTGCGAATCGGATTTGCGGCCCGTCTCGACGACGCTTCCGATCGCATCCTTTAGCAACGCGCCGAAGGACGGACCGGAGTTCTCCTGACCGTTCGTCGACCCGAGAATGTCCCGCACGCGGGCGAGGCTGCCGAATGTGTTGCCCGATCCGGCGGTGTCGAGCACGCGGGCGGAATTCGCATAAGCGTTCGCAGCGGAGATGGGGGAGGCCATGACTTTCGTTCCTATCCTAGGTCTTGAGAATGTCGAGCGTGCGTTGAATCATGCGGCGGGTCGCGCCGATGACGTTCAGGTTCGCCTCGTAGGACCGTTGCGCATCGCGCATGTCGGTCATTTCGATCAGCGGATTGACGTTCGGATACTTGACATTGCCGGTCGCATCCGCGGCCGGGTTGCTCGGGTCGTATTTGACGCGGAACGAAGATCGGTCGGGCACCACCTTGCCCAGGGCCACCACCTTGGCGTCGAGCGTGCGGTCGAGCGCCGAGGTGAAGGTCGGGACCTTGCGGCGATAGGGATCGCCGCCGGCGGTGGCGGCGGTGGAGTCGGCGTTGGCGACGTTTTCCGAGATCACCCGCATCCGGGCGGCTTGCGCGCGCAGGCCCGAGGTTGCGATGCTCATCGAACGCAGGAAATCGCTTGGGTCATTCGCCATCTTGGTCGTTCTCCGTGTCTATCCGTTTCCTCAGCCCTTACCGATCGCGGTCTTCAGCAGATGCAGGCTCTTGCCGTAGAGCGAGGTGACGGCGGCAAAGTCCATCTGATTGGCCGAGACCTTCAGCATCTCGTCCTCGAGGCTGACCGCGTTACCGGCCGGCCGGGTCTGGAAGCCGGCCCTGCGATTCTGGTCGAAGCTCGTGCTCTGGCCCGATGGCGGCGCGATATGGGCGGCGCTGGTCATGGTCAGCGACAACTGGGCGAAGCTGTTCGCCGGCGCACCGGTTGAATCGAACTTAGGTTCAACCAGGTCGCGTGGCTTGAAGTTCGGCGTGTCGGAATTGGCGACGTTCTCGGATAGAACGCGCTGCCGCTCCTGGTGCCACTCCATCTTGGTACGCAACGCCTGCAACACTGGAAGATCGTTGATGGACATTGCGCCCGCTCCGAATCTTGGGCTTCTTCACCACCCGTTAAGCTAGGCACAATCTGCCGTGCATATGGTTAATGGGGAGTTAAGAGGGTGTGCGCTGCACCCCCGGGAAACTTCCGGGTTTATGAATTTTTTAATCCTTTTTCCGTGTCGGGCCGCCCGGATGCACCAGTTTGGGACGCAAGCCCCTGCCAAGAAAGTCGTTTTGGCCCGGCCGATTCATAGGTTATTAAGATACCGGGCGGCAGTTCCTGCCGTAGGTCGTTAACACGTCGTTGCGCTTTCAGGCCCGTTCGCTACGACCGCCCTGTGTTCAAGTGGCGTAATGTGTGATGAAAGCGGGGGTTTGTAGGGGACCGAGATGCCGGCACCACTGACATTTTTCTTTGCGTTCCTGGCCGTGCTGGCGCTGATCGGCCTTGCCGCGTGGCTGGTGCGTCGATTCGCGGGCAGCCGGCTTGGCACCAGCACCAATCGCGGCCGGATGCCGCGCCTCGCCGTGATCGACGCTGCCGCCGTCGACGGCCGCCGCAGGCTCGTGCTGGTTCGCCGCGACAACATCGAACATCTCCTGATGATCGGCGGCCCGACCGACATCGTGGTGGAATCCAATATCGTGCGCGCCATGCCCCAGCGCGAGCAGCTGCCGCCGCGGGCCGGCGTCGCTGCCGAGCAGCCGCCACCGCCGCGAATCGCGCCGTTGCCGGATGCGCCGACCTGGTCCGACAACGAGGCGGCGAAAGCCGACATGCACGAGCCTCACGAACCGCAGATGCCCGAACTGCCGCAGCGTCCACTGCGCCCGGCTTTTGCCGACGAAGCTCGTCGCCCTGCCCCGGTGATGAACGAACGCCGCGGCGATCTGCGCGGCGAGGCTCGCGGTGACGTTCGGAGTGATTTGGCCGAGCGGCGCGAGCCGCCATTGCCGGGGTTTGCTCCGGACCCGTTCTCAGGCCGGCCGGACTCCCGACAAGAGCCACGTCTTGATCCTCGCCAGGAACTGCGCGGCGAGCCACGGATGGAGCCGCGCCCCGAGCGGCTGATGCCGCGGGGCGATTCGCTGCGCGGCGAACCGGCCATGCCGCGCCCGCTGCGCCCGGCGGAGCCATCCAGAGCCTCGGAGCCGCCAAAGGAACCGGCCAAGGATGTGCCAAGAGAACTGCCAAGAGAACTTCCCAGAGATCTCGCAAGAGAGATCCCGAGAGATCTTCCCCGAGAGAG
>NZ_CAFK01000335.1 GCF_000239815.1 Bradyrhizobium sp. STM 3843 | reverse complement strand
AGAGAAGCCGCGTAAGTGTAGGAGTGTGGCGAGATGAGCAGCAAAATCGAGATTTCCGACGGCGTGGTCGTTGAATACGTCACCGCCCTGATCGGCGGCCAGCTGTTCGGCCTGCCGATCTCGCGCGTGCAGGACGTGTTCATGCCGGAACGGCTGACGCGGGTGCCGCTGGCCTCGGCCGAGATCGCGGGCGTTCTGAACCTGCGCGGCCGCATCGTCACGGTGATCGACATGCGTGCGCGGCTCGGCCTCGCCAAGGCCGATGACGGCAGACCGCCGATGGCGGTCGGCGTCGACCTGCGCGGGGAATCCTATGGCCTCCTGATCGACCAGATCGGCGAGGTGCTGCGCCTGCCCGAGGAGAGCCGCGAAGAGAATCCGGTCAATCTCGATCCGCGGATGGCGAAATTTGCGGGCGGTGTGCACCGCCTCGATGGCCAGCTCATGGTCGTGCTCGACGTCGACCGCGTCCTGGAGCTCCTGCCGAAGGCAGCGCTCGCCGCCTAATCAGTTCGCCAGCTACCGCCCCACCAGGGAGAAAGCAGAAATGAGAACGTGTTTGGTCGTCGATGACTCCAGCGTGGTGCGCAAGATCGCCCGGCGCATTCTGGAAGAAATGGCGTTTGAGGTCGTCGAGGCCGAGGACGGCGAACAGGCACTGGAGATCTGCCAGCGCAGCCTGCCGGATGCCGTTCTGCTCGACTGGAACATGCCAGTCATGGATGGCTATGACTTCCTGGGTCGATTGCGACGTCTGCCCGGAGGCGAGGGGCCCAAGGTGGTGTTCTGCACCACCGAGAACGACATCGATCACATTTCGCGGGCCCTGAACGCCGGCGCGAATGAGTACATCATGAAGCCGTTCGACAAGGACATCGTCTCCGCCAAGTTCCAGGAGGTCGGACTGATCCAGGCAATGTCGTCCGAGTCCGCCTGATCCTCTACCCGCCGAGAAGAGGTCGCCCGTGAACCAGCCTGATTATGATTTCCTGCGCAAGCTGCTTCGGGAGAAGTCAGGTCTCGATCTGTCTGCGGACAAACAATATCTGATCGAGAGCCGACTGCTTCCTCTTGCTCGCAAAGCCGGACTGGCCGGCATCGCCGATCTGGTCCAGAAGCTGAAGGACGGATCCAGTGCCCTGATCAATCAGGTGGTCGAGGCCATGACCACCAACGAAACCTTCTTCTTTCGCGACAAGGTGCCGTTCGATCATTTCCGCGAAGCGATCATGCCGGAGCTTCTGCGGGCCCGTGCCAATCGGAAATCGCTGCGGATCTGGTGCGCGGCCGGTTCGACCGGCCAGGAGCCGTATTCGCTGGCAATGTGCGTCAAGGAGATGAGTGCTGCGCTCAGCGGCTGGCGTATCGAGATACTCTCCACCGATCTCTCCCAGGAGGTTCTGGAGAAGTCCAGAGCCGGGCTCTACAGTCAGTTCGAGGTGCAGCGCGGTCTGCCGATCCAGCTTCTGGTCAAATATTTCAAGCAGGTCGGCGAGCTGTGGCAGATCAATCCTGAGATCCGCGCCATGGTCCAGCATCGCCAGCTCAATCTGCTGCACGATTTCTCGCAGCTCGGCACTTTCGACGTGATCTTCTGCCGCAACGTTCTGATCTATTTCGATCAGGATACCAAGATCAACATCTTCGGTCGTCTCGCCAAGGCAATGGAGCCGGATGGATTCCTGGTGCTTGGTGCCGCGGAAACCGTGGTCGGACTGACGGAAGTCTTCAAGCCGCTCACCGAGCGGCGCGGCCTGTACCGGCCGAACGCCGCTGCACCCGCCAAGCCGGCGGCCGGGCTCAGCGGGCTGCAGAAAATCGCAAGCATGGCAGGGCGCTGAAAGCGCGGGGCACCAAGATGTCTGATGAAAACAAGGGCACAGAGCGCGTCACCTTCAGCCGGGGTTATGACGTCTGCATCATGGGGATCGATGGCACNNGNNGGCGGGACTGCCAGCTCAATGCCATTTCCGACAATGATGCCGTGTTGACGGTGGAAGGCTCAATCCAGGGCCTCAACCTCAAGGAATTTTTCCTGTTGCTATCCTCGACGGGGCTCGCCTACCGGCGCTGCGAACTGGTGCGGGTCAACGGCTCTGAGATGGACATTCAGTTCATCAAGGGCAAGAACAAGAAGAAGCGATCGAGCGCCTCATCCGGTCAGGAGGCCATGAGCGGCTGAGCCGCGCAATGGTCTGTACTTTGGCATGCCGGCTAGAAAGCCCGGCTGCAGAGATCGCGCGGCCTGCAAAGCGCTGTAGAATCGCTAACGGAAATGCGCTGTCTTTCCGGCGATCGTTTTACGCAACGGCAGGGGCCATCGTGTAGGCATCGAATATCGGTGAATTGATCGAGGCACTCATGTCAGTCATCAGTTCGGATGCGGTGCGCGCGAGTTCCAGCGCGGGGCCTGAGGGCGCAAGTCGGGCGCTGCAGCTCCTGATCGTCGACGACGATGCGACGCAGCGGGCGCTGATTGCGGTGGCCGCCAAGCAGGCGGGCCATGTCGTGACCGCCGTCGGTGGTCGCGACCAGGCGATGGAAGCGATCCGCAGCAAGCGCTTCGATTGCATCACGCTCGACCTCATGCTCGGGGATGGAGACGGTACCGAGGTTCTGAAGACGATCGCCGATTGCCGCTTCGCCGGCTCGGTGATCGTGATCAGCGGCATGGATGCATCGCGTCGCAGCGCGGCGCGTTCCTACGCAAAGTCGCTGGGCATCGACCTGCAGAGCCTGCCGAAGCCTGTCGACCTCTCAGCATTGCGCATTTGCCTCGCCAATATCGGCAAGACCGCGCTCGGGCTGCCTACCGTGCACTCGTGGGGCGGAGTGGCAGCCGAAAGCGTCGTGGCCAAACATCGCGCCTGAATGCCTGGCAATCCGATCTGAGACGCCGGGGCGGCCGGCGGCCTCCGGCCGGCGCGGCTCGATGCGCGGGAGATCTTGCGTTTTGCGGAGCATTGCGCAACGTCTTCGCTTCATGGGCCAGACAGCTGCACAGCAATTGACGTTCGACATTGGCGAATCGGCGACAGTCTCCGCCCTTTTGCTTCGTCCCTCCGCGGCTCGCGCCTGTTTTGTGTTTGCCCACGGTGCGGGTGCCGGCATGTCGCATGCGTTCATGGCTGACGTCGCACAGGGTCTTGCGGGGCGGGGCATTGCCACCTTGCGCTATCAGTTCCCCTATATGGAGAAGGGCAGCAAGCGGCCGGACCCGCCGGCCCTGGCGCAAGCCGCGGTGCGCGCGGCGGTTAGCGAAGCGGCCAGCCGCTGCCCGGGCTTGCCGCTGGTCGCCGGCGGGAAATCCTTTGGCGCGCGCATGACCTCGCAAGCCCAGGCCCGATCTCCCCTTCCGGGTGTGTGCGGCCTTGCCTTCTTCGGCTTTCCGCTGCATCCCGCCGGCAAGCCGTCGATCGAACGGGCCGACCATCTCGACGACGTCGCTATCCCTATGCTGTTCCTGCAGGGGACGAGGGACAAGCTGGCCGAGTTGAATCTCCTGCAGCCGGTGGTTGCCCGGCTCGGCGCGCGCGCGAGCTTGCACCTGATCGAGCAGGCGGATCACGCTTTTCATGTGCCGGCGCGTTCGGGACGTGATGATCATGCCGTCATGGATGAATTGCTCGACCTGTTTGCGTCTTGGGTCGATGCGCTGAACAAGCGGCATGACTGACCTCACGATCATTCCACTGGCAGGATGCGGCGCACTCGGCTAAGTCGACGACGCAATTGTTGGAACGGAGAGTGCGATGCTGGGCGTGCAGGATCAGACGGGTGTCGAGGCGGAAACGGTGCTGCCTCAGGCCTGGACCAAAGACCAGGCCCGGGCGCTCTATCAGCTCCCCTTCAACGATCTCCTGTTCCAGGCACAGTCGATCCATCGCCGGCATTTCGACCCCAATCGCGTGCAGCTCTCCAAGCTGCTCAACATCAAGACCGGTGGTTGCCCCGAGGATTGCGGCTATTGCAGCCAGTCGTCGCATCATGCGACCGGCCTGCCCGCTTCGAAGCTGATGGAGGTCGACGCCATCGTCGCCGAGGCACGCAAGGCCAAAGAAGGCGGAGCCTCCCGCTACTGCATGGGGGCCGCATGGCGCAATCCGAAGCCGCGTGACATGGACGCGCTGGTTGCGATCTTAAGCGGGGTCAAAGCGCTCGGGCTCGAGACCTGCATGACGCTCGGCATGCTCGACCGCGAGCAGGCCGCGCGCCTGAGTGCCGCCGGGCTCGACTACTACAACCACAATATCGATACGTCGGAGTCCTATTATCCGAACGTCGTCTCGACGCGGACGTTCGCGGATCGGCTGGAGACGCTGGATCATGTCCGGCAGTCCGGCATGAAGGTCTGCTGCGGCGGCATTCTGGGCCTCGGCGAGAGCGAGGCGGATCGCGTCGACATGCTGGTCACGCTTGCGAACCTCCCCGAGCCGCCGGAGAGCGTGCCGGTCAACATGCTGATTCCGATCGCCGGCACCCCGCTGGCCGATGCCAGGCGCGTCGATCCGCTGGCCTTCGTTCGTGTCATCGCGCTAGCGCGCATCATGATGCCGACCTCGTTCGTGCGGCTGTCGGCCGGTCGCACGGCGATGACCGATGAGATGCAGGCGCTCTGTTTCTTCGCCGGGGCCAATTCGATCTTCGTCGGCGACACGCTGCTCACCGCCGGCAATCCGGAGGATGCCAAGGATCGTAACCTGTTCGATCGGCTCGGGCTCGAGCCGCTTTGAAGTGTGAGGTGGGCGCTACGGCCTTGTCGGTGCCGGTGCCGCCCGGCGGCCGGGTTCAAGCTTTCGGCCCATGATGGTCCGGACGGTATCGAGATGGGTGGTCGAGCCAGTGGGTTTGCGCGTTACGGTCGCAAGAGCTCACTGGGAGACACCGATCGAAATCTATTGGAATCGCTCTTAAGACCTTAACCATCTTTGTTTGCTAGCTGTGATCGCATCGCCAGGGGGAACGGTGCGACATGCGCAGACGGTTACGAGGATATCTCATCGGGGGAGCGCTCATGGCGGCCTCGGCGCTGCCTTCGGCGAATTCGGCGCTCGCTTCACCCCGCCTGCTCTCGGTGGTCTTCAATTCGCAAGTGCAAAATCCGCAGCAGCTTGGAGCGGATGCATTCCGTCAGAAGCTCATGGCGCTGGACGGCAAGCGGTTTGCGGTCGACGAGCGCGCCGGCAATGCATTGGGCAGCGAAGCTACCATCCTCACTGGCACGCGCTCCGGAGCCGTCGACGTCGCGGTGCTGTCGGGCGGCATCGTCAGCAATATCGTTCCTGAGCTCAGCGTCTTCGACATCCCCTTCCTGTTCCGCGACGTCGCGCATGCAAAGGCGGTCATGCAAGGGCCGGTCGCCACCAAGGTCGCGGCCAAGTTCGCCGACAAAGGTCTGGTCCTGCTGGCGCTGGGCAAGCAGGGCTTTCGCAACCTGACCAATTCCAAGCGGCCGGTCCGCACACCGGAGGACATCAAGGGGCTCAAGATCCGGGTGATCCCGAACGAGACCTACAAGATGACCTTTCAGGCGCTCGGCGCCGACGTGAAGCCGATGGACTTTCCGCTGGTCTACGCTGCGCTGAAGGACGGGCGGCTCGACGGTCAGGAAAATCCGGTGCCCACGATCGCCTCCAGCCGCTTCCAGGAAGTGCAAAAATATCTGACGATGACCGGCCATTTCTTCGCGCCGATCGTCTTCGTGGCCAATCGCACAATGTTCGAACAGCTCGATCCAGCCGATCAGCAGGCGCTCATCGCCGCCGCCAAGGCCGGCGCAGAGGCGACCTGGCAGTCGCAGATGGATGCTGAGAAGCTCGACGAGCTGCGCAAGGGCGGAATGGAGATCATCGAGAAGGTCGACCGCCAGGCCTTCGCCGACGCGGTCAAGCCGCTCGAGCCCGAATTCGAAAAGCGCTTCGGCAAAGAGCTGATTGCCGCCATCCGCTCCACGCAATAGGTCTGGTCATGAAATTGTCCTCGCTACTGTCTTCGATCGGTATCCGCCCGCGGATCTTCGGGGGGTTCGCGCTGGTCCTGAGCTTCCTGGTTCTGCTCGCAGGCTTCGCCGTGATCCAGGTCGAGCGCATTGGCGGAACCGTCAATGAACTCGTCACCAGCGCTGCGGGGGATGCGGCCATGTCGCAGGTTCGCGCCACGCTGCTCGGCGCAAACAGTGCGGTGGAAAAGTTCATCCGCACTTGGAATCTCGGCGATAAGGACGCCGCCATCAAGGCGATCGACAAGGTTGGCCAGCTCGCCGATCAGGCCGACCAGAAATTCGGCAGGATGGCCGAGATCGCGGACGGCATTGGTCCGGTGCGGGGAGCCCTGGAGTCTTATCGATCATCGTTCGGAGCCGCCGCTGACGCCGTCGACCGGCTGCGCGCAGCCACGACCAAGACGGACGTGCAGGGGGCGACGGCGGGTCTGATCGCCGGCGGCATTCAGGTTGCGCTCGCCAATCGCACCGAGACCGAGCGGCTGATCCATCCGATGCGGCTTGCCGGCACCGTCGACACGGTTCGGATCGCGGTGATGCGCTACGCGGCTACGCTGACCACCGGCGATGCTGACGATGCCAAGCTGACGCTCAGCTATGCCGAGGGCGCGATCGGGGATGCGGAGACGGAGCTGGCGCCGACGGACGAGCCCAAGCTCAAATCACTTGTCGCGGCGTTGAAGGCGGCGCTGACCGCCGATGCCGCCGCGCTCGAGGAGGTCATCAAGGTCGCCGCCGATCTCCGCGCCAAGCAGGCCGATCTCGGCAAGGCTTCATTGGCGATCGATGAGCAGGTCGATCGGATCAACCAGAAACTCGGTGCAGTGCGCGCCGAGCAGGGTAACCGGACCGCCGCATCGGTCCAGGACACGAGGACGACCGTGATCTATACGGCCGCTGTCGCGCTGATCATCGGCGCTCTGCTGGCTTGGCTGATCGGCGGCAGCGTCTCCGGGCCGATCCGTGGCATGACCGACCGCATGCAGTCGCTCGCTGAAGGCGAACTCGACCAGCCGATCCCAGGGGGTGAGCAGCGCGACGAGATCGGTCGCATGGCCCGTGCGGTCGAAGTGTTCCGAGATAACGCCCTCGCCGTCCGCCGCATGGAGCAGGAGGCGACCGCCCAGCGCGAGGCGACGGAAGCCGATCGGGCGCGGATGATGGCCGAACTCGCCAGCCGCTTCGAGCAGGGCATGCAGGGCGTCATCACCGGCGTCGGCGGTCGCGCCGAGCAGATGGGGACGAGCGCCAGCGGCCTGGCGCGCGTCGCCGAGCGTGGTCGCGGCCTGGCGGAGGCGGTGGCAAGCCGCGCCGAGCAGGCCTCGGTCAATGTGCAGACGGTGGCGTCCGCGACCCAGGAGCTGGCGGCCTCGATCCGCGAAATCTCCAGCCAGGTGCAGCGCTCGGTGACGGTCTCCAACCGCGCCACCCACGAGACGCAGCGGACTTCGGAACTCGTCAACGGCCTGTCGAGTGCCGCCGAAAAGATCGGCAACATCGTCCAGCTGATCCAGGCGATCGCCAGCCAGACCAATCTGCTAGCGCTCAACGCCACTATCGAAGCGGCGCGGGCTGGTGACGCCGGCAAGGGCTTTGCGATTGTGGCCAGCGAGGTGAAGAACCTGGCATCGCAGACCGCCCAGGCGACCGAGCAGATCGCTAGCCAGATCGCCACCATTCAGAGCGCGACCGGCGACACGGTGTCCGCAATCACCCAATTCGAAGCCACGGTGAGGGAGATCGCCGAGATCTCCAACGCCATCGCAGCTGCCATTGAGGAGCAGGGCGCTGCGACCGGCGAGATCGCGCGCAATGTCGAGGAGGCCGCGAGCGGCACCGCGGCCGTGAGCCGCGAGATCGTCGATGTTCGCGCGGTCGCCGGCGAGACCGATGCGGGCGCCGAAGCCGCACTTGCGGCGGCAGCCGCACTGCAGGAGCAGGCGACGTCGCTGAAGAGCAATGTCGCCGATTTCCTGAGCACGATCCGCTCAGCGGCGTAAGCGTCGGGTTCCGATTTTCGGGACTACTTAGTTGGCAAAGCCCGCGCGTCGGTTCGCGCGGGTTTTTTGATTGTTGCTATGCGCGCGGGCGAGATCTGTTCTGCATCGTCCGGCTAACTACCTCCCCTTAATACCTTTCCTACCATTCCTTGCTACGCATTTGCATGCGCTGAACGCAACGGTGGGGGACATGGGCAAATCGATTCGAGAGCTTTGGATCGTCGGAACAATGGCGGCAGCGCTGCTCGCGCCGCATCAGGGCGCAGCCGCGCCGCGGATGATCTCGGTGGCTGCAGGGCCGGACGTGTTTCGTGAAAAGCTCGCAGCCGGCCATCGTTTCATCGTGGATGCGCGCTCCGGCAACGCGCTTGGCGGCGAGCCGATCATCCTTGCCGCGACCCGCTCAGGCGCGCTTGATGCGGCCGTCTTGACCGGTGGCGTCGTCAGCGCCGTGGTCCCTGAGCTGAGCGTATTCGATATTCCCTTCCTGTTTCGCGACGAGGCGCATGCCAAGGCGGTGATGCAGGGGCCGATCGGCGCGCAGATCGCGGCCAAGTTCGCCGATAAAGGCCTGGTGCTGCTCGCGCTCGGCAAACAGGGCTTTCGCCATCTGACCAATTCCAAACGCCCGATCCGTACGCCCGCCGACATCAAGGGACTCACGATCCGCGTGATCCCGAACGAGACCTATAAGATGGCTTTCCAGGCGCTCGGTGCGAACGTGATCCCGATGGACTTCCCGTTGGTCTATGGCGCGCTGAAGGACGGGCGGCTCGACGGCGAGGAAAATCCGCTGACGACCATCTCGACCAGCCGCTTCTTCGAGGTCCAGAAATACCTGACCATGTCCGGCCACTTCTTCGCGCCGGTCGCTTTCGTCGCCAATCGGGCGATGTTCGAACAGCTTGAGCCGGCCGATCAGGAGGCACTGATCGCGGCAGCGAAGGCCGGCGCGGAGGCAACCTGGCAGGCCCAGGTCGAGGACACAAAGTTGCAGGAGCTGCGCACCGCGGGAATGGAGGTCGTCGACAAAATCGATCGCCAGGCCTTCGTCGATGCGGTCAAGCCGCTCGATCCCGAATTCGAGAAGCGGTTCGGCAAAGAGCTGATCGCCGCCATCCGATCCACTCGTTAAGTGTACGGCAGTGTCATGAAATTCTCTTCCATCATGTCTTCGATCGGTATCCGCCCGCGCATCTTCGGCGGCTTTGCCCTGGTCTTGAGCTTTCTCGTACTGCTCGCCGGCTTCGCCATGGTGCAGGTCGAGCATATCGGCGGCACGGTCAGCGAACTCGTCACCAGCGCGGCGGGTGACGCCGGCATGTCGCAGGTTCGCGCGGCGCTCTTGAGCGCCAATGGTGCGGTGGAGAAGTTCATCCGCACCTGGAACGTCGGCGACAAGGACGCCGCGACCAAGGCGATCGAAAATGTCGGCCAGCTGGCTGATCAGGTCGAGCAGCGCTATGGCCGGCTGGCGGCGATCGCGGAGGGGGTCGGTCCGGTTCGCTCTGCGCTCGACACTTACCGCACATCATTCGCTGCCGCGGCCGAGTCGGTCGACCGGCTGCGCGCAGCGACGACCAAGACGGACGCGCATGGCGCAACTGCGGGACTCGATGCTGGCGGCATTCAGGTTGCGCTCGCCAACCGCACCGATACCGAGCGGCTGTTCCAGCCGCTGCGCCTTGCCGCTGCGGTCGATGGCGTTCGCGTCTCGGTGATGCGTTTTGGAACGACGCTCGCCAACGCCGACGCCGTCGACGCCAAGAACACATTGGCCAATGCGCAGGCTGTCGTCGCCGCGACGGAGAGCGAAATCGCTCCGACCGGCGAGGCCAAGCTGAAGATGCTGGTTGCGGCATTGAAGGCCGAGCTTACCGCCGATGCGGCGGCGCTGGACGACGTCATCAAGGTGGCCGCAGATCTTCGCAGCAAGCAGGCTGAGCTCGGCAAGGCCAGCACCGCAATCGAGCAGCAGGTCGACCGTATCAATCAGAAGCTCGGCGCGATGCGCGCCGAACAGGGCGACAAGACCGCGGTTGCTGTCGCCGACACGCGCCAGACGGTGATCGTCACCGCCGCGGTCGCTCTGGTGCTGGGCTGCGTGCTGGCCTGGCTGATCGGCGGCGGCGTCTCCGGGCCGATCCGTGGCATGACCGACCGCATGCAGTCGCTTGCCGCAGGCGAGCTCGACCAGCCGATCCCCGGCGGCGAGCAGCGCGACGAGATCGGTCGCATGGCCCGCGCGGTCGAAGTGTTCCGCGAGAATGCGCTGACGGTCCGCCGCATGGAGCAGGAGGCGGCGGCGCAGCGCGAGGCGACGGAAGCAGATCGGGCGCGGATGATGGCCGAGCTCGCCAGCCGTTTCGAGCAGGGCATGCAGGGCGTCATCACCGGCGTCGGTGGCCGCGCCGACGAAATGGGCTCGAGCGCCAGCGATCTGGCGCGCATTGCCGAACGTGGTCGTGGCCTGGCCGAAGCGGTGGCAAGCCGCGCCGAGCAGGCGTCAGTGAACGTGCAGACCGTGGCGTCCGCCACCCAGGAGCTGGCGGCCTCGATCCGCGAGATCTCCAGCCAGGTGCAGCGCTCGGTGACGGTGTCCAACCGCGCCACCCACGAGACGCAACGCACCTCGGAACTCGTCAATGGCCTGTCGAGTGCCGCCGAGAAGATCGGCAACATCATCCAGCTGATTCAGGCGATTGCGAGCCAGACCAATCTGCTCGCGCTGAATGCGACCATCGAGGCAGCGCGCGCCGGTGATGCCGGCAAGGGCTTTGCGATCGTGGCCAGCGAGGTGAAGAACCTGGCATCGCAGACCGCCCAGGCGACCGAGCAGATCGCAAGCCAGATCGCGACCATCCAGAATGCGACCGATGAGACGGTGACCGCGATCACCCAGTTCGAGGCGACGGTGCGCGAGATGGCTGAAATCTCCAACGCCATCGCTTCCGCGGTCGAGCAGCAGGGCGCGGCGACCGGCGAGATCGCACGCAATGTCGAGGAGGCCGCGAGCGGCACCGCGGCCGTGAGCCGCGAGATCGTCGATGTCCGCGCGGTGGCAGGCGAGACCGATGCCGGGGCCGAAGCCGCCCTTACGGCGGCCGCCGCGCTGCAGGAGCAGGCGACGTCGCTGAAGAGCAATGTTGCCGATTTCCTGAAGACGATCCGCTCGGCGGCGTAACGCCGGGTTCCAAGGTTACGGCTGTCATCGAAAGAACCCGCGCGAGCTCAGGCTTGCGCGGGTTTTTGCTGTGCCATTGCTGGTGACGGGATTTTGCCGCGACAACGGCATGGAAATTTGCAACACAGGCGCGCCAGCCTTGGCGTCCAATCCATTTGAGCCACACAATCAGAACCTGGAGTGACCCGTATGATCCGCTACGCCCGTCTCGCCATGACGGCTTTGCTCGGCTTGGCCACGCTCTTGACCACGCTCGGCGCGGCGCATGCGGACCAGATGGAGAAAGCCAGGATCGGCGTGCTCCGGCTGTCGTCATCCGCACCCGTCTTCATCGCTCAGGACAAGGGCTATTTCCGCGACGCCGGCCTCGAGGTCGAGCTCAAGTTCTTCGACGCGGCGCAGCCGGTCGCGGTCGCGACCACCACCGGCGATGTCGACGTCGGCATCACCGCCTTCACCGCCGGGCTCTACAATCTCGCCGGCAAGGGCACCTTGAAGATCATTGCCGGCATGAGCCGCGACCGGCCAGGTTATCCGCTGATCGGCTATTTCGCCAGCAACAAGGCCTATGAGGCCGGCCTGAAGACGCCGAAGGATCTTGCGGGCAAGCGCATTGCGATCACGCAGGTGGGCTCGAGCTTTCATTACTCGCTGGGACTGCTGGCCGACAAATACGGCTTCAAGCTGTCCGACATGAAGCTGGTGCCGCTGCAGTCGATGTCGAACATGGCGGCCGCGCTGAAAGGCGAGACGGTCGATGCCGCGCTGCTGCCGGTCTCGGCCGCGCGCAAGCTGATGGACGACGGTGAGGTGAAGCATCTCGGCTGGGTGGGCGACGAGACGCCATGGCAGGTGAGCGGCGTCTTTGCCGGGCCCAAGACGCTAGCCGACAAAGAACTGGTGACCAGGCTGCTCTCGGCGCTGCAGCGCGCCGAGCGCGAATATCACGACGTGGTGCTCGCGACAGTGAAGGATGGCCACGCCGCCATCGACGATAAAACCAAGCCGCTGCTTGCGATCATCGGCAAATATACCAACCTGCCGGTCGAGCAGGTCGCCGGTAATTGCGCCTATATCGATCCCCAAGGCAGGCTCGACGTGAAGAATGTCGACGATCAGATCAAATGGCTGCAGGCGCAGGGTTTTGCCGACAAGGGTTATGACGCGGAAGCCATTATCGCGAAGGACTATGTGAAGGCGGATTAGACCAGGGAACCTCATCCTTGAGACGCCTGCGTTCGCAGGCTCCTCAGAATGAGGGGAACGTGCTATCAGGCGTTCATACTGCTAGTTCCTCATGGTGAGGAGTCGCTAAGCGGCGTTCGAACCATGAGGCCCGGGCTTCTGGACCCCAAAGACTGCAATGGACCTGATCGCCGACCATATCAGCCACCGCTTCGGCACGCTCGACGTGCTTGACGACGTCTCGTTCACGGTTGCAGCCGGCGAGGTGGTGGCGATCGTTGGTCCGTCCGGCTGCGGCAAAAGCACATTGCTGTCGATCCTCGGCGGCCTCCTGCAACCTTGCGCCGGCCAGGCGAGTTTGCGCGGTGCGCCGCCGTCGGAGAGCCTGAACCCGCTGACCTTCGTGTTCCAGGATTTTGCACTGCTGCCATGGAGCACCGTGGCTGAGAATGTCGAATTCCCGCTGCTCCATTCGCGCTTGTCGGCGCAGGAGCGCCGTGCCGCCGTCGACGATGCGCTTCGCCGGACGCATCTGTCCGACTTTCGCGCCGCCTATCCCAAGCAGCTCTCCGGCGGCATGCGGCAGCGCGCCGGCATCGCACGGGCGCTCGCAGTCAGGCCTGCGCTGCTGCTGATGGACGAACCGCTCTCGGCACTGGACTCGCAGACCCGCGAATTGCTGCTGGAGGATTTCGTCCGCCTGCTCGCGGAGGGCAGCATGGGCGCGATCTATGTGACGCACAATTTGGAGGAAGCGGTGCGGCTCGCCGACCGTATCGTCGTGCTGTCACGGCGTCCCGGCCGCGTTCGCGACGTGGTGTCCGTACCCGTGCCGCGCGGCGAGCGCGGCGCGCTTGCTGCGCGCGAGCACCTGCTGCCTTTGCAGAACGAGCTGTGGCACCTGATCCGCGCCGAGGCGATCGATGCCGAGCGCGAGGTCCAGCATGCTTGACCGCGCTGACGTCACCGAGTCGCCCGCAGGCGATGCGACCGAGGTCGCGCGGCCGGTGCGCTTCCGCGGCGCCGGATTTACCCCGGCAACCAGCCGTCACGCCGGCTGGCTCGCGCTCGCTGCTGCGCTGGCGGTGTGGCAGGCGGCTGGCAGCCTGGCGCCGGTCAACCCGCTGTTCCTGCCGACGCCCGTGGCGATTGCCCGCGCGCTGTATCAGCTCGCGATCTCAGGCGTTCTGTGGCAACACGTCTCCGTGTCGCTGCTGCGCATCAGCGCTGGCTGGGCGCTCGGCACTGCCTCAGGGATCGTGGTCGGCTTTGCCATCGGCCTGTCGCGCATCGCGCGCAGCATTGGCATCAGCTTCGTCTCGGCGCTGTTTCCGATTCCGAAGATCGCGGTGCTACCGCTCTTGATTCTCTGGCTCGGCATCGGCGAAGCGCCGAAGGTCGCAACCATCGCGCTCGGCGTATTCTTCTCAACCACGATCTCGGTCTATAGCGGCGTCGATGCGGTGCCGCGCAACCTGATCCGGATGGCGCAGAGCTTCGACGTGCCGTTTGCAACCATCGTGCGCCGCGTGATCTGGCCGGGCGCGCTGCCCTCGATCCTCGCCGGCTTCCGCATCACCGCCTCCGTGGCGCTGATGCTGGTGGTGAGTGCCGAGATGATCGGTGCCGAAACCGGCATCGGCACCTTCGTGCTGCAGGCCGGCAACCTGATGCAGACCGATCAGCTGATGGCGGGCATCGTGATCCTGTCGGCGTTCGGGCTCGCCGTCGGCAAGCTGATCAGCCTGCTGGAGGCGCGGCTGTTGCACTGGCGCTAGATAAAGAGAGCGCTGCGTCCACCAAGAAGGTTGTCGTGCCCGGGCTTGACCCAGGTATCAACGCGGTTGCGAGCCGCGCAGCGCCACGTGGATAGCCGGTCATACCCGGCCATGACGAAGCAGAGGGCGTTCAAGCATTCCCGCGATCTTCCCGGAACAGGTCGAGCTTCTGTTGCACCGGCCGGTCCGAGAACGAGAACAGCACGGCATCCTCGTCCGCTTCGTGCGTAACCCAGTGCCAGCTCGGCACCACGAATAAATCGCGCGGGCCCCATTCGAAGGTCTGCTCGCCGATCCGCGTGCGCCCCCTGCCTTCGATGGCCGTGAACACGGTGGCGTCGGTCGAACGATAGCGTGCCGTCTCGAAGCCCTTCGGCAGCAGCTGGATGAAGGTGCCGATCGTCGGCATCGCGAAATCGCCGGTCTCGGGATTGGAAAATTTCAGCTTCAACCCGTGACAGGCGTCCCACTCGTCGCGGCGTCTTGCCTGTTCCAGCGCCTCGCGCGTGTAGGAATAGGGATAGCTGAAGATTGGCGAGGTCCGCGATTTGCTGACGGCATCGACCGGCAGCAGATTGTGGCCATAGCGCGCAAAGCTGTCGCCGGCGGGACGGGCGACCTTCTGCTGATCCTGCTGCGATCCTTCCGCGAAGGACGCATCGAGAAACTGGACCAGCGGGATGTCGAGCCCGTCGAGCCAGAACATCGGCTCCGAGGTCTCGTTGCCGTGGTCGTGCCATGTCATCGACGGTGTGATCACGAAATCGCCGGGCTGCATCAGGGTGCGCTCGCCGTCGACGGTCGTGAACGCGCCCTTGCCCTCGAGCACGAAGCGCAGCGCCGACTGGCTATGGCGATGCGCCGGCGCGACGTCGCCGGGGATTACCATCTGAATCCCGGCGTAAAGCGAGGTGGTGATTTTGGACTGTCCGCGCAGGCCCGGATTCTCCAGGATCAGGACGCGACGCTCGGCCTCTTTCGCGGTGATCAGCCGGCCGGCTTCGACCATGTAGTCGCGGATATCCGCGAACTGCCAGAGATGTGGCCGGCAGGCGCTCTTTGGCTCCGGTGTGATGAGGTCGCTCATCACCGTCCACAGCGCCGTCAGATTTTCGCCGTCGATCTTCCTGTAGAACGCCTCGCGTTCGGGCGTCGAAATGGCTGCCATGGGCCGCCTCCCGTGAACTTGTTGTTGATTGACAGTATACTGACGATGTCGCTACCGTCAATTGCAGCCATAATGAGAGGTCTCAAGGGAGGATCACGATGAAGCTGCACGGCTATTTTCGCAGCAGCGCGTCCTATCGGGTCAGGATTGCGCTGAACCTGAAGGGGCTCGCCACTGAGCACCTGACGCATCATCTTCGCAAAGGCGAACAGCGCGCGCCCGACTATCTGAGGCTCAACCCGCAGGGCTTTGTCCCGACGCTCGAGGACGATCACGGTGCGGTCATCACCCAGTCGCTTGCCATTATCGAATGGCTCGATGAGACCCACCCCGAGCCGCCGCTCCTGCCCAAAGATCCGCTTGCGCGCGCCAGGGTGCGGGCCTTTGCGCAGGTGCTCGCCTGTGACACCCATCCAGTGCAGAACCTGAAGGTGTTGGCGCGTCTGCGCGAGCTCGGTCTGCCGGAAGACCGGGTCACGGCTTGGGCCGGCTGGGCCAATCGCGAAGGGCTCGCCGCCTGTGAAACCCTGATCAAGCACGAGCCCGGGCCGTTCTGCTTCGGTGCCGCGCCGACGCTGGCTGATCTCTGCCTGGTGCCGCAGCTCGGCAACGCCCGACGGTTCGGCGTCGATGTCGCGGCGTTCCCGCGGCTGTTGCAGGCGGAGGCTGCGGCCAAGGCGCTGCCGGCCTTTGCCGAGGCCGCCCCGGAGCGCCAGCGCGATGCCGAGTAAGCCGCCTGACATCACAATGGACGCGGTCTACGGCAAGCCCGGCTATCTGTTCCGGCGCATGCAGCAGATCGCGGTCTCGATCTTCATGGAAGAATGCAAGGCCTCGGACCTCACGCCGGTGCAATATGCCGCGCTGGTCGCGATCCAGACCCATCCCGGCATCGACGCCACGCGGCTGTCGGCGGTGATCGCCTTCGACCGCTCCACGCTCGGCAGCGTGCTCGAGCGGCTGGAGGCCAAGGATTATATCGCGCGCGAGGCCTCGCCCGAGGACAAGCGCGTCAAGCTGCTCACCATCACCAAGGCGGGTGCTGCGTTGTTGCGCAGCATCATGCCCGCGGTCGATCGGGCCCAGGCCCGGATGCTCGCACCGCTGAAATCGAGCGACCGCAAGGCGCTGCTGGCATTGCTCGCGCAGCTTGTCGATCTCAACAACGAAGTCTCGCGCGTGCCGCTGCGCGCGGAGGATGCGTTGGAGCGCTTGGGGAAGGCGGGGTGAAATCTCGGTCGTCATCACCTGGCGCTCACATCCTCATCACTGCCTGCCTGTCGATCTTGCCTGTGCCGGTCTTCGGCAGTTCATCCACAAACACGATCTCGCGCGGATATTTGTAGGGCAGCAGTTTGGCCTTCACGTAGTCCTGCAGCCGCCTGGTCGTGTCCTGCTCGTCGTAGTCGGCCGCGGTCATCACCACCACAGCCTTCAGGCTCATGCGGCGGTCCGGCAGCTCATGCGCGAACACGGCGCATTCCCTGATATCGGGATGTTCGACCAGACAGAGCTCTACCTCGAGCGGATAGACCCATTGGCCGGAGATCTTGACCAGATCGTCGGCGCGACCGCGGAAGAAATGAAAGCCGTCCGCGTCGCGCGTGAAGCGGTCGCCGGTGTAGATCCAGCCGCCCTCGCGGATGGTCTCTGCGGTCTTGTCGGGGCGATTCCAATACAGCGGCGTGTTGGAATCGCCGCGCACCCACAGAATGCCTTCCTCATCGGTGCCGACCTCGCGTCCTTCGCTGTCGCGCAGCGCGATCTCATAGCCGGGCACACGGACGCCCGCGGCGCCGAGTTTTTTCCGATCCTCGCGATTGCAGAGATAGATGTGCAGCACTTCGGTTGAACCGAGGCCTTCGATGATCTTGAGCCCGGTCAGATCCTTCCAGCCGTTGAAGACATCGGCAGACAGCACTTCTGCCGCCGAGACCGCCATCCGCAACGAGGAGAAATCGGCGGATGTGGCGCCGTCCGCCTTGGTCAGCGCGGTGTAGAGCGTCGGCAGGCCGAAGAACACGGTCGGACGGAAGCGGCTGATGGCATCGAAGATCGCCGCCGGTTTCGGCTGGCCGGGCAATAACAGCGTGGCCGCGCCGGCGGAGAATGGGAACGTGATGGAGTTGCCGAAGCCATAAGCGAAGAAGATCTTCGGTACCGAGAAGCAGATGTCTTCGGCTGCCAACCGCAGCACATTCTTGGCAAAGGCCTGGTCGCTGTAGGCCATGTCGTGCTGCAGATGAACGATGCCCTTGGGCCGGCCGGTCGAGCCGGACGAATACATCCAGAACGCCATGTCGTTGCGATGAGTGTCGGCCTCGGGCAGTTCGGCCGGAAAGTCAGCCAACCACTGCTCTGCGATCAGTGTCTCCGGCGCGGCGCTGGCAGCGGTGTCGCCATTGACGACGATCAGGGTGCGCAGGCGCGTATTCGCACAAGCCTCCGCATTGAAGCGCGGCGCAAACTCCGCATCGGCAACGGCAACGGTCGCGCCGGAATCGGCGAGATAGAATTGCAATAGATCCGGCGGCGTCAGCGTGTTGATCAGCAGCGGCACGAAGCCCGCGCGCACCGCGCCGAAGAACGCGGCCGGATAGGCCGGCGTGTCGTCGAGAAACAACAGGATGCGATCGCCAAGCGCGAGCCCCAGCGAGGCGAAGCCATTGCCCCAGCGGCAGGCCTCGGCGCAGAGCTCGGCATAGCTGCGCTGCCCGGCCGGACCGATCAGCGCCGGGCTGTCGCCGCGCCCCCGCGTGAGATTGTCGAACAGGATGCGGCTGGCATTATAGCGCGCCGGAATCGCGAAGCCGATCTCGCGTGCGCCGGGGCTGTCGCTTGGGACTTGGTCGTCGATGCCAGTCATGCCGCGCCTCCATTGGCGCGGCGCGCCGCATAGCGCGCCATGAACTGCGGCGCCATCGCGCGCAGCCTGCTGTCGTCGATCCGGCCCGAACGGGTGATGTAGCTGTAGGCGAAATCCATCGGGTCGAGCGACATGTGCTCGGGGAACTTCTCGTACCAGTCGGCGCTGGTGCGGGCGGCGGTGACCAGCTTCTTCACGATCGGCTGCCGCTCGGCCTGGTAGCGCGCCAGCCCTTCGGGCAGCCGGCTTTCGGCCCCCAATGCCTTCACCAACGCGATCGCGTCCTCGATCGCCAGCCGCGTCCCGGAGCCGATCGAGAAATGCGCGGTGTGCAGCGCGTCGCCGATCAGCACCACGTTGCGATGCCACCAGTGCTCGTTCCACACCCAGGGAAAGTTGCGCCACACCGAGCGGTTCGAAATCAGAGTGTGGCCATCCAGCGTGGCCGCGAACACCCGCTCGCAGATCGCCTTCGATTCCTCGATCGATGTCTCGGCGAAGCCGTAGGCCTGCCACGTCGCGCGGTCGCATTCGACCAGGAACGTGCTCATCTCAGGCGAATAGCGATAGTGATGGGCGTTGAAGCAGCCGCGCTCGGTCGCGACGAAGGTCTGCGACAGGGTGGGGAAGGTCTTGCTGGTGCCATACCAGGCGAACTTGTTGCTGGAATAGGAGATCGAGAAGCCAAAATCGCCCTCGTAGGTCCGACGCGCCAGCGAGTTCAGCCCGTCGGCGGCGACGATCAGGTCGTAGCCCGCAAGCTGATCCAGCGATTGCACCTGGGTACCATAACGCGCGACGACGCCCGCGCTCTCTGCGCGCGCCTGCAGCAGCCTCAATAGCTCCAGCCGGCCGATCGCGGAGAAGCCGACGCCATCGATCTCCACGCTTTGTCCGCGCAGATTCAGCGTGATGTTGCGCCAGCTTTCCATCCTTGGCGCGATCGCGTCCACGGTGTCGGGATCGTCGGCGCGCAGGAATTCCAAGGCCTGCTCAGAGAACACGACACCGAAGCCCCAGGTCGCATCCGCCGGGTTCTGCTCGAATAGCTCGACCTCGGCGTCAGGATGACGCCGCTTCCACAGATAGGCGAAATAGAGCCCGCCAGGGCCGCCTCCGAGCACGGCAATCCGCACGCGCCCCCTCCCAAGAATTGACAGTATACTGTTTATTTTGGCCAGAGACTAATCCGCCGGCGCGACGCGCGCCAGCGAAATCTGCGGGCCTTATCGACGCGCGCTTAGACCCGGACCATGCGCTTGCCGCGGTTCTCGCCGGCGAGGAGGCCGATCAGTGCCTTCGGCGTATTCTCCAGCCCGTCGATGACGTCTTCCTGGACCTTGAGCTTGCCCGCCGCGACCCAGCCTTGCAGGTCGGCGACCGCCTGGTCGCGACGGCCCATGAAGTCCGTCACGATGAAGCCCTGCATCACCAGCCGCTTCACCACGATCAGGCCAGGCACGCCGCGCGGTCCATGCGCCGATGGTGCCTGGTCATATTGCGAGACCGCACCGCAGCAGGCGATCCGGCCATAATTCTTCATCTGCGGCAGGCAGGCTTCGAGAATATCGCCGCCGACATTGTCGAAATAAACGTCAATGCCGTCAGGCGCGGCTGCCTTCAGGGCCTTGAATACCGCGCCATCCTTGTAGTCGACCGCCGCGTCGAAGCCGAGCTCGGAGGTCAGCCAGCTGCACTTGTCCTTGCCGCCGGCAATGCCGACCACACGGCAGCCTTTGATCTTCGCGATCTGTCCGACGATCGAGCCCACCGAGCCGGCGGCCGCGGAGACGACCACGGTCTCTCCCGCCTTCGGCTTGCCGATCTCCAAAAGGCCGAAATAGGCGGTGAGGCCGGCGACGCCGTAGACGCTGAGCAGGTGCGTCAGCGGTTCGATCTTCGGCAGCTTGGCGAGATGCCTCGCTGGGACAGCCGCATAATCCTGCCAGCCGGTGTCACCGAACACGATGTCTCCGACCGCCAGGCCCGGCGCCTTCGAAGCGACAACTTCCGCGACCGCGCCCCCTGCCATCACGCTGTTGGCCTCAACCGCGGCGCGGTAGGTCGCGCCCTGCATCCAGGCGCGATTGGCCGCATCGAGCGAGATATAGCGCACACGCAGCAGCACCTCGCCGTCTTTCGGCTCGGGAACGGCGCCCTCGACCATGCGGAAATGCTCGGGGCCGAGCTTGCCGCTCGGCTTTTCGATCAGGAGGATCTGGCGATTGATGGTGGTGCTCATAGTGGTCTCTCCCTCTGCCGTCGGTCGTTTTGCCGGTTCTTCATGCACTTGTCCGCGCGCAATATAGTCACTTGCCCAGATTGTGCGCTGCGGATTCATCTCACATGGATGCAGCATCCGCAAATCCTGTCCTAACAGGCTGCGACATGTTGCGCCCTTGTCAAAATCTGCCAAACTCAACTGAGCCGGGAGTTTGTCAGGGGGTACCGAATGTCGAACAGGTTCACGCAATACATCCTGATTGCGATGGTGCTTGGCATCGTGACGGGGACGCTGATCTTCAACTTGATGCCGGATGGCCGGGCCGAGTTGGCCGCCGACATCAATCTGATCGCCATGCTGTTCCTGCGCCTGATCAAGATGATCATTGCGCCGCTGGTGTTTGCGACCCTGGTCGGCGGCATCGCCCATATGGGCTCGGGTGCCAAGCTCGGGCGCATCTTCGCCAAGACCATGGGCTGGTTCATCAGCGCCTCCTTCGTGTCGCTCCTGCTCGGCCTCCTGATGGTGAACCTGCTGCAGCCCGGCTCCAATTTTCCCGGCACCCTGCCGGATAAGACCCAATCGACCGGCTTGCCGGTCTCGGCCTTCTCGGTCGAGAAATTCCTGACCCACCTGATCCCGACCTCGATCGCCGATGCGATGGCGCAGAACGAGATCCTGCAGATCGTGATCTTCGCAGTGTTCTTCTCGGTCGCGATGGGCGCGCTGCCGGAGCGCTCGAAGACGCTGCTGCAGCTGATCGACGATATCGGCCATATCATGCTGAAGGTGACGAGCTATGTGATGTTGTTTGCGCCGCTCGCGGTATGGGCGGCGATCACGGCAACGGTCGCCAAGAACGGCCTTGCCGTGTTGTGGAAGCTCGTCGTGTTCATGGGCGGCTTCTATGTCTCGCTCCTGATCCTGTGGGCGGTCCTGGTGGTCGTCGGCTTCGTCGTGATCGGGCCGCGCTATAGCCACCTGTTGAAGCTGATCCGCGAGCCGCTGATGATCGCATTCTCCACCGCGAGCTCCGAAGCCGCTTATCCGAAGACGCTCGAGGGCTTGAACCGTTTCGGCGCCTCGAAGCGCATCTCCTCTTTCGTGCTGCCGCTCGGCTATTCCTTCAATCTCGACGGCACGATGATGTACTGTACCTTCGCAAGCATCTTCATCGCCCAGACCTACAAAATCGACATGCCGCTGGGCACCCAGCTTGCGATGCTTGCGACCTTGATGGTGACCTCGAAGGGCGTGGCCGGCGTGCCGCGCGCCTCGCTGGTCGTGATCGCATCGACCCTGTCGCAGTTCGGCATTCCGGAAGCTGGCCTGCTGATGATCATGGGCATCGACACCTTCCTCGACATGGGACGCAGCGCGACCAACGTGATCGGCAACACGCTTGCGACGTCGGTGGTCGCAAAGTGGGAGGGCGAGCTTGGGACGGAGCATGCGCTCGGGCCGTCCGACGTCGTGCCGCCGGACATGATCCCCGGCGAAGTGCCGGCCATGGCCGGACATTGAGGGGAGGGCGCCATGCGCCTTCGGGCAAGCTTCGGATGGAGCGCGGTCGGCGCAGTGATGGTCCTCGCGCTCGCGATGCCCGCTGCCGCGCAAAACGGCGGCGAGGGCCTGTCGCCCACGCTTGCCGCGATCAAGGCGCGGCATGTCGTGCATCTTGGTTATCGTGAGAGCTCGCCGCCGTTCTCGTTCCTGGACCAGGCGGGCCGGCCAATCGGCTACAGCCTCGAGCTGTGCGAAGCCATCGTCGAGGAGATCGGGACCGAGATCGACGATCCGGCGTTGCGGATCGAGTATGTCAAGGTGACCTCTGACGACCGCATCGCCGCGGTGCTGGAGGGCAAGATCGATCTCGAATGCGGCTCGACCACCGCCAATGCCGAGCGCTCCAAGCAGGTGGCGTTCTCGCCGCTGATGTTCGTCGCCGGCACCAAGCTGATGGTGCCCAAGGGCTCGGCGATCTCGGCGGCGACCGATCTCAAGGGCAAAACGGTGGTGGTGACCAAGGGCACCACCAACGAGGTCGCGATGCATAATGCCGACAAGAAGTTTGCGCTCGGCCTCACTGTCGTGACAGCGCCCGATCATGAGCAGTCCTACCAGATGCTGGTGGACGGCAAAGTCGACGCGTTCGCCACCGACGACATCCTGCTCTACGGCCTGATCGCGCGGCACAAGTCGCAGGACAAGCTCCGGGTCACCGGCGACTATCTGTCCTACGATCCCTACGGCATCATGTTCCGCAAGAGCGAGCCGCAGCTCGCAGCCGTGGTCGAGCGCGCCTTCCGCAGGCTTGGCTCCAACCACGATCTGATTCCGCTCTACAACAAATGGTTCGTCGGCCGCCTGCCGACCGGGGAGAGGCTGAACGTGGCGATCTCGCCGCAGCTCGAGGAAGCCTTCCACGTCCTCGACGACAGTCCGAGTGGGAATCAATGAAGCGGTTTCATCGGCGGATGATATGTCTGCTTGACTTCGATCGTCATGGCCCGCGCAGGCGGGCCATCCAGTATTCCAGAGGCCACAGTTGTGCAAATCGCCAGCGCTGCGGCGTACTGGATCGTCCGCCTTCGCGGACGATGACGGCATGGACGTGGCGACGTTCTCGCGCTTCATCTCATGTGACCTTCATATAGCGTGACGCGGCTTTGCCTTCTCGCGGCGTGACGCGCCCGAGTGATGCAGGGGGAATGTCCCTCCGATATCGAGAGGGCGCAGGGAAGGCCGGGTATCCGCTGATACCCATGGTCCGCGTGCAGCAAAAAAGCACGCGGCAGAACCACAGGTTC
>NZ_CAFK01000336.1 GCF_000239815.1 Bradyrhizobium sp. STM 3843 | reverse complement strand
CGATCTCCCCGGTGCGCCGGGCTTGTTGGCCACCGCTTTGCGCATGATGCTTTCGCATCCGCGCGGCCTCAGCGTCGGGAGGCCAGGACCACGCGACTTGACCGTCCGCACCAGACTTGCTCGCCGGCTCGCACATGCAAAGCCCCAAGTCCGATGCGTCCACCGCTCCCCGCCGCTACGCTTCGTGACGATCGGCCGAAACGCCCTCTTCATCGCGAACGGGATGGCCGAGATCATCGTCGTGATTTGCCCGACGAGGCAAGCTGCGAGTCGTGCGACAGAGTGGCACGACGGGCAATTTGTGCATGAGGGGGACGCGAGAATTGCCCGACGGGTGAGCGACGACGTTAACGGCGAAGTGCAGCGACCCTACACGTCAATCCGCCTCCGGGCCCAGTGTATCGACCTCCGTGGTCGCGGATACTGGCGAGAGTCAGAAGGCATCCACAGCTTGTGGGCGAGCGCGGCCTATGCTTGTTAGTCCGGCCGAAACATTGCCAAGGGGAAGAGACGATGGGGCTGTTCGACTGGCTGAAGCCGAAGAGGCCTACACGAGGCCCAACTCCGGAGGGGCTCTACGGAGCGATGCCAAGGGGCTCGCGCTGGAGGCTCGGGACCTGATCCCGCAGGCGATCCGCAGGAGTTCGTTCCCGGTTCTGACGCCTACGTGTTTGACATCACCGAATGGAGATGGAACGAGAACCTCTGGATCGAAGTGGCAAACAATTCAGCCGGCGACCCGGCAGGGTTCGGTCTCGTTCTCGGACTGTCGAATGGCGAGCACAAGGACGCCGCCGAGAGCTGGGAGCTCAAGAGTGGACGACCGGTCCTGACGGGGCGTGAGGAATGGACCATTCCGCGTGGCCACCCGACACGGGAGCTGGCGCTGGTCTCACATGGCGACCGGACGACGCGCGTGCTCCGCAGGCTCGAGCAGTGCTTCGGCTTTGAGCCGCATGCTCGTCCAGCTTGGCCGGACAAGCAGGCCCTGATCTGCCAAATGTTGCCGTTGCGAGGTCTGGTGGTGCCGGACAAGGGCCATTTCACCATGCGCACGAAGGTCGTGATCGAAGAGCAGAACGGCTGGCCTTACGCCGAATTCTTCCTGAACATCAATTCCGTCCGCAGGCAGCTTTGGGTCTCGGAAAAATCGGGTGAGTACAGGACCGCAATATTGACCAGGTTTTCTCACTTTGGTGAGGCGGCATAGGCCTGTTTGAGCGCGCGGTGCCCACTCCTTCCTGGCCAGGGAGGCCAGGCGATAAGGTGATCGATCGTGCGCCCTCTCACCCAGCCGGAGGTTCGCTGTGGCCCAGGTTTTGTTGTTCCACCATGCACAGGGGCTGACGCTCGGTGTACGCGCCTTCGCAGACCAGTTGCGGGCTGTCGGCCACACCGTGCACACGCCGGACCTGTTCGATGGCCGCACCTTCTCGAGCATCGACGAGGGCCTCAATTATATCGGCCAGATCAGGATCGAGGACATTTGCGAGCGCGGCGTCCGGGTTGCGGACGGATTGGCCCCCGAGCTCGTCTACGCCGGGTTCTCATTCGGCGTGCTGCCGGCGCAGAAGCTCGCACAGACACGGCCCGGAGGTCGCGGAGCCCTGCTCTTCCACTCCTGCCTGCCGATCAGCGGCAAATGGGCCTTCGGACCGTGGCCCGAAGGTGTTCCGGTCCAGATTCACGGGATGGATAACGACCCGATCTTCGTCAAGGACGGCGACATCGACTCCGCTCGTGAGATCGTCGACACCATCGAGAACGCAGAGCTTTTCCTATACCGCGGCGAGCAGCACCTGTTCGTTGATAGCTCACTTCCATCATACGACGCGGAGGCGGCGACGCTGCTTAGCAGACGCGTGCTTGAATTCCTGGTTCGCCTCTGAACCGTGCCCGGGATGAGGTTGCCTCTCGTATGACGCATTGGCGAAGGGTAGCTCGCCACATCCGCCCTCTTGCTAACAATATGCTGGGCTGCGCGATCACGAGCGAACTCCGGACAAATTGGAAGTATCTGGGCGCGGTCACGCCCCCTACGACCCGCTGCAGTTGATAGTTCAATCCGCGTCTGCGCGCGCAGGACCGGCTCGACGAGACGATCGATGCCGCCTCGCTCCCGGTTTGGTGCACAATCAGCACAAATGTCCGCGCATTGCACCGCGATGAGCCGCTCCACCGGCACGAAATACCGGCACTTAATACCGTCACGGGTGTGGAGTCATCCGGTCTTCGCCAAGAGGAGGCCAAATTTCAGCCGGGTTCCAAATCAACTATGCGCGCATAGTAAGATCAATTGGGGGAGCGTTCGGTGCATCGCGCAGCGCGCGTCGTTATTTGTGCTCTCATCCCGGTACTGCTCGCGACGCTGGCCGGCGGCGCCGGTGCCCAGCAGCTGCTGCAGCGCGCGCCCGCCGCCGCAGCCGCCCGAGCAGCCCCGGCAGCCCCCACAGCCCAAGCGCCGCGCCTGGGCACTTTGCCGGATCGGGAGGCATTGAACTCTGGGACCGTGACGGTGATCACTGCCCCGATCGGCGGTCCGATGTCGGTGATGGGCTCCGACATGGCCGCGGTGCTGGACGATGGCGAGAAGCTGCGCGTGCTGCCGATCCTTGGGCGTGGCGCGGCACAGAACCTCATCGACATCGTGATGTTGAAGAACATCGATATGGGCTTCGTCACCACCGACGCGCTGGACTACGTGAAGAACGAATACAACATCCCGGACCTTAACCAGCGCGTGCGCTACATCGCCAAGCTGTTCTACAACGAGGTTCACATCATCGCGCGGCCGGAGATCCATAGCCTGCAGGATCTCACCGGCAAGCGCGTGTTCGCCGAACGCTCGATCGGCCTGCCGGCGGCGCGGGCGATCTTCCGACGCTTCGGCATCGAGGCCGATATCGATGACCAGACCGATCCCACCGGCGGCCTGCAGAAGCTCATCGACGGCCAGGGAGACGCCTGGATCGCCTCAGTATCGAGGGACGCGCCGATCATCAAAGGCGTCAAGAACGACGGCGGCAAGCTGCATCTGCTTTCGATCCCCTACGACCGGGCGCTGCAGGACATCTATTTCCCCTCCAACTTCACCTCCGAGCAGTATCCGAACCTGGTGCCGCCGGGCGTCAAGATCGAGACGGTCGCGGCGCCCACCGTCCTCATGGTCTATAACTGGCCCGAACAGAGCGAGCGTTACCGGCGCACGGCGCGGTTCGTGAATGCGCTGTTCGACAAGATCCAGATCCTGCAGTCGCCGCCGCGCAATCCCAAATGGCGCGACACCGTGCTGTCGGCCGCGGTGCCGGGACTGATCCGTTTCAAAGCGGCGCAGCAATGGCTCGACGGCGCGCGAACGGAGCCATCGTCGCAGCTCATTCAGGGCTCTCCGGCGGAATTCCGCAGGTTTCTCCAGGAGCGCAAGGCTCAGGTCAATCTCACGCCCGAACAGGCCGCGCAGCTCTACAGCGATTTTCTGCGACGGCAGCGGGCCAAGGAGATGCGGTGAGGCGATGCCGCGGGTTGCGCTGAGCTTGCACCGAACCTTCTCAAAGAGGTGAGTCCCTGCGCTCCGGCTTCAGTTTCGCAGTTCGGCGATGTAGGGAGCGGAGCCCGCAATGAGACAGCCCTGCTCGACACCGGACGGTCGCTGCGTGCGCGCGTCCGGATATCGCCAATAGGTGAAATACAGCGAGCCTGGCGTCGCAACAGACAAACGCTCAAGCTCCTGAAAGCGGCCTGAATTGATCACGCCAAGCTGTGGAACCAGATTGATATCGGTCCGCCCGCCCATGGTGTGCGGGACGGCGTGCCCCCGGTGATAGCGTTTGCCGCCCACCATGTTGGTGAGCGGATGACCTTTCATCCTGGTTGCGATGATTGCGCGTGGGGAAGCATCCTTGCCCTTGCTGAGTCCCCACGCCGCGATCAAGCGCTCGGCCGAGATGTCGAACAGATAGGAGAAACCGTCCGCCCGTGTTTCCACGATGTCGTAATTGCCGGCGGTGCGCGCATAGTCATTCAACCAGGTTTCGACGAGCCGCGGAGCGAGCGTCGAAGTCACGACCGCCTCGGTCAAAGGCGGCCGCAATGCTTGCAGGATTGACGTGAGGTGAGGATAGCTCAGCATCAGAACCACGCCCGCATGTCCAACTCAGGGGATTGTAACTGAGAATGGCGATCTGGTCGAGAAACGGTGCATCGCGACTGCGCCCCGGCCGTGATCATGACTGCACTCGAGGGGTGACAAGGCGCGAGCGCTGGATAGCGCTCCTCAGGCGAAGGCACGCCGTTCGCGCCTCATGCCGACTTGGCCTTGCCGCGCTTGTAGAGCGCCTCGAAGCCCGCCGCCATGAAGGTCACGAACCGCTCGCGCACGGCGGCGAAATCGTCGGACGCACAGAGGCCGTTCGACAGACGGTCGATGCGGCCAGTCCGTGACAGGATCAGCGAATAGGCGCCCGAGGTGAACTGGAAGCTCCAGAACAGGTCCTCCGGCTTCGCATCAGGCAGCGCCTTCTGCAGCAGGCCGATCAGGCGCAGCACCAGCGGATCGAAATAGGTGTCCATCTTCTCCGCGCCATAACCGGGCGCGTTGTTCACCTGCGCGAAGATGCGGCCGAAATGGCGCCAGCCCTCCTCGTCATTGATGTAGACCTCGAATGCGCCGTCATAATAGGCGCGCAGCGCACCTTCCACCGTCGGACGATCGCCGACCTCGGCCTCATAGGCATCGAGCTCGGCGGTGCGCAGCCTCACCGCGTAGTCCACGCGGCGTTCGAAGACGGCATCGAACAGCGCCTTCTTGCCATCGAAGTAGTAGTGGATCAGCGCGGGATGGATGCCCATCCGGTCGGCGACATCCTTGATGGTCACGCCGAAATAGCCGAGCTGCGCGAACAGCTCCTCGCTGGTGTCGAGGATCAGCTTCACGGTCCCGGCGCGCTGCTCCGCCCGCGAGCGGCGCCCCTCGAGTTTCGGCTCTGCCATGACGTCCAGCCTTCCTGATCACCTCGGCGGCGACGATGCGGCGCAGGCCTGCTCGGGTCAAGCAATGGCAGGCCTTGCCATATTCATTTATTTAGTACTAAATGAATGAAATTGAGCTGGACGCCTGCAGCCACGTCGCGTTTCAGGAGGGGCGACAACCTCCTGAGATTACAACTGATTTCCGTATGGACAGGCCCTGGCCACCAATGACGGCCGGCGATGGATCGGCCGCCCGACGGGAGGACATGGGATGACGCGTTTGAAGGGACCGGCCGCCGCTCTCGTGCTGATGCTCGGCGCGAGCCTCACGACATCAGCGCTTGCCGAGACGAAATACGATCCCGGTGCCAGCGACACCGAGATCAAGATCGGCCAGACCAATCCGCTGAGCGGACCAGCCTCCGCCTTCGGCAATATCGGCAAGGCAGAGGCCGCCTATATCCGCATGATCAACGAGCAGGGCGGGGTCAACGGCCGCAAGATCAACCTGATCCAATATGACGACGGCTACAGCCCACCGAAGACAGTCGAGCAGGTGCGCAAGCTGGTCGAGAGCGATGAGGTGCTCACCACTTTCCAGATCATCGGGACCCCGCCGAACGCCGCTGTCCAGAAATATCTGAACAGCAAGGGCGTGCCGCAGCTCCTGGCGGGAAGCGGCGCGTCACGCTTCACCGATCCCAAGAACTTTCCGTGGACGATCTCCGCCAACCCCAACTACCAGTCGGAAGCCCATATCTACGCCAAGTATATTCTGGAGAACTATCCGAACGCGAAGATCGGCATCCTCTATCAGAACGACGATCTCGGCAAAGACTACGTCAAGGGCTTGAAGGACGGGCTCGGCGCCAAGGCCAGCATGATCGTCAAGGAGCTGTCCTACGAGCTGTCCGATCCGACGGTGGACTCCCAGCTGGTGACGCTGAAGGCCTCGGGCGCCGATCTGTTCTACGACATGTCGACGCCGAAATTCGCGGCGCAATCGATCCGGAAAGCCGCCGAGCTGGGCTGGAAGCCGGTTCATATCCTGGAGGTCAACGCCTCGGCAGTCGGACAGGTGCTGATCCCGGCCGGCCCGGACAACGCCAAGGACATCATCTCTGTCGCCTACGGCAAGGATCCGCTCGATCCGCAATGGGCCGATGACCCCGGCATGAAGCGCTACAAGGAATTCATGGCCAAATACGCGCCCGGCGAGGACGCCAATAGCGGCTACGCCACCTATGGCTACTCAACGGCAGCGCTCCTGGTCCACATCCTCAAGCAATGCGGCGACGATCTGACACGCGCCAACATCATGAAGCAGGCCACCAACATCAGGGATTTCGTGCCCGACCTTGGACTGCCTGGGATGTCCGTCAACACCAGCTCCGACGACTACCGCATCAACAAGCAGTTCCAGATGATGAAGTTCGACGGCCAGCGCTGGGTGCTGTTCGGGCCGATCATGACGGACGAGTTCAAGACCAACTGAACGCCGGACTCATGACCATGGATGCCATCCGCGCGCGCGGCTTCGATGCCACGAAGCTCGCCGCGCTCGGCCCTGCCCTGCAGGCCTTCGTCGATCGTGGCGAGCTCGCCGGCGTCGTGACCCTCACCTCGCGCGGCGGCGAGATCGTGCAGGCCGAGGCGATCGGCTGGTGCGACCTTGAAACTAAGGCTCCGATGCGGTCCGACACGCTATTCCGGATCGCCTCGATGACGAAGCCGGTCACCTCGGTGGCAGCCTTGATGCTGCTCGAGGAAGGCAGGATCGCGCTCGATGACCCGATCTCGCGCTGGATACCGGAGCTCGCCAATCTCAGCGTGCTGCGCGATGCCGCACGCCCGCTCGACGACACGGTGCCGGCGCAACGCGCGATCACCATCGAGGATCTGCTGACCCATCGCTCGGGGATCGCCTACGCCTTCTTTTCGGAAGGCCCGCTCAAGCCGGCCTATGAGCGCGCGCTCGGCGACCCCGCGATGAACCGCTCGACCCCCGACGAATGGCTGGCCGCGCTCGGCACCCTGCCGCTGGCCTATCAGCCCGGTGAACGCTTCCACTATGGCCATTCGACCGACGTGCTCGGCTTCCTGATCGGCCGCGTCGCCGGCAAGCCGCTTCGCCAGGTCCTGCAGGAACGGATCTTCGCGCCGCTCGGCATGGCGGATACGGACTTCTGGCTGCCGCACGACAAGCGCAGCCGCCTCGCGAGCCTCTACAGATATGACGAGGCGGCGGGCCGGCTCGCCAAGGTCGAACCGGTGATGTACGACGCACCGCCGGCCTATACGCCGGGCGGCGGCGGGCTGATCTCGTCCGCGCCCGACTATCATCGTTTCACGCGGATGCTGCTCGACGACGGCGCCTGCGAAGGCGGACGGTTGTTGCGGCCGGAGACGGTCAGGCTGATGCGGACCAACCGGCTGACGGATGCACAGCGCCAGGTCCCGTTCGCGGGCATGCCGCTGTGGCAGAAGTCCGGCTTCGGGCTCGGGCTCTCGATAGCCGAGGACGTGATCGACAATCCCTATGCATGCGGCGCGCCGGGCGCGATCACCTGGCCGGGGATCTTCGGCACCTGGTGGCAGGCCGATCCGGTCAATGACCTGATCATGATCTACCTGATCCAGCACCAGGTGCCGGTGTCCGCGGGCTCGGGGGCAACGATCGCGACCGGACGCGGCGCCGCCGGTCGCCGGGCGCTGCCCATGTACCAGCGCGGCATCTATGACGCGCTTGTTGACGGCTCGCGCGCATAGCTCCCTGCCCGGCGCGACGCCGACGGGACCCGCCAATTACTTGCGTTGAAACATGGCACTGTGTGCCACCCATGCTATGGCTGCTCTGGTCAGGTCAGGCAAACCGGAGCAATCTGGCGCGCGGTTCCGCCATCCGACCAGACCCACGAATTCGAGAGCCCCGCCATGAAGCATCGTCAGCTCGGCCGTTCCGGCCTCTCCGTCCCGATCCTCTGCTTCGGCTGCAACGTGCTCGGCTGGACGGTGGACGAGGCGGCATCGTTCCGCCTGCTCGACAAGGTGCTGGACTCCGGGCTGAATTTTCTCGACACGGCCGACGTCTATTCGCGCTGGGCGCCGGGCCACTCTGGCGGCGAATCCGAGACCATCATCGGTAAATGGATGACGGCGCGCGGTAATCGCGACCGCATCATCCTTGCCACCAAGGTCGGGTGGGACATGGGCGACGGCAAGATCGGGCTGAAGGCCGACTACATCGCCCGCGCGGTGGAGGACAGCCTGCGCCGGCTGCAGACCGACCATATCGATCTGTATCAGTCGCATCGGGACGACCCGACCACGCCGCAGGAGGAGACGCTCGCGGCCTATGACAAACTGATCAAGGCCGGCAAGGTGCGCGTCATCGGCGCCTCGAATTTTTCCGCCGAGCGGCTGCAGAGCGCGCTCGATATTTCCAACAAGACCGGGCTGCCGCGCTACGAAAGCCTGCAGCCCGAATACAATCTCGCCAAACGATCGGTTTACGAAGGCGCACTGCAAGGCGTCTGCGAAGCCAACGAGGTCGGCGTCATCACCTTCTTCTCGCTCGCCGCAGGATTTCTGACCGGCAAATACCGCTCGGAGGCGGATTTCGGCAAGAGCCCGCGCGGGCAGCGCGCGATTCCGGAATACATGAACGCCCGCGGCCTGCGCATCCTCGCGGCGCTCGACGAGGTCGCACGTGAGACCGGAGCGGAGCTGGCGGCAATCGCGCTCGCCTGGCTGATGGCCAAGCCGTCGGTCACGGCGCCGATCGCGAGCGCCACCAAGCCCGAGCATGTCGACACGTTGGTCGCAGCAACGCGGCTGGAGCTCAGCCGCGACCAAGTGGCGCAGCTTGACGCCGCGAGCGCCTGAGGCACGCAGCATAAGGGCGGCGGCCTTCCCACGGCGGCTGGACTAGACTACAACTGCAGCGCGACAGTTGCGGCTTTGCAGGATAATGAAACGATTCATCTGTGAGCAGAACATCGCTCATTTTCAGAAACTTTTGGGCGAAACCAGCGAAACCACCCTTCAAGGGACGCTGGAGCGGCTGCTGGCGACCGCCAAGCGCGAGCTGGCGCTGATCGATGCGGATGAGGAGGGCGCGGGTCCTTTGCCGTTCACGCAACACGCCGTGGAAGCTGGGGACGCAGCGTCGATCAGAGAGCAGTTCCTGGCGGACTTCGACGGCTCGCCGCATCCTTACATGCTGCTCGATCCCGGACCGCGCCTGCAGATCATCGACATCAATGCGGCCTACGCCGCCGCGACCTTCACCAGCCGCGAAGCCATCGTCGGAAGATCGTTGTTCGAGGTCTTTCCCGACAATCCGGACGACCCGCTCGCCGACGGCGTCAGCAATCTGTACGCGTCACTGAAAACGGTCGCCCAGACCGGACGTCCCCATGCGATGGCGGTGCAGCGCTACGATGTCCGCGACCTCTCCGGCACCTTCGTCGAAAAGCGCTGGCAGCCGGTGAACACACCGATCCATGACGATGCGGGGCGGCTTGTCTTCCTGCTGCATCACGTGGAGGACGTGACCGATCAGGTGAGCCACTGAGAGCTCCGCGACCGCGGCGAGCCACGATCGGCCGGCTCGCTCGGCACAAGCAGCTTGCCCGTCCGGCTGTTGACGAAATGCAGAGATCCGCACGCCGGGCAGGGCATCGAAACATAGGACTGATCGCTCTCGCTCAGTGCTGTGTCCGACAGCCAATGCTGCACGTTGATCCCCGTTCTCGGGCACTTAAAGAGAACGTTGCGGTCCATGGTGTGCTACGCACTTTCTGTTTCAGCTTCGTCGCGATGCGTCAGGTGCCGGCGCCGCCGGATGTTGCTGCAATTCCCTGAGAATGAAGTCGCGGTGGGCCACATGCTCGACCTGACAGCGGCGAAACGTCGTCAGCAGCGCCACTGCCAGCTCCGCCGTGGCGTCGTGGCCGTGGCTGTCCAGCTCGGACACGATCTGCTCCTGCCGCGCAATGTGGTGCTCGCCTTGCGCAACCCGCTTCTCCGCATCGATCAAGTGCTGCAACTCGGTTGTACGATCCATGCCGGTACTCCCCGATCAAAGAATGCGAGATCTGGCTGCGGTCCCCTCAGTTCAACGTGCGGCGGTCGATACCGGCGCTGGCCATCGCCGGCGCCTTCGCCACGACGACGACAACACCCTCACGGCTTGCAAGGTTCACGGCGTGAAAACAAAGGCTGCCCCCTGCGATCACGGTCGCCATCACCAAAGCCATGACCACGATCTTCAGGTGGGTCGCTCGATCGGCGCTGTAAATCGAATGGTTCATAGGAACACCGGAGCCGTTGTCCTCAACCTGCTTTTAAGCAAAACGGCGCCTGCGAACCATTCGGGACCGTCCCTTACGTAGGTTGACGGAGGCGGTTGCCCCTTATGGTCCGCCTGCAACATTCGCATCTCTTTCCGAGAGGCACATTCGCAAATGTTGCGGTCGAAGGACCACGAGCCAAATTATTGATGCTCGCGCGGAGCGCGGCAGAGGCAGCCGCGGTCGGCGGCGGATGCAGGATGTCGCCGATTTGGCGCGGGAAGCCGCTACGCGGGGCTTTCCCGGCGGCGCGCAAGGCCGCATCATGGCCGCCATGAACGACACAGGACAGCTGCCGCGGCGCGGCATCGGCCATTCGACCAACCTGGTGGGGCGCCCCTCGGAGTGGCTTTCGAGCTGCGCCTTCAACGATGCTGCGGTGCCACTGCACATCTGGGGCGTGGTCGAGATGAACCCCAGCCTGTTCACGATGCTGGAGCAGGCGGACGACCTCGCCGAGGCCGGCGAGGCCTTCTCGTCCTACATGATGGCGATGTTCGGCCTCGATCCCGAACAGCGCGCGGCGGCGTCGGCCGGCAAGCGGCGCTTTCGCTCGTCCTTCCTGCGGCTGATCCAGGGCTGGAGCTTCGATAGCAACGGCGCCGAGGGCGCCGTGCTGAAGGGCTGGGTCGAGAGCCGGTTCGGCATCGGCCCATCATTCCACAAGGAGGTCATCGAGCGGGTGTCGAGCCGCGCCTGGGCCACCTATGTCGAAGAGAAGATGTCGAGCCGCTTCCACAACAACGCGATCTGGGTGCAGCTCGATCTGTTGTTCGAGTTCTGCCAATGGGCGATCCGGCGTTTTGCTTTCTCAGGCGCGAGCCATCTGACGCTGTATCGCGGCGTCAATGATTTCGACGAGCACTGGATCGTGGAGCGGACGGCGCGGCGCGAGGCGGTGGTCCGGCTCAACAACCTGGTCTCGTTCTCGTCCGACCGCGACAGCGCCGGCTGCTTCGGCGACACCCTCCTCACCGCGCGCATTCCCGTCGGCAAGATCCTGTTCTTCAACAGTCTGCTGTCGTCGCACCCGCTCAAGGGCGAAGGCGAGTATCTGGTGATCGGCGGCGAATTCCGCGTGAACGTGGATTATGTGTGAGACAGCAGCCGCATGCGCGCGGCTGATGGCGGCGGCCGAGCGATCGCGCCTCTTTTTTCATTGCGGAGGCGTCAGACCATCTGCTGTTGAAACCAAACTGTCGGGCTGTCGAAAGTAGACGTCGGACCAGCCGCCACGTGCGCCGCACTGGAACTGCTTGTCACCGCCGACCCGGACCACCACCCACGGCGTGATGGCGAAGCTGATGCTGTCGTCGTCACGGGGCGTCGCCGAACCGTCCGTGATCCTAAACTGCGAGCCGGCTCGCTTGGTCTCAGGCTCGGACGCGTCAAATCCGCAGAGATGACCATTGGCCCAAACGCCATAACCAGAGATATGACCTGCACCATTGCCCAAAGTCTTGACGGTGATTTCATCCACCCGAAAGCCGCGCGCGGCTATGAACCTTTGAGCAAGGGCCGCGGTCTTGTCCCGCGGCATGTCCATTGGCCGGTCTGTGGTGTATGTCGCGCTACCGATCGCTGTCGCCGTCGATACTGGCGCGAGTTGTTTGATGCGTTCGACATAAGCAAGCCCAATGCAACCCCGAGGATCTGCCGCGGACACGAATGAGCCGCGCGAGTCTTCGCCCGGTGGTGGACAGTCCCCGCGCGTGCTGAACCATTTCCCCTGGTCCGCATTCTGCGCCGCATTGTGCTCCACCTTCTCCCATAGCCAAGCTAGCGCGCGGTCCAACGCTGCGAGTTTCGAATCGGCGCAAATGGCCTTTTCCACATCAGTCCTTGAGCGCGAGCAATCGAAGCTGGGGTGTACAGATGCCAGCTGCATTCGGTTCACAATGGGGGCAAGCTGGTGAACCTCTTCGCCGGTGAACTCAGTCTTGTGCCCCGAAAAGCCGTAGTCCGGTATCAGTGTGATCCGTTCGGATTCAGCCACGCCGGCAGCCAAGAGGGTAAAATTCATGTCATGATATCCATTCAACTGCGTCGTCACGCCTCCAAGCCGCGCCGTCTGGAGGCCGAGAGCCGAACAGCACAAATGATCGATCGTCGCGCCTCTTAGATTCGTACCGAACATGCTGACGATCGATATCCGGTTGCCGAGGCAGGGAACGAAATCGCCAGGTTCGCACATGATGGTCGCGTCCCCCAGATCGGCGCCATCGATCCGAATGGCTCCGGACGCATCTGCAATAGTCAAACCATGTGCCGATGCACCACCAAGATTAGCGCCATCCAATTCGGTGCCGCCGCCGATGAAGGCGCGCTCGAGATGGGCGCCGGTGAGATCGACGCCTGTCAAGTCGCTGCTGCAAATGATTGCCCCCGTGAGATCGGCGCCGCGAAGGCTCGCAGCTTTGAGCTTCGCGCTGACAAAGATCTTGCCACTGAAGTTCCTGCCGGCGAGGTTCTGGCCCGACCGGTCTTCTGCCTCGATACGTTTTTTGGGATCGCGCAGCCGAGGGCCGAGGTCGGCCCGCGCCACGTCGGAGCGACCTTTTGCCGAGAAGGCGACACATGCGTCCAGCGCACTTTCCTCCGTCGAAGGCCTCGGAACGACGATGTCGTTGGCCGCAGCCATGCCAGTTCCAGGCACGGGAAAAGCCGCTAAGACCGTCAAACAAGCAGCGAGCAAGACAAACCGAAATCCCGGAAGCCGTCGAAACTTTCGCAAGGAGCTCTCCCTGACCAGACGTTCGGCCGCTGACCACATGGAGATGAAGTGTCACCGGCCTGAATGTCGCAAGCGTCAGCTTCAGCACAGTTCAGCAAACGGGCTCCCGCGCTCCTGGATGGTGTCCGGGATTGTGCGCCTCTGTGAGCATCCGTGCGGCGGCGCTCGCCGGTGAAGATCCCACCGTGGATTACATGCGAGACAACGGCCGCCTGGGCGAGCCTGACGTCGGCGCCGCTGACATCAGGCATTCGGCCAGAGGCTGAGCGTGTCACATCTGGGCCATGCCTTCTCCCTCGCCCGACTCATGCGATGCAGCCGCGTTGAGCGCCGGCCCACTTAGGCGAAGGAACACTTTCTCCGGCTGCTCGACTGCGCCGAGCGCCATGTAGAAGCGGAGAAGCTTGTCGTCGGTGCGATCGGCGGTCCAGTCAAGGCGTGTGAAGCCACGTTGCACTGCGAGCTGCGCGGCGTAACGTATCAGTGCGGTCCCGACGCCGCATCTGCGCGCATGAGCAGAGACAAATAGCTCCTTGAGGAAGAACCCAGGGTTGAGGCCAGGCCCTGGAAAGATCGCGCTGAGGGCCGCGAACCCAACCACATCCGGGTTGGCCGCAACAAGGATGCTGACGCCGTTCGGCAAGCCCGTCAGCCTTGCCGTGATCTCGCTCAGTGACGGGCAATCGACGCGGTAATGCGCCTGCATCTCCTGGAAGAGCCGCGCGGTCACCGCGACGTCCGCCGCTGCCATGAACCGTACAACAGGCAATGTGATCCTCCCGGAGGTTGCGCGGGTCGGCCGTCCGATGCGCCGAGACGTATGCGTCTCAATTTCTCTCATGCACCGGGATCGCACCGATCTCAGCTGTTCTGCGTGAGAACCTCGCGCAGGGCGTCCGTCAAGCGCGTGAGCTCCGTTGTCGAGCCGATGGTGATGCGGAGGTAGTCGGAAATGCGCGGCGCCGTGAAGTGGCGGACGAGCACTGCGCGCTCGCGCAGGCCCGCCGCCAGCGCCCGGCCTGACCGTTCGGGATGGCGCGCGAAGACGAAATTGGCGCTGGACGGCAGGACCTCGAAGCCGAGCCGGATCAGCGCGGCGGTCAAATTGGCGCGGTTCTGCATGATGACCGCACGCGTCTCCTGGAAATGCGCTTCGTCCACGATGGAGGCGATCGCGCCGGCCTGGGCGGGCCGCCCGAGCGGGTAGGAATTGAAGCTGTCCTTCACCCGCGTCAGCGCCGCGATCAATCCGGCATCGCCGATCGCGTAACCCACGCGCAGTCCAGCGAGCGCGCGCGACTTCGACATGGTCTGGACCACCAGGAGATTTGGATGCTCGCCGATCAGGGGAATCGCGGTCTCGGCGCCGAAATCGACATAGGCCTCGTCGATCACCACGGCTGCATCGCTGCGCCCCGCGGCGAGCCGCGCAATCTCCGTACGCGGAAGTGCGATTCCCGTGGGGGCGTTCGGGTTGGCAACGATGACGGGACCAGCGCGATCGAGATAGTCGTCGACACACACGCACATGTCGGTGTCGAGCGGAATGGTCGTGTGGTCGATGCCCAGCAGCCTGCAATAAACCGGATAGAAGCTGTAGGTCACATCGGGAAACCGCACCGGCTCGCCCTGCTTCAGCAACGCGGCGAAGGCGTGGGCCAGCACCTCATCCGAGCCGTTGCCGACGAAGACCTGATCCGGCGCCACCTTGTGATAATCGGCCAGCGCCTCGCGCAGCCGTGTCGCCTGCGGATCGGGATAGAGACGCAGCGTATCGCTGGCCGCCGCCCGGATCGCCTCGATCGCCTTCGGCGACGGTCCGAAGGGGCTCTCATTGGTGTTCAGCTTCACCAGGCCGGGAATCTGCGGCTGCTCGCCCGGCACATAAGGCGACAACCCCTTCGCCAGCTCTGACCAATACCTGCTCACGATTTCCCTCTGCGCCACGCACCGCTCGGAAGCGGGCCACGACAGGTAAATCAGATCGCGAACTGAACGTCCACGGCTAGGGCCAAATGGCCGCGGCGGCGATGAAGATGGACCCTATTGCTCCGCCATGCTGTGCTCGAAGCTGCGCGGCCGTGTGCCGGCGAAAGCCGTCATCCAGTCTCGCCGCTTGCGATGACGTGTTTCGCGCGATGCCGCTTGTCGTCGCGACCGGCCTGTATGAGCCTCTCGGCGCCATAGGCTGCGAGCCCCCAGACCAGGCCGAACCCGGTCCAGGCAAGAATCGGCGTCCAGAATTCGAGGAAGGTTCCGACCACGGCCTGCTGCGGATCGCGCGGGTCGTAAAACACGGGCAGCTTCTCGCCCACTTGATAGCGCACGAGGCTGGACCTGACCGCTCCGGCGACCGTGACGACGCCGCCCTGCGCCGTTTCGAAGCGCACCAGCGGTGCGTAGTCGAAGACGTCGGCGGGCGCGCGATAAGGCGAGCGGCGGCCGACGCCGCCGATCCGGCTCGAACGGCGCAACTCGAGCGTCACCTCGCCCTCGGCGCGCTCGTAGGCGCGCAGGACTTGGATGCGCTCGACCCCGTCGCGGCCGCCGGCGAGGAAACAGAAGCCGGCCAGCGCCGCGAAAACCAGCACGAAGGTCCGCGGAGACAGCTTCTTAAAGACGCCCCTCATGGCAGAGGCTTCCACAATTCGATAGCGAAGCCGCGGGCGTCGAGATGCCAAAGGGGCTTGCCTGCCAGCGCATCCTTTCCCACGCAGCGCCACTCGAACAACGTGTCGTGCCCGGAGACGGCTGCGGGAACCGTGCCACCCGGATTCTCTCGGCAATAGCGCGAGACGGCCTCGTTTGTCCGCGAGGTCGCGATCTTGGCGCAGGGAAGGTTGGCGCCGACATAACAGGCGAGCGGCTTGCCGCCGGCGCAGCGATAGACCGCCGCATCAGCCGCCTCCTCCGGGCCCGAGAGCTCGAACAACTTCGCTACGGCAGGCGCCATGTCCGGCGGCAGATCGCGGGGTGCGTCGTCGTTGCCGACGCGCCGGCAGTAATCCGCCGGCTGCTCGGCCTTGGCCTGCGCGGCGGCGCTGGCGATAGCGAGCAGCGCCAGAGCCGTGGCTCCGAAGCGGTGTCTCATGGCGAACTGGATCCTTGTGAAGCGATCGCAGTCTTGCCGGGACTATGTCGTTTGCGAGGCGATCGCACCGAAGCACGCGCCCTGAAACAGTTGGCCGCGCGAGAGTGGCGCTGGCGGCAGAGATAGAGAGAGCGCGGCAAGGCGGATTGAGCACCGCGCCGAACAAAGCAGCCCGGAACAGATGCGCGCCGGCTGGTGGCACGCCTCATCGCGAGGCCGCCGCGACCGCGGTAAGGTTAATAATTGGTTTCAATTGTCGGTAAAATTTTATCGATTATGATGTTGATCCGTCGGGCGGCCGGTAGAACCCGCTGACGAGGTTCAGTCGACGCGGGCGCAAATCCACGGACCTCCCCGACATTCAGCGATGACGACCAACGGGAACCTTCATGTTCAGCGCGATCACTTCCGAGAAGCGCGCACCGCACGACTTGTGAGGGTCTGCGGACACTCGGACCATTCATAAAACCGAGGAGAGCATCCCAATGCGTAAGGCGATCGCCAAGGCCCTGACGTGGCGAGTGATCGGAACCGCCGAAATTTTTGCGATCTCTTTCTGGACCACCGGGCACATCGCGACCGCCGGCAACACCGCCGGGCTCGTCGCCATCACCTCGGTCGTCATGTACGTGGTGCACGAGTTGGTATGGAACTGGCACGAAGGCCGCACCGAGCTGATCGGCCTATCGCGTATTCGATTGACACCGGGCGTACAGGTCAACAATGACGTCTTCGTCGAGCCCGGAAATTCGCCGATCCCGACGCCGCCATGCGCAAGCTGACGGAGCTGGCGCATGCATGCGGGATGATAGAGAGTCTCCGGATCTAATCGAGCAGATCAACGGTGCTTCGTTCCGACTTGAAGGGCATGCCGGTCAGATACAAGTCAGCTCTTGAGCGGCACGGCTGCTGCCAAGGGTGCGCACCAACACTCGGGTCGAGGCGATCAAATCCGTATCGCATAATATGCCATATGGATTCGCTTTCGAATGCCCCGGGGACGATGCCAATGCCCATCAGAAATGTCGTGCTGACGGAGCGTCAGGAAGAACTCCCAGAGACTCTCGTCAAGTCTGGCCGCTATCAGAATGCCAGTGAAGTGCTGCGCGATGGTTTGCGGCTCGTGGAGCAGCGCGAGGCGGAGGATGCGAGCAAGCTGAAAGCCCTGCAAGCAGCGGCTCGCGTCGGCGTCGCTGCGCTGGATCGGGGAGACTTCAAAGAATTCGGAAATATCGAAGAGCTACAAGCTTATTTAAATGACCTCTCGGAGAAGGTCATCTCCCGAACCGCCGAATAGGGCAAGCATGGCCGAGCGGGGATGGCGCGTTCGTCTCGGCGGTTCGCACGCACGACCGGACCGCCAATTGCCATTCGCACTGCGCGGCCGCGACGAAGTCTACCCGGGCTCCCGCACGTAGAGCGAGATAAACCGGTCGATCATCGGGTTGATCTGCTCCGGCACTTCCAGCGACAGGAAATGCCCGGAGCCGACGGCCTTGGCCGTGACCAATTGCGGGCACAGTGCCGCGAGACGATCCAGATCCGCGAGCCGATGGGCCGCTTCGATGTAGAGTACCGGGACCCGGCACGCCTGGGCGCACTCACGCGCCCGATGCACGTCCCAGGGAAACAGACTTGTAAATGTGGACACCAGCACGTGCTGTGGCGTCGCCAGAAAGGTCTGTTCAACATGGGCGCGGCACCTGTCCGTCGGCAGACAGGAGTCCGCCACAATTTTCCGCACCTCGTCCGCAAAATCCGAGCCCCTTAAGCCCTCCAGATACCCGGCGAACACTGTCCCTGCTGAGGCAGGGAAGAGCACCCCTGAATCGAGCAGCACCAGGCCTGCAGGAAAGTCCGGATAGCGGGCGGCGATTTCGAGCGCCATGTTGCCACCCATGCTTTGACCCACAATGACCGGCTTTGTAATCTGCTGTCGTTTGCACAGCCAAACGAGATCTTCGGCGAAGCCTTCGATCGAATACGTCTGTTGCGGCTTGTCGCTCTCACCATGCCCCCGCAACTCGGCATTCAACGCCCGACCTTGACGAGCGAAATACTCCATCTGCGGTGCAAAATGCGTGCGATCTCCGCCCAGGCCATGGACGAACAGGAACTGAAGCGGTCCCGCCCCGGCGATGTCGAAGGACAGTTGGATGCCGTCATGCGCGAGTTTCATGCGTCATCTCCGTATACATTGACAGTCCAGGTGTCTCTGTCTCTGGCGAGTCCTTAGTTTCACGGCCGCTAGAACCGCTCTCAGGTGCTTCAGGCCAGATTTGCGGATTCGTCCAGAAGGTGACGCCAGGGCGGACGATGGCGCGGCCAAGGTTACCCCGAGGCGCAGTGGCGTGTCTTGTAGTAGCTGGCGCGCCATTCAGAATAAAACCGCGAATTCATATACCATTGAAATTAAGTTATAATTTTTCGCCAGAAATAATCAGATCGAGCCGGCCGGAGCTCCCGCTCCGCAGACAGAGGGGCAAGAATTTCACAAGAAAATTCAAATCTCTAGACCTTACTTGCATGTGAATTCTTAGTCGGCACGACAGCCCTCTGTTCAAATCGCCGTGCAAACCTCGCCGGCGTCAAGCCAAGCGCGCTCCTGGAGCGACTAATGCGGAGGACGCCTCACATCGATCCAGAACTGGCAGCCGAAGACTCAATCGAACCAGACCGGCGACGAAGCGACAGCAGCCATCGGAGAACAAGACAATGAGCCCTCCTTCTAGGCTGAAACTCGCGGCAAACGCAGAACGACGCATAAAGGACGTCGCAACTTCGTTTGGCTAAACGGTTCGAATTGAACCTCCCTATGGTTGTGCGACAGAGGGGTCGCATCTAGGTTCCGCGCTGGCCGGATTTCTCGAGTTTGCCGCCTAAAGACGATTTCCGCGACGCGGCCTGGACGCCTGCGCCGCCCATGCGCCTCCCTCACGGAGTCGCCAGACCAGGAGACGACTGCATGTCCACCTCAGCATCCCCGAAACTCGCGGAATCGACCGCAGTCAATGAGGCCGTCAAGGCGCGGATGGCGCCGAAGCAGGCGACGCAGGTCGCGCCCGTCGACATCACCGCCAATCCAGTGGCGAAGATCGTCTTCAATCCCGAAGCCACTCCGGAGGAGCGCAGCCGCCAGGTCGGAACCCTGCTTTCGCCTGACCTCGCCGAGGAGTGCAAGGCGTCGATCAAACAGCTCGAGGCCTACAAGGAATATCTGGCGCAGCAGCGCACGCTGATGCAGCGCAAGCTGATCGAATTGTCGTCGACGACCGTCTTTGCCAAGATGAAGCAGACGTTTGCGGACATGAACAAGGGCGTCCTCGACTTCCGCGAGATGATACGGCCGTTGGTCGACAATCTGGATGCGCTCTACACGCTGCGCACCGCCGGCGACAATGTCGTGCTGGATACGTTCGCGGAGATTGAGGAGGATCGCAAGCGCGAGGCTGATTGGGATCGCCGCACTTCAGAAACCGAATCTGAAACGCGGCAAATTACCTCCGACAGAGAGATGCTCGATCGCGACATCGCCAAGCTGAAGACGCAAACCGGCCTGTTCGGCGGTATCAAGAAATCCGCACAGGTCGAAATCGCCGCCAAGGAGCTCCTGATCGCCAAGCGGATGGATGACCTGAAGACCTGCCGCGACAAGGCGCTGGCGATCATCGCGGAAAAGGCTGAGCACGACGCCAAGCAGGGCAAGTTCAAGGCCGAGAAGGACCAGGTCCGCAAGATGCTCGACATCTCCGGCCCCGAGCACGTCAAGCGCGTCGAAGGCATCATCAAGGCGGCACTCGACTACATCGACAAGTCGCAGGTCACGGTCTCGGAGCTGCGCGACGAACTCGGAGGGATCGAGGGGCAAGCCGATAAGCTCGTCAAGATCAATTCGCAGATGATCACGGTGGTCGCGATTCTTGACAAAGGCATAGACCTCGCCTGCGCCGCGAACAAGCAGAAGGTTCAGGCGCTGTCGACCCCCAAGGAGGGCGAGGATACCCTCGCCCGTCTCGAGCGCGAGCGCAAGAAGAACGATTTTGAACGTCACGTGACCAATCTGCTGGACAGCGGGCGGAGCACCAAGAAGACCGTGGCCGATCTCGAGAAGGACGCGGTCGACGCCAACACCTTCCACGACGCCCTCGGCAAGCAGAATGTCAACCTGCGCGAACTCTCCAGCGACGGCATCGCCAGTGTCGCCACCAGCCTCAACACCACCATCCAGGCGCTCAACAACTCGGCGCTCAACGAGGCCTCGGAGAGCGTGCGCGATTCAATGCGGGCGATGAATGCGGTGACAGACGACGTAGCCAACAAGGAGGTCATCCGCCAGGCGCTGCAGGTCGACGAGGCATCCAAGCGGATCATGGAGAAGGTCGAGTCCATGTCGAGCATCGCCGAATCGCTGCAGGCCGCCAACAAGCTGCGAGAAGACGGGCTCTCCAACATCCAGAGCCGGCTCGGGGAGCTTAGCGATGTCACCGCCACCGTACGTGCGCGGCTACAAGAAAGCATCGGCTTGGACGCCAAGGGTCCCGGTGCGTCGGCCGCTTCCGTGGCGCCGAAACCGGTCGACGACAAGGAAATTACTTTCGGGCAATTCTGAGCCCCGCCCGCGGACCGGGCTCTGCCGGTCCGCGCTTCCCCACCTCCAAGCCTGACTGATGGAAATCCGAAATGGCCGATAACTTCCTGATCACCGGCAGCGAGAAGCTCGCCAGCCGGAAGAACTTCAAGCTGGTTGGCCGCACGGAGAAGTTCGAGGAATTGTGCACCATCCTGACGCGGATGGAATCCAACAGCGTGATCGTCTCAGGTCCGAGCGGCGTCGGCATCACCACGCTGGCCCTGGCCCTTCAAGCGCGCAAGTCCGACCCCGACGCACCGTTCGACATCGTCAATAAGCGGCTGTTCTGGCTCGACACCGACGGCCTGTTCGGCCTCGGCGACAACGACGCTATCGTCAAGCAGTTTAAGGCCATATTTGCGACCCTGAACCGCACCCCCGATAGCGTTTTGATCGTGGAGGATACGCTCGATCTGATCGATGCGCTGCGCAACAGTGGGCTGATGCACATCGTCAACGCGTTGACGGCGATGGTGAAGGCGAAGAAGACGCAGGTCTTCCTTGAGGTGCGCGAGGCCGACCTGACACAGGTCCTTAAGTGTCACTCCGACTTCCGCGATCACTTTACGCTGATGGACCTGACCGAGCCGGTCGGCGCTGAACTCGAGGAGATCGCACTGCACGGCGCCAGGGACCTCGAGGAGAGCTACGAGGTCCGGATCGATCCGGCTGCGGTGAAGGCCGCCATCGACATGTCGAGCAAGTACCGTTCACTCGATACGGGCCTCACCGCGGCGCAGCCCGCGCGCACCCGTACCCTGCTCGACCGCGGCATGGCGCGCTATCTGCTGCGGGCGCATTCGACGCCGCCACTGCTCGCGGAGCTGGAGGCAGAGCTCGCGCGTCTCACGGAGAGCGGGTCGTCATCCGGAGACCAGGAAAAGGCCGCCTCCGTGCGCGCCGCCATCGCCCGCCATAAGGCCGAGTTCGCCGAATACCAGGCCAAGATCAAGGGTTACTACGCGGCGCAACGCGACGGCGAGAAGTCGATCGCACAAATGGAGGCCCAACTGCGTGGGCTCGAGGAAGAGGAGAAGAAACGGCACCTCGACGATCCCGCCGGCAAGACCTCCACCGGCGATGGCGACTTCGATCTGATCGCCAGGGCGTCCGGCTATGCGACGCCCGAGATTCTCAAGCTGCGCGGCGACATCGCGCGGACGCAGGCGGCCGTCGACGAAAATCGGGTGAAATACAAAGCGGTCACGAAGGAGATCAACGATCGGCTGCTGTTCACTGCAAGCATGGTGATCGATGAATTTTCGCTGATCTCCGGCATCGACGCCTCCAAGCTCAAGCAGAACGACGCCGTCAAGCTGCTCAATCTCCATGGCTCACTGAAGCGGCGCGTGTTCGGTCAGGACGCGGTGCTCGATCATATCGATCGTGCGGTCAAAGTCTGGCGACGAGGGCGGCGCACCGACAGGCCGCTGCCGTTCCTGTTCTGCGGCGCCAGTGGCGTCGGCAAGACCGAGGTCTCCAAGGCGTTGGCGGAGGCACTGTTCGACACCGACAAGGCGCTGAACCGCTACGACATGGGCGAGTTCATGGAAAAGAACGACGTCACCAAGCTGATCGGCGCGCCTCCGGGCTACGACGGCTTCGCGGCGGGCGGCGAGATGACCAACTCGGTGCGGGCCAATCCGTATCAGGTCATGCTGTGGGACGAGATCGAGAAAGCTCACCCCGACATCTTCAACATCTGCCTCAACATCCTCGACGACGGGCGCTGCCGCGACAACCTGGGCCGCAAGGTCGAGTTCGGCGACGTGGTGATGCCAATGACCACCAACATCGGCGCGGATCATGCGCTGAGGGTCGGTACCGGTCCCGGCGACTTGAGCCAGGATGAGGCCTACGAACTCACCATCCGCGACCTGAAGAAGGCCTTCCGAACGGAATTCCTGAACCGCTTTGAGGGACGCGAGAACATCATCCTGTTCCACAAGCTCAACATGGACACGATCGAGAAGATCGTGTTCCGCGAAATCTCACGTATCAACGCCTTCTACGCGGCGCAATCGATCGACGTGCGCTTCCCAGAAGCGCAGCTACGGGAGTTCTGCGACAAGATCTATTCGCCCGAGATCGGAGCGCGCGGCCTGCCAGGCCGCATTAAACGCATCGAGGCCATGATCGTTGAGAAAACGATGGCGGACGCCACCTTCAGTGGCACCCTCGACATCGGCTTCGATGCCACAAGCCGCAATTTCACGTCGAACTGGATCGCCCATGACAGAAAAGCCGCATAACGACGCCGATGCGTTGCTGCACGGCATCGACAAGACGCTGTCCGACTTCAAAACCAAGGCCTATGAGGCCAAGAAATCCTATGACCAGTCCGAGGTCGGGCGCGCCCACCGAGAGCTGAGCGCGCTCGGCCGGTTCTGGTCGCAGTTCGTCCGCTCCTGCGGGTGGATCTACCTGCAGTTGATCGCTCCGGTCACCTGGCGGATCTACCGCTTCGTGCGATGGGCGTTCGCCCGCTACCGCGCGCTTTGGGCGCGCTGCGTCTACGCCAAGGACGCCTATGGTGATCCGGAATTCAGCAAGGCGCGCGGCGGAATCATGATCCTCGCGACGATCGCCGCCTGCTACCTCGTCTATGGCGCAGCGACCGTCACTGTGACCCTACCCTGGTACCTTGCCACTGTGCGTCACGACGAGCAGCTGTATCTTTCCAACTCCCAGAACGTCTCCAGTTCCCAAACCGAAGGCCTGGAGATCCACGAGGTCTACGGTTGCGAGACGCTGCCCTGCACCGAGCAGAACACGGTGACGTTCCGGGTGCGTTCGACCTGGTTCAATGAGATCTGGAGTATCCTCCATCATGGCTCGCTATTTTATCCCGGCTACGTCGCGGCGGCGGTCAGCCCGGTGCTGAACCGCTGTGTTATCACCTCCTACGGTGTCCGCAGGAAATTCCTGGTTCGGTCCTGGGAGCTCTATCCCGACCTCGTGCAGGTCGAATGCATGCCGACCGACGCTGGTGAAGGCAAGGATAGCAAGGTGATCAACAACAGGGACTATCGCTAGGTCCACTTCACGCCGATCTATGCGACGCCCACGCTCCGACGCAGCGCCCTATCGGCTCGGCGACATTCTCGCCCTGGCACGAGGGCCGCACCGAGATGATCGGTCTTTCGCGTATTCGACTGACACCGGACGTATACGTCAAAAATGACGCATCGAGCCCGGAAATTCGCCGATCCCGACACCCCATGCGCAAGCTGATGGAGCTGGCGCATGCATTCTCTCAAACCGTGCGCTATCGTAAGCAGGTAAAAAACTGGCGCGCCACGGCCGATGAAGACGGACACTACTGCTTCGCCGTGGCGCTCTGATGCCACAATGCCGCAGCCCGCCACGCATCCCAATCGGCAAAGCTGCGATATCCAATGACATTGCACTCGGCCTCGCTCTCTACACGTGACCACAAGTCTGAAATCGTCCCCGCGCTGGCACCGATCAAGACAACTCTAACATCCGGTCGATACCAATTAGCATCGACATTGCTCCAGCAATGCTACTAATAACCCAACACAGCGAGGTGAAATCCTTGCGGCTAGGATCAATGATCGATCTTGTGAACGTCGCACTTGAAATGGTGGGTACCGCTCATACCACGAGCGTCTTGCGATGGGCAGCCCCTAGTGCTGCTGCAGATTTTTCATCTCTGAGCCTGCATTAGAAGTCCACTCTTGACTCAATCACCGCGAGAGGCGTGAATAAAGATATATTTTTCGAATTTCGGGGGGTGATAGTGGTAAAATCATCTTTGATTTTCGTTTCTATTGCTTGCCTGTCGTTGGCGTGCACTGCGAAGGCCGCCACACTGGACATTACTGGTCTCCCCGGGATGGGAGGTTTGATCGGATTGGCCGCGCCCGGGGCCAACGGAACGGCGGGTGGCTCAGTCGTTGCGATAATTCCGCCGAACGCCGATTTCAGCAACACGGCAAACGCGACAGGAGGAGCCGGTGGTGCTGGAGGCGCTGGCGATACAGGATTTGCTGGAGGCAATGGTGGCGCGGGTGGAAGCGCGACGGCGCTTGCGGTTACCACTACAGGAAGCAGCTCGGGAATTGGCTCCGCTTCTGCGGTGAGTACAGGGGGCGCAGGTGGCTACGGCGGCGCCGGTAGTCCCAACGGCAACGGCGGTTCGGGAGGGAATGCCAACTCAAATGCGATCGTACTTGGGGCTCAGAATCCCACTGTCTTCTCCAGTGCTACGGGTGGCAATGGCGGATCAGCACAAAATGTTGCCACAGGCGGGAATGGTGGCAACGCTAACGTGCAAGCGACTGCCATAGGAATACAGCAGGTGAATATCTCCGCGGTAGCAACTGGAGGGAATGGTGGCGGCGGCGCCCCTATCACCAATGCCGGCGGCAATGGAGGTTCGGCTACACTGTCGAGTGCAGGTCTGGGCGGCCCTGCAGTATTTGGCATTTCCACAAATGGCGGCACCGTCACGGTTTCGGGCACTGCGATTGGCGGCGACGGCGGCATGGGATATTCTCCCGGCAATGGGGCATCCGTGAGCCTTTCGAGCAACGGCGGTGCGAACGACGCAGTTGGTGGCGCAACGAGCGGCGCACTTTACCTCACTCAAACGGCCATCGGCGGAAATGGGGGTAATGGGGAGGCTGGAGGGGCGGGAGGCAATGCGAGCAGTACGCTGGTGGGCACTAACCCCTTCGGTGCTCTAAGTTACAATCTCAGCACCTATGCGGTGGGCGGTCGAATGGGACAAGGAGTATATTTCGGAGGTCCTAATGGCATGGCCAACGCACAAACCACGGCGAGCAGCTCGGTTATCGGTGGCAGCGTAAGTGCATTCTCGCAAGCGATGGGAGGGGGCGCTTCTTATCCTCTTTTCCTCGGTAACGGAGATGGCGGCAGTGCGGTCGCAAACTCGACAGCCATCAATAGCGGAATAAATGGTGGTGCTAATTCGACCGCATACGCCTTTGGCGGTGCCGGTGCCTGGCCAGGATCGTCAGGTAGTGGCGGCAACGGTGGCAGCGCGAGCGCAAGCGCGACGGCAACAGCAACCAATGGAGCGCCAGTCAACGCGTTATCCACCGCGAAGGGCGGGGATGGCGGAACGTCTGAACGCGGCAACGGTGGCGACGGTGGCTTTGCTATTGCAATTTCCAATGCGGTTGGCTTGGCGAGCGGTTCTGCGACTGCAGCCGCAACTGGAGGCAATGGCGGAGCCACCGATTTCTCTCCAAACGGCGGGAACGGAGGTACGGCTACCGCTATGGCCAATTCCAGTACTTCAAGCGCTGGGACGGCAACGGCAACGGCAACTGGTGGCAACGGTGGCGACAACCTTCGAGTCAGAGCCGGTGCTGGAGGTGCTGCTGCTGCAACAGCCGGCGCAACTGGTGGAGGCATCGCAATCGCGAAAGCCTCCGGTGGAAACGGCGGATCCTCGGCAATTTCGGCCGGATCAGGAGGCGCGGCATCCGCGAACGCTGAAACAACGGGAGGTGGAGCAGCAATCGCGATCGCGACCGGGGGCAATGGTGGGTTGGCGGAAAACATCGCCGCGGCCAATGGAGGCGCGGCTTCGGCGACTGCAAGCGCCGCAAACGGAGGGCCAGCAATTGCAAATGCAACCGGCGGAATAGGATCTTCCTCGCTCGGGTTGGCCAGCGGCAATGGTGGAATGGCGACTTCAATAGCCGTTTCAACGGCGATGCAGGGCGGAGTTGCAAACGCGACCGCAACCTCGACCGGTGGCAGTGGGGGTGTCCTTTCTCCCTGTTGCAATGGTCCGAACACTGTCGGCATTGCTGGCGCAGCAAACGCCACTTCAATCGCTAGGACAATTAATGGCAACTTAGCTGCAGCGCGATCATCGGCCTCTGGTTCTAGCGGACAGGCACTGGCAACCGCTCGGACGACGTTTTCGAATGCAGTCACAGTTCAAGCTGCTTCCAGTAGCCAAGTTAGTGCCGCTGGCGCGGCCACTGCGCAGGCCCAGGTAGGCAGCGGCATCCCTACTAGCACTGCCCTGGTTGCAGGCCAGAGCTTCTCGGCAGTGAGTGCGTACAATTCGGGGGCTCTGACACTCGCTTTGGGTTCGATGGGCGCCAGCGGACTTGGGGACGCACTTACGTATCAGGAATCCGCGACATTCTCCCTCTATGGAGGGGGCACACCCTTCCTGCTCGATCTAACCGGAAGTAATGCCATCGGGACCGGCTTCGACAGCGCACATTTTGAGCTGTTGGACAATGGGAATCTACTAGTTTCCCAATCCTTCTCCGATTTGGCAGCTGCGCAAGCCTTCTTCTCCAATAGCCTCCTGAGTTTTTATCTGGTGAATGGATTTAATGACATTAGGCTAGCCTTTTCCGAGGTCATGAGTAGCGGTGAGGGATTCAGCTTTGATTTCACTTCAGCTGGGATTTCAGCCACTCCGCTGCCACCTGCTTGGACTATGCTCGCAATCGGGCTCGTCGGTCTGCTTGGGGCTTCCTACCGCAAACGGATCAAGCAACGAGTGAATGAGATGTTTGGAGTCGGGCGAAGTATTGCCGCTTCATTGCCATTTAGCCCCTAGGCTGCGGTTTGGGCCGAGGTGACTAACCGCGACCTAGGTCGACCACATACGGGTCGACAAAGGGTTCCCGCACGGCTGCGGCGATAAGGGAACTGTTGCCGGCCGCCCAAGTCTCAGGGATGCGCATGCGCCTGTATTAGATGTCCTGCGCCGAACGCCCTGTCTTTGGGCTTTTAACTTGGATCAGTCGATTAAAGTCCGCATGATGAAGATCCGCGACCATCTGAACGTGCGCGGGGAGCGGAGAGACGGCAATGCTGTTTCGTCTCGCATTTGCCTTGGTATCCTTCACGACGGTGCTGTTTGATCCCGTTGAGGCGGTATCGCAGGACATGCTGCGAAGCGTCGACCTCAACAGCCCCGAAATGTCGACTTCGGAGATGACGCGTGCCGAGGTCGAGGTGCGGCTCAAAGGCGCGCCTCAAGGCGCGGCAGGCCACCGGTCTTTGGATTTGGAAGGAACGCGGCTGTCGCACCTCGATCTTTCGGGCCTCGACTTCTCCGACGGCAATCTACGGCTCGTTAAGCTTAACCGGACCAACCTGAAATACGCGCGCCTCGATCGGGCCATTCTGAATCAGGCTTGGCTGATCGATGCCGATTTGACGGGAGCGTCGCTCGCAAAGGCCTCGCTGCTCGGCACGCAGATGCAACGCGCCAAGCTCGGCGGTGCCGATTTGAGCGGCGCGCGCATCGCTGCCGACCTTTCCGGCGCCAGCCTGATCGGATCCAAGCTTGTCGGCGCCGATCTGAGTGCTGACATGCGCAACCAATCTATGGGCATGATGCGTGGCGTGCTCAAATCCGCCGATCTCAGGAATGCGGATCTGAGCGGTGCCAATCTCTCGCGTACCGATCTCGAATTCGCAAAGCTGCAGAACGCCAATCTTTCGAATTGCAACCTCACCCGCGCCGACCTTTCCGGGGCCGACTTGTCCAACGCAAATCTGGCCGGTGCCGATCTCACGGAGGCCGACCTCGCCTCGGCCTTGTTGCCGAGCGCGGCCGCGCTGGAAAGAGTTCAGAATCTCGACAAGGCCAGAAACTTGCATCTGGCGCGGCGACCACCTCAAGGGTCGCAGTGATCGAGGCCCTGTATTCCAGCCCGAGATCAAATGGCGCGCCCGGAACGATTCGAACGTCCGACCCTCAGATTCGTAGTCTGATGCTCTATCCAGCTGAGCTACGGGCGCGTTTTTCGCGTGTGGTCTCGGGCTGAACGCCCGAAAAGGCCGGTCCGCAATCCGGAGGGCCCTGCGAAAGGCCACCTGACTAACGGCTCAGGACGCGCTTGGCAAGGTGGCAGGCACGGATTTTGGCGCAGATTTTTGCGGGACGGCCGGACCGGGGACGGCTCGAGCCACGGGTGTCAGGGAGTTAGCCGCTGACCAATGCTGGGCGGAGCCAATGGGACGCTGTCCTTGTCCGACGACCTCGAGATTCCGGGTTCAATGCCTTCGGCATTGCCCCGGAATGACGGAATGGGCAGCACCGAACACAAGGAAAGTTGGTCGGACCTTTGCGGACCGACGGCAGGAGATCTTTGGCGACCTCGTCGGGCGCAGGGGCGCAGGGTTCTCGCGGCAGCACGGCTCAGGCGCGCGCCCGCTCCTTGCGGACGCTCTGCAACTCCACTGGGCGATCGGGAATGGCGATGCGGAAGGTGGCGCCCAGCGTGCCCTCGACCAGCTGAATCTCGCCGTCATGGGCGCGGACCAGCTCGGCGGCGATCGCAAGCCCGAGCCCACTGCCGCCCGGACGCCCGGCGCTGCGGAACGCTTCGAACAGGTGCTCGCGCACCTTGGCCGGCACGCCAGGCCCGGTGTCCGAGACTTCGAGGATTGCGACGGCGCCCTCGCGGCGGCCGCTGACGCGGATCTGGCGGACGCCTGCGTCGGCCGCCTGGCTCTCTAATGCCTGCGCGGCATTGCGCACCAGATTGAGCAGCACCCGGAACAGCTGGTCCGGATCGGCATCGACCTCCAGGCCGCGTTCGATCGCGGCCACCCAGGTGATCGACGTCGTCGGCGACAGCCCCGCGGTCTCCCGCACCTCCGTCACCACCGACTCGACCGTCACCATGCGGCGATCGGGCGCAGGCTCCTGGACCCGGCCGTAGGAGAGGGTCGACTGGCAGAAATCGATGGCGCGCTCGAGCGAGCGCATCAGCTTCGGCGCGAAGCGCTGCACCCGCGGATCGGGCACGCTGGCGAGCTGGTCGGACAACAGCTGCGACGAGGCCAACAGGTTGCGCAGGTCGTGATTGATCTTCGACACCGCCAGTCCGAGCGCCGCGAGACGGCTCTTCTGATGCAGCATCGACACCAAGTCGCGCTGCATGTCGGCGAGCTCGCGCTCGGCCACACCGATCTCGTCGCTGCGCTGGCTCGGCACGATGATCCGCGCCACACTTTCCGGATTCTCGTGGAAGCCGACCAGGCTTGCGGTCAATCGCCGCATCGGCCGCACGAACAGATAATGAAGCGCGAGATAGACCAGCGCGGCCGTCAGCACGGCCAGCAGAAGCGAGACGCCCAACAGGTTGCGCGAGAAGCGATACATCGCCTGCCGCAACGGCTTCTCGTCGGTCACCACCTCGATGAACTGGGCGCGGCCGGGCGCCGGCCCGATCACGCGCATCACGTGGTTGCCTCGCTCGGTCATGGTCCTGAGCGAATTGACGATCGCGGACCACGCGGTCATGTCGCGCATGTCGAAGTCATGATCGATGGCTGCAGGCAGGTCGGCGCTGGCAAGCAGCCGCCGCTGCTGGCCCATCTTGATGGCGACCGCGCGGGCGTTGATCGAGGTCAGGATCTGGCGGGCAAGCGAATCGGGCACCATTCCCGATGGCGCCGCATCGAGCACCAGGGCTGCGGTATTGGCAGCGGCGAGCCGGTCATTGAGGCGGTTTGTCCAGAAATTGGCGATCGCGGGCACATAGATCAGCACGGCCGCAATCATGACCAGCGGAATGGTCAACAGCAGCAGCTTTCCGGACAGCCCGAGCCGGCGCGACCGCTTCGGCCGCAGGCGCTCTATGATCGGCTGGTCGTCGGTTTCTGGCACGTGTCGCCCTTCACGAGGGATCCCAACCCTTACCGTTCCGCAACATGGAGCCCGGCCCCAGGCCCCGTCAAATTACGGATCGCTCATGTTCCGGTTCCACTGACCTATGTTGAAGGCCAGATGGAAACCACCCCTCCCCCGAAAACCCCGGGAAATCGGTTCTATTCACGCCCCATTCGGCACCCGTGCAGGCTTCGCGCAGATGGTCCGCCGCACGATTGACGAGAACAGGTCGCTCCCGTATAAGCCGCGCCAACTGTCCGCGATGGTTCCGGCTTGTCCGGGGGCGGCTCGATTCCTGGGCCGGCGGCGGCCTGCTTTGGGCCTGGCAGCATCACCGGACATCCTCGACAATTTATACAGGCAGATTGCCTTCTGGCAACTTGCCCGTCAGCGGAGATTGACCCGTGAAGCGGACCTATCAACCCAGCAAACTGGTGCGCAAGCGCCGTCACGGCTTCCGCGCGCGCCTCGCCACGACCGGGGGCCGCAAGGTTCTCGCCGCCCGCCGTGCGCGCGGTCGCAAGCGTCTGAGCGCCTGAAGCCAGGGCGTCTCTCCCCGGAGATTTCCATCATGGATCGGCTGCGGCAGCGGGCGGACTTCCTCGCCGTTGCCGATGGCGTGCGGGCGAGCAGCCCTGCCTTCGTCGTCCAGCGGCGGGAACGCCAGGACCAGGGCCCGATCCGGATCGGCTTCACCGTCACCAAGAAGAACGGCACCGCCACGGAGCGCAACCGCATCCGCAGGCGGTTGCGCGCGCTGGTGCAACGGCTCGATCCCCTGTCGATGCGGCCGCACAGTGACTATGTGCTGGTCGGTCGGCGCGACGCGCTCACGCGCGACTTCTCGACCATGTTCGACGATCTCACGACCGCGCTGGGCAGGCTCGATCGGCCGCCTCGCTCGCAGGGCGAGCCGCGTTCCAAGCGGCCACCTGCCAAGCCCCGCCAACCGGATCAACTGACCAGACGACAAGAAGAACGATGACCGACAATCGCAACACCATCCTCGCCGTCGTCCTGTCCGGGCTGGTCCTGATCGCCTGGCAATATTTCTACAACATGCCGCAGATGGAGCGGCAGCGCGCGCAACAGGCGCAGACGGAGCTCGCCAAGAAGCAGGCAGCACAGCCGGAGACATCGCAGCCGCAGACGTCGACGTCGGCGCCGCAGCCGGGCTCATCAGGCGCCCCCAGCGCGCCCTCCACCAATGCCCCGGCCGGCAGCGCCGTGGTGCCGCGCGACGCCGCGCTCGAAGCCACTCCTCGGGTCAAGATCGATACGCCGCGCCTTGCCGGCAGCATCTCGCTGAAGGGTGCCCGCATCGACGACCTCGCACTGGTGCAATATCGGGAGACGGTCGACCCGAAATCGCCCGCGATCGTGCTGTTCTCGCCCTCCAACACCGCCCACCCTTATTATGCCGAGTTCGGCTGGGTCGCCGGCGCGGGCTCGAGCGTGGGCGTTCCCAACCAGAACACGGTCTGGCAGCAGCAAGGCTCGGGCTCACTGACGCCGTCGACGCCGGTGACGCTGACCTACGACAATGGCGCAGGGCTCACCTTCCACCGCACGATTTCGGTCGACGAGCATTATCTGTTCACGATCAAGGACGACGTCACCAATACCGGCGGCGCGCCGGTGACGCTCTATCCGTTCGGGTTGATCTCGCGCCACGGCACCCCGCAGGTCTCGGGCTACTACATCCTGCATGAGGGTCTGATCGGCTATCTCGGCGAGCACGGCCTGCAGCAATTCACCTACAAGAAGATCGACGACGAAAAGGTCGTGAACTTCAGCGCGACCGACGCCTGGCTCGGCATCACCGACAAATATTGGGCCGCGGCGCTGCTGCCGCAGACCGATGCACACCTGCAGGCGCGCTACCAGTCCAGCCTCGAAGGCAATCTGCGCCGCTACCAGACCGACTATCTGGAGGATGCGCAGACGGTCGCGGCCGGCGCCACCAACACCGTCTCCACGCGGCTGTTCGCGGGCGCCAAGGAAGCGGGCGTCGTCGGCATCAACTTCCCGATCGGCGGGCTTGGCGGCTACAACCAGGCGCTCGGACTGAACCATTTCGATCTGTTGATCGACTGGGGCTGGTTCTATTTCCTGACCAAGCCGATGTTCCTGGCGCTCGACTTCTTCTACCGCTTCTTCGGCAATTTCGGCATCTCGATCCTCCTGGTGACGGTGCTGGTGAAGCTCTTGTTCTTCCCGCTCGCCAACAAGTCCTACGCCTCGATGGCGAAGATGAAGTCGATCCAGCCGCAGCTTGCCGCGCTCAAGGAGCGCTATCCGGACGACCGGGTGAAGCAGCAGCAGGAGATGATGGAGATCTACAAGAAGGAGAAGATCAATCCGGTCGCGGGTTGCCTGCCGGTGCTGTTGCAGATCCCGGTGTTCTTTTCCTTGTACAAGGTCCTGTTCGTGACCATCGAGATGCGGCACGCGCCGTTCTACGGCTGGATCAAGGACCTCTCGGCGCCCGACCCGACCAACCTGTTCACGCTGTTCGGGCTGCTGCACTACGACCCGACACAGCTGCCGATGTTCGGGCACTATCTCGCGCTCGGCATCTGGCCGATCATCATGGGCATCACGATGTGGTTCCAGATGAAGCTGAACCCGACGCCGCCAGATCCGACGCAGGCGATCATCTTCAACTGGATGCCGCTGATCTTCACCTTCATGCTCGCGGGCTTCCCGGCCGGCCTCGTGATCTACTGGGCCTGGAACAACACGCTCTCGGTGCTGCAGCAGAGCGTCATCATGCGCCGCAACGGCGTGAAGGTGGAATTGTTCGACAACATCCGCGGCGCGTTTTTCAAGAAAGCGGCGTGACGCGGCGAGTCACTCTCAGCCGTCAGAGATGAGCGTGTTGAGACCTCGATAGACTAATCAGCCGTCATGGCCGGGCTTGTCCCGGCCATCCACGTCTTGGTCGTGCGGAAGAAGGGCGTGGATGCCCGGGTCAGGCCCGGGCATGACGGAGATTGAGATCACGATGACCACCAGCGCCACTGATGATGCCGAGCTGATCGAACAAGGGCGAAAGCTGTTCGCCGGCCAGTGGCATTTCACCCACGCGGCGCCCTCGATCGCGGCGCTGCCGCCGATGGGAGCGATGGAGGTCGCGTTCGCCGGCCGCTCCAATGTCGGCAAGTCGAGCCTGATCAATGCGCTGACCGGCCAGACCACCTTGGCGCGGACCTCGCACACGCCCGGCCGCACCCAGGAGCTGATCTTCTTCGAGGGGCCGGACAAGGTCCCGCTTCGGCTGGTCGACATGCCCGGCTACGGCTACGCCGCTGCTCCGAAGACCAAGGTGGCATCCTGGACCGCGCTGATCCACCAGTTCCTGCTGGGACGCGCCAGCCTCGCCCGAGTCTACGTCTTGATCGACGCGCGGCACGGGCTGAAGGAGGTTGACCAGGAGGTGCTGACCACGCTGGACAAGTCCGCGGTCAGCTACCAGCTGGTCCTGACCAAGGCCGACCAGATCAAGCCGGCGGAGCTCGCCGCTCGCGTGGCCGAGACCGAGGCGGCGCTGGCCAGGCATCCGGCCGCCTTCCCGCAGGTGCTGGCGACCTCCTCGCGCGCCGCCACCGGCATGGCGGAGCTGCGCGCGGCGATGGCGCGGCTGTTGCGGGAGCGTGGCGCATGAGCCGGTGGCCGCGGATTCTGGTTGCCTGCGCCGGGCTGATGGGCGCCGCCGGCGTCGCGCTCGCGGCCCTGGCCGCCCACGCTGCGGACGCCTCGCGGCTCGGGCCTGCTTCCAACATGCTGCTGTTCCATGCCTCCGCGGTGCTCGCCACCGTCGCGCTGGCTGGACGCGGCGCCGTGCACGGCCGCGTCGGCCTGATCTCCGCCACCGGCTTCGTGGTCGCTTCGGTCTTGTTCGCGGGCGATCTCGCCATGCGCCATTTCACCGGCGAGCGGCTGTTTCCGTTTGCCGCGCCGATCGGCGGCAACCTGCTGATCGTGAGCTGGCTGTCGATCACCGTCTGCGCGCTGTGGCCGCGCCGCGGGTGACGGCCGCTTTGCGCCGCCTGCGGCAATCGGCTAGAAGGCGGCGACTTCCCCGCCAGCGAGATTGTCTCCCATGACCGACGCGACCCATATCAGCCCGCTCGATCAGGCCCGCATCCTGTCGGAAGCGCTGCCGCACATGCAGGAATATGACGAGGAAACTATCGTCATCAAATATGGCGGCCATGCCATGGGCGACGAGGAGACGGCGAAGGCCTTCGCCCGCGACATCGTGCTGTTGGAGCAGACCGCGATCAATCCGGTGGTGGTGCATGGCGGCGGACCGCAGATCGCGACCATGCTCAAGCGCCTCGGCATCGTCTCGGAATTCGCCGCAGGCCTGCGCATCACCGACGCCGCCACCATCGAGATCGTCGAGATGGTGCTGGCCGGCTCGATCAACAAGCAGCTGGTCGGCTACATCAACGAGGCCGGCGGCAAGGCGGTCGGCCTGTGCGGCAAGGACGGCAACATGGTCCGCGCGGTCAAGGCGACGCGCACCATGGTCGATCCGGATTCCCACATCGAGAAGGTGGTCGATCTCGGCTTCGTCGGCGAGCCGGAGAAGGTCGATCTCACGCTGCTCAACCAGATCATCGGCTATGAGCTGATCCCGGTGCTGGCGCCGCTCGCCACCTCCAAGGAGGGCCAGACCTTCAACGTCAACGCCGACACCTTTGCCGGCGCAGTGGCCGGCGCGCTGAAGGCCAAGCGGCTGTTGCTGCTCACCGACGTGCCGGGCGTGCTCGACAAGTCCAAGAAGCTGATCCCCGACCTGTCGATCGCGGATGCGCGCAAACTGATCGCCGACGGCACCATCTCCGGCGGCATGATCCCGAAGGTGGAGACCTGCATCTACGCGCTCGAACAGGGCGTGCAGGGGGTCGTCATTCTCGACGGCAAGGTCCAGCACGCCGTGCTGCTCGAGCTCTTCACCAACCAGGGCACGGGCACGCTGATCCACAAGTGATGGGCAGCGCAGTCGCCGGATGAAGACCGTGAGGGTGCGAAATGGGATCGTCATTCCGGGGCGCCTCGAAGAGGCGAACCTGGAATCTCGAGATTCCGGGTTCGATGCTCCGCATCGTCCCGGAATGACCGCAGCGTTGACGTACGCGCTGCTGATCATCCTCTCCCTTCTCACCTCCGCGCCCGCCGCCGCTGACCTCAAACTCTGCAACCGCATGAGCTATGTCGTCGAGGCCGCGATCGGCGTCGATGAGAAGTCGGCCACCGCGACCCGCGGCTGGTTTCGGATCGATCCCGCCACCTGCCGCGTCGTGCTGCAGGGCGATCTCACCGCCGACCGCATCCTGTTGCATGCGCGCGCGCTCAGCCTCTACGGCGCCTCGCCCATCCCGGAAAACGGCAACGACACGCTCTGTGTCGCGCAAGACAATTTCATCATCGCAGCGGCGCGGCAGTGCCGGACCGGACAGACGCCGGCGCCCTTCACCCAGATCACACCGACCAAGACGGACGACGGCACTCTGGTCGCCTACCTCGCCGAGAGCGCGGAATATGACGACGAGCAGGCCCGGCTCGCCGGGATCCAGCGGCTGCTCGGCATCGCCGGCTACGACGCCGCGCCGATCGATGGCGTCGACGGGCCGAAGACGCAAGCAGCACTGGCCGCGTTCCTGAAGAGCCGCAACCTGTCGGCCGACATCGTGTCGCAGCCCAGTTTCTTTTCCACCATGGTCGATGCAGTGCAGGCGCCCTCGCCGACCGGGCTGACCTGGTGCAACGACACCCCGCACAAGGTGATGGCGGCGGTGGCCACCGACGATGGCAGGAGCGTGATCAGCCGCGGCTGGTATCGCATCGATCCCGGCAAGTGCCTGCATCCTGATATCACCGGGCAGCCGAAGAAGGTTTATAGCTTTGCGGAAGCCGTCGACGCCGACAACCGCAGCATCAAGCTCAAGGACAAGCCGTTGAACTGGGGCGGCCTGACCCAGCTCTGCACCCGCGAGAGCAAGTTCGAGACCTCGGAACAGGGCGACTGCCTGAGCCGGGGCTTCACCGCAACCGGCTTTGCCGCAGTCGACATCGCCCGCGGCGGCAAGACGCTGCGCTTCGCGCTGCCGTGATGGCTTTCGTTGCCCGTCAGTGTTGCGTTGGAGATGTCGCCGCAAACACAGCTGTCGTCCCTGCGAAAGCAGGGACCCATAACCACCGGCTTTTGTGAGTCGATGATCATCTGCCACCGTGCCTTACTGATCGATTCCGCGGTATGGGTCCCCGCGTTCGCGGGGACGACAACGGAGTACGTAGTGCCAGCTCTCACCGAATGACCATTTGAGATAGCGATGACGAACCCAGCCCGCACCTTCGATCATGTCGACACCTGGGTGTTCGACCTCGACAACACGCTGTATCCGCATCACGTCAATTTGTGGCAGCAGGTGGATGCGCGGATCGGCGAGTTCGTCGCCAACTGGCTGAACGTGTCAGCGGAGGAGGCCCGCCGCATCCAGAAGGATTACTATCGTCGCTATGGCACCACGATGCGCGGCATGATGACCGAGCACGGCGTGCATGCCGACGACTTCCTGGCCTACGTCCACAAGATCGACCACTCCCCGCTGGAGCCGAATCCTGCGATGGGAGCCGCGATCGAGAAGCTGGCGGGACGCAAGCTGATCCTGACCAACGGCTCGGTCGATCACGTCGGGGCGGTGCTGTCCCGCCTCGGCCTCACGTCGCATTTCCACGGCGTGTTCGACATCATCGCCGCCGAGCTGACGCCGAAGCCGGCGCCGGAGACCTATCAGCGCTTTCTCAAGCTTCACGATGTCGATCCGACGCGAGCCGCCATGTTCGAGGATCTCGCGCGCAACCTGGTGGTGCCGCACGGCCTCGGCATGACCACGGTGCTGGTGGTGCCCGACGGCACCAAGGAGGTGGTCCGCGAGGACTGGGAGCTCGAAGGCCGCGACGATCCGCATGTCGACTACGTGACCGACGATCTGACCAGGTTCTTGCAGGGGCTGGCGGGATAAGCTCAAAGATTTGACCGTCATGCCCCGCGCAGGCGGGCATCCAGTACGCCGCGGCCTATCGCTTCGTCAGGACTGTCTCTGGAATGTTGGGTCACCCGCCGGAGCCTGTCGTCGGGCTCGCCAAAGGCGAGACCCGGTGGCGGGTGACGACAGCAGAGCAAAACTTGACACCCCCTAGCCAAACTCCGAAAAAGCCACCCCTGTTCTGCCGATTTGACGCGCTCCCGCACGAGCGCCACGCCCAATCCAAGGATCGATCGATGTCCCTCTCCGCCCTGGAATCCACCATCAACAGCGCCTTCGAGGCACGTGACGGTATCTCGACCACCACCAAGGGCGAGGTGCGCGATGCCGTGGAGAGCGCGCTCGAACTGCTCGACAAGGGCGCGGCGCGGGTGGCCGAGCGCGGCACCGACGGCAAATGGACCGTCAATCAGTGGCTGAAGAAGGCGGTGCTGTTGTCCTTCCGTCTCAACGACATGGGCGTGATCCCGGGCGGCCCGGGCCAGGCCACCTGGTGGGACAAGGTGCCCTCGAAATTCGAGGGCTGGGGCGAGAACCGTTTCCGCGACGCCGGCTTCCGCGCCGTGCCGGGCGCGATCGTGCGCCGCTCCGCCTTCATCGCCAAGGGCGTGGTGCTGATGCCCTCTTTCGTCAATCTGGGCGCCCATGTCGATGAGGCCACCATGGTCGACACCTGGGCCACCGTCGGCTCCTGCGCCCAGATCGGCAAGCGCGTGCACATCTCCGGCGGCGCCGGCATCGGCGGCGTGCTGGAGCCGCTGCAGGCCGGTCCCGTGATCATCGAGGACGACTGCTTCATCGGCGCGCGCTCTGAAGTCGCCGAGGGCGTGATCGTGCGCAAGGGCGCGGTGCTGTCGATGGGCGTGTTCCTGGGTGCCTCGACCAAGATCGTCGACCGCGAGACCGGCGAGGTGTTCGTCGGGGAGGTGCCGGAATACGCGGTCGTGGTGCCGGGTGCGCTGCCGGGCAGACCGATGAAGAACGGCGAGATCGGCCCCTCCACCGCCTGCGCCGTCATCGTCAAACGAGTCGACGAGCGGACCCGGTCCAAGACCTCGATCAACGAGCTGTTACGCGACTGATCGTCGCTTGGACCGCGGCGCCACTCGGCAGGACTGGCGGGCAGCTAAACTGGCATGTTAATCGGGGGCATGACCGATGCCCTCGCCATTGCCCGCGACCTGATCCGCTGTCCGTCCGTCACCCCGGCCGATGCCGGCGCGCTCGGCGTGCTCGAGCGGCTCTTGAGGGAGGCCGGCTTCGAGGTGCATCGCGTCACCTTCTCGGAACCGGGCACCGCCGACATCGACAATCTCTATGCCCGGATCGGCAGCGAAGCGCCGCATCTCACCTTCGCCGGCCACACCGACGTGGTGCCGCCCGGCGACGAAGGCGCCTGGAGCCTTGGTGCGTTTTCCGGCAAGGTGAAGGACGGCTATCTCTACGGCCGCGGCGCGGTCGACATGAAGGGCGGCATCGCTTGCAGCCTCGCCGCCGCGCTCGCCTATCTGCGCGATCATGGCGGCAAGCCGCGAGACGACGGCAAGGGCTCGATCTCGTTTCTCATCACCGGCGATGAAGAGGACGTCTCGATCAACGGCACGGTGAAGCTGTTGCAATGGGCGGCCGAGCGCGGCGAGACGTTCGATCATTGTGTGCTGGGCGAGCCGTCGAATCAGGAAGTGATGGGCGACTGCATCAAGATCGGCCGCCGCGGCTCGCAGTCCGGCACGCTGGTCGTCGAGGGCAAGCAGGGCCATGTCGCCTATCCGCACCGCGCCGCCAATCCGGTGCCGGATATTTCGCGCCTGATCGTCGCACTCTCCGACGAGCCGCTCGACCGCGGCAGCGCGCAATTCCAGCCGTCGAACCTCGAATTCACCTCCGTCGATGTCGGTAACGCGGCGAGCAACGTGATCCCCGGCAGCGCACGGGCGAAATTCAACATCCGTTACAATGACTGCCACACCCAGGAATCGCTGCGGGCATTGGTCGAGGAGCGGCTGAGAGTGGCGTGCGGCAACCGCATCCGCGCCCACATCGACTGGCTGCCGTCGAACTCCAACGTGTTCCTGACCAAGCCCGGTCCCTTCACCGATCTCGCGGTCGGCGCGATCGAAGCGGTGACCGGACGCAAGCCGGAGCTATCCACTACTGGCGGCACCTCGGATGCGCGCTTCATCTCGTCCTACTGCCCGGTGATCGAGTTCGGCCTGGTCGGCCAGACCATGCACCAGATCGACGAGCGCGCGGCGGTGGCCGATATCGCGACGCTGACGAACATCTATCGCGGCATTCTCGACAGGTATTTCGCCTAACCGATCCGGATCAGGCGACCTTCACCTCCGACAGGAACTGGTCGACCTCGCGGCGCAGATCGGTCGCCTGCCCGGCAAGGCTCGCAGCCGAGTCGAGAAGCGAGCGGGCCGAACCGCGGGTGTCGGCCGCAGCCGCGGAGACCAATTCGATCGACGACGAGACGTCCCGGGTGCCGCTCGCGGTCTGCTGCACGCTGCGGGCAATCTCCCGGGTGGTGGCGCTCTGCTCGGCGACAGCCGCCGCGACCGATCCGGTGACGCCGCTGATCGTGTTGACCACGGCGGCGATCTTCTCGATCGCGGCCACCGTGCTGCCGGTCTCGTTCTGGATCGCCACGATCTGGCTTTCGATCTCCTCGGTCGCCTTGCTGGTCTGCGATGCCAGGCTCTTCACCTCGGAAGCCACGACGGCGAAACCCTTCCCGGCCTCGCCCGCCCGCGCCGATTCGATCGTGGCGTTGAGCGCCAGCAGGTTCGTCTGCGAGGCGATGGCACGGATCAGTTGCACGACATCGCCGATGCGCGTGGCGCTGCCGGCCAGCGTGCGGACCTTGTCGGTGGTGTCGAGCGCCTGGCTGGTCGCGTTCGACGATTCCGATGCAGCTTCCGAGATCTGCCGTGTGATCTCCTTCATCGACGCGTCGAGTTCCTCGGAAGCCGCCGCCACGGTGTTGACGCCCGATGTCGCCTGCGCCGCCGCCTCGGACACGGTGGTGGCGCGGGACGCGGTGGTGCTGGCGGAGTTGTCGAGCGCCTCGGCCGACTGTTTCAGGCCGCTCGCCGCCTCGCTCAGTCGTCCACAGAGCGTGTCGATGACGTCGCCGAAACGGCGGGTGAGCGCCTCGACCTTCTGCCGGCGCGCGTCGCGCCGCGCTTCCGCGTCTGCCCCCTGTTGCGCCAGCCGATCGGCCTCCGCGGACTTCTCCTGCAGAACGCCGATGGCGTTGGCGAGCGTGCCGACTTCATCGGTCCGGTCGCGATAGGCAATCTCCACGTCACGTGCGCCACCGGCGATGCGCCCGATCAGTTCGGTCAGGTTGCTGAGAGGCTTGATGACGCGGGCATTGAACCAGAGCGTCGCGAGTGCGGCCGCGCCGACATTGATCAGCAACAAGGCCATCGCCAACACGAAACGGCTCTGGGACTCGGCGATCGCGATCTCGCTCTGGCGCACGGCCTCGGCCAGCGCAGCATCGCGCAGCGGCAGGATCGTGTCGAGCACCGGGAATATCGAACGCAGGAACTGATCGGGATCGAGATCGAGCACCTTGCCCCGGTTTGGCGCTACCTGCGACGCATAAAGCTCGCCGCCGCGTGCCCAATAGCCGCTCTCGACCTCGGCCAAGGCGGCGTACACCGGCTTCTGGTCGATATCGGCAGCCGCAATCTTCGCCGTGGACCAGATCCGGTCGATGCGTCCCTTGAAGGTGGCGAGCGCTTCCGCCGCCTCTCCGGCCATCGGCTGCTTCGTTGCAATGGCGCGAATGAACGTCGTGGTCGCCCGGCCGGCCCAATCGCGCAAGTCCCAGCCGATCACCGCCAGCCGGGCAGCCCGGCCGATGGCGGAATTGGCCGAATTGATCCGGCGCACGATCACGTCGACATGGCCGCCGGTCGCTTCCTGGACCGTGAACATCTGCGGCACATAGTCGCGGACGACCGCCTCGGACCGCGCCGTCTTGGGCTGAGCCACGGCGTCGAGGGCGGCCCCGCGCAGCGCGCGCAGCTTCTGCTCGATCGAATCCAGAGCCGCCAGATCCTCAGGCAACTGCGCGAGACCGCGCGCCTTGGTCAGCGCGTCATCCGATCCGCCGGTGACCTTCCGGAGCGATGCAAGTTCGTCCGCCGTCGCCGCGTTGGCCGATGCGAGGCGCGGATTGACCATGGCGCGCTCGAGGTTCAGCTTTTCCGGGAGCCGCAACATCGCCGACAGCAGCTGCGCATCACTGCCCGCGGTCCGGGCTGCCTGAAGCGAGGCCATCTGCTGCCAGGCGAACACCATGGTTGCGAGCAGGCCGATCACGGCCCCGAGCAGCAGAGATAGCAGGAAGACTTGGCGAATGCGCACGACAGACCTCGCTGAACAGCAGCATGAGCTCACGGATAGCAGCGAGGATTCCAATTTGGAGTTAAGAAACTCCCTCCGGCGAAACGAAACGGAAACTAATTAGGAAAGCCATTCGGCCCGGCGGACGAAACCTGCAGTTCCATGGCGGGACATTCCTCAATACTCCACCCGCACCAAATAGAGCCCCTCCGGAGGGGCGACGACACCGCAGGCAGCGCGGTCGCGCGCGGCAAGTGCAGCGTAAAGATCATCCGCGTTCCAGCGGCCCTGCCCGACCCACACCAGCGAGCCGACCATCGAGCGCACCTGGCTGTGCAGGAACGAGCGCGCGGAGGTGAGGATAGTCACCGCGTCGCCGTCTCTGATGACGTCGAGTTGGTCGAGCGTCTTCTCGGGGGATCTCGCCTGACATTCCGTATCACGGAACGTGGTGAAATCGTGCTTGCCGAGCAGCCGCTGCGCGGCCTCATGCATCGCATCCGAATCCAGCCGCTTCGGCACGCGCCAGACACGCCCCATATCGAGCGCGAGATTGGCGCGGCGATTCATGATGCGGTAGCGATAGTGCCGCTTCCGTGCCGAGAAGCGCGCTTCGAACGTCTCAGGGACGATCTCGGCGGCAAGCACCGCGACCGGGTGCGGGCGCAGATGCGCATTCAGCGCATCGCGCAAACGGTCGGGACGAAACTCTTTGTCGATGTCGCAATGCGCGACCTGGCCTGTCGCATGAACCCCGGCATCGGTGCGCCCCGAGCCGTGCACGCGGGTGGGCACGCCGCAGGTGGCCTGCACCGCGGCCTCGAGCGCACCCTGCACCGACGGCAGCGTCTCCTGCAGCTGCCAGCCGCAGAACGGCGCGCCGTCATATTCGATGATGAGCTTGTAGCGGGGCATGCCATCCCGAAGGTGTCATCGCCCGCGCAGGCGGGCGATCCAGTATCCACTGACGTCTCGGTTCAACAATGAAGGCTTCGGCGCACTGGATACCCCGCCTGCGCGGGGTATGACAGTCTTAAGAAAAGCTGGCGCCGCGCTTCAATGGCGTGCCGCGCAGGAAATCAGCGGCCTGCATCGGCGCCTTGCCGGCGCGCTGCAGCTCGACGATGCAGATCGCGCCCTCGCCGCAGGCGATGGTCAATTGGTCGTCGAGCACCTCGCCCGGCGTGCCGGCGCCGGCGGCGAGCGCGCAACGCAGGATCTTCACCCGCACCGCTTCGCCATCCACCTCGACCTCGCTCCAGGCGCCGGGAAACGGCGACAGGCCATGGATGTGGCGCAGCACCGCATGCGCGGAATTCGCCCAGTCGATTTTGGCTTCGGCCTTCTCGATCTTGGCCGCGTAGGTGACGCCATCCTCAGGCTGTCTGGTCAGCGTCAGCGCACCGCGCTCCAAGGCCGCCATCGCCCGCCCCATCAGCCCGGCGCCGATTGCAGCGAGCTGGTCATGCAGGTCGGAGGCCGTCATCGCATCTGATATCGCGAGGCGCTCACCCATGGCGACGTCGCCGGTGTCGAGGCCGACATCCATCTTCATCACCATCACGCCGGTCTCGGCATCGCCTGCCATGATGGCGCGATTGATCGGCGCCGCACCGCGCCAGCGCGGCAACAGCGAGGCATGCAAATTGTAGCAGCCGAGCCTGGGAGCATCGAGAATCGGCTGCGGCAGGATCATGCCATAGGCCACGACGACGGCGGCGTCGGCGTTGTGCGCGTGAAATTCTGCGAGCGCCTCGTCCGTTCTCAGCGTCTTCGGCGTGAGCACAGGAATATCGAGCCGCCTCGCCTCCTGCTCCACCGGAGTCGGCTGCAGCGCCAGCCCGCGGCGGCCGCCCGGCTTCGGCGCGCGGGTATAGACGGCCGCGATCTCATGGCCGTGAGCGGCGAGTTCGCGCAAGGTCGGCACGGCGAAATCCGGCGTGCCCATGAAGATCAGGCGAAGGGGCATGCTGCTTGCTCGATGCGTTCCCTCCCCCCTTGTGGGGGAGGGTTACAAGGGGGGAGAGAGCCGACCGCGCGAGCCGGTCGGCTCGCCGTATTCATTACTCCGCCGCCCGCTTGGCGGCCTTGGCGAACTTCTTCATCACGCGGTCGCGCTTCAACTTCGACAGATAGTCGATGAAGAGCACGCCGTTGAGGTGATCGATCTCGTGCTGGATGCAGGTGGCATAGAGGCCTTCGGCATCCTCCTCATGCACCTTGCCGTCCAGATCGGTAAAGCGCACCCGCACCCGCGCGGGCCGCTCGACCTCCTCGTAATATTCGGGGATCGATAGGCAGCCTTCCTGATAGACCGACAATTCGTCGGACTTGGACAGGATCTCCGGATTGATGAAGACCCGCGGCTCGGCCTTGCCCTCGCCGTTCTCGTCGCGCTTGGCGAGATCCATGGTGATGACGCGCACCGGCTGCGCGACCTGGATCGCCGCGAGCCCGATCCCGGGCGCGTCGTACATGGTCTGGAACATGTCGTCGACCAGCTGCCGGATCTCCGGCGTTACCTTCTCGACAGGTTTGGACACCAGCCGCAACTGTTTGTCCGGCAGGATGATGATTTCTCTGAGGGCCATGGCGCGCGATTTAAGCGCGCCGCAGCACGCGGTCAATCTGAACGCCGCCACTCCGGCCGTCCCCGAGCAACGAATTTTAAGTCAGCGTTAACCATGAATTTCAACGGTTCGTTAACCATAAATGTTCTTATTTTGTTCCTGTTTATCCGCGAATCTGATAGATTGGGCCCATGACCCCGATGAACCCCGTCGTTTTCGTGATCGGCGACCTGCCGGTCCGGGCCTTTGACGCGCTGACCGGCTTCGGCGCGCTGGTGCTGCTGCTGCTTGTTGCGCTTGTGGTGGCGGTGGCCCGCTCCGGCCGGCGTGGGGCGGAGCTTGCGACGATGCAGGCGATGCGCGCCGACGAGCTGGAGCAGCGCCTGTCCGAGATGCTGCGGGCCCAGAGCGAGGCGTCGGGACGCGTGGACGCGATGGCGCAGGTGCTTGCCGGCCGCCAGACCGAGCTCGCGCGCACTGTCAACGACCGGCTCGATTCGGTGACCCACCGGGTCGGCCAGTCGATGGAGCAGACCACGCGCCACACGATGGAGTCCTTGCGCGTGCTGCATGAGCGGCTCGGCATCATCGACCATGCGCACAAGAACCTGACCGAGCTGACCACGCAGGTGACGACGCTCCGCGACGTGCTCGCCAACAAGCAGGCGCGCGGCGCCTTCGGCCAGGCGCGGATGGAGGCGATCGTCCAGGACGGGCTGCCGAAGGGCAGCTACGCGTTCCAGTACACGCTGTCGAGCGGCAAGCGCCCGGATTGCGTCGTGTTCCTGCCGGATGCGCGCCCGCTCTGCATCGATGCGAAATTCCCGCTCGAGGCCGTGACCGCGCTGCACGACGCGCGCAGCGACGAGGAAAAGCGTTTCGCCTGCCAGCGGCTGCGCGCCGATGTGCTGAAGCACGTCAACGACATCGCGGAGAAATACCTGATTGTCGGCGAGACCCAGGATACCGCGCTGATGTTCGTGCCCTCGGAATCGGTCTATGCCGAGATTCATGACGGCTTCGACGACGTGATCCAGAAGGCCTATCGCGCCCGCGTCGTGCTGGTGTCGCCGTCGCTGCTGATGCTCGCGATCCAGGTGATGCAGCAGATCATGAAGGACGCACGCATCCGCGACGCTGCCGACCAGATCCGCACCGAGGTGATGCATCTCGGCGACGACCTCGGCCGCCTGCGCGAGCGCGTGCTCAAGCTGCAGAAGCACTTTGGCGACGTCAACGAGGACGTTCGTCAAATTCTCATCTCCGCCGACAAGATCGAGAAGCGCGCCGGCCGGATCGAGGAGCTCGATTTCAGCAAGACCGACGCCCCGGTCGAAGCCCCACGGATCGTGGCTGCGCCGGGTGCGGCACCCGACCTGTTTCCGCTGGCGGGACGGATGCAGGCGGGGGAGTGATCCGCCGCCGTTGAAGGAACTGCTCCTCCACATACGGTGTCATCGTCCGCGAAGGCGGACGATCCAGTATTCCAGAGGCCGCAGATGGGCGTATGCAGCTTCTACGTTTACATCCTCGCCAGCAAGATCGGCGGCACGCTTTACATCGGCGTCACGAACGATCTCGTTCGCCGCGTGGCCGAGTACAAATCGAAACTGATCGGCAGCTTCACGAAGAAATACGACGCCTTACGGCTCGTTTACTTCGAGCAATACGACGATCCAGAGAATGCAATTCGGCGCGAGAAGCGGCTGAAGAAATGGAATCGCGCATGGAAGATCCGGTTGATCGAGGAGAATAACCCGAACTGGGATGATCTCTATCCAGGTATCGCCGGTCTTTAGACGCACTCATACCCACAAACACTGTCATGCCCCGCGCAGGCGGGGCATCCAGTACGCCGCAGCGTCTGCGGTCAACCGAGCCGCCTCGGAGTACTGGATCGTCCGCCTTCGCGGACGATGACAGTGGAGAGTGGGGAAGCGCTCCCGGCCCAAATCTGCTACGACGACTCTATGACCCTGCCCAACACCGCATCCGACATCAGCGCTGACAATGGCACCCGCGCCGCCGACGCCCCCGCCCCCACCTGGCGCGAGAGCGTGGCCGTCTACCTGCAGCCGCGCGTGCTGATCGTGCTGTTCTTGGGCTTCTCCTCCGGCCTGCCGCTGGCACTCTCCGGTTCGACTTTGCAGATCTGGATGCGCGAGGTCGGCGTCGATCTCGGTACCATCGGACTCTTCGCTCTGGTCGGAACTCCGTACACACTGAAGTTCCTGTGGGCGCCGCTGGTCGACGCGCTGCATGTCCCGCTCTTCACAGCCGCATTCGGCCGTCGCCGTGGCTGGCTGGTGTTTGCGCAAATGCTGCTGATCGGATCGATCGTGCTGTTGGCCCTGACCGATCCCGCCCGCGCGCCGTTCATGGTTGCGCTCGCGGCGCTCTTGGTCGCTGCGACCTCATCGACCCAGGACATCGTGGTCGACGCCTTCCGGGTCGAGAGCCTGCCCGAGAGCGAGCAGGCCGCAGGCATGGCGGCTTATGTCGCCGCTTACCGCATCGGCATGCTGGTCTCGACCGCCGGCGCGCTCGTCGTCGTCTCGGCATTCGAGAGCAGCGGCCTGCCGCGACCGTCGTCCTGGATGTGGGGCTACATCGTCATGGCCGGGCTGGTGCTGATCGGCACCGTCACCGCGCTGCTCGCGACCGAGCCCGCGCAATCCAAGCAGGCCGAGGCCGCCACCGCCGCAGACACCGCAATCGTCCGCGTGATCCACGCCGCCAGCGGCGCGTTCTCGGAATTCCTCGCCCGCAAGGACGCGTTCGCCGCGCTCGCCTTCGTGGTGCTGTTCAAATTCACCGACGCGTTTTCCGGCACCATGACGGCGCCGTTCGTGATCGATCTCGGCTTCAGCAAGGTCGACTATGCCGCGATCGTCAAAGGCGTCGGGCTTGCCGCGACGCTCGCCGGCGGCTTTGCCGGCGGCTTCCTGGCGCGGCGCTATTCACTGGCCACCAGCCTGTGGATCAGCGGCGTGGTTCAGGCGCTCGCCAACCTCTCCTTCTCCTGGCTCGCAATCACCGGCGTGAGCCAATGGGCGCTGGCACTGGCGATCTGCGCAGAGAATTTCACCAGCGCGATCGGCACCGTGATCTTCGTCGCCTATCTCTCGGCGCTGTGTCAGAACCCGCTGCACACCGCCACCCAATATGCGCTGCTCACTGCGCTGGCGGCAGTGGGACGGACTTATCTGTCGTCAGGCGCGGGCTATGTGGCGAAGGCGACCGGCTGGCCGCTGTTCTTCATGATCTGCGTGCTGGTCGCGATTCCGAGTCTTGTGCTACTTGGCTGGCTGCAGCGGCGCCGACATTTTGACGGCCTCCAGATGCGAGTCTGATCTATCGCTTGAGGTCGTCGCGCACCTTTCCATTGAGCCGCTCGAACTCAGCCACGACCGCGTCACAGGCCGTCTTTTCGGCCTCGCAACGCACGTCCATCTGAATGGACAGGTTATCTCCTTCCGGCATCACCCGGCGCCGAATTGCGGTGGGATAGGCAGGATGGTCCGACGGCACAAATGACCAGACGGTGAGGGCCGCGCTGTCCTCGATCACGGTCCAACCGGATTGCATTGAGCTCCTGGTACCCGGTTTGGCGCGTAGCCCCTCCAGCGCCGCGGCAACACTGGGGTAACCGAGATCGACCTGACCGCCCTCCTCGGACGCGGCCGCCGGCGATGCAAGGGCCGTGGCAACGACAAGCGCTGGTAGGGCTTTCATCCGCGACCTCCCGTCACGCACGCACCTGGCGTATCGCTCCATGGCGCAAGCTAACCAGGAATTAGCGCTTCACCAAGCTCCATTTCGTGATCACCGCCTCACTCACCTGCCCGGCGTCCTGCGCGCAGGCGATTTCGCCGACCTTCACCGCGATCTGCTTGCCGAGCAGGCCCTTCAATTGCGCCGCCTGCGCATTGTTGGCGATGATCAGCTGAAACGTCTCCGGCCCGGTCTCGAGATTGCAGAGCCCGTTCGGCGGCGGCAAGCGACGCGGTTCGCTGGCGATCTGATAGGCCATGGCAGGCTCACCGGGCTTGGCACCGCGAACCTTCAGGACATTGAGCTCGCCCGACAGCACGTCGCCGGCATTGATCGGCTTGCCGACCTTGAGCGGCTCGTCGCTCTGCTGCGCCAGCGCCAACGGCGCTGACAACCCGGCCAGAATCGCGCCCAAAGCCAGCCGTTTGCCGAATCCGCGTTTCGTCATCGATCAACTTCCGTATGTTTGCTTAGAACAGGGTCCGCTGCCGCATCGCGGCCGACAGCGTGCCTTCGTCGAGATAGTCAAGCTCGCCGCCGACCGGCACGCCATGCGCCAGCCGCGTCACCTTGACGTTCGCCTCCTGCAGGAGGTCGGTGATGTAGTGCGCGGTGGTCTGACCGTCCACCGTCGCATTCAAGGCCAGGATGATCTCATTCACCTCGGGCGCGTGCGCGCGCTGCACCAGCGCATCGATGGTCAGATCCTGCGGACCGACGCCGTCGAGCGGCGACAGCGTGCCGCCGAGCACATGATAACGGCCAGCCGTGGCGTTCGCCCGCTCCAGCGCCCAGAGGTCGGCAACATCGGCGACCACCACGATCATCGCGCCGTCGCGGCGCGGATCGGTGCAGACCGTGCAGGGATTTTGCGTGTCGATATTGCCGCAGGTCTTGCAGACCTGGATGCGCTCGATGGCGACCTGCAGCGCGGCCGCAAGCGGCGTCATCAGCGCCTCGCGCTTCTTGATGAGATGCAGCGCGGCGCGACGCGCCGAGCGCGGCCCAAGCCCGGGCAGGCGCGCAAGCAGCTGGATCAGACGTTCGATCTCGGGACCGGCGACGGCCATCAGTTCAACGATTCACACCTAGCGAACTAACCAAAGCCGAATCCCGGCGGCAGGCCGAGCTTGCCGGTGATGGCCTGCATCTTCTCCTGCATCGCGACCTCCGCCTTGCGGCGCGCGTCATTGCAGGCGGTGACCACGAGATCCTCCAGGATCTCGGTCTCTTCGGGCTTCACGAGCGACGGATCGATCTTGATGCCCTTCACTTCCATCTTCGCGGTCATTCGCACCGCGACCAGGCCGCCGCCGGAAGTACCCTCGACCTCGAGGTTGCCGAGCTCCTCCTGCATTTCCTGCATCTTCGACTGCAGCTGCGCCGCCTGCTTCATCATGCCCAGAAAGTCGGCCATCGCTTACGTCCTCTTAGAACATCTCTTGATCATCGCTATCGGACTCGTCGACCGGCTCGACAGCGCTGCTAGCTTCGGATTCCGGCGGCTCGGGGGCAAGCTTGCGAACCTCGACCACCTTGGCGCCGGGAAAGCGCGCCAGCACCTCCTGCACCCGCGGATCGGCCTCCGCCGCCCGTTCGCGCTCGCTTTTCGCGCGCAGATTCTGCTCGCGCAAGGTCGCCTGTCCCGGCTCGTTGGAGACAACGACCGTCCAACGCCGGCCGGTCCAGTCTTCCAGCTTGCGTCCGAGATCTGTGACAAGCGCGCGCGGGGCGCTGCGTTCCAGGGCAATCTCCAGCCGCCCGTCCTCGAACCGGACCAGGCGGACATCGGCCTCGAGCGCGCTCTTGGTCATGAGGTCGCGGTTCTTGCCGGCGAGAGCGACGAGTTCCTGGAAACTGGCCAGCCGAAGCGCCGGCGCCAAGTCCTGCGGGGCAGGCGCCGGCGTCAACATCTGCGGCCGCATCGGACTGCCGACCGCAGCCAGGGTCGGGCCTTGACTTAGACCTTGGGCACGCGCCGGTTGCGACGCCATTGGAGACGATATGGCGGAGCCCGACATCGCCGGCGTCGGAGCGCCACGTGGCGCTGCACTCGACGTCGCGACCGGCGCGGCGCCGCCGTTCTGCTCGATCATCCGGATCGCTTCATCCGGCGTCGGCAGGTCGGCGGCATAGGCGATGCGCACCAGCACCATCTCCGCCGCTGCCGCCGGCCTTGTGGCGCTTTGCGTCTCGGCGATGCCCTTCAACAGCATCTGCCACATCCGCGACAGCACCCGCATCGACAGCTTGGTCGCGAAATCGCGCGCGCGCAGCCGTTCGGTCTCGCTGAAAGCGACATTGTCCGCGGTCGCCGGCACCACCTTGACGCGGGTGACGAAATTCACGAATTCGGCGAGATCCGACAGCACTACGACCGGATCGGCGCCGACATCATATTGATCACGGAATTCGTTGAAGGCCGCGGCGATATCGCCGCTGGCGAGATGCTGGAACAGGTCGATGACGCGGGTGCGGTCGGCCAGGCCCAGCATCTGCCGGACCTCCTCGGCGCGAACCTCGCCGGCCGAATGCGCGATCGCCTGGTCGAGCAACGACAGCGAATCGCGCACCGAGCCTTCGGCCGCGCGGGCGATGATGCCGAGCGCCTCCGGCTCGATCGTCACGCCTTCCTTGGTGGCGATATTGGCCAGATGCTTCATCAGCACATCGGCCTCGACCCGGCGCAGATCGAAACGCTGGCAGCGCGACAATACGGTGACTGGCACCTTCCGGATTTCGGTGGTCGCGAACACGAATTTGGCGTGCTCCGGCGGCTCCTCCAACGTCTTCAGGAAGGCGTTAAACGCCGCCGTCGACAGCATGTGGACTTCGTCGATGATGTAGACCTTGTAGCGGGCGCTGGCCGGCGCGTAGCGTACGCTGTCATTGATCTGCCGGACATCGTCGACGCCGGTGTGCGACGCCGCGTCCATCTCCAGCACGTCCATGTGCCGGCTTTCCATGATCGCCCGGCAATGGGTGCCGAGGACGGGCATATGGATGGTCGGCCCCTTCACCGATCCATCCGGCATCTCATAATTCAGCGCGCGCGCGAGGATGCGGGCGGTGGTGGTTTTGCCCACCCCACGCACGCCGGTCAGAATCCAGGCCTGCGGGATGCGGCCGGTCTCGAAGGCGTTCGAGACCGTGCGAACCACGGCCTCCTGGCCGATCAAATCTTCGAAACTCGAGGGACGGTATTTGCGCGCCAGAACCCGGTAGGGCTTGGCTGCGGAGGTTGTGGCATCAAAGCCGGCCTGCGCGGCGCTGTCGGGCGTGGATGGAGAAGCGCCAGCCTCAGTCATCGATTGAATGTCTTCCAGCCGGCTCGATCGCGAAGACTGAACCGCGGCGGAACGGAGCCGAGTGCCCGCTGCTTGCGGGGTCTCCGCTCATGATGCACGATTCGCACGAGAAAACAGGTAGGAGACTGACGAGCGACCCGATCCGGACCTCGTTAGGGCTGCTTCCTTCCGGACCTGACCCGGTTGGCGAGTGGCTCGTCCACCGCCAATCTCCCGGTCCCTATTTGGGGCCAAACGGACCGGAAAGCAAGCGGGACCGCACCCTTCCTCCGACACTTGTGCAGGACGCCGGAAAAGCCTTAGGTGCCGATGGCCGGACCAGGTCCGGCCGACGCGCTTGATTCGTGACAATCACCGGGGAACCGATGCCCGACTCCGCCTGGTCGCTGCACCCGCAGCTTGCGAAGGACACCATCGATATCGGCGACCTGCCGCTCTCCCGGGTTCTGGTGATCAAGGACGCGAACTATCCCTGGATGCTGCTGGTGCCGCGCCGCGAGGGCGCGGTCGAGATCATCGATCTCGACGAGGTGGCGCAGGCGCAGCTGATGACCGAGATCGCCCGCGCCTCGCGCGCCCTCAAAGACATCACCAAATGCGACAAGCTCAATGTCGCCGCGCTCGGCAACATGGTGCCGCAGCTGCACATCCACCTTATCGCGCGCCGCACCAGCGACGTGGCCTGGCCGCGCCCGGTCTGGGGCGTAGCGCCGCCTGTGCCGCATGACGCTGAAGAGGTGCAGCATTTCATCAGCGCGATCCGGCGCAAGATCTGGCTAGGATGAATAATGTCCCCCTTCGACCTGTTTCCGCTCGGGCAGCCGGCCTTTGTCCAAAACGCCGTCGACCGCGCCGCCCACCTGCGCTTCCATGACGACCAGCTGATCGCGCTGGAACGCAATCCGTCGACCCGCGCCTATGTCGTGCATCGCGATTCGCTGCTCATGAAGCGCGAGGGCGACGCCATGCGCGCGCTGCTCACGATCGACGAGGCGCTCGGGTTCGGGGCCAACCCCGGCACGATCTTTCTCGGCCTGCGGGATGGCGGCGCGCTGTTCGGCATGGGCATCTCGCCCGCTGCGGCCGAGGCGCTGGCCGGCCGCGACGATGTCGCCGTCACCGAGCTCCGCGGCATTGCCATGCAGGGCACGATCCCGCCGGACGAACTCGGCGCGATCGCGATGGCCAAATCGATGGTGTCCTGGCATCAGCGCCACGGCTTCTGCGCCAATTGCGGCACGCGCACCGGGATGCGCGAGGCTGGCTGGAAGCGCGAATGTCCGAACTGCAAGACCGAGCATTTCCCGCGCACCGATCCGGTGGTCATTTCGCTGGTTGCGCATGGCGACAAGTGCCTGCTTGGGCGGCAACAGCGCTTTCCGCCCGGGATGTATTCCTGCCTCGCCGGCTTCGTCGAAGCCGCCGAGACCATCGAGGACGCGGTGCGGCGCGAGGTGTTCGAAGAGTCGGGCATCCGCTGCGCCGATGTCACCTATTACATGACCCAGCCCTGGCCCTATCCGTCGTCCCTGATGATCGGTTGCAGCGCCCGCGCGCTGAACGAGGACATCGTGGTCGACCGCACCGAGCTCGAGGACGTGCGCTGGTTCAGCCGCGAGGAGGCACGGCTGATGCTCGCGCGCCAGCATCCGGACGGGCTCTCCGGGCCACATCCCTTCGCCATCGCCCATCATCTGGTCGGCCGGTGGCTCAAAGGGACGGAATAGCCCGTCTTCCTTTCTTTCGCGTCGTTTCCCCGGCGACCATTCCGCCCATCCGAGACCTGCAAGCTTCTGAGCTTGCTGCGCTTTTTTGCACGCGGCCGCGCTGCGCCGGCCGCCGCCGGCGGACCGACCTTGATTTGGAATGTTTTTCTCTATATGAGGGATTTAATGACCTTGTATGGAACAAAATTCTTCCCATGACCGATATCGCCGCCCAACTCCCGGAAGCCAACCGCCGGCTGGACGCCATCGACCGCAAGATCCTGATGGTGCTCCAGGAGGATGCCTCCTTGTCGGTCGCCGAGATCGGTGACCGGGTCGGGCTGTCGTCCACGCCCTGCTGGAAGCGCATCCAGCGCCTGGAGGCCGACGGGGTGATCCTGCGCCGGGTGGCACTGGTCGATCAGAACAAGATCGGCCTCGGCCTCAGCGTCTTCGTCTCGGTCGAAAGTCCTGATCATTCCGACGCCTGGCTGAAGCGATTTGCCGAAGCCGTCAGTTCGATGCCGGAGGTGATGGAGTTCTACCGGATGGCCGGCGACGTCGACTACATGCTGCGCGTGGTCGTCGCCGACATGCAGAGCTACGACGTGTTCTATAAGAAATTGATCAGCGCGGTACCGCTGAAGAACGTCACCTCGCGCTTTGCCATGGAAAAGATCAAGTCGGTGACCGCACTGCCAGTGCCGCCGGTCTGATGCCTCTGGTCTCGCCAGAGTCGCCGTTGCTGCGCATCGCCGCAACGAGACACAGGCTGTCAACCCCGTAGTCATCCCTAACGGTTGTTTACCGGACTTTAGCTCCGTCGATCTATTCTAGGATGCGATGGTGCCGGGTACAACCTTACCTCCGCCCCGGTTCGCCTGGCTGAACGCCACGGTGCTGCTACTCGCGAGCTTTGCTGCGGTCGCTGCGCTGTCGTTGCAGGTTCGCCCCGGGAGCGAGATCGTGGCCGTGGCTTTCCCGCCATGGTGGAGCGCGCAGCGCGCGATGCTGGCAGCGGCGTCTGCCGACGCCGCGCTCGTTCGCACGACCACCCTTCCGTCGCTGCTGGTCGTGCGTCCCGGCGGAAGCAACGGGCTCGCGCGTCTTCGCGAGGCCGGAGCTTGGTTGGCCATCGACCCGCAGGCGGTCTCCGCCTGCCTTTCGAGATGATCTGTTTGGGGAATTGGGAATGACCGTCGAGACCAACGATCTGGCAACCCTCCGCGACACGACCAGCAAGGTCCTGCTCGCAGTCCTCTGGGCTCACGTTCCGCTTGCACTCATCATCGGGCTGTCGCGCGGCGACTGGCTGATGCCGACGCTGCTGATGGCCGCCATGGCGCTAGCTGCAACTTTGTCGTGGCGCAGTGCCGGCAGCGCGCTGTCGACCCAACTCACCGTTGCGGTGGCCTTGATGGGCGGTGTCTCTGTCCTGGTCTATCAGATGTCGGGCCATGCTTGGCAGATCGACATGCACATGTACTTCTTCGCGGCCCTGGCGTGCCTTGTCGCCTATTGCGATTACCGGCCGATCCTGGCTGGAACGGTCGCGGTCGCGCTCCATCATCTGGTGCTGAACTTCGTCTTCCCGGCCGCGATCTATCCCGGCGGCGCCGATTTTGGCCGCGTCGTATTGCACGCGGTCATCCTGCTCATCGAAGCCGGCGTGCTGATTGCGGTCACATTCAAGCTCTCGCAGCTGTTCGAGACCACTGCCAGCAAGACGGCCGAAGCCGAAAAGGCCCACGCGGCCGAAGCCCACGCCAACGCCGAACGTTCCGAGACCGAACGCCGCGCCAAGCGCCAGGGCGACATCGCCCGGCGCGAACTCGCCGAAGGCTTCGAGCGCAAGATCGGCGGCATCGTCGAAGCCGTCGCGGTCGCCGCGAACGAGATGCAGGTCCTGTCGTCCTCGATGAGCCGGAGCAGCGCCGAAGCCTCGCGACAGACCTCGGCCGCGGCCAACGCTTCGCAGCAGGCCTCGACCAATGTCGAGACCGTAGCTGCCGCGACGGAAGAGCTGACGGCATCGATCAACAACATCTCCCAGCAGGTGACGCGCTCGGCGCAGATCGCCGCCAAGGCCGCCGAGGAGGCCCGCCGCACCAACACGGTGGTCGAGAGCCTCGCCGCTGGCACCCAGAAGATCGGCGAGGTGGTGACCTTGATTCAGACCATCGCCAGCCAGACCAACCTGCTGGCGCTGAATGCCACCATCGAGGCGGCGCGGGCCGGCGAGCACGGCAAGGGCTTTGCAGTGGTCGCGAGCGAAGTGAAGGCGCTGGCCAACCAGACCGCCAAGGCAACCGAGGAAATCTCGAGCCAGGTGCAGAGCATCCAGAGCGCCACGGGCGATGCGGTCAGCGCGATTCAGGCGATCGGCGGCACCATCGCCGAGATCGACGAGATCTCCAAGGAAATCGCCACCGCGGTCGAGCAGCAGGGCCTCGCCACCGGGGAGATCTCCGGCAATGTGCAGCAGGCGGCCGAAGGCACCCGCCAAGTCAGCCACAGCATGGGCGGCGTGACCCGCGCCTCCGACGAGACTGGCAGCGCCGCGTCGCGGCTGCTGGAGTCCGCCAACGGACTGTCCTCCCAATCGAGCCGGCTGAAATCCGAGGTCGAGCACTTCCTGAGTTCGTTGAGCGCAGCCTAGCTGCTGCTCCGGCAGACCAGCGGCATCCATGCCCCTCGCGGGGCATGGACGTCAGTCAGATCTTCTGATTATACGCACCCACCTCGGGATGGGTGCGCAGCACGGAGTCCATGGCTTCGAACATGTCGCGCATGCGCTGCTCTGAAACCGGACTCTCGACCACGACGACCAGCTCCGGCTTGTTCGATGAGGCCCGCACCAGCCCCCAGCTGCCATCCTCGACCGTCACGCGCACGCCGTTGACGGTGACGAGGTCGCGGATCGGTTGACCCGCCACCCGGCCGCCCTGCCGCTGCAGCGTTTCGAAGTGCTTCACGACCGCATCGACGACACCATACTTCGCTTCATCGGCGCAGTGCGGCGACATGGTGGGCGACGACCATGTCTTGGGCAGCGCGTTCTTCAGATCCGCCATCGACTTGCCGGGTGCGCGATCGAGCATCTCGCAGATCGCAATCGCCGAGACCAGGCCGTCGTCATAACCGCGCCCGAGCGGCCGGTTGAAAAAGAAATGGCCGGACTTTTCGAACCCCGCCAGCGCACCGAGCTCATTGGTGCGCCGCTTCATGTAGGAGTGGCCGGTCTTCCAATAGACGGTCCTGGCACCCTGCTTCTGCAGCACGGGATCGGTCATGAACAGGCCGGTCGATTTCACGTCGACCACGAACTGTGCATCCCTGTGGATCGCCGACATGTCGCGCGCCAGCATCACGCCGACCTTGTCGGCAAAGATCTCCTCGCCGGTGTTGTCGACCACGCCACAGCGATCGCCGTCACCGTCGAAACCCAGGCCGACATCGGCCTTGTGCGCGAGCACCGCATCGCGGATGGCGTGCAGCATCTCCATGTCTTCGGGGTTTGGATTGTATTTCGGGAAGGTATGGTCGAGCTCGGTGTCGAGCGGGACCACCTCGCAGCCGATCGCCTCCAACACCTGCGGCGCAAAGGCGCCCGCCGTGCCATTGCCGCAGGCCGCGACCACCTTCAGCTTGCGCTTGAGCTTCGGCCGCTTGGTGAGGTCGGCGATATAGCGCGCCGGGAAATTCTCGTGGAATTGATAGGAGCCGCCGACTTTGCCGGTAAATTCGGCGTTGAGCACGATCTGTTTCAGCCGGCTCATCTCGTCCGGGCCGAAGGTGAGCGGACGGTTGGCGCCCATCTTGACGCCGGTCCAACCATTGTCGTTATGCGAGGCGGTGACCATCGCCACGCAGGGCACATCGAGCTCGAACTGCGCGAAATAGGCCATCGGCGTTACAGCCAGCCCGATGTCGTGCACCCTGCAGCCGGCTGCCATCAGCCCCGAGATCAGCGCATATTTGATCGAGGCGGAATAGCCACGGAAATCATGCCCGGTCACGATTTCCTGCTTGACCCCGAGTTCCGCGATCAGCGCGCCGAGCCCCATGCCCAGCGCCTGCACGCCCATCAGGTTGATTTCCTTGTTGAACAGCCAGCGCGCGTCATATTCGCGAAAGCCGGTAGGCTTCACCATCGGCTCAGATTCGAAGGCGTAGGTGTTGGGGACCAGCAGCGCTTTCGGCTTGGGGAACATGCAGTTGAGCCTCGTCGGGAACGCAGACGAGGCAGACTTAGCGAAAGCAGACGGGAAGCGAAAGGCCGTCGACCCGGATTCGTCGAGATGGGGTAAACTCGTAAGCCGGCATCTCCGCGAGAGAGATTACTGCTCCAGTACCATCTGGCCGCTGGCATAGGCAAAACGCTTCAGCCGCGACAGGAACGAGAGGCCGAGCAGGTTTTCCGACAGCGCCTCGTCGGGCAGGACCAGCGCATCGACGTCGCGCACGGTGATTTCGCCGAGTTCGAGCATCGGAAGCCGGGCACGCGCAGCCTTCACGGTCCCATTGGCCGTGGTCACGGTCGCGGTATAGGCACCGCGCGCCGGGCGCAGGCCGAACCGGGCGGCCGAGCTCTCGTTGAGCGCCACCAGCGAGGCGCCGGTGTCGACCATGAAATTGATCCGCTGGCCGTCGATGCGGCCCTCGGCGCGGAAATGTCCCCGCTGGTCGGAGGGGATGCTGAGGCTGCGCTGGCCTGCCGCGACGGGCTCGACCACGACGGCTCTGGCCGTCGTGGCGGATGCGGGCGCCGGCGTCAGGCGGTCGGCCAATTGCGCCATGAAGGTGCCAAGTCCGATCAGGACGGCCGCGATGATCATGATGTTACGCATCACGCTACTCGACGAACACTCAACTGTTGGGCCCCGTGCGCGATCTCATCATCAAAGACATCCGCATGCGACGGAAGGCGAAGGGCTGCGACCGCCATTTTGGCGAAAACGGTGAGCGAAGCGTTAACGGCGCGGCGTGTCGTTCGAGATTTGATTAGGTTCCGCGCGGCTTGGCCCGCCGCGTGGGGGCGGCATTGGCCGGATCGTCCGGCCAGGGATGGCGCGGATAGCGGCCGCGCAGATCAGCACGGACGGCCGCGTAGCTGCCCTTCCAGAAGCCCGGCAGGTCGCGCGTCACCTGCACCGGCCGCTGCGCCGGCGACAGCAGTTCCAGCACCAGCGGTACCGCGCCCTTGGCAATCGATGGATGGATATTGAGCCCGAACAATTCCTGCAGGCGCACCGCGATGGTCGGCCCCTGCTCCGCCTCATAGTCGATGGCGAGCATAGTGCCGGTCGGCGCCTCGAAATGGGTCGGCGCCTCGCGGTCGAGCTGGGCACGCAGATCCCATGGCAACAGCGCCATCACCGCATCGGAGAGATCGCCGGGTGAAACGTCCTTCAGCGCGATCTTGTCGGCGAGCATGGGCTCGAGCCATTCCTCGCGCTTTGCCAGAAGTCCGTCGTCCGACAAATCGGGCCAGCTGTCGCCCTCCGCCCGGCCCAGGAACATCACCCGGTCGCGCCACTGCTTGGCTGCTTTCGACCATGGCAGCCTGTCGATGCCGGCCGCGCAGATGCCGTCGGCAAGGACGCGCGCGGTCGCCTCCGAAGCGGTCACCGTGAGCGGGGCCTCGGCAAGCGTGATCGCATGCAGACTGCGCTTGCGGCGGCCGCGCAAGGCCATCGCTTCGCGATCGAAGCTGATCTCGTCCCTGGTCTCGATCTCGTGGGCGAAATGCCGTTCGATGTCGTCGACCGCGAGTGGCGCGGCGAGCAGGATGCGGCCGCTTGCGGCCGTGCCGGTGAGCTCACCGATCGCGATGTAAGGCGTCCGCGCCAGCGAGGAGGTCTGCTCGACGGCGGCGCCACGGCCGTTGGCGAGCACGAAGCTGCCATTGCCGCGATTGCGCGCAACGCGGTCGGGATAGGCGAAAGCGAGCATGATGCCGGTGGAGAGCTCCCCTGCCTGTTGCGCGGACGGGGACAAAGCCACCTGCGCGGCCCAGCGCCGCGCCATGTCGCGCGCGCTCTGGGCGCGTTGCGAGCGGTCGCGGCGGAACTGATCGAGCCGCACCTCGAGATCGACGCTGTCGCCGCCAAGCCCCCGCTCACTGAGGATGGCGGCGACAGCGGCAGCCTGCTCGGCGGCGCCATAGCGGGCGGAGTCGACGATCATGCGGGCCAGCCGCGGCGGCAGCGCCAGCCCACGCAGCCGCTGGCCTTCCTCGGTGATGCGGCCGTCGGCATCGAGCGCGCCGAGCTCGCTGAGCAGCTCGCGTGCCTCCTTCAGCGCCGGCGCAGGCGGCTGATCGAGGAAGCTGAGCGTCCCAGGATCGGACACGCCCCATTGCGCGAGATCGAGCACCAGCGACGACAAATCGGCGCTGAGGATTTCAGGCTGGGTATAGGCCGGAAGCGAGGCGGTCTGCGGCTCGTCCCACAACCGGTAGCACACGCCGGGCTCAGTGCGGCCGGCGCGGCCGCGACGCTGATCCACCGCCGCGCGCGAGGCGCGCACGGTCTCCAGACGCGTCAGCCCGATATCCGGCTCGTAGCGCGGCACGCGCGCCAGCCCGGAATCGACCACGATGCGCACGCCTTCGATGGTAAGCGACGTTTCGGCGATCGAGGTCGCCAGCACCACCTTGCGGCTTCCTTTGGGAGCCGGCGAGATCGCGCGGTCCTGCACGGCCGCATCGAGCGCGCCGAACAGCGGCACGATCTCGGTCGATGCATCGTGAACGCGCTCGGCCAGCATGGTCTGCGTGCGGCGGATCTCGGCGGCGCCCGGCAGGAAGGCCAGCACCGAACCGGTGTCCGCGCGCAAGGCTGTCGCGATCGCGTCCGCCATCTGGCGCTCGACCGGCACATCCACCTTGCGGCCGAGATAGCGGGTCTCGACCGGATAGGCGCGGCCCTCGCTTTCCACCACCGCCGCATTGCCGAGCAATTTCGCAACCCGCGCGCCGTCGAGCGTGGCCGACATCACCAGGAGCCGCAGGTCTTCGCGCAGTCCCTGTTGCGCATCGCGCGCCAGCGCCAAGCCAAGATCCGCGTCCAGCGAGCGCTCATGGAATTCGTCGAACAGCACGGCGGCAACGCCGTCGAGCTCGGGGTCATCAAGGATCTGGCGCGAGAAGATGCCTTCGGTGACGACCTCGATCCGGGTCGCACGCGACACTTTCGAACCGAATCGGACACGGTAGCCGACGGTCTCACCCGCGCGCTCGCCCAGCGTCTTGGCCATGCGCTCGGCGCTGGCGCGCGCTGCGATCCGCCGCGGCTCCAGCACGATGATTTTCTTATTCCTGGCCCAGGGCGCATCCAGCAGCGCCAGCGGCACCCGCGTGGTCTTGCCGGCGCCGGGCGGCGCGACAAGGACGGCGGTGGTGCTGCGTTCGAGCGTGCGCGACAGCTCGTCGAGCACGGGATCGATGGGCAGCGGCGTGTCGAAGCGAAGGGGCAATCTCTCGGCCACGGTTACTCATACCCTCTCCCCTTGTGGGAGAGGGTGGTTTCGAACGAAGTGAGAAACCGGGTGAGGGGTAAGCCTCGCGCTCGACGGATGGATAC
>NZ_CAFK01000337.1 GCF_000239815.1 Bradyrhizobium sp. STM 3843 | reverse complement strand
CCCCCTCACGACGACCTTCTTGGGTCGCCGACGGTGAGACACCCGTCACAGAAACTCTAACGATTCCGTGGAAGGGTTTTATGTCCCACCATTTCCTAAGTCATTGATATTCCTAGGAACCTGAAGTCCCCTAGGGAGCGCCATTTCCGGCGCTTTTCCCCTTTATCTCCGACCTGACGGCGCGGCTTCGCAGCCTCGCGGCGCGTTTTCGCGTCCGAGCTTTGCTCTTTTGGACGCCCTCGAAACGAGGAGGGCGCAGGGAAGGCCGGGTGCAGGCCGCACCCATGGCCCGCCTGCAGAAAGAAAAGCAGGCGGCAGTCACCACAGGATTGGCCGAACATCCGGCCTTCCCTGCGCGATGGGTTTAACGGCTGCTCCGCGCTCTCCGCGGGGACCGGCTTTTTGCCCCCGTCATCGGCGGATCATCCCCGCCCACTCGGCATCAGCACCGGGATGCCCGGACCACACGGCTTGACCGTCCACATCAGGCTCGTTCGTCCGCACGCTGACAGCGCACTGCGACCCGATGCGGCCACCGCATCCCACGCTCCACGGTCCGTGACGATCGCGAAACGCCCCTCCAGTGAGCGCGAGACGGCACGAATGATCGTTCTGATTTGCCCGACGGTGCAAGCTGCGCTTTGCCCGACGTGATGCGGCAAACTGGCACGACGGGCAGTTGGGGCATGGGTGGGATGCGGGAGAGCGTTATCGAGTTTGTGCTCCGGTCGGGTTGATCGCGTCACTGTCGTCGCCGGCCTTTGTGCGCTGCCCGGCCCACAGATCGGCCGGGTCTATAGACGACTCTCTGCGGATGTAGGAGCAGCACGGAGGCGCTACTCGGACCAGGGCCAAGTGAGGAGGATCATCGGCCAGTTTGCCGACGAGTGACTGTGGAATTGCCGCTCGCATTGATTGACTCTTTCGTCTTACTCGCGCCTAGTCTGCTGTTTCGAAGAGAGGATTTGCAGAGCCATGTGGTTGAAATGGTTTCACGTTCGAGATTACCAAAGCGTCCGCGATTCGGGCCGTGTCACAGTTTCTGAAATCACATCCTTGGTAGGCAAAAACGAAGCTGGCAAAAGCGCATTGTTGAAGGCGCTGTATAAGCTCAATCCGGTTGTGGCAGCCGACGCGAATTTTGATGTGACAATCGACTACCCTCGAATGGATGTTGAGGATTATCGGCACGGGGTTGAATCAGGAAAACGCAAAGTTGCCTTACCGATACAGGCTTGCTTTGCTCTCGATGAGGATGAGTTGGCCACTATTGCTGACACATTTGGCGAAGCCTGCGTCACCAACCCGGAAATCACTTTCTCGAAGGATTACAACAACAGTAGGACCTATTTGCTGAGTGTCGACACGGAGAAAGGCCTACAGCATCTTGTTAGTCAGGCCGACCTCTCGGATCAAACCAGAGAGGCACTGAAAGGCGCCGCGAATACAGCGGATGGACTAATTCAGATTCTTCAAGCTCAAGAGCAAACCGCAGAGGTTAAGAGGCTCGTTCGCATCCTTAGTGAAATAAAAAAGAACGACTTGAGCAGCTACATTTTTTCGCAGATGCTCAACGCTCGTTGGCCGAAGTTCCTCTACTTCGACGAATATTATCAAATGACCGGCCACGAAAATATCGAGGCGCTCATGCAGCGCGAGGGGGCGAACCCGAGTCAGCTCAAGCCCTCCGATTACCCGCTGCTCGGCCTCATCAGGTTGGCGCGCCTCAAGCTCCCAGAGCTAATCAACCCAGCCAGCACCATCGAATTGAAGAGTAAGTTGGAAGGCGCCAGCAACCACCTCACCCGACAGGTGCTGAGATATTGGTCTCAGAACAGACACCTGAGAATGACGTTTGATGTGAGGCCCGCAAGGCCGGGAGACCCGCCGGAGATGCGTCAAGGCACGAACATCTGGGGCGGCGTCTACGACACCCGACATCAGGTCACAACTGAATTGGGTAGCAGGTCTCGCGGCTTTGTTTGGTTTTTTTCTTTTCTGGCTTGGTACTCAGACGTGAAACAGAACGACGAGCCGATGATTTTGCTTCTCGATGAGCCGGGCCTTACCTTGCATGCCAAGGCGCAACATGATCTGTTGAGATATTTCGAGACGGAATTGAAGGGGACCCATCAGCTTATCTACACCACACATTCCCCCTTTATGATCGACCCAGAACATTTCGAGCGTGTTCGGATAGTGCAAGACAAGAGCATCGATTCAGAGTTGGAGTCCAGTGGTGGTACAGAAGGCACGCGCGTTCTGGATGATGTGTTTGCAGCGAGCCCAGATAGTCTCTTCCCGTTGCAAGGGGCTCTGGGATATGAGCTAAATCAAACCCTCTTCATTGGCCCTTATTCGCTCGTCGTTGAGGGCGCCGCGGATTTACTCTTCCTGCAAGCGATGTCCGCTATCTTGCAAGAGGAAAATAGGGTCGGCCTCGATCCTCGATGGACCATCACTCCTGTAGGCGGCTCCGCGAAAGTGCCGACCTTTGTGGCACTCCTGGGCGCTCAGAAGGGTATGACTATTGCCACGCTGATCGACAGCCAGTCCGCTGACCAGCAGAAGATTGAGGGACTATATCGAGAAAAACTTTTGAAGAAGGCAAACGTCTTAACCTTTGCCGATTTCACAAAGACGGCGGAAGCTGACATTGAGGACATGTTCGGTGCGGATTTCTATCTTGGGCTCATCAATGCCGAATTTGCCCATCAACTCCGGAGTGAGATCGAGGTAAAGGCCTTAAAATCCAAGGAGCCCCGCATCCTCCAGCGTCTCGAGAAGTATCTTGTCGATAACCCGCTAAAGGAAGGTGCATTCAGCCATTATCGACCAGCTCGCTACTTCAACGAACACTCAAGGAACCTCGCAACAAAGCTCCCCAGAGAGGCTAAGGATCGCTTCGAGGCAGCCTTCAAGGCGCTCAACGCTTTATTGAAGTAACGTGTAGGCCGGACTAGCGGAGCATAATCCGCCATTCGCGTCAGAGCCGCCTACCGCGCGGGCGATGTCGTCAGGCATGATCTTGCGCCCCAGATTGATATTGGCGCCGCTGCCGGCCTACCTCATGTCCCGCGCCACTCGCGCCCATCCTACTGTAACCGAACCGGCAAGTTGAGCGGCCCCCGAAATCCAAACCCATGCCAGCGCACGCTCGCCGGATCGGGCAGCGTCATGTTGGGGAAGCGCTCGAACAGCATCGGC
>NZ_CAFK01000338.1 GCF_000239815.1 Bradyrhizobium sp. STM 3843 | reverse complement strand
CCGATTGCGGCGCCTGGCCACGTCGCCGAGACGGCCGCGCCCGCCCAAATCACCGGGTCAACTGCACCTGCCGAGGTCACCGAGCCTGCGGCGCCGAAGCCGAAGCCCGCTGTGGCGGCCCTCAAGCCGGAAGTGCAGAAAGCCTATGCGCTGCTCAGCGATGGCCAGATTGCCGGCATCAAGGATCGCCTGAAGCTGTCGCCTGACCAGGAATATTACTGGCCTGCGGTGGAAACCGCCTTGCGGGCCGTGGCCCGGAAGATCCACGCCACGCGCCAGAGCAATCCCAAGCCCGGCAGCATGCCGATCGATCCTGACTCCGACGAGGTGCAGCAGCTGAAATCGGCGGCGATGCCGCTGCTGTGGCAGCTCCGCGACGACCAGAAGGACGAAGTGCGCAAGCTTGCGCGCATCATCGGTTTGGATAAGGTCGCCGCCGCAATCTGACGCGGGCGACGACGAGGGATCGGTGAACGAGTACGACGCGCTGCGCGATTACCTGAAGCAGCAGACCCGTCCTGAACTCATGCTCAGCTTCGACCAGATCGAGGAGATCATCGGTGCGAGCCTGCCACGGGCCGCGCAGCGCGCCTCCTGGTGGGACAGTCTGCGCAGTCCACAGGAACGGATGCCGCAGCGCGAGGCCTGCCTCGACGCCGGCTATGTCGCGACCCGCATGCCGGATGGCAAGGGCGTGCGGTTTCGCAAGTTGAAGCGGCCATAGCTGATTAGCATCCTCGCGACGCGCACGCTCTACTTGCCGGCCAGCCTCTGCGCACGGTGTAAATGAATCCGGGACCGTCGCTGCATTTGGCTGCCTCCGCTGTCATCGCCGCGCGGGCGTCGTGATCTCGTTAGTTCCGTTTTCCGAGCACGCTTTGCAGCAATCCCTTCTGCAGGTGCGAAGCGCGCGTGAAGCGAAGCCGTTCTGACGAGATTGGCCCGGAATCTGCTTTGACAGTCGCTTCGAACGCTGATCCAATTTCGCGTCGCTCCAGGCATCCGCATGGAGGCGCGAGGTTTTCTTGGATCAGTATCAGCTGGAGTTGATTGAATGAACGAGCGCGACCTTCGCAACCAGATCGCCGATGTCAAATCCGGGCGCTTGTCGCGCCGAGATTTTGTGCAGCGGATGATCGCTCTGGGGCTGACCGCGCCGATGGCCGGTGCGATGCTGGCCCATTCCGGGGTCGCCGTTGCCGCCGAACCGATCGTTTACAAGCCGACCAAGGCAGGCGGCGGCGGGCCGCTGAAGCTGCTGTTCTGGCAGGCACCGACCCTGCTCAACCCGCATTTCGCGATCGGCACCAAGGATCAGGAAGCCTGCCGTCTGTTCTATGAGCCGCTCGCCGGCTGGGATGCCGACGGCAATCTGGTGCCGATTCTCGCCGCCGAGATTCCGACCAAAGAGAATGGCGGGCTCGCCGCCGACTACAGCTGGGTGATCTGGAAGCTGAAGCCGGGCGTCAAATGGCATGATGGTCAGCCTTTCACGGCTGACGATCTCATCTTCAACTGGCAGTATGCCGTCAATCCGGACACCGCCGCGGTCTCGATCGGCAGCTACAAGGCGATCAAGTCGGTCGAAAAGATCGACGACCACACGGCGAAGGTCACCTTCACGCAGCCGACGCCGTTCTGGGCCGATCCGTTCGTCGCCGCCTTCGGCCAGATCATCCCCAAGCACATCTTTGCCGATTACATCGGCGGCAAGTCGCGTGAGGCGCCGGCCAATCTGAAGCCGATCGGGACGGGGCCCTATACGTTCGTCGACTTCAAGCCCGGCGATTCCATCGCCGGCAAGCGCAATCCCGACTATCACCAGGCCAACATGCCGTATTTCGATACGGTCGAGGTCAAGGGCGGAGGCGATGCGGTGTCCGCCGCGCGCGCGGTGCTGCAGACCGGCGAATACGACTACGCCTATCTCTTGCAGGTCGAAGACGAGATCCTCACCAAGCTCGAGGCGGGCGGCCAGGGCAAGGCGCAGCTCACGGTGACCGGCCATATCGAATATATCGCGCTCAATGTGACCGACCCCTGGACCGAGGTCGACGGCGAGCGCGCCAGCGTCAAGACCAAGCATCCGCTGTTCTCGGATCCGGCGGTGCGCAAGGCGATGAACCTCTTGATCGACCGCGCCTCGGTGCAGAAATTCATCTATGGCCGCGCCGGTGTCGCGACCGCGAACTTCCTCAACAACCCCGAGCGCTTCCGTTCGCCGAACAACAAGTTCGAGTTCAACATCGAGAAGGCCAACCAGATCCTGGAGGAGGCCGGCTGGAAGAAGAATTCGTCCGGCATCCGCGAGAAGGACGGCAAGCAGCTCAAGGTCGTGTTCCAGACCTCGATCAATGCACCGCGCCAGAAGAACCAGGCCATCATCAAGCAGGCCTGTCAGAAAGCCGGCATCGAGGTCGAATTGAAATCGGTGGTCGCTTCCGTGTTCTTCTCCTCCGACGCCGCCAATCCGGACACCTACACGCATTTCTACTGCGACATGGAGATGTACCAGACCACCATGCCGCAGGCGGATCCGCAATTCTTCATGAACCAGTTCGTCTCATGGGAGATCGCGAACAAGGAGAACAAGTGGCAGGGCCGCAACGTCTCGCGCTGGCAGAACAAGGAGTATGACGAGACCTACCGCCAGGCGCAGAGCGAACTCGATCCGGTCAAGCGCGCGGCGATGTTCGTCAAGCTCAACGACCTCGTCGTTCAGGACAACTACATCCTTCCCGAAATCAACCGCAAGAACTGCATCGGGCTGAAGAACGGCATGGTGGCCAACAAGAGCGGCTGGGACAACGACCTCTGGCAGATCGCCAGCTGGTATCGCGAGACCTGACGCGCCTGTCGCTGTTACTATGATCACCACAACATTCTAAGGCGGGAGCGATGGGAAATTACCTGCTCAGGCGCCTGATCGTCGCTGTGCCGAGCCTGCTCGGCATCAGCCTCATCCTGTTCGTGCTGCTGGCGCTCGCCCCCGGCGATCCGTTCGGCGAGCTTGCCAGTAATCCGAACATTCCGCCCGAGGTGCGCGAGGCGCTGCGGGTCAAGTTCGGCATGGATGACCCGATCCTGGTGCGATATCTGCATTGGCTCGTCGCCATGGTGCATGGCGATTGGGGCTTCTCGTTCGCGAGCCGGGTGAATGTCGACACGCTGATCCTGCAGCGGATCCCGACCACGCTCTACGTGGTCGGGACCGCACAGCTCCTGGCGCTCGCGGTGGCGCTGCCAATCGGCGTGTTGGCGGCGACGCGGCCCTATTCGATCTTCGACCAGATCGCCAATACCTTCGCCTTCATCGGCTTCTCGCTGCCGACCTTCTTCACCGGCCTGTTGTTGATCCTGATCTTCAGCGTCAATCTCGGCTGGCTGCCCTTCGTCTACCGCACTGACATCCACGCCACCGGCTGGCTCTGGTATTGGGAGAACATCAAGCAGGCGATCATGCCGGTCACGGTGCTCGGCCTGTACCAGGCCGCGTCCTACACGCGTTACATCCGCTCCGCGGTGCTCGACGTCATCAAGCTCGACTATGTCACAACGGCGCGGGCCAAGGGGCTCGACGAGAGCAAGGTCATCGTCAAGCATGTGGTGCGCAATGCGCTGATCCCCGTGGTGACGCTGGTGGCGCTGCAGATGCCGACCGTGTTCGGCGGCGCCATCGTCACCGAGCAGATCTTCCGCGTTCCCGGCATCGGCTCGCTGCTGATCAGCGCCATTCTTGCCAACGACACACCCGTGATCATGGCGGTGACCTTCGTGTTCGCCTGCCTGGTCGTCCTGTTCAACCTGATCGCCGATATCCTGTATGGCTGGCTTGACCCACGTATCTCCTTCCGTTGAGGCGGTTGTCGCGCCGGTTACGCGCAAACGCCGCTTCTCGCCGGGCCGCGACGCGGTCAGGCGCTTCCTTCGCCACCGCCTTGCCGCGCTCAGCGTCCTGGTGCTGGCGCTGCTCGCGCTGGCGATCCTGGTCGGCCCCTGGCTCTGGCGCGTGCCGATCAACGAGATCGACTTCACTGCGCGGCTGTCGTCTCCGTCCTGGGATCATCCGTTCGGCACCGACGATCTCGGCCAGGATCTGCTGTCGCGCATGATCTATGGTGGACGCATCTCGCTCGCGGTCGGCTTTGCGGCGATGGCGGTCGGCCTGTGCTTCGGAATCATCGTCGGCGCCATCGCCGGCGCCTCCAGGGGCGTCGTCGATGCCGCGCTGATGTGGCTGACCGACCTGTTCCTGTCGCTGCCGCAGCTGCCGCTGCTGCTGCTCGTCATCTACCTGTTCCGCGACTTCCTGAAAGGCTGGCTGGGGCCGGAGGGCGGCGTGTTCGTGCTGATCGTGCTGGTGATCGGCGGTTTCCGCTGGATGCCGGTGGCGCGCCTGGTCCGCGCGCAATTCCTGTCGCTGCGCGAGAAGGAGTTTGTCGAGGCGGCGCGCGCGCTCGGCGCCTCCAATCTGCGCCTCGTGGTCCGCCACATCCTGCCCAATGCGCTGGGACCGGTGATCGTCGCCGGCACGATCGACGTCGCCGCCGCGATCATCGCGGAATCGACGCTGTCGTTTCTCGGCCTCGGTTTCCCGCCGGATATTCCGACCTGGGGCCGGCTGCTCTATGACGCCAAGGACTATCTCGACATCGCGCCGCATTGGGCGCTGTTTGCCGGTGGCGCCATCTTCCTCACCGTCATCGCCATCAACTTCATCGGCGACGGCTTGCGCGATGCGCTCGACCCGCGAAAGGTGATGTGATGGATGCCCGCGTCGCTCCGCTGCTCGAGATCAAGGGGCTGAAGACCTATTTCGACAGCGACGAAGGCAAGGTGCAGGCGGTCGACGGCGTCGATATCGCGATCGGCCGCGGCGAGACCTTGTGCGTGGTCGGCGAGTCCGGTTCCGGCAAGACCGTGACCGCCATGTCGGTGTTGAAGCTGATTGCGATGCCGCCGGGGCGCATCGTCGGCGGCCAGATCCTGTGGCAGGGCCGCGATCTGGTGCCGCTGCCGACCGCCGAGCTCAATCGGATCCGCGCCAGCGAGATCGCGATCGTGTTCCAGGAGCCGATGACCTCGCTCAATCCGGTCTACACCGTCGGCGACCAGATCGCCGAAGTGATCCGGCTGCATCAGGGGCTGTCGAAGCGCGCGGCGATGGACCGGGCGGCGGAGATGCTCGCTTTGGTGCAGATTCCCAATCCGCAGCGCCGCGTGCACGACTATCCGCATCATTTCTCCGGCGGCATGCGCCAGCGCGTGATGATCGCGATGGCGCTGTCCTGCAATCCGAAGCTCCTGATCGCGGACGAGCCGACCACCGCGCTCGACGTGACCATCCAGGCGCAGATCCTCGATCTCCTGCTCGACATGAAGGAGCGGCTGGGGATGTCGATCATGCTGATCACGCACGCGATGGGCGTGGTCGCCGAGGTCGCGCAGCGCGTCGTGGTGATGTATGCGGGCCGGGTCGCCGAGGAGGCGCCGGTCGATCGTCTCTTTGCCAATCCGCGCCATCCCTATACGCAGGGGCTGATCCGTTCGATCCCGCGCATCGATCTCGATGCGGTGAAGAAGACGCGGCTGGAGAGCATCGCCGGCAGCGTGCCCAAGCTGGTCAATCCGCCGGAGGGCTGCCGCTTCGCCTCGCGTTGCCGCTTCGCGCTTCCTGATTGCCGAAAGGCGCAGCCGGAACTGCGCGAGATCGAGCCCGGCCACAAGGTGGCCTGCATCCGCGCCGAGGAGAATTTGCTGCAATGAGCGCGCTTGCCGCCACCGACGCGACGGCGCCCCAGCCGCTGCTCAGCGTCCGCGATCTGACCAAGGCGTTTCCGATTCGCGGCGGGCTGTTGAAGCGCGAGATCGGCAGCGTGCGCGCGGTCGACGGGGTCAATTTCGAGATCGGTCCTAGCGAGACCTTCGGCCTGGTCGGCGAATCCGGCTGCGGCAAGTCGACCACCGGCCGCTGCGTGCTGCGGCTGATCGAGCCGAGCTCCGGCGAGCTGCGCTTCGAAGGCAAGGATGTGATGTCGCTGTCAGGCGACCGCCTGCGCGCACTGCGGCGCGACATCCAGATCATCTTCCAGGACCCTTACGCCTCGCTCAATCCGCGTATGACGGTCGGCGCCATCATCGGCGAGGCGCTGACCATCCATGGCCTGGCCACCAGCCGCCCGCAATATGAGGCGCGGATCGTTCACCTGCTCGAGACCGTCGGCCTGCAGGCCGACCACATGACGCGCTATCCGCACGAATTCTCCGGTGGCCAGCGCCAGCGCATCGGCATCGCGCGGGCGCTGGCTGTCGAGCCCAAGCTGATCATCTGCGACGAGCCGGTGTCGGCGCTCGACGTGTCGATTCAGGCGCAGGTGATCAACCTGTTGGAGGATCTGCAGCAGAGATTCGGTATTGCCTATCTGTTCGTCGCGCATGATCTGTCGGTGGTCGAGCACATCAGCCGCCGCGTCGCGGTGATGTATCTCGGCCGCATCGTCGAAACCGCGGCCTCGCGCCAGCTCTATTCGACGCCGAAGCACCCCTACACGGAAGCGCTGCTGTCGGCGGTGCCGATCCCCGACCCATCCGTCAAGCGCAAGCGCATCCGCCTGAAGGGCGAAGTGCCGAGCCCGATCAATCCGCCGTCGGGCTGCCACTTCCACAGCCGCTGTCCGCTCGCCAAGGACATCTGCAGCACGGAGGTGCCGAAGCTGAAGGAAAGCGCGCCGGGCCACCTGGTGGCGTGCCATTTCCGGTAGGGACGATCCAAGGCACTTCCGCAGTGGAGGTGTTGACCGTTCCAACGGCCTGGATGATGCAGCTCATCGTCTCCTGGCGGCTCCGAGCAGCTGTTCGAATATGCCCGCCATGCGCAAATTGCCCGTCGTGCCAACGTGTCGCAGGCTGCGCGTCTTGTCGTGTCGGGCAAATCACGAGCACATTTGTCCGCGTCTCGGCCTACCAAGAGGGGCGCTTCGCGATCGTCACGAGTGTCGGGCCTGAGATGCGATGGACGCGATGATGTCGCAGTGTGCGCGAGCACACCGACGAACGATGTCGCCGCGTACGGTCAAGCCGCGTGGTCCTGGCATCCCGACGCTGATGCCGCGCTGATGCGAAAGCGTCATGCGCAATACGGTGGCCAACACGCCCGGAGCACCGGGGAGAACGCGGAGCAGCCGTTAAGGCCATTGCGCAGGGAAGGCCGGCGCTATCCGGCTGAGCCTGTGGTTCCTGCCCCGTGCATTTTGTTCGCACGGGGGCCGCGGGTATCAGTCGATACCCGGTCTTCCCTGCGCCCTCTCTTTCGAAGAGGGATGATGAAATTCAAGGCTCGGACGCGAAACGCGTCGCGAGATCGCGAACACGTATCTGATTGGAATGCATGTATCTGGCTGGAAGAGGAATGGCCGCGCTTGATACTCAGCCGTCATCGCCCGGCTGAACCGGCGGTGACGACGGAGGGCTTAGTTGATAGTTGGGGCACTTACGTCTCTCACCCGCGCGTGCTCGCGGATGGGCAGGTCAAGTAGTCAGCCTGGCCATCTACGAACGGAGAGCAGAGTGTTGGCGATGGCGATGCTTATCCCGCTCCGGTGCTCAGCTCGCCGCCTCCAGCCGCACTTCGGTCAGCAGCCGCATCGCGGTATCGGCGTCCATCGGCTCGCCGAAGGCATAGCCCTGCGCGAATTCGCAGCCGAGCTGATAGAGCTCGACCGCATCGGAATCCGTTTCCGCGCCTTCGGCGACGACGTCCATGCCGAGATCATGCGCCAGCGCGATGATCGATTTCAGGATCACCGGACGCGTGCCGCGGGTCGTGGTGCGCACGAAGGACTGATCGATCTTCAGCGTATCGAACGGGAAGCGCTGCAGATAGGCGAGCGAGGAATGGCCAGTGCCGAAATCGTCGATCGACAGCCCGACGCCGAGCTCGCGGATGCGGGTCAGCATCTGCGCGGCATGCTCCGGATTCTCCATGACCAGCGATTCCGTCAGTTCCAGCTTCAGCGAGCCGCGCGCCACCGAGGAGCGCGCCAGCACCGAGCGGACGTCGTGGATCAAATCGTGGCGCAACAGCTGCCGCGAGGAGACGTTGACGCTGGCGAACAGCGGATCGCGCGAGCGCATCGCGCGCTGCCAGATGCTGAGCTGTCGCGCGGTCTGGTCGAGCACGAAGGTGCCGAGATCGACGATCAGGCCGATCTCCTCGGCGATGGTGATGAACTCGATCGGCGACATCCGGCCGAGCTTGGGATGATCCCAGCGCGCCAGTGCTTCGAAGCCGGCGATCGAGCGATCCTCCAGCCGCACGATCGGCTGATAGAGGATGGTGATCTCCTGGCGCTCGATCGAACGGCGCAGCTCGCTCTCGAGCGTCAGGCGGTCGTTCTTGCGCGCACGCATCGCCGGCTTGTAGACGTCGATACGGTCGCCGCCGATCCGCTTGGAGTGATACATCGCAAGCTCGGCATCCTTGATGATGTCTTCCGAGAGCTGAACCTGCGGGTCGGACAGTGCAAGCCCGATCGAAGCGGTGAGGAAGATCTCCCGCTCGTTGAAGGCGATCGGCGCGCGGACGGTCTTGCGGATGGTTTCGGCAAAGGCGGTGATGCGCGCGGGATCCTGTTCGGAGAGCAGGATCAGGCCGAACTGATCGCCGGCAAGCCGTGCGAGGGTGTCCTGCGGTTTGAGGATGCGGGACAGCCGTCGTGCGAGGGTCAGCAGGATGGAATCGCCGACCGCGATGCCGACGGAATCGTTGACCTGCTTGAAGCGATCGAGATCGATCACCATCAGGGTCGGTCGCAGGTTCGGCATGGTCTTGCCGAAGTTCGCGACGGCGGCCAGGCGGTCGATGAACAGCTTGCGGTTGGGGAGCCCGGTCAGATTGTCATGCACGGAGTCGTGGAGCATGCGCTCCTCGGCATTCTTGAACTCCGTCACGTCGGTCAGTGTGCCGACCACGCGCGAGACCTCGCCGTCGGAGCCGACCACGGGCCGCGCTTTGAGCGCGAACCACATGAAATGGCCGTCGGGCGTGCGCAGGCGGAAATCCTGCACCAGGCGACCGCGGCGCTGATCGAGCACGCTGTCGAGCGCGGCGCGGAAGCGGTCCTGGTCGAGCGGGTGCAGCACTTCGAGCCACTTCGCCGCCGGCCCTTCGAGCGTGCCGCGCTTCAGTCCGAGCAGATGCTCGGTCTCGGGGCTGGTGAACACCTTGTCGGCAGAGACGTCCCAGTCCCAGATCAGGTCGCCCGATCCGGTCAGGGCCAGCGCGCGGCGCTCGACGTCGGAGACGATGCCGGTGGTGGCGCCGCCGCCGGCAAAGGCGTGCTGCATGACCGTGAATCCGATCAGCATCACGATCAGCACGAGGCCGCCGAGCAGGGCCGGGCCGACGATGTCGTTGGTGACGGAGCCCGCGACCGTCATGCCGGCGGCGCCGACCCAGACCGTCAGCAGGAACCAGGTCGGAATCAACAGCACCGCGCGGTCGAAGCCGTGGCTGGAGAGATAGACGATCAGCGTAAAGCCGGCGACCGCGATCAACAGCAGCGACATGCGCGCGATGCCGGAGGCCACGGCCGGATCGAACAGCGCGACCGCGACCAGCGAACCCAGGAAGAACAGCCAGCCCACCGTAATGTGCGAATAGCGCACATGCCAGCGCGACAGATTGAGATAGGCGAACAGGAAGACGAGCAGGGTGGCGGCCAGGATGGCCTCGCCCGAGGCGCGCCAGACGCGCTCGGCGTTGTTCGACATATCGAGCACCTTGCCCCAGAAGCCGAAATCGACGCCGATATAGACCAGCACCGCCCAGGCCAGCGCGGCGGCCGCCGGGAACATGATGCTGCCCTTGACCACGAACAGAATGGTGAGGACGAGTGCAAGAAGTCCGGAGATGCCGATCACGATGCCCTGGTACAGCGTGAACGAGTTGACCTTGTCTTTGTAGGCCTCGGGCTCCCACAGATAGAGCTGCGGCAGCTTGTCGGTGCGCAGCTCCGCAACGAAGGTGACGACGGAGCCGGGATCGAGGGTGACGCGGAAGACGTCCGCGGTCGGGCTTTCCTGCCGCTCCGGCAGATCGCCGATCGAGGGCGTGATGGTGGCGATGCGGGAGAGGCCGAGATCCGGCCAGAACACGCCCGAGCCGACCACGCGATAATGCGGGGCGACGATCAGACGGTCGAGCTGGTCGTCGGTGTTGTTGGCCAGCGCGAACACGACCCAGTTTTGGCCGCCCTCGCGCGCCCGCACCTCGATGCGGCGAACGATGCCGTCGGTGCCGGGCGCCGTCGACACCTGGATGCGATCGCCTTCGCTCTTCTGATGTTCAAGAATGCCGGTGAGGTCGATCGCAGGCGCGTCACCGCGGACGCTGACCGCGTCGACGGCATGCGCAGGGGCTGCGGCAACAGCAATCACGAGGCCCAGCGCAAGCGACGCAAGGCACCTGATGAGATGCAATGTCAAATCTCCGCGTTCGACGCCAATCCAAAGCGAAACAGGTCAAACCGAAAGCGCAGCCGGAAGGGATGGCAATGTCCTTAGGATTGCGCGATCATTGCCACGAAAGCGTGGAAAATCAAAGGGTTTCCACACACACTCTGTTTAGAGTTCGCCTAGACTTCCAACACAATTTTGCCAATATGTTGACTGGTCTCCATGCGTGCGTGTGCTTTGGCGGCATCCGCGAGCGGGAAGCTCGAATCCATCAGCGGCTTGATGCGACCCTCGCGCAAAAACGGCATCACTTTCTGCTCGATCGCCGCGACCATCGCCGCTTTCTCCGCATTGCTACGGGGCCGCAGGGTCGAGCCCGTGTGGACGAGCCGCTTCACCATCAGCTTGGCGAAATTAACGGTCGCCTTCGGGCCGCCCAGGAAGGCGATCTGGACGATGCGGCCGTCGGTTGCCGCGGCGTCATAGTTGCGCTCGATATAGTCGCCGCCGACCATATCGAGGATCACGTCGGCGCCCTTGCCGCCGGTCGCCGCCTTGGTCGCGGCGACGAAATCGTCGGTCTTATAGTTAATCGCATGGTCGGCGCCGAGCTTGAGACAGGCCTCGGCCTTGTCGGCCCCGCCGACGGTGACGATGACCGTCGCACCAAAGGCCTTGCCGAGCTGGATCGCCATGGTGCCGATTCCCGACGAGCCGCCATGGACCAGCAGCGTCTGGCCGGATTTGAGCGCGCCGCGCTCGAACACATTGTGCCAGACCGTCATCAGGGTTTCCGGCAATGCGCCGGCCTGGAGCACCGACAACGAGGGCGGCACCGCCATCGCCTGGCCGTCCTGGGCGATGCAATATTCGGCGTAGCCGCCACCGGCGACCAGCGACATCACGATGTCGCCGAGCTTGTGCCTCGTCGCGCCTTCGCCAAGCGCCACCACCTCGCCGGCCACTTCAAGTCCCGGCAGGTCGCTGGCGCCGGGCGGTGGCGGGTAGCTGCCGGAGCGCTGCGCCACATCGGGGCGGTTGACGCCCGCGGCCTTCACCTTGATCAGGATCTCGCCGGGGCCCGGTTTCGGCACGGGGCGGGTTTCCGGCTTGAGCACCTCGGGACCGCCGGGCTTGCTGATGGCGACGACGGTCATTTGCGCGGGCAGCTGTTCCATGAGATGTCCTTCGCGACGGCGGGAATCCTTATCAAGCTGCTTAGCCAGCCGGGCTGCGGCTGGCAACCGGAAGGAGGATCAAGGATGGCAGGCGAAGATGACGAGCGGCCGCGCAAGGCGGTCTCGCACGAGATCGGTCAGGATCTGTCGATCCTCTCGGTCGAGGAGCTGACCGCGCGGATATCGTTGCTGCAGGGCGAGATCGAACGGCTGCAGCAGGCGGTTGCAAAAAAGCGTGCCTCGCGCGACGCGGCGAACAACATCTTCAAATCGTAAATGTGAAGGCGCAAATGTGCTCGGCCAATGGCCGACATGGCTAACGAAGCCTGAATTTTTCGCGCTATTTACGGTTGATTAAGCTTTCGCCTTTATAACCGGACTGTCCTCGTTTGGACACCGAGTGGCTCCTGTCCACTCTGTTTGACGCCTCCCTGTTATCAACTTTCAAAGCCGCCGGAAACGGCGGCTCTTTTTTTGCCTCAGCTATGACGGGCGCTGTGTGTGCACGCTGCAGAGCACACTCCCACTTCACGGAAACCATATTCCGTCTTGCTGCTGGACTCTGGCAACGACCCGCGCAATGATTTGTTTATCATACCGGCGAGGCAAGCCGGTTGTTCGTAAACAGTCGCGTAAGAGGCGTTAACCATGTCTGACCGTTTGCAGGGCGATGGCGCTCTTGTTCAGTTCAACGAGCGGCTCACCAATTCCGCTGCATTCGGGACTCTGTTTCGCGAAGGCATGGATCTGGTCGAGGAGACCGCGGCCTATCTCGACGGCATCGGCCGCACCGAGGCCAAGGCGCTCGACCGTGCGGTCAGCCTGACCTACGCCACCGAGAGCATGCGGCTCACCACCCGCCTGATGCAGCTCGCTTCCTGGTTGCTGTTGCACCGGGCGGTGAAGGAAGGCGAGATGACCTTGAGCCAGGCCAATCGTGAGAAGACCAAGGTGAAGCTCACGGCCGCCGATCCTGGCCCGACCGACCTCTTGGAGAAGCTGCCGCAGCAGCTGCAGGACCTGATCTCCCGCTCGATGAGCCTGCAGGCCCGCGTCCGTCGCCTCGACAGCTCGATCCACACGCCGGCGGACCAGAGCGCGATCGGCAACCCGCTGGTGCCGCATCTCAACCGGCTCAAGGCCGCCTTCGAGCAGTAAAGCTGGCCCCGCGCCGTTCGGCGCGGTCAGAGATCAAGCCCAAACAAAAACGCCCCCGACATCGGGGGCGTTTTGCATTTCCGGTCCAAACAAGCCCCGCAGCGGCAGCGGCCCGAGAAGGATCAATCCTTCTTGAGGAAGCCCTGGAACTTCTTCTGGAAACGCGACACGCGGCCGCCGCGATCCATGATCTGCTGGGTGCCGCCGGTCCAGGCCGGGTGCGATTTCGGGTCGATATCGAGGTTGAGCTTGTCGCCCTCTTTGCCCCAGGTCGAGCGGGTCTGGTATTCGGTTCCGTCGGTCATCACGACGGTAATCGTATGATAATTCGGGTGAATGTCGGCTTTCATGGCATATCCTACGGCACGGTGAGGCGCGACCGCGCCTATTCCTGTCATCACTGAAGGGGGACAATTGTCCGCTCTATAGCC
>NZ_CAFK01000339.1 GCF_000239815.1 Bradyrhizobium sp. STM 3843 | reverse complement strand
AGAAATCATAGATTCTCATGTCATCCCGCCTCACATGAGGGGCGCTTCGCGATCGTCACGAACGTCGGGTGCGGGCTGCGATGGGGCGCATCGGGTTGCAGCGTGAGTCATCTCATGCCGACGAACAATCCCGATGCGCACGGTCAAGCCGTGTGGTCCTGGCGTCCCGGTGCTGACGCCAAGCTTGCGACGACGTTTCGCAGGCGACGGGGGCAAGAACGCCGGTCCCCGGGGAGAGCTCGGAGCAGCCGTCAAAACCATCGCGCAGGGAAGGCCGGTGCGATCCGGCTGAGCCTGTGGTTCCTGCCCCGTGCATCTTGTTCGCACGGGGGCCGCGGGTATCAGTCGATGCCCGGCCTTCCCTGCACCCTCTTCTTTCGAGGGAGCGAACGTCGATGCAAGACCCGGACGATACGCGCCGCGGGAAGGATGACGCATATGCGATGCTGTCCGGCAGGTGATTTGAAGGACGAGCCGATGCGCGTTTTTGATATCGCGTTGTCGCACATCCCCCGCCGCCCGCGCATGCGGGCGATCCAGTATTCCAGCGGCAGGGATTCACCGAACGGCCTCGGCGTACTGGATGCGCCGCATGCGCGGGGCATGACGACCAAAATGATGGCGCGAGCGCCAAGGATAGCTCCGAGAATTGGCGATCCCACGCTTGGCCACCTCACTCAGGAGCGCCACCCTCGGCCGTGTCAGTCCATCACCTCCAGCACCAGCTCCATTGTCATCAGCACCGGATTGTCGCCGCGGACCAGACGCCCCTGGGCCAGCGCGCCGGTGTAGTCGACCAGGGCGACGTCAAGCGTGGCTTCCGGCGTGCCGTCCGGTCCCGGCGCGATCAGGCCGGAGGTCACGGTCAGTTCGGTTGCAAACGGCTCGACATCTATTCCTTCGACGAAGCGCGCGCCGATGGTCGAGCCGACCCCGCCGCGGATCCGCGCATGACTGACGCCATGTGCGCGGCAAAATTCCTCGAGGGTGAGCGCGAAATCCTGGTTCGGCCGCAGCCGTACAGCGAAGGCGCGCCGATCCGTGGTGGCGCCGCTCGATGCCGTCGACACCGGCCCGAACAGCTTGAAATTGGTCTCCGGATCGGGCGCAGCGCTGAAGTCAGCACCATCGAGACCGAACGCGTCGACGACGAACGCTTCGGCGACGACGGTCTCCTCGGGCAGGATATGCCCACCGCTCTTACGACCACCCTCCTCTGTCCACAGCGCGTGGCAATGGAAGAACGGCGCCTCGTCGCGAACGCCCAACGTCATCGTTGCCGTCGACAGCCGCGTGATCCCCTGGGGACGGTAGGTTTCGCTGTAGAAGGCGGCGTGATCCGGCGTGGCCGACAGCGCCGGCATCACATAGGCCAACGGTCCGAGTGCGCCGCCGGCGATGTTGGCAACGCCACCGGCAAAGCCGTAGGCGGCGAAGCCCTGCCGCACCGCCTCCAGAAGCGGCAGGCCGGCGGGGACCGTGAAGCTGACGGCGCGGCCACGCGCTTCCACCCACTGGATGCGCTCCGCAACCGGCGACCCGGGTTGACGAACCTGACGCATGTCACCTCAGCCCTGCTTCGCGTTAAGATCGAGCAACCCGCGCGCGTCCAACTCGTCCCGCACCAGGCGCTTCGGCACCTTGCCGTAGCCGGATTTCGGCAAGGCATCCCAGAAGAAGAACCGCTTCGGCATCTTGTAGCGCGGCAGCTTGGTGGCGAGATATCCGGCCATGTCGGCCTCGCTCGGTGCCGCCACGCCCTCGCGCGCGACGCAGACGGCAACGCCGACCTCCCCCCACACGGGATCGGGCACGCCGAGCACGGCGACCTCGCCGATATCAGGATGAGTCAGGATCTTCTCCTCGACCTCGCGCGGATAGATGTTGGAGCCGCCGGAGATGTACATGTCGGAGGCGCGCCCGGTGATGTAGACGAAGCCCTGCGCATCCATGTGGCCGAGATCGCCGGTCCGGAACCAGCCGTTGCGAAATGCCTTCGCGTTGGCTTCGGGATTGTCGTAGTAGCCCGCGAACACCGCGGGGCCGATCACGCAGATCTCGCCGGTCTCGCCGGGCTTCAGCTCGCGGCCTGCATCATCCTGGATGCAGACCTGCATGCCGGTGCGCTCATAGCCGCAGGTCCCGATCCGCGCCTCAGGTCCGTCCTCCCCCTCGTGCAGCGGCGCCGGCAGCACGGTGATATTGCCGGTGACCTCGCCGAGCCCGAAATATTGCACGATGACCTTGCCGAGCTTGCCCAGCGCCCGCTTCTGGTCCTCGCGATACATCGGCGCGCCGGCATAGATGACGTGGCGCAGCGAGGAATGGTCGAACTGATCGACGGCGGGATGCTCGACCATCATCTTCAGGATCGTCGGCACGGTGAAGAGGTTGCTGACGCGATGGGTCTCGATCAAACGAAAAGCTTCGGCGATGTCGAACTTTTCGCTTGGCAACAGCACCGTCTTGGCGCCGCGCGCACTCTGCATCAGCTGATGCACGCCGGCGCCATGCGACAATGGCGCCACCACGAGCGAGGCGTCGTCCGCGGTCGTCCCCGGGGTCAGATCGGCGAGATGATTGGTGATCACGAACGCCATCTGGCCGTGCGTCAGCACCGCCGCTTTCGAGCGGCCGGTGGTGCCGGAGGTGAAGAAGAACCAGCAGGGGTCATCGTGCTCGACTGGCGCATTGTCGACTTGCGCACCGCGATGCGCTTCGATCGCTTCGCTCACCGTGCGCTCACCGAACGCGCCGGCCTCGCCGATGCGCCAGATGAAGGCAGGACCGGTCACGACCGCTGCATGATCCGGGAAGTCGCCGTGACAGAGAAACGCCTTGGCGCCCGAGGCAGTGGCGAGATAGGCGACCTCATCCGGCATCAGGCGGAAATTGGTCGGCACCCACACCGCGCCAAGCCGGAACGCCGCAAACATCGAGACGAACATCTCCTCGCAATTCTTGGAATGCACGAGGATGCGGTCGCCCTTGGCGATGCCGCGCTCAGCCAATGCCGCCGCGAGCGCAGATACCATCCGGTCGATCTCGCGCCAGGTCCAGGATCGTTCACCCCACACGAAGCCGACGCGATCGCCGAGCCTGCGGCCATTTTGCGTGACGATATGCGCGAGATTCATCACCCGGCGCGACATGCGCAGAAGGCCGCCTTGCGGCGCGAATTCCGTGACGGCTTCGCCGCTCATGGAGCCTCCACGACCGGCAGGCTGAACACGGTGAGCTCAGGCTTCATGGGCATTTCCTCAGGGAACAACGTGAGCGGCAGCAAGCCGAAATTGGCCTTCTGTTTATCGCCTTCCCACGATCGCCTGCAAGATCGGCACGACGATGTCATCGATAGCTTCGATTGCATCGAACGAACCGGCACGCCGCACGACAAATCTGGGGCGCGCCTGTGGCTCGCGCCTAGCGCCCGCGATCTCTCATACGAGGACAGCAATGCTCACCCGTCGCACCCTTCTGCTCGCCACCGCAACCACCCTTGCCGCATCATCTGTTCTGGCGCGGACGCCCGTTGCCAACGATCCGGTCGCAATCCTCACGGCGATCTATGGCCGCGCTGCCAGCGGCAAGGGAGATGGCGGCGGCGCTTTCATCATCGAGAGCAAAGCTGCAAAGGCGAAATACCTGTCGAAGTCGCTGATCGCGCTTTGGGCCAAGGCTGACGCGCACACGCCGAAGGGCGATATCGGTCCGGTGGATTTCGATCCCGTCACCAACTCGCAGGATCCGGACGTCGCCTCATTCAAGGTCACGACGGAAAAAATAGAAGCTGATAAGGCGACGCTGGCCGTGGTGTTCGCAGGCCATCGCAAAGACCGCAAGGATGAGGCTGAGCAGGTCATTCGCTACGATTTCGTGCGCGAGGCGGACAAATGGAAGATCGACGACATTAAGGGGGCGATCGAGGGTCAGGCCTGGTCGATCCGCGCACTGCTCGCGGACTCCCTGAAGAGCTGAGGAAAAGGAGAAGGCGCGATCCCGTGACTAGAGCCGGCGATGACGCAAGAAGCATAGCTGTGATGCGCGGCACAGCCGCATTGTGGTGTCGCACCTGTGCAAGCCGGCCGAAGCGGCTTACATCGGGGCAGCGATACGCGAAAGGTGGCTGCAATGGTCCGCGACAACAAGGAACAAAACCGCTTCGAGCTCGAGGTGGAAGGCCAAATTGCGTTCGCCAATTACCGGCTGACGCCGCAGGCCGTCATCATCACCCACACCGAGACGCCGATGGTGCTTCGCGGGCGCGGCATTGCCTCCGAGCTGGTCAAGGGCGCGTTGGAGCTGATCCGCAGCGACGGACGCAAGGTGGTCGCCGGCTGCAGCTTCGTCGCCGTCTATCTGCGGCGACATCCCGAATACCGCGATCTCGCGGCCTGAACGGCCCCGTAGAACTACTGGAAATGCCCCTCCCCGGTGCGTTGTTAACGCGATGGCTACGCGGACAGCGCAGCAGTGTCGGCCGGTCAAACGAACCAGATAACCGGGAGAGACGCGGATGTTTATCGCCGCGATTTTCGGCGCTCTCAAGCGCTACATCCACTACCGCATCCAACTGCTCTATTTCGAGGAGCTCGACGACCGCACCTTGTATGACATCGGCGTCAGCCGCTCCGAGCTTCGCGCCGAAGCGTGGGAGCACGCCGAGCACATGGTCGTTTGAGAAAGCGCCGCAAACAGCAATAGGGCCCGCACCATGGCGGGCCCTATGTTTTGTCCGCGTTTCGGCGCAGCCTCTAATGCTTGATCTCCGGCGGCAGCTTGCCGCCATTGGCGGCGAGCTTGGCCATCACCTGCTTGTGCAGCCAGACATTCATGCTTGCGGAATCGTTGGTGTCGCCGGTGTAGCCGAGTTCCTTGGCAAGCTCCTTGCGGGCGGCCAGGCTCGAATCGATATCGAGCGCCTTCATCAGGTCGACGATCGAGGTCCGCCATTCCAGCTTTTCATGTTTGGCTGCGGCCGCCTTGTCCACGATGGCGGCAACGTCGACGCTCTGCGGGGCGGCAGCTGGCGCCG
>NZ_CAFK01000340.1 GCF_000239815.1 Bradyrhizobium sp. STM 3843 | reverse complement strand
TGCGGCTGCGGCCGCGCATGTCGCGGCCACCCATGTCGCCCCGCCTGCGGCGCCGCCGCAGCCGACCCCGTTCCGTCCCGCGCCGGCCGTCGGCGGCGACGTCGAGGAGAAGGATCCCGGCGAGGCCGCGGCCGAAGCCGACATGGAGGACGACGAGTTCGAAAACCAGATGTCGCTTGCGGCCATCGAGGCCGAGCTGAAGCCGAAGGTGGTCGAGACCTTCGACAAGATCGCGAGCGAGTACAAGAAGCTGCGCCGCCTGCAGGAGCAGGACATCCAGAACCAGCTGCAGAGCGAGTCGCTCTCGCCCTCGCAGGAGCGCAAGTACAAGAAGCTCAAGGACGAGATCATCGTCGAGGTGAAGTCGCTGCGGCTGAACCAGGCCCGCATCGATTCGCTGGTCGAGCAGCTCTACGACATCAACAAGAAGCTGGTCTCGTTCGAGAGCCGGCTGATGCGCCTGTCCGATAGCCATGGCGTCGCGCGCGAGGATTTCCTGCGCAACTATCAGGGCTCGGAGCTCGATCCGCGCTGGCTCAATCGCGTCTCGAAGCTCTCGGCCAAGGGCTGGAAGAACTTCGTCCATCACGAGAAGGACCGTATCAAGGAGCTGCGCCAGGAGGTACAGTCGCTGGCGGCGCTCACCGGGCTCGAGATCGTCGAATTCCGCAAGATCGTGCATTCGGTGCAGAAGGGCGAGCGCGAGGCGCGCCAGGCCAAGAAGGAGATGGTGGAAGCCAACCTCCGTCTGGTGATCTCGATCGCCAAGAAATACACCAACCGCGGCCTGCAGTTCCTCGACCTGATCCAGGAAGGCAATATCGGCCTGATGAAGGCGGTCGATAAGTTCGAATATCGCCGCGGCTACAAGTTCTCGACCTACGCCACCTGGTGGATCCGGCAGGCGATCACCCGCAGCATTGCGGACCAGGCCCGCACCATCCGCATCCCCGTGCACATGATCGAGACGATCAACAAGATCGTGCGAACCTCGCGCCAGATGCTTAACGAGATCGGCCGCGAGCCGACCCCGGAGGAGCTGGCCGAAAAACTCGGCATGCCGCTCGAGAAGGTACGCAAGGTTCTGAAGATCGCCAAGGAGCCGCTGTCGCTCGAAACGCCGGTCGGCGACGAGGAAGACAGCCATCTCGGCGACTTCATCGAGGACAAGAACGCGATCCTGCCGATCGATGCGGCGATCCAGTCGAACCTGCGCGAGACCACCACGCGCGTGCTCGCCTCGCTCACCCCGCGCGAAGAACGCGTGCTCCGCATGCGCTTCGGCATCGGCATGAACACCGACCACACCCTGGAAGAAGTCGGCCAGCAGTTCTCGGTCACGCGCGAGCGCATCCGTCAGATCGAAGCCAAGGCGCTGCGCAAGCTGAAGCATCCGTCAAGGTCGCGGAAGCTGCGGAGCTTCTTGGACAACTGATCGTCAGTCAGTTCTGACTGTCATTGCCGGACTTGACCCGGCAATCCATCGAGACAAAAGCGGCGGGCCGAAAGGTCCGCTGTTTTTCATTTATCAAGCGAGCAGTCGAAAGAAGGGGCATCCGATGTCGTCAGTTCTCTTCGCCACCATGCGGTTGCTCGAGAATGCGGGTCTTCACTTCTTCATCGAAAGAACGAGACCTGACACGATACGCCTCTCGGTCACACTGGTCGGCGAAAGGGTGGAGATCGACATCTTTGAAGACGATCATCTCGAATTCAGTCGCTTCCGGGGCGACGAGAGCATCGAAGGCGGCTACGAGGAATTGTCGCTTCTCTTGCAATCCATACAGGACCCTCGGGAGTAACCAGCAAGGGTAGCCCGGATGAGCGAAGCGATATCCGGGTTCTTCAATCCCGCATGTCGCTTCGCTCATGCGAGCTACTGAATCTCTCAAGCTGTGCTGGTTTGTCCGCATGCTGGCTGAAACCGGCCAGGCTTTACGGAGGCGGTCGCGCTCTGTCGCTTGCTAGACATGCGCGTGTTGCTTGCCTCCGGGACTCACATGCGCGACACTGAAAACGAATCCGTTGAAGCCGCTACGCCCGCCAGCGCCGCTGCGATCTGGGCACCGTTGCGCCCCTTCATCGCCGCCGAAGCACGTCTGGCGCAGGCGGCCGCGCAGACGCCCTGGACCGCGGACCTCTACGAATTCCTCCGCTTTGGCGTGAAGCAGGCGTGGGCCTGCCTGTTCGGCGGCATTGCCGTGGCGCTGATGCTGGGCACCTGGAAGTTCTATCCGGCGCACGCGCCGCTCGCGCGTTACGACTTCCTCTTTCTCTGCATGCTCGGCGTGCAGGCCGCGCTGCTCGCGGCCAGGCTCGAGACGCTCGAGGAGGCCAAGGTCATCCTGGTCTACCACCTCGTCGGCACGGCGATGGAGCTGTTCAAGACCGCGACCGGCTCCTGGATCTATCCGGAGCCGAGCCTGTTTCGGCTTGGCGGCGTGCCGCTGTTCTCGGGGTTCATGTATTCCTGCATCGGCAGCTATCTCTGCCGGGTCTGGCGCCTGTTCGACTTCCGCTTCGCCGACCATCCGCAGCGCCGCTGGCTGATAGCTTTAAGCGCTGCGATCTACCTCAACTTCTTTCTCGACCATTACGGCGTCGACCTGCGCCTGGTGTTGTTCGTGCTGGCGGCGCTTTTGATCGGTCCAGCCACCGTGCATTTCCGGGTCTGGCGCGTGCATCGGTCGATGCCGCTGCTGCTTGGCCTCGTGCTGGTCTCGCTGTTCATCTGGCTGTCGGAGAACATCGGCACCTTCACCCGCACCTGGCTCTACCCGTCGCAAAGCCACGGCTGGGCCATGGTCTCGTTCGCCAAGCTCGGCTCCTGGTTTCTGCTTCTGATCATCAGCTACACGCTGGTCAGCCTGATCAACCGGCCGAACGAGATGCAGGTGCTTGATGAGGAAGCAACGCTGCCGCAGGAGCAGAGGGATGCGGCATAGACTATGCACCTACGGCGTCATAGCCGGGCTTGTCCCGGCCATCCACGTCTTTGTCCACCGACCGAAGAAAGACGTGGATGCGCGGGTCAAGCCCGCGCATGACGAGGAGCCAATCGGCTGACCGGACCGGTTGCTTACAGCGCTACTTCTTCTTCACCCCGACCCGGCTGATCTCCTTGATCGCCAGCGGGGGGCGACCGGATTTTTCGGCGATCTCGCGGTCCTGCTCCATGATGAAGCCGCGCGCGGGCTCGTCGCCGTCGAGGCCGCCGAGCAGCTCGGTCGGTACGCGCCGGTTGGAACGCTGCGAGCCGTCCTCATAGGTGACATTGAAGAAGGCGAATTCGCCTTTGGGATTGGTGCCGGGTTTTTTCGCCATGGCGCCGCTTTACGGCGGCCAGGCCGGCCCGGTCAACGCAATAAAATGCTGATCCGCTGCCCGAATTTGCGCGTTCCGTCACATGAATTTCGCAGAATCGAGACGTGTTCGAACCCGCCGATCGGGTGGCCCACCGCGTTGTCAAGGCAGGGTCGGCGCACCGGCCCGCGGCTCTGCAAGCTCCTCGATTTTGCCCGATGCCGGTGCCTTGATGAGGCAAATCCAGGCCTACGAGACGCCCCATGTCCATGCCGCAACTGACCATCTGGTACAACACGCGCTGTCCGGTCTGCGATGCCGGCATCGACTGGCAGCGCAACAAGCTGCTCGCGCTGGTCAAGTCGGGCCGGGTCGCCTTCAAGGACATCAACGAGGAGCCGGAGGCGCTGGCCGCCTATGGCGCCGATGTCGACGACGTCAGGCGCCGGCTGCATGCGACCGACGAGGAGGGGCGGCTGATCACCGGCGCCGACGTCGCGCTGCTATTGTGGAAGCTGACGCCGGGCGAGAGTTGGCTGGCCACGCTGCTCGGCAACCGGATAATGCGGCCAGTCACGCGGCTCGGCTACGACCGCTTCGCCGACGTGCTGTTCGCCTGGAACAGGTGGAAGGGGCATTGGTGAGAGGTAGAGCGGCCACGAACTCCGCTG
>NZ_CAFK01000341.1 GCF_000239815.1 Bradyrhizobium sp. STM 3843 | reverse complement strand
TCTGGTTCGCGGGGACGACACCTTCTACGTAGAGCTCGCCGTGGGCCAAGCTCGAACAGCAACTACTGCAAGCTCAGCGCGACGAAACGCAGCTCGCCGTCGGCATTGGAGACGAGCAGCAGCACCGACTTCTTGCCGTCCTTCTTCAGCTGGTCGACGCGCTTCTTGATGTCGGCGCCTGATGTCACCGCCTCCTGCGCCACCTCGACGATGACGTCGCCGGCGGAGAGCCGCTTGTCGGCGGCATCCGAGCTCGCGTCGACCCCGGTGATGATAACGCCCTTGACGCTGTCCTTGATTTTGTAGCGCGTGCGCAGATCCTTCGAGAGCGCGGCGAGATCGAGCCCGAGCGCTTTCTGCGTCACCGGCTTGTCGGCGGGTTCATCCTTCTTGATGGCAGCCGGCTGCGCCTTGTCGGGATCCTCGAGCCGGCCGAGCGTGACCTTGCGGGTCTCCTCCTGGCCCTTGCGGATGATGACGACATCGACCTCCTTGCCAACCGCGGTATCGGCGACGATGCGCGACAGGTCTTTCGGCTCCTTGATGTCGTGACCGTCGAATTTGACCACGACGTCGCCGGGCTCGATGCCGGCGGGCTTGGCCGGGCCCTTGTCGTCGACGCCGGCAACCAGCGCGCCACGCGCTGGCTTGATGTTGAGGCTTTCGGCGATCTCGTCGGTCACGCCCTGGATGCGCACCCCGAGCCAGCCGCGGCGAAGCTCGCCGAACTGGCGAAGCTGATCGACCACGCCGGCCACGGTCTTCGACGGGACAGCAAAGCCGATGCCGATCGAGCCGCCGGAGGGCGAGATGATCAAGGTGTTGACGCCGATCACCTCGCCATCGAGGTTGAACAGCGGGCCACCGGAATTGCCGCGGTTGATGGCCGCGTCGGTCTGGATGTAGCTGTCATAGGGGCCGGAGGAGATGTCGCGGTTCTTGGCCGAGACGATGCCCGCCGTGACGGTGCCGCCAAGACTGAAGGGGTTGCCGATTGCGACCACCCAGTCGCCGAGCCGGAGCTTGTCGGAATCGCCGAACTTGACCGCGGTGAGCGGCCGCGGCGGCTTGAACTTCAGCACGGCAAGGTCGGTCTTCTTGTCGATGCCGACGATGTCGGCCTTGATCTTGGTGCCGTCGTTCATGATCACGTTGATCTCGTCGGCGTCGGCGATGACGTGATTGTTGGTCACCACGATGCCGGACTCGTCGATGATGAAGCCGGAGCCGAGCGAATTGGTTCGGCGCGGCGTCAGGTCGCCGCCACCCTTGCCGCCGGGCCCGCGACGGTTCTTGAAGAAATCGTCGAAAAACTCCTCGAACGGCGAACCGGGCGGCAATTGCGGCGCCGCGCCCCGGCCCTCGCCGCCTTTGGCCTCGACGGTCTGGGAGGTCGAAATGTTGACGACGGCGTCGATCACCTTCTCAGCGACATCGGCGATGCCCTCGGGCCCCCGCGCCGACGCCGGTGCCGACACCAGCGCGCCGGCCACAGCAAAACAGGCTGCGGTCAGGATCGGGCGCAAGCGCTGGCTGAAAGCAAGGGTGGATGTCATCGGGGTGGATCTCCAAAAAGGGGCGAAATACGGCAACCAGACTGCGCCCGAACCGGGCAGCTACGCAAGCGCCTCCGGCAGGCGCAGCGGATTTGTCATTGAAGACAACCTAATACGGCAAAACCGCGCCGCCAGCGCCTCACAATGGCGTGGATGCACCGACCGTTCCTAAGTCCGAGGCCCCGACCTATCAGATCGGCCGGCGAGCCACCCAGATCAGGATCAGGCCGGCCACGGCCGAACCGATCCCGACGACGCGCAGCACATTGTCCGGCGTGGTCAATGCACTCTTCATTGCTTTGCGCATCCACTCCGGACTGGCCGCAAACATCAGCCCTTCCAGCACGAACAGGATTCCCAGGCCGATGAGGAAATCGGTAAACGCAAATGACCTCATCGTACCGCGACCTCCCGTTAACCTTTGTTAGCTGTTGGGGGCGAAGCAACGGCGTCGCCTCGCCCCTGTCAACTGTGTTGTGCCCAAGTTCGTGATCACGCCTGTGATCAAGGCTTGGCGGGCTGTGCGGCCGCGGTATTCGCTGGCGCGGCAGCCTCGCCGCCGGCAGGCTTGCCGGAGGGATTGGCGAAGTAGCGCAGGAAGTCCGAATCCGGCCGCAGCAGGAAGCGGGTCTCGCCCGGCTTGAGGCCGGTCTCATAGGCCGTCATCGAGCGGTAGAAGGCAAAGAAGTCCGGGTCCTTGCCGTAGGCCTCGGCAAACAGCCGGTTGCGCTCGGCGTCACCCGTACCGCGGATCTGCTCGGCCTGGGAATTGGCCTCGGCCACGATCACGGTCGCCTCGCGATCCGCCTTCGATTTGATCTCCTGCGCCTTCTGGCCGCCGAGTGCGCGGAACTCCGCCGCCTCGCGCTGCCGCTCGCTGTTCATGCGGTCATAGACCGCCTGGCTGTTGGCGTCAGGCAGGTCGGCGCGGCGGATACGGACGTCGACCACCTCGATACCATAGGCATCGGCCTCGTGGTCGAGTTGATCGCGGATCTTGCGCATCAAGGCTTCGCGCTCGTCGCGCACCACCTGGATGAAGGTCACTTCGCCGAGCACACGGCGGAGCGCCGCGTTCAATAGCGTTCCGAGCTGCAGATTGCCGGTCTGGATCGAGCCGACCGTCTGGTAGAACTGCAGCGGGTTCTTGATGCGGTAACGTGCGAAGGCGTCGACCACCAGCCGCTTCTGATCCGAAGCGATCACCTCCTGCGAGGGATTCTCCAGGTCGAGGATGCGCTTGTCGATCGAGATCACGGTATCGATGAACGGCGCCTTGAAGTGCAGGCCAGGCTCGGTTGCGACATCGACCGGCTTGCCGAACCGCACCACCAGCACCTGCTCGGTCTGCTGCACGGTGAAGACGGAGCTGTAGCCGACGATCACAGCTACGAGCACCAGGACCAGTGCGACGATTCCTGCGACGGGAGACCTCATCGGACGCCTCCGCTCTGGGACGCACTCGATCCGGTGGTCGCGCCGAGGGTGCCGGTCACGCCTTGCCGGCGCGGCGCGAGATCGCCGAGCGGCAGCAACGGCACCGGACCACCGGACTGGCCGCTGTCGAGCACGAGCTTGTCGGAGCCGCCCAGCACGCGCTCCATGGTTTCGAGATAGATGCGTTCGCGCGTCACGTCGGGCGCCTTCTTGTATTCGTCATAGACCTTCAGGAAGCGCGCGCTCTGGCCCTTGGCTTCGGCGACGGCCTGCTCCTTGTAGCCTTCGGAGGTCTGCACGATCTTGGCGGCCTGGCCGCGCGCGTCGGGGACCACCTTGTTGGCGTAGGTCTGCGCGTCGTTCTGCGCCTTTTCGAGATCGGCGCGCGCCGCCTGGACGTCGCGGAACGCCGCGATGACCTGCGCCGGCGGGTCGACCTTCTGCATCTGCACCTGCGTCACCTGGATGCCGGAGCCGTAATTATCGAGCGTCTTCTGCATCAGCTCCTGCACGTTCTGCTCGATCTGGGTGCGGGCGCCGGTCAGGATCGGCTGGATGTTGGAGCGCCCGATAACCTCGCGCATCGCGCTCTCGGCGACCGCCTTCACGGTGCCTTCAGGATTCTGGATGTTGAACAGGAAGTCGGCGGCGCCCATCGGCTTGATCCGCCACAGCACGGTGAAATCGACATCGACGATGTTCTCGTCGCCGGTCAGCATCAGGCTTTCTTCCGGCACGTCGCGCCCGCCTCGGCTGCGCCGCGACGGGTCGTCGCCGAGCGTCACGCCGATTGCGATCGTGTTCACGCGCAGCGCCTTCGGCAGATACACGGTTTCGATCGGATACGGCAGGTGATAGCGCAACCCGGGCTGCTCATCGCGCACATACTTGCCGAAGCGCAGCACCACGCCGAGTTCCTCCGACTGCACCCGATAGAAGCCGGACAACAGCCAGATCGCGATCGCACCGAATATGATCAGCGCCACGCCGACGCTGCCGAAATGACCGCCCGGCAGGATCTGCTGCAGCCGGTCCTGGCCGCGCCGCAAAAGATCCTCGAGATCGGGCGGCCTGGGACCGGCTGGTTGCGGTCCTGAGCCCCAGGGACCCTTCGGACCTGGCCCCCAAGGGCCCCCGCCCTGATTCTTCCACGGCATCGATGATCTCCTTCGAGAGGCGGATGCGCCTGAGGCAACCAGCCTCGCAACGTCGGCGGGCTTTATAAGGGACGGTCAAGCCCCTTACAATGTAGCGCTCCAGCTAAGCCCGAACCGGGTTTTGTCAATGTAAACAGGGCCACGGCGCTGGTTTGCCGCGGCCTAACACTGGCGTCGCACCAGTCAATAACGCAAGTTCATCCTTAACGGATTGCCTTTTGGGGGGTGCTCGCAATGCGGTACGCGGCGCGCTCAGCTCACCGCTTGCGGCGGTAGGTCACATAGGAAAAGGCGGCATGATCGTCGGGCCCGGAGGAATGGGTTTCGCGCGCCATCTCCTCCCATTGGGAACGATCGATTGGGGGAAAGACGGTATCGCCGGGCGGGCTCATATGCACTTCGGTGATCTCAAGCCGGTCGGCCAGCGGCATCGTCTCGGTGTAGATCTCGGCGCCTCCAACCACCGCGATCTCCGCGACCGAACGCCGCAGCGCGTCGCCTCGGGCCGTCGTGAGCGCCTCCGCGACCGAGTGGGAGACGACGGCGCCGGGCGCGCGAAAATCACGGTCGCGGGTGATGACGATGTTGGTGCGCCCCGGCAGCGGCCGGCGCGGAAACGACGTAAAGGTCTTACGGCCCATCAGGATCGGCCGCCCCATCGTCATCGCCTTGAAGCGCTGCATGTCGCTCTTCTGCCGCCACGGGATCGCGCCCTGCGCGCCGATCACGCCATTGTCGGCGATGGCGACGATGAGCACGATCTCGATCATGGCGCTTGCTCGGCAAGCTTGCTCAGTGCGGGTCCAGTGACCTTGCACAGCGTCCACTCGTCCATCAGCACCGCGCCGAGCGATTTGTAGAACGCGATCGAGGGCGCATTCCAGTCGAGCACCGACCATTGCAGGCGCGCCCAGCCGCGCTCGATGCATTGCTGTGCGAGATAACCCAGCAGCGCCTGCCCAATGCCATTGCGGCGGAATGCCGGCCGTACGTAGAGATCTTCGAGATAGATGCCGTGCCGGCCGGCGAAGGTCGAGAAATTCACGAACCACGCCGCAAAGCCCGCAACTTCGCCATTCCATTCCGCCAGATCGCAGAACAGGCGCGGGTTGTCCCCGAACAGCGCCTCGGCGATCTCGGCCTCGGTGGCTTCGACCTCGTGCGACAGCTTCTCGTAGTCGGCCAGCTCCTTGATCAGTGAGAACACGACTTCGGCATCATCCGGGCCGGCGCGGCGGATCACAAGCGGCATGCGCTACACCGCGACTTCGGCCTTGATGTGCGGATGCGGGTCATAGCCCTGCAACGAAAAATCCTCGTAGCGGAAACCGAAGATGTCCTTCACCTCGGGATTGAGCTTCATCACCGGCAGCGGCCGCGGTGCCCGTGTGAGCTGCAGACGGGCCTGCTCAACATGGTTCGAATAGAGATGCACATCGCCGAACGAGTGCACGAACTGACCCGGCTTCAATCCGGTGACCTGAGCCACCATCATCGTCAGCAGCGCGTAGGAGGCGATGTTGAAGGGCACGCCGAGGAAGACGTCGGCCGAGCGCTGGTAGAGCTGGCACGACAATTTGCCGTTCACGACGTAGAACTGAAACAGACAATGGCAGGGCGGCAGCGCCATCTTCTCGACATCGGCCGGATTCCAGGCGGTCACGATCAGGCGGCGCGAATCCGGATTGCGCTTGATCATGTCGATGACGTTGGCGATCTGGTCGATGTGACCGCCGTCAGGCGTCGGCCATGACCGCCATTGATAGCCATAGACCGGACCGAGATCGCCATTGGCGTCCGCCCACTCGTCCCAGATGGTGACGCCGTGGTCACGCAGATATTTGATGTTGGTGTCGCCTTTGAGGAACCACAACAGCTCGTGCACGATCGCCTTCAGCGGCAGCCGCTTGGTGGTCAGAAGCGGAAAGCCGGCCGCCAGATTGAAGCGCATCTGATGGCCGAACACTGAGAGTGTCCCGGTGCCGGTGCGATCGTGCTTTTCCGCGCCGTCGGCGAGGATGCGTTCGAGCAGGTCGTGATACTGGTTCATGGCCGGATATGCCGTTTTCAAAGGCGCAGGTTTAGCGGAGCCACGGCCGCACCGACAGCTGCGACTCGCGCTCTCCCCAACAAATATACCCGGAAAATGCGGGGACCAGCCCGCAAATCGCGTCGCGGAACCCGACGGGCCGGCCGGCGTCTCGTCAGGATTCCACGAACACCTCGTCCCGCTTGCGACGCAAGGTGGGCAGCACCGCCAGCACGAGGAGCACTGCGGCGACCGCCAGAAGCGAGGCCGAGAGCGGCCGGGTGAGAAACACCGACCAGTCGCCCCGCGAGATCAAGAGCGCCCGCCGCAGATTCTCCTCCATCAGCGGCCCGAGCACCATGCCCAGCAGCAGCGGCGCGGGCTCGAAATCATGTTTGATCAGCCAGTAGCCGAACAGGCCGAAGGCCCCTGCCAGGATGACATCCACCGGTGCGTTGTTGATGGAGTAGATGCCGATCGCGCAGAACACCACGATCGAGGGGAACATCAGCCGATAGGGCACGCGCAGCAGCCGCACCCAGATCCCGACCAGCGGCAGGTTGATGATGATAAGCATCAGGTTGCCGATCCACATCGAGGCGATCATGCCCCAGACCAGATCCGGCTGCTTCTGCATCACCTGCGGCCCCGGCACGATGCCGTGGATGGTCATCGCGCCGACCATCAGCGCCATGACCGCATTCGGGGGAATGCCGAGCGTGAGCAGCGGAATGAAGGAGGTCTGTGCCGCGGCGTTGTTGGCGCTCTCTGGCGCGGCGACACCCGCAATGGCGCCGCGGCCGAACCGCGACGGGTCGCGCGCGATCTTCTTCTCGAACGTGTAGGCGGCAAAGGACGCGATCACGGCACCTCCGCCCGGCAGGATGCCGAGAATCGAGCCGAGCACCGTGCCGCGAAAGATCGCAGGCGCGGATTCGATCAGATCCTTCCGCGTCGGCATCAGGCCGGTGATCTTCTGCTGCACCAGTTCGCGATCACCCTCCGCGCCGGCATCGAGATTGCGGATGATCTCGGCAAAGCCGAACACGCCCATGGCGACGGTGGCGAAGCCGAGCCCGTCGGCGAGTTCGGGGATGTTGAACGCCATCCGCGAGGCGCCGGTCTCGATGTCGGAGCCGACCATCGAGAGCAGGAGCCCGAGCGCGATCATCGCGATCGCCTTGAGGACGCTGCCTTTGGCGAGCACCACGGCAAAGATCAGGCCGAGCACCATCAGCGAGAAATATTCGGCGGGACCGAACGCCAGTGCGATCGAGGTGAGCGGCGCTCCCAGCACCGCGATCAGCACGGTCGCGGCGCAGCCGGCGACGAACGAGCCGATCGCGGCGATCGACAGCGCCGGTCCCGCGCGCCCCTGCTTGGCCATCTGAAAGCCGTCAAGCGTGGTGACCACCGAGGTGGCCTCGCCCGGGATGTTCACCAGGATCGAGGTGGTCGAACCGCCGTACTGCGCCCCGTAATAGATGCCGGCGAGCATGATCAACGCGCCGACCGGAGGAAGCCCGAAGGTGATCGGCAGCAGCATCGCCACGGTCGCGATGGTGCCGATGCCGGGCAGCACGCCGACAAGCGTGCCGACCAGCGCGCCGATCAGGCAGAGCATCAGGTTGATCGGGCTGATGGCGACGGCAAAGCCGTGCGCGAGGTTGGCGAACAATTCCAACATTCAAGCCCTCACGGCACCAGGAAACGCGGGAACAGCGGCATCGGCAGCCCGAGGACATAGGGAAACAGCAGCGCACAGCCGATCGTGAGCGCGATGCCGACCACCAGCGTCTCGCCCCAGCGCGTCTCCGAGGTGCCGAGTGCCGAGATCAGGAAGCTGGCAAGCCCTGCCACCACCAAGCCCAACGGACGGATGGCGACCGCAAACGTCAGAATGGCCAGGGTGACAAACAAAGGGCCACGCCAATGATAGGGCGCGATCTCCGCCCCGTCGGCGATCACACCGGTCGCGGCAACCACAGCGCCCAGCCCTAACAACAACACGCCCAGCATACGCGGCGCCGTACCGGGGCCGAATGAAAAGCCGCGCATGCCCTGCAGATCGCTCGAGGCCCACAGCGCGAACAGGGCAATGGCCATCAGTGCGATGCCGCCATAGTAATCCTGCGGCGCACGGATGCGCACCAGCCACGTGAACAGCGCAACGGCGAGCAGCGGATAGGTGTAGATCACCGCAAGCAGTACATCGGAGGACAGCGCTGTCCTGCCCTCCCCTGCCGCTTGGCGCGCCAACGTTGGAATCGCCTGCACCAGCGCGGCCCCGTGGGCCGACAGAACTTGCGACGGGGTCCTTCCGGATGTCTGAACGATCAATCCGGCCAGGGCGATCAGGATCTCGATGAGCTGTGGTGCAACAGCGAGCAGCAGGATGATCCATGCGCCGGTCAGATTGCGCGCGGACGGCGCCGCAGCCGCTCCCCCCGGCAGATGGCCCGTCGTGTCGGCCATGTCCGATGTTCCTCCCCCGATCGACCGTTGCAGCCGATGTCCAGCATCTTCGTTTGCTGGCCGCCCTGGACTGGATGAGCAACCATTGCATTCTGCGTAGCGGCTTTCCCTAGAGAAGGCCAGCGAAACCCAAACAGCCGCCGGCCAGAAGCAGCCAGAGCGGGTTGAATCGTGTCAGCGATGCGACGAGCGCAGCAGCAAGCGTGATCAACACGGCCACCCAAGTCCGGTCGGAGGTCTGCGCCAGAACCAGCGCGCTCGCGGCCATCAGCCCGATCGAGAGCGGGACCAACGCCGCCTGCAGGATCGCAGGCCAGCGCGCCTGACGCACATTGGCGAGCCATCGGCTGACAAAATAGGCGAGCGCCGCGGTGGGCCCGCACATCGCGATCGTTGCGACCACCGCACCCGTCACACCCGCCACCGCGTAGCCGATCAAGGTGACGATCAGAACGTTAGGGCCCGGCGACATCTGCGAGATCGCAAAGGCATCGGCGAACTGCTTGTCCGTCATCCAGTGCCGCACATCGACCGCGATGCGGTGCATCTCCGGGATCGCCGCATTCGCCCCGCCGACGGCGAACAGCGAGATCAGGGCAAAGGTCCAGAACAACTGGAACAGCGGATTGCCGTCCTCGCTCATTTCGCCCACCGCAGCTTGGCATAGGTCGCCGCAAGACTGACGGGGACGGCAATCAGCAGCACGGCCGGCAGCGGCAGCCGTAGCAACCCGATCGCGACGAACACCGTCAGCATCACGAGCAGACCCAGCACGTCACGCTTTTTGAGCAATGGCCACATCATTCGGAACACGGCCGAGACCAACAAGCCGACGGCTGCACAGGACACTCCGGCCAGCACCCGCCTCAGCGCTTCGACCTGGCCGAAATGGCTGTAGATCGCGGCCAAGGCCGTGACCAGCAGCATCGGTGGGCCGACCAGGCCAGCAAAGGCGGCCAATCCTCCGGCGATGCCGCGAAACCGGGAGCCGAACACGAGCGAAAGATTGACGATATTCGGCCCGGGCAGGAAATGGCAGAGCGCGAAGGTCTCGTTGAATTCGTCCGCCGTCATCCAGCGATGCTCCTCGACGATGGCGCGGCGGGCGAACACGAGGACCCCGCCGAAGCCGGAGAGCGACATCTTCGCGAATGCGACAAAGAGCGCGGCCAGACTGGGCGGAGGGTTATGGAGATCCGGCGCATCAGCAGCCGCCGGCGCGGCTTCGGAGGACATTCGGCCAATCTAGGGCGGCCCATTCTCGCCGGCCAACCCAATTCGGCGTGTTCCCGCACTCACCCACATTTTTGTCGGCCAATGCGGCGCCGCGGGCACTGTCATTCTCGGCGCTCGCCGCCTATATTGGGGGTGCCGGCTTGCCGGCTATGGAAATAAATCGCCGTCGAAATAAACCATTCGGACCCGGGGGCGGTACCCGGCGCCTCCACCCAAGCCCGCGGCTCGTCGCGGGTTTCGGCGGGGGCGAAATAGGATCGACGAGGGCGTAAAGGGCGAGCTTTTTCCCGGTATTGTTCCGCCGTTATCGGGCTATTGCAATAGTTGCCAACGACAACTTTGCTCCGGTTGCTCAGGCTGCGTAACGCAGTTTGAAAGACCACTCTAAAGTCCTAGCGGGTTAAGCTCCGCTAGGCGGGGTTCGGAGGCACCTGGCAACAGAAGCCTCCACTTTCTTCCTGCAAGTGCCGGTTTTGGCTGTCGCTTCCCGCTAGTGTCCGGTTTTGGCTGTCGGGACCCGCGCTCCCATATCTCGGTGATCATCTGACAAGCGGGCGTTCGATGGATACTGACCTCGGCGCCCCGCCGGGTTACGATAGTGAAAAGCGCGAGTCGGGCCCCCTTTAGGCGCGAGCCGGCTTCCGGCATCATCTGAGTACAGGACCGATCATGGCGACGGATCATATTCGTTACGACGTGTTGGCACGCGAGGCGTTGCGCGGCGTGCTGCGCCGGGTGTTGAGCGACGCTGCCGCCCACGGCCTTCCCGGTGAACACCATTTCTTCATCACCTTCGTTTCGAAGGCCGAAGGGGTGAAGCTTTCGCCCCGGCTGCTCGCCCAGTACCCGGACGAGATGACGATCATCCTGCAGCACCAGTTCTGGGATCTGGAGGTCACCGAGGACCGCTTTGAGGTCGGCTTGTCGTTCGGCGGCATTCCGGAGCGGCTGGTGGTGCCTTTCCATGCGATCAAGAGCTTTTTTGATCCGTCCGTGCAGTTTGGCCTGCAATTCGACGCCTCGGAGGCAGTCGGCGAGGCGCCGCCTGCCCCGAATTTACCGGCCGCTCCTGCTCCCTCCGCGGTTGCCGCTCCGGCCGCGGCTCCAGTGGCCGCATCCGCGCCGGAGAAGTCCGAGCAACCGGCGCAGCCGAGCGAGGGCGCTGAAGTGGTTCGACTGGATCGTTTTCGTAAAAAATAGGCCGCGGAACGGCCGCTTCTTCAGTTAATTGAAGCATGCTTGAACCGGCCATCGCCGGTTCGTGACCAATTATGGGCATGTTTCATGGCGCAGTCAGCTCAACCAACGCAACGTCCGGCCACCCGCACGGAGACGGACAGCTTCGGCCCGATCGAGGTGCCGGCTGACCGCTATTGGGGAGCACAGACCGAGCGCTCCCGACAAAACTTCCGCATCGGCCAGGACCGGATGCCGCCGCAGATTGTGCGTGCGCTCGCCATCGTCAAGCTCGCCGCGGCCCAGACCAATCTCGAGCTCGGGCTCCTCGATCAGACGCTGGCGGACGCGATTGCGCGCGCCGCCCAGGAGATTATCGACGGCAAGCTCGACGATCAGTTTCCGCTGGTGGTCTGGCAGACCGGCTCCGGCACACAGACCAACATGAACCTGAACGAGGTGATCGCCAATCGCGCCAACGAGCTTCTCGGCGGCGAGCGCGGTGCCAAGCAGCCCGTTCACCCCAACGACCACGTCAATATGAGCCAGTCGTCGAACGACTCGTTTCCGACGGCGATGCACATCGCAGCCGCCCGCGCGATCGCCGACCACCTGACCCCGGCCCTGACCGAGCTTCTTGCGGCGCTGCGTGCCAAGGAGGAAGCCTTCGCCGATATCGTCAAGATCGGCCGGACTCACACCCAGGATGCAACGCCTTTGACACTGGGACAGGAGTTTTCCGGCTACGCAGCGCAGGTGGACAGCGCAATTGCGCGGATCGGGGCGGCCGCGAACGACCTCTTCCCGCTGGCGCAGGGCGGCACCGCGGTCGGCACCGGGCTCAATGCTGCACCGCAATTTGCACAATTGTTCGCTAAGCATGTTGCCAAGATCACCGGGCTTCCTTTCACCAGCGCGGCGAACAAATTCGAGGCGCTGGCATCGAACGACTCCTACGTTTTCGTGCACGGCGCGCTCAACTCTGCAGCCACCGGTCTGTTCAAGATCGCAAACGACATTCGCCTGTTGGGATCCGGACCACGCTCCGGACTTGGCGAACTAATCCTGCCCGAAAACGAGCCGGGCTCCTCAATCATGCCGGGCAAAGTCAACCCGACACAATGCGAGGCGATGACGATGGTGTGCTGCCAGGTGTTCGGCAACCACACGGCGATCACGGTGGCCGGCAGCCAGGGTCATTTCGAATTGAACGTCTACAAGCCGGTTATGGCTCATTGCATGATGCATTCAATTCAACTGTTGGGTGACGCGGCACGTTCGTTCACCGAACATTGCGTGACCGGCATTCGCGCCGACGAAAAGCGGATTCGCGAGCTGATGGAGCGCTCGCTGATGCTCGTCACCGCACTCGCGCCAAAGATCGGCTACGACAATGCCGCAAAGGTGGCAAAGGCGGCGCATCAGCGCGGCACGACGTTGAAGGAGGAGGCAACACGATTAGGTTTCGTATCAGAAGATGAGTTCGACCGCCTCGTACAACCTGAGAAGATGACCAGGCCTGGCCGATCATGATGGTAGTCCCGTAGTACTACGGGGGCTGATGCAATTGTAGCCGTTAACTCGTAAAGGATAGTGTCAAATAGATAGTTCTGCTGTGTGCGCGAATAAAACTATGTTCGTCTTTCGCAAAGCGGGATCGGAAGTTCGGTGTATCAGGAGCGATGACATGATGGTCTACATCCCGACTGAGTGTGCGTGCTCGGCTCGTGCCCTCGGATTGATTGTCGGGATGTGATTGTCGCGCTCTGCGATCTCTTTGATGATGGGAGTGAGCATGGGGGATGTAATCAACTTGAAGCGTTTTAAGAAGCGCATGGAGCGCGATGAGGCTGCGAAGACAGCCGATGCAAATCGCGCACGCTTTGGCAGGACCAAGGCCGAACGCGCGACCGACGCACAGCGGAAAATGCGTGCCGAGGAATTACTGGATCAACATCTCATCAAGGGCGAGGACGCGTGATGAAGTCGCCGGTCGTTAAACGTTCAATCGTCGTCGCAGGTCACAAGACCAGTGTCAGCCTCGAGGAGGCGTTCTGGAACGGCATGAAGGAGATCTCCGGACTCCGAAACATGACGCTCTCTGAACTGGTGGGAGAGATCGACAACAACCGCCAGCAGGGCAACCTGTCCTCCGCAATCCGGCTCTTCGTGCTCGATTACTTCAAGAACCGGGCGACCGGTGCATCCGGCGAAACAAAGCCTGCGGACGGGCGCCATCCCGCCACAGCTGTGGCTCCTTGAGCCAGATCAGACGGTCCTCCGCCGGACCTGTTTAAAATCGCTCTAAGGTGCGGCTGCATCACGCATGCCGCGCTTGACCTTCTGCCGAGCGATTGAAAATACAGGTCATGAGCGAAATCTGCGATAATCGGCCGCATCTGCCGCTGGGCCTGGCCCGGCGTGGCTATACCGGGACGATCCAACACCTGGCGGCGAGCGGGACCAGCTCGTCCCTGCCGGAAGTCGAGCTCGAAAGCCGGCTGATCGAGCTCGGCTTCGTCGAAGGCGCGCGGGTCGAAATCTTGCACGAGGGCATCGTCGGACGCGATCCGATCGCAGTTCGGGTCGACAACACGACCGTTGCCGTCCGCCGACGCGAAGCGATGGCCGTCATCGTGGCGTAAGCGCCGGGGCGCAGTGAATGGAAAGTGCGTTGATGCATGTCGCCCTGGTGGGCACGCCCAACAGCGGCAAGACCTCGCTGTTCAATGCGCTGACCGGCAGCCGGCAGAAAGTCGCCAATTACCCGGGTGTCACGGTCGAGCGCAAGGAAGGGGCCTTTGTCACCCCGCAGGGACGCCAGGTCTCGGTCGTCGACCTTCCCGGAACCTACTCGCTGCGCGGCCGCAGCCCGGACGAAGAAATCACCCGCGATTTCGTGCTTGGACGCGCCACCGGCGAAGTGTTGCCCGACCTGGTGTTGTGCGTGGCCGACTCCACCAATCTGCGGTTGACCATACGGCTTCTGCTCGAGCTGAAGAACACCGGCCGGCCGCTGGCGCTGGTGCTGAACATGTTCGACATCGCCAAGCGTCGCGGCGTCACCGTTGACGTGCCGCGCCTGTCCGAGGCCCTCGGGGTGCCCGTCGTCACCTCGATTGCCGTGCGCAAGGGCGGCACCACCGACCTGCTCAGGCTCACCGACGAGTTGCTGGCGCCAAGCCCCGCCCCGGATCGGCAGAACACCTGGCGGCCGCTGACCGTATCGGAACTGCGCGCCACCCAGCGTGAAGCCGATCGCATCATCGCCTCCGCCGTAACCCTGCCGGAGCGCCCGGACACCTGGACCGCGCGGATCGACGCCGTCGTGCTGCACCCCGTCGGGGGCCTCCTCATCCTGCTGCTGATCCTGTTCGTGATGTTCCAGGCCGTGTTTGCCTGGGCGCAGCCGTTGATGGAGCTGTTGTCCTCGGGCTTCGATACGGCCGGTCAGTTCGTCCATGACAAGCTGCCGGCGGGCCTGCTGCAAAGCTTCCTGCAGAACGGGGTGATTTCGGGCGTCGGCAGCGTCATCGTCTTCCTGCCGCAGATCATCATCATCTTCCTGTTCATCCTGCTCTTGGAAGATTTCGGCTATATGGCGCGCGCCGCGTTCCTGATGGACCGCATCATGGGCGGCGCGGGATTGCACGGCCGTGCCTTCATTCCGCTGCTGTCGAGCTTTGCCTGCGCCATTCCCGGCATCATGGCGACGCGCGTGATCGACAACCGCCGCGACCGGCTGACCACCATCCTGATCGCGCCCCTGATGACCTGCTCGGCGCGCATTCCGGTCTATACCCTGATCATTTCCGCCTTCATCCCGCCGACGCAGGTTTGGGGCTTCGTCAACCTGCAGGGGCTCGTGATGTTCGGGCTCTACGCGGCCGGGATCATCAGCGCGCTGCTGATGTCCTTCCTGATCAAGTTCTTCATGATGCGCGACTACCAGCCTGCGCCCTTCATGCTGGAGTTGCCCGACTACAAGATGCCGCGGCTGCGCAGCATCGCGATCGGCATCTACACCCGCGCCAAGATGTTCCTGCAGCGTGCCGGCACCACGATCTTCGCGATGATGGTGCTGATCTGGTTTCTGGCCTCGTTCCCGCAGCCGCCGGAGGGCGCCACCGAGCCTGCGATCAATTACAGCCTCGCCGCGATGATCGGACAGGCGATCGCGCCGCTGCTCAAGCCGATCGGCTTCAACTGGCAGATCGCCGTCGCCCTGGTCCCGGGCATGGCGGCACGCGAGGTCGCTGTCGCAGCTCTCGGCACTGTCTATGCCATCGAGGGCGGCAAGGAGGCCGCCGAGCAGATCGGCCAGGTGCTGGCGAGCAAATGGAGCCTGGCCACTGCGCTCGCGCTGCTCGCCTGGTACATCTTCGCCCCCCAATGCGCCTCGACGCTCGCCGTGATCCGCCGCGAGACCGGCAGCTGGCGCTGGATGGGCGTGACCTTCGCCTACATGCTGGCGCTTGCTTACGCAGCGAGCTTCGCCACCTATCACATCGCCGTTGCGCTCGGCGCGGGCTAGCGTCCCGCGCCTCGCGCAGCCGTCAGCCCGCGGCATCGTCCATATGCAGCGCGAAGCCGCGCGCATCGGGATCGCCGAGCTCGGCTCGGAGCTGCATCGCGGGGATCAGATAGTCGCCATGGTTCTGCCGCCGATACGGAATCGGTTTCGCGGTGAACAGCGTGCGCATCCGTTCACGAAGCTGGTCCGCAATCACCGTGAAGCCCGCCTCATCGAGGCGATTGACCCGATGCGCCACGAACGCCGGCAAGACATCGAAGCCGGGATAGAACAGGACGCCGTGGTTGATCGGAAACAGCAGATCCTCGATCGGACCATTGATGCCGCGCGCTGAATAATGCTCCTCCCATCCGCCGGTGCTTACGATGAGCATCGCGCGCTTGCCTGCGAACACGCCCTCGCCGTAGCGGTCGCCCCAACGCTTGTCGCTGTGCTCGCCGACGCCGTAGGTGAAGCCGTACGAATAGACACGGTCGACCCAGCCCTTCAGGATCGCGGGCATCGTGAACCACCACAACGGAAACTGCAGGATCACGGCGTCGGCCCACAGCAGCTTTTCCTGCTCGGCCCTGACATCGTCGGTCAGCCTGTGCGCCTTGAAAGCCTCGCCGGACGCAGTCGCCACATTCAACCGGGCGTCGGGCGCGAGCTGCGGAAAGTCGGCGCGATCGACGGCCGCCTTCCAGCCCATGGCGTAGAGGTCGGAGATCCTGACCTCATGGCCCTGGTCCTTGAGTTCGGCGACGGCGACGTCGCGCAAGGCGCCGTTGAGCGAGCGCGGTTCGGGATGGGCGAAAACAAGCAGAACATTCATGGCATCGATCCTTCGGTGGAACCGGGCCATGACATAGACGCGTGTCGATATATTCACTATATGTCGGCTATCGATAATATTATGCCAATTTATGGATAAATCAGACGTCAGCTTCGCGCATATGCGCAGCTTCGTCCGGGTCGCCGAACGCGGCAGCCTGTCGGCCGTAGCGCGCGAGCTCGGCGTCGGGCAGTCCACGATCACGCGTCACCTGCACGAGCTGGAGGATGCCGTCGGGGTGCCGCTGCTCAGCCGCACCACCCGCCGGGTGACGCTCACCGACGAGGGCAGCCGCTACTACGCAAACTGCATTCAAATCCTGCGGCTGATCGAGCAGGCCGGCGATGAGGCACGCGGCACGCAAGGTGCTGCGGCAGGCACCATCCGACTGTCCTGCACCGCGGCTTTCGGCGTCCTGCACGTCACCGGGCTGATCTTCGGCTTCCAGGACCGCTATCCCGACATCGCCATCGACCTGAGCCTCACCGACGAGCGTATCGACCTGGTGCGCGAGGGCGTCGACATCGCCCTGCGTCTGGCGCCCCTCACCGACAGCTCGATGAAGCTGCGCACCCTTGGTCATTCACACCGCCTGCTGGTCGCCGCCCCCGACTATCTGGATCGGCATGGCCGGCCGCTGGTGCCGCAGGAGCTGATCGGTCACGAGGGCATCCGCATGTCGAATGTGGCCGGCAGCGATGTCCTCACCCTGCAGTCGCCGGACGGCCACCGTGAGACGGTGCCGTTTCTCGGCCGCTTCCGCGTCAACCACGGGCTTGCGGTCCGCGAGTGCCTGCTTGCGGGCCGCGGCATCGCCGCCGCGCATCGCTGGCTGGTCGACGATCTGCTCGCCGATGGCCGGCTCACGCCGATCCTGCCGGACTATATCCTGCCCTCCGTGCCGCTCAGCATGCTGATCCTGCCCGAGCGCGCCGGCATCGCGCGCGTCAGGCTCCTGATCGACTATCTCGCCCACGAGATCGCGCGCCTGCCTGGCATCACTCCCGTCGCCGCGACCTAAGGATTCGAAAGCTGCGGCGTCAGCACCAGCGGCGGCCGCGGTCGCGGCTTCACCGGCACCGCGCCAGGCGCGGGCTTGATCTCGACCGGCGGCGGCAACGGAGCGATCTGCTGGCTGGCCGCAACCGGCGGCACAGTCGCCGGCGCCGGCGGTCCGGACAGCGGCGCCTGCGGCGGTGGCGTCTGTTGGCGCGGCCCACCGAGCTTGGCACGTGGATCAACCCGCCGCGGATCGCGCCCGGTTGCCGGCAAATCGGTCAGGCTTGGTGGCGCAGGGCCGGCATCGGAGGATCCCGGCAGCGACGCAGTGGAGGGTGGATAAGGCGGCGGCATCTCGCCGCGCGCAATGGCGTCGAGCCGGCGCGTCTCGCGATCGATCGCGCGCACCGCAAGCCACGACGACAGCGAGGTGACGTCGACACTGCGACTGAGGCTGTCGGGTGTGCCTGCCGCAAACAACCCGATCTCAGGGCGGCTGTTGGCGTTGCCGATCACCGTCGTGATCAGGCTCGCGCGGATATCGGCCTGATCGGCCGGGATGTCATAGCCACCGGAGACGATGGCGCGTGCATCCTTTGCTTCCAACGTCGTCGCACTGACGCGCATACGCCCGTCGCGGATGACGAACGGAATCTGCGCCGAGGCCACCGCCAGCGATCCCGCGGTCAGCGGCGGCTCGATGATCTGCCGCAGCTTGACATCGTCGGTGATCTGGCCGGCATCGAAGGCGCGCAGTGCCACGTCGAAGGCACGGGGATCGAGACCGGGAATCGACGCGCCGTCCAGCGTGACCGTGCCATTGCCAGACAGCGCGCTGGTCAGCGCCTGCAGGCTGCGTCCCTCGCTCGCGAGCGCCATCTGCGCTGAGACGCGGCCGGCCGGCATCTTCAGGCTGCGGTAGTGCAGCGCGTTGCCATCAACGTTTGCCAGCTCGATACGGCCGCTCATCGCCAGCCCGTTGGCGTTCGGCCGCGCATCGAGGGTTGCCGTGACGTCGCCGCCGCCGAGCCGGCCCTTGAGATTCTCGACCGTCAGCGTCTGCCCGTCGCTCTTGATCGTGCCGCCGATCGGGCGCAGCTCGCCACCGCCGGGCATCGCACCGCTGAGCGCCTGGAATGACAGCCGGCCACGCCATCCCTTCAAGAGCCCCGGACCGAGCGGCTCGGCGGCATCGCGGCCGATCGCGCCGATCGCGAGCGCAAGCACTTGGGGCACGTTGAGCGCGTCGAGCCCGAGTTCGCCATCGAGCTGCCTATCATCCTCGAGCGTCAGCGCGAGGCGGCCACGGAGCCGCGCGCCACCAGCAAGACCATCGATGTCGTCGAACGTCATCCGGCCCGCCGACAAGCCGACACGCGCGGATAGCCGGACGTTCTGCGCGGCCGCAACCTGCGGATTCAAGCCGACCATCGGCGCCAGATTCACGTTGCGGAGGCGCAGATTGAGATTGGCCTTGAGCAAATCGGCTGCGGCCAAGCTCAGGGCATTGGTCCAGGAGCCCGACGTGGATTCGACCGTGCCTTGCACCTCGCCGTCGAGACCGACGCCTGAGATCTTTGCTGTAACGCGCAGCGGCGCATGCCAATTTCCGCTGATATTGGTCTCAAACAGGCCGGGCCCGTTGCCGGTCGCGGCGACCCGATCCAGACCGAGCAAGGTGAGCAGCAGGCTGCCCTGCTCGGCTGAAATCTTGGTGTCCAGACCGACGTCGGTCCGGCTGACCGCGTCGAGGTCGAGATTGCGCAGCGCCGCCGCGGCCGGCTTTGCGGTCAGCGTGGCCGTGCTTTTGAGCTGCGGAGCGTCGAGATCGAGCACGGCTTTGGCCTGCGCGCGATCGGAGCTCGCCGGATCCTTGGCCAGATCGAGCGCAAGCTTGAGTCGCGCCGGCCCGGGGAGAGTTGCGGCCTTCTCCAAGCGCGTCGCGACGTTCGGCGCGAACGGTTGAACCAACGCGGTGATGTCGCGCAGCGACGCAGCGCTCGAGGTCAGGGCCAAGCGGCCAGTGGTCTCCGCGCGGTCGAACCGGCCGGATCCCTCGGTGGAAACGCCACCTTGGCCGAACTTCACCTGATCGAGCACGATGCTCTTCGGCCCGTAGGACAGCTTGGCGGTCAGCGGGCGCAAATCCTGGCCACTCCAGGTGGCGCGCGCAATATCGAGCGAAATGTCGGCATCCGCCGGCCACGCACCGTCAGGACCAGCCAGCGAACGTGCCAGCGCCATGGCGGCGTCGATATCGAGCCGCTCGCCCTTCAATGCCGCCTCGAAGCGCGATGCCGCGCCGGACGGCGTCACCAGCGCAACCCTGCCCTCGACCGCCCCTCTCTCCATCTCGGCCTTCAGACCTTCGACCGCGAACCGGTCGGGCCCGACGCTGACATTGCCGCGCAGGCGCAGCGGTCGCTGGCTGCGGTAGGTGGTCTCGGTGCGGCCCTGCAGCCAGGCCACCAACGCATCGGGATCAGACGAATCGAGATCGAGCGCGCCGGAGAAACCCGATGTGGCTGAAGTCGCCGCAATGGCTGTCTTGAACGTCAGATGGGTCGCGCCCGGCGCGCGCAGATCGACCTGCTGCAGGCTCCACGCCGTGGGCTCGCTGTGCAGCTTTGCCGTCACGTCCTGCACCGGACGTCCCGCCAGCGTGATCTGCTCGGTCGAGAGCTGGACCTCGGCAGGCAGCGGCAAGGTAGGAAGTCGCGCCAGCCACTCGCGCAATTCGGGCAGCGCGCGCACCGGCACGGTCGACTTGCGGTCGGCATTATCGTCGACCCCGAGCAGCCTGTCGGCGTCGAGCCGCCGCGCCGACAGCGTAGCCCGCAACAGCGGCGCCGCGCCGAAGCGCACCTCGCCGGTGCCGGCAAATTTCAGCGCCCGCTCCTCCTGGCCGAAGCTCACCTCGACCTGATCCAGCTTGGCGGCGGCGGGATCGGCCGCGACCTTGGCCGTCATTCGCCAGGGCGCATCGGTGATAGCTTGTTTGCCGCCTCGCGCGCTCGCCTGGTCCTTCGCCTCAGCCGGCTTGGTCTTGCCCTGCTCCTTCGACTGTTCCTTGTTCGACTGTTCCTTGGGGGGCGGCGAGGACAAGGTCAGCGCGCCGGTAAACTGCGGCGCGCGGTTGGCAAAGCTGATCAGGCCCTCGACATCGGCAACCACCGGCCGCTCGCCGGGATCGATATTGAGGTGCACGCGCAGGCCGCTGGAATCCCTGTCCTGGCTGGAGGAGACCCGAAACGGATAGCGGCTCCCCAGAATAGAAACGGCGCCGTCGCCGCGGAGCGAGCCGGCCAGCGAGCGGACGTCGCCCGAAAATACGATGTCATTGAGCTCGAGGGTGGAGTGGCTGGTCGCATCATGCAGCGCGACGCGGCCGGTCAGATTGAGGCGGTCGATCGACAGCGCCGCCAGATTGAACCGGCCGCCCCCGCCCGCCAGATCGACGCGGCCCTTTGGATCGAGCCCGAGATCGGCGGACATGCCGCTGACGGTGAGCTCGTTGGCCCGCCACTCGCCCCGCATCAGATCGCCGAGGCTGAACTCGACGTCGAGCTTGTCGGCGCGCAGCTTGCCGAGGTCGTTGGCGCCGCCGAAGGTGACCTGGCGCAGCCGCAAGGTCGGCGTCGGCAGCAGCCGCGCGTCGAGCGCGCCCGCGACCCGCACCGGCACGCCGATCACCTGGCTGGCCTCGGCCTCGAACTGGGGCCGGAACTGGTTCCAATCGACGAAATACGGCCCAATCAGCGCGGCAAGAAGCGCAAGGATGAAGGCAATCGCCAATCCGAGCAGGGTCGTCTGCACGGGGTCTCCCTCAAAGCACAACGCTCCGGCGCCCTGACCATCTATCCGCAGGCGGCCGCCTCCCCGCCACATCGCAATGCCGGAGCGCCAGATCATATAGGACGAAGTGCGGCGAAGTCACAGCATCATGCGACATTTAGCGGGCGCTGCACAACACCGTTCGCGGAATGGTTACCAGCGGGCCGGCAGCCGCTTCAGGCCGCGCAGCACGAAAGTCGGCCGCCATTCCGGATTGTCGGGGTCGTCCAGTTTCAGGTCAGGCAGCCGCCGCAGCAGGGTGCCGATCGCGACCTCCGCCTCGATCCGGGCGAGCTGGGCGCCCAGGCAATGATGGATGCCGCCGCCAAATGACAACGGCTTCACATTGGGCCGAGTGATATCGAGCTGTTCCGGCCGATCGGGATAAACGGCGGGATCGCGATTGGCCGAGCCCAGCAGGCAGAGCACGCCCTCGCCCTTGGGGATCCGCCTGCCGCCGAGATCCTCGATATCCTCCAGCGCGACGCGGCCGGTGAGCTGCACCGAGGAATCGTAGCGCAGGAACTCCTCGATCGCATTGGTGATCAGGTCGGGGCGCGCCTTCAACAGCGCCAGCTGATCCGGATTGCGGTGCAGGGCCAACAGCCCGTTGCCGATCAGATTGACCGTGGTTTCGTGGCCGGCGCCGAACAGGAGGATGATGTTGGCGGTCAGCTCCTCATGGCTGAGCTTGGCGCCGTCCTCTTCGGCCTGCAAAAGTTGCGTGGTCAGGTCATCGCCGGGCTGGCGCCGGCGCAGCTCGAACAGATGCTGGAAATAGGCCGTCGACACCGCGTTGCCGGCATTGCCCTCGGCGATTTCGGCCGGCGACAGCGGCACCGGATCGAGCAGACGGCCGCCTTCGCGCGAGCTCTTGTAGAAGCTTTCGCGATGCTCCTCCGGGATTCCCAGCATGTCGCAGATCACCGTTACCGGGAGGCGGAAGGCGAAATCCTCGATCAGATCCATCTGACCGCGCGGGATCACCTGATCGAGCGTCTGGTCGACAATCTCCTGGATCCGCGGGCGCATGTCCTCGACCCGGCGCGCCGTGAACGCTTTCACCACGAGGCCACGCAGGCGCGTGTGGTCAGGCGGATCCTGCTGCAGCATCCAATGCCCCATGCTGCGGAAGATCGGCTCCTCCATGATCTTCGGCCCGTAACGGCGCATGCTGCGGGCCACGAAATCCTTGCCGAACCGCTTGTCGCGCAGCACCAGGCTTGCTTCCGCATGGCGGCTGGCAAGGAAGGCGCCGAACGGCGTCACATGCATCGGATCGGTTTCGCGCAATTGCTGATAGAACGGGTACGGATCACGGATGAATTCCGGCGACAACGGATTGAACACCGGCGCGGCGGGTTTCGCCTGGACATGCTCGTTCATGGACGTTCCTTTCCCGTTTTGCGCCGATTAGCTCATTCTGAGATGGCCGGGGCAAGACCAAATCCGATCGCGACCGAACAACCCGATCATACCACCTCCACAGCCGGCCGCAGCCGATGCAATTGGCCGGCGACCGCGCGCACCTTGCGTGGCGCCGCGCACCAGACGGCGATCGCCGAAAGCAGGCTTGCGGCCATCGCGATCGCAAATCCGGGCGTGTAGCTGCCGGTGAGATCGTAAAGCACGCCGGTGACCCACGGGCCGGCCGCACCGCCGCAGAGAGCGATCAGCATGATGGTGCCGAAGATGGCTCCGAAATGCGGTCCCTGAAAGATTTCCAGGACCACCGCGCCCATCACGGAGGTGAGGCCGTAGCCGAGCACGCCCTGGCTCGCCACCATGACGTAGACGAGCAGCAGGGTCGGCGAGGCCTTGAGCGCGATCAGCGCCACGAAGCAGATCGTGAAGCCTAAGCAGCTGAAAACCCAGACCGCCTCGCGGCCGATGCGGTCGGAGAGATGGCCGAGCGCGATCTGACCGGGAATGCCGAGCAGGCTGACCGCGCCGAGCGCCCACACCGCGACATTCGGGCTGAAGCCGATCTCGAGCAGGTATTTGGTCTGGTGAACCTGCACGGCGTACCAGATGTACAGGCCGAAGAAGTAGCCGACTGAAAGCCACCAGAATCTCATCGTGCGCAGCGCCCGCGGCAAGGTCCAGTCGATAGCGGCCCAGGCGGGATCGACGATGTTGGAGACAGGCTTCGCGGCGGAGGCGGCCGGCGCGGCATCACCATCAGGCCGCAGCCCGAGATCCTCCGGTCGCTTCCGCAACAGAAGATTGATCGGCGCGAGCGCGATCAGCACGAGGAGACCCATGGCCGTGCACGCAGCGCGCCAACCTTGTTGCGCGATCATATGCTGGACCCAGGGCAAGAGCGTCACCGAGCCAATGCCGACACCGGCAAAGGCGATGCCGATCGCAAGCCCGCGGCGGCGGATGAACCAGTTCGGCAGGAACAGCGACTGGCCGGAATAACCCAGACAGACGCTGCCGGCCCCGACCATCACGCCGATCGTCACGTAAAGATGCCAGGGCTGTGACGTCAGTGGCGCCAGCAGCAGGCCGCCGGCCATCAGCGCCACCCCAAGCTCCATCACCGCGCGCGGACCGGTGCGGTCCATCAGCCGCCCGATCAAGGGGCTCACAATCCCCGACACCACGAAACCGAAGGAGAACGCGCCGGCCGTGATGCCGCGTTCCCAGCCGAACTCGGACAGAATGGGCGGAAAGAACAGCGAGAAGGCCGTCCGCGCGTTGACGCCGATTGCCATCGTGGCGAAGGTCACGGCGACGACGACCCAGCCATAGAAGAAGGGCAGTCGCATTGTTTCGTTTCTCTCCCTGATGACCGTTAGCATCATGTGCCTACGAACGGGTCAAGGATTTTGTGCGCGACGCCGTGCATTGTCACTTACGTCGGAGGTCAAGCCGGTCATGGATGGTTTGCAATGCACTTTCTCTATGCGTCTCCGAGCGCATCGTTATGAACGGCCGTCATCGCCCGGTTTAGCCGTTTCATTGAGAAAGCACGGCGTACTGGATCGCCCGCCGGAGCCTGTCATCGGGCTCGCCGGAGGCGAGACCCGGTGGCGGGCGATGACGGCCGGAACGCCGACTGACTTGCGGCCCAATGTCAAATAAACGCGCCATCACCTTCTCGCGGCGCGATTAGCGTCCGAGCTTTGCTATTCGGTTGCCCTCTTCAACAAAGAGAGCGCAGGGAATGCCGGGCGACGGCCTCGCCCATGGCCCGCCTGCAGAAAAAAAGCAGGCGGCAGTTACCACAGGTCCAGCCGGATCATCCGGCATTCCCTGCGCGATGGTTTTAACGCTTATACGTGATCTCCCTGGGGACCGGCTTTCTTGCCCCCTGCGCGACGCGTAAGCGTCGTCGCACGACCTCAGCTCCGGGAGGCCAGGACCACACGACTTCACGTCCATATCAGTTTGTTCGTCCGCCCGCGAAACAGCGCGCTGCAAACTGACACGTCCACCGCATCCCGCACTCAACGTTCGTGACGATCGCGAAGCGCCCCTCTTGGCGAGCACAGGACCCGCGAATGATCGTTGTGATTTGCCCGACACGGCAAGCGAAATCGGCTGCGACGCGTTGGCACGACGGGCAAAACGCGTCACAGCCGCCTGCTCGGTATGGCACCAGGTCATCGCGCCATCAGGCCGTGGCCGCGCCTCCGATCGAGCTCACGCGCTGCCGATCGTAATCCGGCTTGGCCATCGGCACCGCGGCGGGATCACCGAGATCGCGCACCGGGAGTCGATAGGTCTCGCGCGCGGACGCCGCAGCGACCGCCGCGACGATCGTGATCGCAAAGGTGATCGCGCCGATCGTGAACGGGATGTGCGCGGAACCCGGCGGCGCGACCGCTGCGAACAGCGCCGGCAGCAGCGCGGTGATCGTCGTGCCCGTGTTCTGCGAGATCGCCATCGCCGAGACCCGCGAGCGGGTCGGAAACAGTTCGGGATAGAAGCTCGGGAAGACCGCGTTGTATCCTTGATAGACAAGGCCCCACATCAGGATCGAGAGCAGAATCGCGAGCGGCACGTCCTTTGTACTGATGGCGTAGAGATAGCCGAAGGCGAGCAGGCCGGAGCCGAGCGCGCCGACGATGATCGGCGGCCGTCGGCCGATCCGGTCGGAGAGGCTGCCGACAAAGGGGATCACCAGCACGGCGGCGATATTTCCCAGCACGGGGATCCAGAGATAGACGTTCTTTTCGAAGCCGATCCCATAGGCCGGCTGGACCGCATAGGCCGCGCCGAAGATGGTTGCCACCACGGGAATGACGTTCATCAGCGCCATGCAGACCACGCGCAGCATGTCGCGCCAGCTGGACTGGAAGGCCTGCACGATCGGCGCTTTGGGCACCCTGCCCTGCTCCTCCTCCGCATTGAAGGCCGGCGTCTCCTCGACCTCGCGGCGAATGATATAGCCGGCGATGACGACGAAGAAGCTGAGCAGGAAGGGCACGCGCCAGCCCCAGCTCATGAAGGCGTCCTGCGACATGTAGGCCGCGATCGGCAGGAACACGGCGGCGGCGAGAATCTGCCCGGCCTGCACGCCCTGCAGCGCGAAGCTTGCATAGAAGCCGCGGCGCCCGAACGGCGCATGTTCGAGCACCATCGAGCTCGCGCCGGAAATCTCGCCGGCCACGGCAAAGCCCTGAATCAGCCTGAGCACAACCAGCAGGATCGGCGCCGCGACGCCGATCTGCTGATAGGTGGGCAAGAGGCCGACCGCCATGGTCGAGATGCCCATCAGGAACAGGCAGACCAGAAGCACGGTCTTGCGACCGTGGGTGTCGCCCCAATGTCCCAACACGAAAGCACCGATCGGGCGCGCCACATAGCCGACGCCGTAGGTCGCGAGCGACGCCACGATCGCGGCGGTCGGATTGGTGGACGGAAAGAAGATCTGCGGAAAGACCAGCGAGGCTGCGGTGGCGTAGATGAAGAAGTCATAATACTCGAGCGCCGATCCGATCCAGCCGCTCGCCGCCGCCTTTTTCGACTGGCTCTTGCCGTCCGCAGTCGCAGCTGCTGCGATACCCATGCGATGTCCCTCCCCTTCGACGCCAAACTCATCACGCGCACCCGGCTCCGTCGCTGCACCGCACTTGAGCGGAGCAGGTCAGACGTCGTCGAGCGGACGGCGCGCGATGCGACTGGCCAACACATCTGTTCGTGAGAATCATTTAGGAGGCATGCGGTGCCTTGCCCGCTGCACTCCGGCCGATTCCCTCCCGCCCCGGCGATGCTCATTGCACGGCGCCGCTCGAAGCATGGGCGAGATTAACAGACAAAGCTGCGGCAGCAAGGCGCTTTCACTGCGTGCGCTGCGTCATCGTCATCTGCACCCGCGCAGCATCATACCAGAAGTTCGTAGGATGGGTTGAGCGCGAGCGAAACCCATCGCTTCATTCACCTCGCTCGCCAAACTCCCCACTGTCATCCAAGTGATCGCCAGCCCAATCCATCGGATAGGCACCCGACTTGACCATCTGATGGAACGAAGAAGGCATCCAATCGCGAACACGCGTCACCAAACCATGCTTGACTGGATTGATGTGGATGTAATCGACATGCCGCGCAAAATCAGTCTCGTTGCGAATCGTGTGCTCCCAATAGCGCCGCTGCCAGATGCCACGCTCGCCCTTGGCTACCCGGCTGGCGGATATCCGTTCGCCGCCGGGGATATTGCGTGAGAAGCTGGACTTGATCAGGCGCCAGCGGGTCGCATAGTCGTCATCACCCTCCGGAAGAGTCCAGATCGTATGGAGATGATCGGGCAAGATCACGATTGCATCGATCGTGAAAGGATGACGCTCGCGCGTTTCTCGGAACGCGGTCCGCAGTATTTCAAGGTGGGCCGTTAAGAGTGCAAGTTTGCGATCCATCAGATTGACGGTGAAGAAGAAGCTTCCTCCGGGGATGAAGTTGCGGCGATAGTCGGTCATGCAAGCACCATAGCATGTTGCATGCATGATGGGTTTCGCTTCGCTCAACCCATCCTACACATCGCGCCATCACGGACGCCTGGTCCAATGCTCCGCATTGACGGCACCGACTGGCGCTTCGCCTTTGATGATGGACGCGACCTGCCGCACCGTCTCGGCGGCCTGATGCTCGATCGCCTGCGGCGTCAGCCCGCCGATATGAGGTGTGGCGATGACGCTGGGCAGGCGCGCCAGCTCCGGCGTGGGCATCTGGTCCGGGGCGCGGCCGACATCGATCGCGGCGCCCGCGATCCGCTGCTCGCGCAGCGCTGCAGCCAGCGCGGCCTCGTCGACGAGATTGCCGCGCGAGAGATTGATGAAGAACGCATGCGGCTGCATCCGCGCCAAAGCCGCCTGCCCGATCAGATTCTCGGTCTCCTCATTGGCGATGGCGAGACAGATGACGTAGTCGGCACGGGCCAGCAGATCGTCGAGTGCGACATGCTGGATGCCGGCCTCATCGATGGTGACGTAGGGATCGGCGACGAGCACCTCCATGCCGAGCGCCTGCGCGAGGGGCGCGAGATAGCGGCCGATGCTGCCATAGCCGATGATACCGATGCGGCTGCCGGCGAGCTGCCGGCCCATCACGATCTCGGGCTTGCGCCCGGCATGATAGTCCGCGGTCGCACGCGAGACGCCGCGCGACAGATCGACCATGAAACCGATCGCAAGTTCGGCCACCGCCGGCACGAAGCCCGGCGAGGCCCGCGTGACCAGTACGCCGGCGCTTGACGCTGCTGCGACGTCGACGTTGCGGATGTCGACCGCGCAGCGCACGAAGGCGCGCAAGCTCGGCAGCCGCGGGAAGATCTCGCCCCTGCCCTCGGTTACACGGTCGGCGACGATGATGTCCACGCCCTCGGCGGCGCAAACCAGAGCCGCGGCGTCCAGCGGCACATCGGAATCATGCAAGCGCACCTCGGCCAGAGCCTGCAGACCCTGCAGGCTGCGCTCGCCGTAATATTGCCGGCGGAATTCCGGCGTGTGGGTCAGCAGCACCTTCATGAGCTGTTTCCTTCAAACCCGATGAGCTTTCATCCAACGATGCGGCATTGCGTTCTGTCCCACCCTCCCCCTCAAGGGGAGGGTGCGACCTCCTATGATGCACCTGTATTAGCTCAACTCAGGCCCTCCGATTCCTCAATACCCGAGTGCGCGCGGCAGCGCGGTGCTGATCGAGGGCACGAACGCGACGACCAGAAGGCACAGGAACAGCAGGCCGAGATAGCCCGCGATCGGCTTGATCGTTTGTTCGATCGGCACCTTGCCGATCAGGCAGGCGCCGTAGAGCCCAAGGCCCAATGGCGGTGCAAAGAGCCCGATCCCCATCGCGATCACCAGCACCACGCCGAAATGAAGGGGATCGATGCCGAGCCTGACCGCGACGGGCAACAGCAGCGGGCCGAAGATGATCAGCGCCGCGGCGCCTTCCAGCACCGAGCCCATCACGATCAGCACCGCGATTGACAGCAGCATGAACAGCCACACGCCGTTGGTCTTCGACAGCGATAGCATGAGCTCGCCGACCGCATGCGGCACCTGCTGCAGCGTGAGGATGAAGGCCAGCGACTGCGCCGCGGCGACGATGAACAGCACCAGGCCCGAGCGCGTCGCGGCATGGATGAAGCTCGCGGTCGCCGCCTTGAGGCTGAGCTCGCGAAACATCGCAGCGCCAACCACGATGGCGTAGAGGGCGGCGAAAGCGGAGATCTCGGTCGCGGTGGCGAAGCCGGTCTTGAAGCCGGCGAAGATCAACACGATCAGCCCGAGCGAGGCGATGGCGCCGCTCCACAGGCCTGAAACCGCCGGCCCTTGCGGCCGATCGACAGGCTCCGGTCGGCGGCCGAACAGGATGGAGACCGTGATCAGAGCCAGCGCCATCAGTCCGGCCGGCAACAGGCCTGCGACGAACAGGCCGCCGATCGAGAGATTGGCGACGAAGCCCAAGATGATCAGGTTGATGCAAGGCGGAATGGTCTCGGCCATGACCGCGGAAGCCGCCAGCAGCGCGACCGCGCCGCCCGGATTCTGCTTGGCGCGGCGCGCGGCCGGAATCAGCACCGAGCCGACCGCGGCGACGTCGGCCATCTTGGAGCCGGAGATGCCGGAGAACAGCACCATCGACGTCACCATCACGACGTTGAGGCCGCCGCGCATGTGGCCGACGCCGCGCTGCAGCAGCTCGATCAGCCGCACCGACATGCCGTTGGCTTCCATCAGGTAGCCGACCAGGATGAAGAACGGGATCGCCAGCAACACGAAATTGTCGATGCCGCGCGCCATCTGCTGCGCGAAGATGACGCCGGGCAGCGTGCCCTCGACCCAGATGAAGATCAGCGCGGCCAGCGCCAGCGCAAAGCCGATCGGCAGCCCGCCGAACAAAGTGACGAAGAAGCCGATCAGCATCAGCACGCCTGACGACGGCACGCTGTCTGGTGCAAGGTAATCCCAGGCGAGATAGACCCCGACAATGATCGCCGTCGCAACGACGCCTGCGACCATGGCGCGGACTGGACGTGCGCGAAAAATGTCGAGCGCGAAGATGGTCATCAACAGCGCGCCGACGCCCATCGGATAAAAGGTCAGCTCCAGCGGCAGCCCCGAGCCGGTGGTCTGGCCGGCGGTGAGCGAGCCGAGCTTCAGCGCATTGAAGGCGACGGTGGCGGAAACGAGCACGACCAGCACCGCGCCGATCGCATCGACCACGGGCCGGATCTTCGAGGGCAGCAGGTCGGCAAAGAAGGCGACCCCGAGATTCTCGGAGCGGGCGAGCGCGCTCGCGGCGCCGAAGAAGCTCGAGCCGACCATCAACCCGCGCGCGACGTCGTCGGACCATTCGACCGGCGCATTGAACAGGAAGCGCGCGAGCACCGAGCCGCAGACCACCAGAAGATCGGCGGCCAGCAACAGCGCCGCGATCGCGTCGCTGAGGATGAGGAGCGACGCCACCAACCAATGACGCCGTGTGGGGGCGGCGGCAACCGTGGTCATGAGGGACTATCAGGGTTGGCGTCAGAGCTGTCACACCACGCGCGCTCGTCATGCCCCGCGCAGGCGGGGCATCCAGTACGCCGCAGCCTATCGATCAGTGCGAACGTCTCTGGAATACTGGATCGCCCGCCTTCGCGGGCGATGACGGTTGCGGCCGTGGAAACCATCTGAGTCAGACTCACAGCAGCTTCACGCCTGCGTCGATCGGATCAAATCGATCACGGGCTTCGCCTCGGGACGCGCCTTGATGAAGTTGTCGGTCTGCGGCGCCACCCGCTTGCGGAAGGCCTCCCGATCGCATTCCACCACGCTCACGCCCTTTTCGGCCAAGGCCGCGAGCGCCTCCTTCTCGACTGCAAGCCCATGCGCGCGGGTGTCGGCCGCGGCCTTGTTGGCGGCATCGAGGAAGCCCTCGCGCAGTTTCGGATCCATGCGGTTGAAGGTCATCTCGCTGAAATAGATCGCGAGCGGTGAGAAGATGTGCTGGGTCAGCGCGTAGTTCTTCGCGGTCTCGTAGAACTTGCTGGCGAGAATGGTCGGCGGATCGTGCTCGAGCCCGTCGAGCACGCCGGCCTGCAGCGCGGTATAGATCTCGCCGAAGGCGAGCGGCGTCGCGGCAGCGCCCATCAGCCGCAGACATTCGGTGATGATCGGATTGGGCAACGTCCTGATCTTGAGCCCGGCGAGATCGTCCGGGGTCTCGACCTTCTTCTTCGCCAGCACGCTGCGCGAGCCGAAATTATAGGCCCAGGCGATGATGCGGATGTTCCCGCCCTTGAGCAGCGCCGCCTCGATCGGCTTCGCCGCGCCGGCATCGAAGGCCTTGGTCTGTTGCGGGAAACTGGTGAAGAGGTAACCGAGATCGAAAGTGCCGACCAGCGGCACCAGATTGGCCGAGATCGACGACCCCGACACCATGAGATCGATGACGCCGAGCTTGACCGAATTGATGACGTCGATCTCCTGGCCGAGCTGATTGTCGGGAAAGAAGGCAACGTCGACCTGATCACCGAGACCGTTCGCCTTCAGGCTCTTCACCAGATTGTCGTAATAGACCCGGCCGTTGGCAAATTTCGGATCGTTCGGCAGCGACGACGAGCATTTCAGTTTCAAGGTCGCAGCCTCGGCACGACCGATGATCGCAGGGCTGGCCGCGAGCCAGGATGCGGCGGCCGCCGATGATTGGATGAACCTGCGGCGGCTGACTGACGCTGATGCCATGGCGCTTCCCCGGACTTGTTCTTTTGCGCAGCGCTTTTGTGGCGCAGCCGCTTATGTCCGGACTGTATGATCAAAGCGCAGCCGCAGGCAAGGCCGGCCCTGGTCACGGCGCGGATGCGACGAAGGCTGTTGACACTCACACCATGGTGCAAGTGCGGTGGTTCCTCACACCGCGGCCATCTCGCGAATTTGCCGCGTGGCGGCCTGCGCGATCAGCTTGCCGAGTGCGGCGAAGTCGTCCTTGCGCGGCGAGGTCCGGCGGAAGGCGAGCCCCACCACGCGCTTCGGCTCGGGATCGGAGAAGCGCATCAGCTTGATGTCGCCGCGCCGGCATTCGAGATCGACCGAAAGTTCGGGCAACAAGGTCATGCCGAGCCCGTTCGACACCATCTGCACGATGGTCGAGAGGTTCGACGCACCGAACGTGTCGATATTGTCGACCCGGCGCAGGTTGCAGAACGACAGCGCCTGGTCGCGCAGGCAATGTCCTTCCTCCAGCAGCAGCAGCCGGTCCTGCTGCAGGAGTTCCGGCGTCGCACGCACGCGGCTGGTCGAGATCTCGCGCGATTTCGGCAGCGCCAGCAGGAAGCGGTCGCTGAACAGGCGGATGGTCTCGATATCGGGGTGATCGACCGGCAGCGCCAGCAGCAACAGATCGAGCCCGCCCTCGAGCAGCCGCTCGACCAGCGCCTGGGTCTGGGTCTCGCGCAAATGCAGGTCGAGATCTGGAAAGCGGCCGCGGATCAACGGCAGTGCCGATGGCAGCACGTAAGGCGCGAGCGTCGGGATCACGCCGAGATGCAGCGCACCGGCGAGCGTGCCGCGCTGGCGGTGCGCCGTATCGATGATGTCGCGGACATTGGCCAGCACACGCTCGGCGCGCGCTGCGATCTCGCGGCCGGCCTCGGTCAGGATCACGCCCTTGCGGCTGCGCTCCAGAAGCTGCACGCCGAGCGTCTGCTCCAGATCCTGGATCTGCATCGAGAGCGCCGGCTGCGTCACCGCGCATTGCTCGGCCGCCTTGCCGAAATGCGACAGCCGCGCCACCGCATCGAAATAACGAAGCTGCTTGAGCGAGATACTCATGATCAGATTTCCTTATTATGACTTAAAAATACTACGATTGGAGCTGATCAGCAATGATCGATACGGTCCAAATCGCCTCGGGAGACATCACTCATGCGCAAACGGTCGATCAGTTCTCGCGTCCTCGCAGCCGCCGCCGTGGCGAGCATCGCCGCGGCAGCTTATCTCGGGACCGCGCTGGAGCTGCGGGCCGGTGCCCCGGTCGAGCCTGCGCCCTATCTTCCGAGCATCAGCGATCTCATGATCTCGACCATCCAGCCGCGCCACATCAGGCTATGGATCGCCGCTCATGAAGGAAATTGGGAGTTTGGCGCCTACGAACTCGGCAATTTGAAGGGCGCCTTCAATCGTCTCGGCCACGCCCATCCTACCGTCGAGGCCAATTCGCTTCCCGACATGGTGAGTGCCGTCACCGGGCAGCCGTTTGCGGATCTCACCGCAGCGGTCAAGGCGAAAGACCTGGCCGCATTCGACAAGTCCTATGCGGATCTGACGTCGGCCTGCAATTCCTGCCACCAGGCACTCAATCACGGCGCTGTCGTCATCAAGGTTCCGCAACAGGCCGCGGTGAGTGACCAGGATTTCAGTCCGAGATCACCATGACGCGAGCGACATCGTCACCGACTGACCGGCAAGAGCCATAGAGAAACACTGATCACGCCGCGACCGCGGTCTCGCTCGCGGCGTGGAAGGCGTAGACGTCCATCCGCAGCACGCCGTAATTGGCGCTGTTGTGCAGCCGTTCCACGCGCGCGCCTTCGCCGGCGGCGCCGAGCGCGGCAAACAGCGGCAGGAAGTGCTCGTCGGTCGGATGGTTCTTGACCGCAAACGGTGCACGGTTGCGATAGTCGAGCAGGTCATCGACGCGGCCCGCGATCGCCGCCTCGTGCACCCAGTCGGCGAACGCATCGACCCAGGGCAACGCCGGCGCGTTCAGTTCGGGCCGCCGCACCCGGAACTCGGCGAGATTGTGGGTGAAGCTGCCGCTGCCGATGATCAGCACGCGCTCATCGCGCAACGGCGCCAGCGCGCGGCCGAGCGCGAGATGATGCTTGGGCCCGCGCTCGGTCTGGATCGAGAGCTGCAGCACCGGGATGTCGGCGTCCGGATACATCAGGAGCAGCGGGATCCAGGCGCCGTGATCGAGCCCGCGGGCCCGATCGATCGTCGTCGGCAGGCCCGCAGCCTCCAGCCGCTGCGCAATCTCTTGCGCAAGCGCGGGCGCGCCGGGCGCGGGATAGCGCAGCTCATAGAGCGGGCGCGAAAAGCCGTAGAAATCGTAGATGGTGTCGTTGACGGCGACGGCATTGACCTCGGGCTCGGCCGTCTCCCAATGCGCCGAGACCACCAGGATCGCCTTGGGCCGCGGCAGACCGCGGCCGAGATCGATCAGGAACTGCCGCGCCGGCGTATCCGTCAGCGGCAGCATCGGCGATCCGTGCGACACGAACAGGCTCGGCAGTGTCATGTTCAATCCTCCGCTCAAGAGGTCAATGCGCGCTGCGCAGCGCGCCATCGGCCACGTTCGCACGCGGCGCGCGCAACGCAAAGGCCCCGTCGCCGAGCAGCGCCTGCACGATCAAGGCAACGGCCCAGAACGCCGGATATTCCCAGCCGCCCTTCGGGTTGTTGAAGAAGAAGCCGGCCGCGCCATGCACGGTAAAGATGGCGCCGAGCAGGATCGGCACTGCGGCGAGCGCCGCCCAGCGGGTGTAGAGACCGAGGATGAGCGCAATGCCGGCCAGGATCTCGGCGGTCATCACGATATAAGCGAGCTCCTCCGGCAGGCCGATGCTGCCGAAGAATTTGGCCGTGCCGGCCGGCGTGAAGACGAACAGCTTCAGGCTGGCATGAGCCAGGAACAGGCCGCCCAGGGTCAGGCGAAGCAGAAGCGCGGCATAGGGCGCGGTGCGGGAATCGATCATTTCAGCCTCCGTTTGGGGTTTACCGCCCCATATGGATCATTTCCCGGAGGACGATAATCTGGTACGCAGGAAAGATACTTCACACTCCCAGAGTGAGATGAGCGATGCTCGACCGCCTGACCGGGCTCGAGGTGATGTCCAAGATCGCCGGCACCGGCAGCCTTTCGGCCGCCGCGCGGACGCTCGGGATATCGCAGACCATGGTGACCAAGCATCTGGCCGCGCTGGAGAGCCGGCTCGGCACCAAGCTGTTCCACCGCACCACGCGGCGTCTTGCCATCACCGACGACGGCCGGCGGTATCTTGAGCTCGCCGAGCGGGTGCTCGGTGATTTCGAGGCGGCCGAGGCCGCGGTCGCGGCCGACCGCGTCGAGCCGCGCGGACTGTTGCGGCTCAACGTGCCGCTGGTGTTCGGCGTCCGCCAGATCGCGCCGCGGCTGGCCGAATTCGCCCGCCTCCATCCGGGCGTCACCGTCGATCTCGGCCTCAACGATCGTCTCGTCGATCTGGCGGAAGAAGGTTGGGATCTCGCCATCCGCATCGGGACGTTGCGCGATTCCAGCCTGATCGCGCGCCGGCTTGCGCCGTGCCGCATGGTGATCTGTGCCGCTCCCGCCTATCTCGCCGCGCATGGCACGCCGCGCAGCTCGGCCGAGCTCGCAGAGCACAATTGTCTCGGCTACACGCTGGCGCAGGCGGGCGCCGGACGCTGGCGCATGGGCAGCGGCAACGCTGGCGTCGAGGTCACCGTCAGCGGCAATCTGCGCGCCAATAATGGCGACGCGCTGCTGGCGGCAGCCATCGCCGGCCAGGGCATCATCTATCAGCCGACCTTCATCGTCGCCGACGCGCTCCGGAGCGGAGAACTGGTGCCGATCAGGCTGGAGCTGCCGACCTCCGATGTCCTGGCGGTGCATGCCGTGTATCTGCCGGATCGCTCGCCTTCGGCGAAGGTCCGCGCCTTCATCGATTTCCTCGCCGGCGCCTTCGCGCCGGAGCCGCCATGGGATCGCGGGCTGGGATCGCGGGCTTGCCTGATCGGATAAATCGTCTTTCTCTGGCGCGACAGGAGATGCCGCGATGATCCGACCCGCATCGGACGCCAACACCAGACACTGGCCGCTGCTGCGCTCGCTACAGGGCTGGCGTTTGAGCGCCCTGCCCGCCGACCTCGTGGCAGGCCTCACCCTGACGGCGATCGCGATCCCCGAGCAGATGGCGACTGCCAAGCTCGGCGGCTTCGCGCCCGAAATCGGCTTCTTCGCCTTCATCGCGGGATCGCTTGGCTTCGCACTGTTCGGCGCCAACCGCTTTTTGTCATGCGGCGCGGATTCCACCATCACGCCGATCTTCGCCGGCGGACTGGCCCTGCTCGCAACCAGCGGCACGCCGGACTATTCGGCGCTGGCGGCGGCGCTCGCTTTGCTGGTCGGCGTGATGCTGGCCTGCGCCGGCACTTTCAAGCTCGGCGGCATCGCCAATCTGTTGTCGGTGCCGGTGACGATCGGGTTTCTCGCCGGCATCGCGATCCACATCATCGTGTCGCAATTGCCGGGTGTGCTCGGTATCGCCTCGCCTGGCGGACCGACGGTGGCGCGCATCGCCACGCTGGCGCGGCATGTCGCGGAGGCCAATCCGTACACGCTCATGATCGGCTTCGGCGTGCTCGCGATCGTCGCGCTATCCGAGACCATCAGCGCGCGGATTCCCGGCGCGCTGATCGCGCTTGTGGCCGCTACCCTGCTGGGAATCTCGGCCGGGCTGGAGACCAAGGGCGTGCCCGTGGTCGGCGCGCTGTCCGGCACGCTGCCGACGCCGCAGCTTCCCGACATCGCACCCGAGCGCTGGGTGAAGCTGGTGCCGTTGGCCTTTCTGATCGCGATCATCGTGATGATGCAGTCGGCCGCGACCTCGCGCGGCTTTCCGTCCAATCCCGACCAGCCCGCCGACATCGATCGCGATTTCGTCGGCGCCGGTGCCGGCAGCCTGCTCGCCGGCATCATCGGCGCGTTCCCGGTCAATGCCAGCCCGCCGCGCACCGGCATCGTCGCCGAGACCGGCGGACAATCGCAACTGTCGAGCCTCGTCGCGGCGGCTCTGGTGCTCGCCCTGATCTCGTTCGGCGCAGGCCTGCTCAAGCACGTGCCGGAGGCGGCGCTGGCCGGCGTGCTCCTGTTCGTGGCGCTGCGCATCATCCGCCTTGCGCAGATCGTGCGCATCTACCGTCAGTCCAAGGGCGAGTTCCTGCTGATCATCGCCACTGCGGCCGCGATCATCCTGCTGCCGATCGAACAGGGCGTCGCGCTCGGCATCGCATTGTCGCTGCTGCACGGCATCTGGAGCACGACGCGCGCGCATCTGGTTCCTTTCGAGCGCGTGCCAGACACGACGATCTGGTGGCCGGCACATCCCAGCATCAAGGGCGAAAGCTCGGCTGGCGTGGCCGTCGTCGGCTTCCAGGCGCCGCTCAGTTTCCTCAATGCGACGACGTTTCGCGCCGATATCCAGGGGGTGCTGCAAGACAGCCGCCTGCGGCTGTTGGTGCTGGAAGCAAACAGCATTCCCGAGATCGACTTCACCGCGGCACAGGCACTGCTCGATATCATCAAGATTTGCAGGGAGCGCGGCATCAGCTTCGCGGTGGCACGGCTGGAATCCTTGCGTGCGCAGGAGGCGTTCGAACGGTTCGGCCTCTATGAGGTGCTGCCGCGCGAGCATGTCTTCCACAGCGTCCATGAAGCGGTGCGCAAGCTTGCGCCAGCTGCGGGCTGATACAAAACGTTGCAAACACCGGCTGCCCGCGACACATCGCGGCAAAATTCGCAGGCGACCTTTCGCCATCTCGCGTCCGTGCGCTGCGACGGACGCTTCAACCGAAAGGATCGCTCAAGATGCGAAAGCTGCTTCTCTCGATTGCGCTTGCCGCAACCGCCGCCTTGGCGGGATCGGCGGCGCAAGCCTTCACGCTGCCCGCACAGCCGAGCGCGACCGAGGACAACATCGTGCGCGTCGCCGGCGGCTGCGGCCTCGGCTGGCATCGTGGACCCTGGGGCGGCTGCCGGCCGAACTACTACTATGGGGCCGGCTATGCCTATGTCGGGCCGGGCTACTACCACCCCGCCGGCGCCTGCTTCTGGCGCGTCACACCCTATGGGCGGCGCTGGGTCTGCGCTTGGTGAGCACGATGCAACTGACAAACATGCACATGAGGTTTCCAATGCGCCGGTCTATCTTCGTCATCGCCGCGCTCGCCGCCGGCATGGTGGCCTCCACCGCAAATGCTCAGGACGCGACGTTGCGGCAGGCCTGCGGCGCCGACGTGCGCACGCTGTGCGCCGGCATCATGCCCGGCGGCGGCCGCATCAAGCAGTGCATGGTCGAGAAGTTCGATCAGCTCTCGGACGGCTGCAAGGCCGCGCTGAAGGACAAGCAGGCGCTGCAGGGGAGCAAGTGAGCAATCGCGTGCTGCGGCAATCCCGCTCCTAGTCTCTCCGCTTGCGGCAGCGCTATCGCACATGGGGTTTGCGGGGCTGCCAGGGTGCCTCCTCTTCGTCATGGCCGGGCTTGTCCCGGCCATCCACGTCTTTCCAACTGCGGAAAGAAAGACGTGGATGCGCGGGACAAGCCCGCGCATGACGGAGTAAAACAAGTTGAATCCTGTGCTTCCGCCGCCGCAGCTTGCGACAATCGCGCATCACGCCGCCGGCACGATCTTCCCTGGGTTGAAGATGTTCTGCGGATCGAGCGCCTTCTTCACCGCGCGCATGGCGTCGAGCGCCTCAGGTCCCAGCTCGGCTTCGAGATATTTCTGCTTGCCCTGGCCGATGCCGTGCTCGCCGGTGCAGGTGCCGCCCATGGCTTGGGCGCGCTCCACCAGCCGGTGCATGAACTCCTCACCGCGCGCCATCTCCTCGGCATCGTCGAGATCGCACATCAAGGAGCAGTGGAAATTGCCGTCGCCGACATGGCCGACGATCGGCGAGGTCAGGTTGAGCCGTTTCAGATCCTCTTCGGTCTCGGTCACGCAATCGGCCAGCCGCGAGATCGGCACGCAGACATCGGTCGCGACCACGCCGGCGCCCGGACGGATTGCCTTCACCGACCAATAGGCGTCGTGCCGCGCCTGCCACAGCTTGGTGCGATCCTCAGGCTTGGTGGTCCAGGTGAATTCGCCGCCACCGCACTCCGCTGCGATCTCGGCGAAATTCCTGGACTGCTCGGCGACCTCGGCCTCGCTGCCGTGGAATTCGAGCAGCAGCAGGGGCGTCTCTGGCAGGCTCAGCTTCGAATAGGCGTTGCAGGCTTGCACCTGCGCGGCATTCAGGAGTTCGATGCGCGCCACCGGAATGCCGGTCTGGATTGCGAGGATAGTGGCCTGGCAGGCGCCGCGCACGGTCTCGAACGAGCACGCCGCTGCGGCGATGGTCTCGGGGATGCCGCGCAGCCGGATCGTCAGCTCAGCGATGATGCCGAGCGTGCCCTCGGCGCCGATGAAAAGGTGGGTGAGATCGTAGCCGGCGGCGGACTTCTTGGCGCGGGTGCCGGTCTTGATGATCTCGCCGTCGCCGCGAACCACCTTCAGCGCCAGCACGTTCTCGCGGATGGTGCCGTAGCGCACCGCATTGGTGCCGGACGCGCGGGTCGAGGCCATGCCGCCGAGCGAAGCGTCGGCGCCGGGGTCGATCGGGAAGAACAGGCCCTGGTCGCGCAAGTATTCGTTCAGCGCCTTGCGGGTGACGCCGGGCTGGATCACGCAGTCGAGATCCTCGGCATGCACCTCCAGCACCTTGTTCATGTCGCGCAGATCGATACAGATGCCGCCGGCTGGCGCGTTGACCTGCCCCTCCAGCGAGGTGCCGGTTCCGAACGGAATGATCGGCACGCCATGCTTGGCGCAGATCCGCACCACGTCCTGAATGTCGGCGGTCTCCTGCGCCAGCACCACGCCATCCGGCGGCTGCGTCGGCAGCCAGGTCGTGGTATGGCCGTGCTGCTCGCGCACGGCCTGCGAGGTGATGAGCCGGTTGCCGAAGCGCGCCGCAAGCTGCTCCAGCGTGCTCTTGAGCGCCTGCGGCTCCGGCCGCTTCAGATCGTGATGGGGTATCGTGGTCGCCACTTTAATCCTCCCAATTCGCGGCGGACGGTGGCAAAGGATCACCAGAGGGTCAAGGGAGCAAACGGAAGAGCGAATGAGCGATCTTGGAATGCCTACCAACGCCGAAGCTGGTCCACGCCCGTTCCTGTCCTCGGTGATGCAGATCGAGCCGCAATGGATCGACTATAACGGCCATCTCAACATGGCCTATTACAATGTCATGTTCGATCGCGCGATCGATCAGCTCTGGGCCGCGCTCGGCATCGGCCCCGCCTATATGAAGGAGCGGCAGGGCTCGACCTTCACCGCGGAATGCCACGTGCGCTATTTGCGGGAAATCCATTTGGGCGATCCGGTGCAGATCTCGGTCTGGCTGATCGCTGCCGATGAAAAGCGGCTGCATACCTTCGAGGAACTGCGCCACGCCACCGACGGCTGGCTGTCGGCGACCTCGGAGAACATGTCCGTCCATATCGACATGACCAAGCGCAAGGTCGCGCCGTTTCCCGACGACATCCAGGCGCACATCCAACAGATGGTGCGCGAACACGCGCAATTGCAGCACCCCTACGGGCTCGGCCGAAGCATCAGCATGCCGGTGAAATAACGTCGGTCTCACGCCGGCAGGCCGGCCTCCGACAACGCCTCCACCACCAGGCTGCGGTAGGAATGCGGGAGCGGCGGCATGCCGCCCTCGACCTCTGAGATCGTCAGCTCCGGATAATGCGCGCGCAGCGCCTGCATGCTGTGTCCGGCCTCGGTGCGCTGGCCTGCAAGCATATAGGCCGGACACATGGTTCGATGCACCCACAGTGCCGAGGGATGTTCCAGCAACCCGCGCCGGTGCCAACGCGCCGCTTCATCATAATGTCCTGCCGCGAAATGCGCGCAACCGATCCCGACCATGCTGTTGAAGGCGAGCTGATCCTGCGGCGCAAGGTCGAGCGCGATCAAAAATCGTTCGATCGCGGATGCTGAATCGCCCCGATACACGTCGAGCCAGCCGCTGCGGCTCCAGGCCCATGCCGAGCCGCCATCGATCGCCAGCGCCCTGCGGATCACCTGATCGGCGTCGGCGACTTCGTGCAACAAGGTCAGCGCACTGCCAAGCACGCACAGCACGGTCGGGTCCGCCCATTGCGCGCCCACCTGGCGTGCGAGCGCAAGGCCTTGCGCCCGATCCGCCGCCGCATTCGACGAAAAGTGGTAGATGACGCGCTGGGCATGCCCCCAGGCCGCAAGCGCTGTCGCAAGCCCATGCTCGGTCTCCACATCCAGCGCCCTGTGCAACAAGTCGAGCCCGCGCGCATTGCCTTCGGCATCCAGCGACAGCACGCCGGGAAGCGCGCGCAAGGCGAGATCATGCGCCGTCAGCTCGGCCTCTGGCGTGCGCGCCGCGCGCTCGATCTCGGCCAGCCGCAGTTGCGGCTGCAGGGCGGCCGCGACACGCATCGCCATTCGCTCATAGCCTTCGGCGTCGTGCTGCAGCACGCCGTCGATCCGCTGCGCCCATAGCACACGACCGGTGGTCTGATCGACTAGCCGAAGCACGAGACGCATATCGGCTGCGTCGTGGCGGAGCACGGCATGCATGCGGTAGCGGGCGGCACCGGCGCGCGAGACGACCGCAAGCCCGGATCGCGTCAGGGCGGCCGTGAGGTCCTCCGAAATACTTGTCGCGAGGTCGTCGTGCTCGGCCCCTGCTTCGATGGGGGTGAAGGCCAGAGTGGGCCGATCCTGCGCCGGCATCACAACGGCCGGCCTGGCAGCGAGCTGCGCGGCAAGCACGGTTTGCCGCTTCAACGTCTGCGACGGCGTCTCACCATAGCGGCGGCGATACGCGACGGCAAAGCGACCGTAATGTGCGAAGCCACAGCGCAACGCGACATCCATCACCTTGAGGTCGGGATCACCGTGTAGCAGCTCGCCACGGGCGCGCTCGAACCCGAGCTCGCGCAACACAGCCTGCGGCGGCTTGCCCAAACAGGCGATGAACTGCCGCTGCAGCGTCCGCGGTGAGACCCCGGCGATATCAGCGAGATCCGCAAGACACCATCGACGGCCGAGATCGGCGCCCATGGCCTGCAATGCGCGGCGCACACCGCGCGGCAGCGGCCTAGTCGAAAGCGGCTCGTCGCCTCTTAATGGAACCATGCAACGATCTCCGATGCACTCTCAATATGTCGCCGGCTGCATCGAAAAAGTTCGCGATCCGGATAGCCGTGTCGCGATCTGGATAGCGCTCCTATTCTTTTGTCGCTTAGCTCCCGCCCATGTTCAACGGACGAGGACCAATTATGGCTGTTCTAACAACAATGTTACACGGCCTCGGCGCGCATTGGCGCCATGCTCAGGACCGAATTCTGGATCTGCTCGGCGAACGGATCCAGAGAAAAAGCCTGCAGATCGAAGCCGCGTACAAGGACAAAGCGCGAGCTCGGAACATTTCGACAGGAGCGTCATCATGAATATTTCAGCCGTAACACCAGCCGGCGCGGATCAGCTCGACCTCGGCGCATTGAAGCTGCGCCAGCACAGCGCCTGGTCCTCCGGCGACTACGCCATCGTCGGCACGACCTTGCAGATCGTCGGCGAGACCCTCTGCGAGGCGCTCGATCTCCGCGCGGGGCAAAAGGTGCTCGACGTCGCGGCAGGCAACGGCAATGCCACCCTGGCCGCAGCCCGGCGCTGGTGCAGCGTAGTCTCCACCGACTACGTGCCGGCGCTGCTCGAACGCGGCCGGCTGCGGGCCGCCGCGGACGGCCTCCCGGTCGAATTCAGGGAAGCGGATGCCGAAGCGCTGCCATTCGAGGACGGTGTGTTCGACGTCGTGCTCTCGACCTTCGGCGTCATGTTCACGCCCGACCAGGACCGCGCGGCGGCCGAACTCGCCCGGGTCTGCAAGCGCGGCGGCAAGATTGGCCTGGCCAACTGGACTCCGGACGGCTTCATCGGCCAGGTGTTCAAGACGCTGGGCAGCTATCTGCCGCCACCTGCGGGCGCCAAATCGCCTGCACTGTGGGGCAAGGCGTCCCGTATCGAGGAGATGTTCGGAGCTGAGGCGAGCAGCATCCGCTGCGAGCCGCTGCATTTCGTGTTCCGCTATCGCACGCCGGGACACTTCCTGGACGTCTTCAGGACCTACTACGGGCCGATGCTCAAGGCCTTCGCCGCGCTCGACACGCTCAGGCAGGACGCGCTGCATCGGGATCTGCTGGCGTTGATCGCCAGGCACAATCGCGCAGAAGACGGCACCATGGTGGTCCCGTCGGAATATCTGGAGGTCGTGGTCACCAAGTGGTGAGGAAAGCCTGAGCCCTTCGCCTTTCAGGAGCAGACTGGAGGCCCGTGCTCTCTCGACGATGCAAAGCATCGTCCGGAGACGCATGGCACTACCGCGCCCTCATCGTCTCTCATGCCGACGTCACCCACGCCGGCAGCTTCTCGAACCATGGCTGCGCCTGCTCGAGCTGATGGGCAAGCTGCAACAGTCTGGTCTCGTCGCCCAGCCTCGCAATGAATTGAACGCCGAGCGGCAGGCCGTCTTGCGTCCAGTGCAGCGGCACGCTCATCGCCGGCGTGCCGGTGAGATTGGCCAATTGCGTGAACGGCACATATTGCAGGCTGTCGCGGGCGATGTTGTCGATGGTTCCGTCGAGCAGGCCCGTGCGGCCAAGCAAGCCGAGCAGGCCGATGCGGTCGAGCATATCGAGCAGCGTCTGCTCCGCCGCGCTCGGATCGCCCTGGCCGTGCCGGATCGGCGGATGCGCCAGCGTCGGCGTCAGCAGCAGATCATAACGCGCATGAAAGCGCGCCAGAGCCCGGGCGAACGCATTCCACTTCAACAGCTGCGTGGTCAATGCGCCGGCCGAGATCGCACCGCCGAGTGTGGCCAGCACCCGCGTCAGCAGTTCGAAGTCCTCGCGCTTCGCGCCGCGTTCGCGGCCATACGACACAAGAGCGGCGACCTGGCCGAAATAGATGTGCAGGAAGGATTTCGCCAATTCGGCGCCATCGATCTCGGGCGAGGCTTGCTCGACCTCGTGGCCAAGGCTGCCCAGGAGCGTCGCTGCATGCTCGACCGCCGCCTTGGCCTCGGCATGAACTTCGGTGCCGATCGGTGAGACTGCAGTGAAGCCGATGCGCAAGCGACCCGGCTCCCGCATCATTGCCTGCGCGAACACGACACCAGGCTCCGCGGCGAGAAAGGGATCGCCGGGCTCGGCGCCGGCGATCACATCGAGCGCTGCCGCGGTGTCGCGCACGCTGCGCGAGATCACGCCTTCGCTGGAGGCGCCATACCAATACTCGCCGAATGCCGGCCCGGACGAAATCAGTCCGCGCGACGGCTTCAACCCAAACAGGCCACAGCAGGCGGCGGGAATGCGGATCGAGCCACCGCCGTCATTGCCGGCCGCCATCGGCACCACGCCGGAGGCGACTGCGGCCGCCGCGCCGCCGCTGGAGCCGCCGGGCGTGTGATCGACATTCCAGGGATTGCAGGCGCGGCCAAAGGTCTGCGAATCCGACACCCCCTTCAGCGCGAGCTCGGGCAGATTGGTCTTGCCGAAGATCACCAGCCCGGCCGCGAGATGGCGCTTGACGACGTGGGCATGGTCGGCCGCAACGATGGCCGACAGCGCCTTGCTGCCGTAGCTCGTCGGCAGGCCCGCATAATCCTGCGCGGCGTCCTTGATCAGAAAGGGGACGCCGGTAAACGGCCCCTTGAGCGGCTTTGCGAGTTGCGCGCGCGCCTGGCTCTCCATCATCAGGCAGATCGCGTTGGTCTTTGGCTGCGCCCGCTCGCTTTGACGCAATGCGATCTGCAGCAGCTCCACCGCCGTCGTCTCGCCGCGGGCCACGCATTCGGCGAGCGCGACGGCGTCGCGCTGCACATAGTCCTTGAAATCCACGCGACCTCCCCACCATCGTTTGCTTGGTTGCATCGTACCTTGTCTCGACGACCAACAATGTTGGCGTGCGAGAGAACAGCGCGACACGGCGGCCGCAATCGCCGATCGACACGATCGGTGGTTAGCGACGACTGCCTGCGCGCCAGTGGTATCATCTGATCAGTTTGAGTCGCATCTGCAAATCATGCGCGATGATGCGCTGACATCGGTGAACTCATACCGCGACGCGCTTCGCAGGACGATTGTGATTTTCCTGTGATTTGATTCAGATCATTCGGGCCGAGATGAGGTGCACGCTAGGCTGCACATCAGGTCTGTTGCGTTGAGTAGGATGAGAGTGGCGGTGGGACGCATCGCAAGCCTCTTGAAGAGGTCGCAAAGCTCGCATGACGATCCGCTTGTCGGTCGTGTGACGACGGCCGACTATTTCATTCTGCTGTCGCGGGCGATGGAGAGCCTGCCGGACGCAAGTCCCGAACGCCGCGCCGAGTTCTATCAATCGGCGCGCGATGCACTGATCTCCCAACTCAGTTCAATGACGCCTCCGGTCTCGCGGGCGCGCATCAAGGCTGAGCAGCGCGCGCTCGATGATGCTGTCGAGAGCCTCGAGGCGAGCGCCGCCTCGACCGGCAGCGTCGAATCGAACTCCGACGGCACGCTCATCTCGCCGACCCCGATCGCCATCGCGCCAGATCATTCCACACCAGCCATTGAGCACGACGATATGCAAAAATCTCAGTTTCAATCCATGTTTTCCCCCCGCATCGTCGAGGAGAAGCCGATGTCACGGCTTGATGAAATCAACCGGGTTCTGCGCAAGCTGCAAAGCGACTCCTTCGGCGTCGAGGCTTGCGCGCTGATCTCGGAAGACGGACTGATGATCGCCAGCGTGCTCGCAGCCGACATGGAGGAGACCCGGGTGGCCGGCATGACCGCGACGCTGTTGAGCCTCGGCGGCCGCGCCGCGACGGAGCTCGGCCGCAGCCATCTGCAGGAGGTGATCATCCGCGGCGAGTCCGGCTATGCCATTCTCGTCAGCGCAGGCCGTGGCGCGCTGCTGCTGGCGCTGACCAACGAGAACAGCAAGCTGGGGCTCACCTTCTTCGACATGCGCGAGGCGGTCCGCTCGCTGCAGAAGGTGCTGTAAGCCCGTCCCCATCACCAGAGCCGGCGTCGATCTGCGCCGCGCCGGAGTCCGTCTTCATGGCCAATACCGTCCTCTACGACGATGGCGTTCACAAGAACATTCTGCTCGAGGACTTCAGTGCGGGCGGGTTGGCCGTTCAGGCCAATCAGCATCTGATCATCCACGACCGGGTCGGGATGATCCTGGATCCCGGTGGTCACAAGGTCTACGCCAAGGTGCTCGCCGAAACCTTCAGCGAGCTGTCGGGTGGCCGGCTGAAATATCTGTTCCTCTCGCACCAGGACCCGGACATCGTCGCAGCCATCAACGGCTGGCTGATGACCACCGATGCCGACGCCTACATCTCCTCGCTCTGGACGCGCTTCGTCCCGCATTTCGGCTTCGACCATATCGTCGCCGACCGGCTGAAGCCTATACCGGACGAGGGCATGGTGTTCGACCTCGCCGGCGCGAAGCTCTATGCGCTGCCGGCCCACTTCCTGCACAGCGAAGGCAATTTCCAGCTCTACGATCCAATCTCCAAGATTCTCTACAGCGGCGACCTCGGCGCATCGATCGGCATCGACTACATGGTGGTGCGCGATTTCAAGGCGCATCTGCACTACATGGAAGGGTTCCACCGCCGCTACATGGCCGCCAATCGCGTGATGAAGGCCTGGGCCGATATGGTCCGGCAGCTCGACATCGAGATCATCGCCCCGCAACACGGCGCATTGTTTCCGGATCCGGCCATGTGCCGGCAGTTCATTGACTGGTGCGCGCGTCTGGAATGCGGCGTCGACCTGATCACGCCGACATTCAAGATTCCCGTTGGCTAGCGATGCTGGCCCCTCCTTCCCGAGCGACATCGCCGTCGCCTGACGGGCTGACCCAGCGTGTGCCGTTCCCCCGCCGGCACGCCGGCGGGATCAATCCCTGCGCGGTGGCTGGCGAGGACGCCCCGGCGTGGCTCGCCACGGCCTTTGCGATCGCCGGCACGATGATCGCGGTGGCATCCGCAGAGCTCTGGCTGCAAAGCGCAAGCGGGCCGATCCGAGCCGCCGCGGTCGCGACCATGACGGCCCAGCCGCCGCGCCCGCGTGTCGATCGACCGGCTGAATCGCAGCCTGCGGCGGTGCCGCGCCAGGACAGTCAACCTTCCGAGCGCCCGCAGCCGCCACAACCGGCGGACATCCGTCCCACACCTGCGCTCGCCATGTCAGCGGTCGCGATCGAGCCCCCCAAGCCGCCAGCGGCCTCGCCTGAGGCAAAGACAACCCAAGGTCCGGTCGAGCCGCCTGCCCCCAAGCCGACACCGACGGAATGTTTCCAGCCGCTGACGATCGCCTTCGATCACAACAGTGCCCGGCCGAACCCGAGCGATGTCAGGCGATCGATGGAGGTGCTGCATCGCTGGCTGCCCCGGCATGGCGATGCGACCGTGCTGATCGACGGCCATTCCGACACCACCGGGACCGAGGATTACAATCTGCTGCTCAGCTATGCGCGCGCCAAGGCCGTGGCGAGCGAGCTCAAGCGCGGCGGAGTTCCCGCAAAGCAGATCTCGGTTCGCGCCGCCGGAGCCGGCGAGACGCCGGCCGACGCCAGGAGCGTCGCAGGCGAACGCAGCGCCGTGCTGCGCATCGCCGGCGTGGAGGATTGCGGCCGAATAGAAGCAGCGAAAAAGCCATGACGATCTTTGCCATCGTGAGCGGCCTCGGGGCCGCCATTCTGCTCCTGAGCGCCGGATATCTGTTCGGCGCCCGCAGGGGCGCCATGGCGCGCGACCTGTTGCGCCGGCGGGCGCAACTGCAGGCGGCGAGCCTCGACCAGCTGCGCGAGCAGAGCCGACAGAAGGTGACGGAGCAGGAAGCAAGCCTCCGAACCACGATCCAGGACGTGCTCGCTCCGCTGGTCGAACGCGAGCGCATCTCGCTCGACCTGGCGCAGCTCGCGAGCGAGGCCGGAGAGCGGCGCGAGCTGGTGCCGCTGCTCGACAAGATCGCCGAGGTCGGCCGCTTCGAGACGGTGCTGCTGACCAACGAGGAAGGCTTGCCGCTGGCGGCCAATTCCGCCGCCCATCATCCGGAGCGGCTCGCTGCCGCAGCCACGCGCATGGCGCTGGCGGCGGAGAAGATTGCCGACGCGCATGGCGTCGCGCCGCTCTCGGTGATGCTGCGCGATTCCTCCGATGCCACCACGCTGTGCCGGATCTTCCGCGTGCAGGACCAGAAGCTGATGCTGACGGCGCTGTCCAATGATTCGCGGCTCGCCTCGGTGGCGCTGGATCCCGCGGTGACGAAGATCGAACTGTCACTCGCGACGCCGGCCTGACGCGCGCGAGGCGCCGTCGATCTTCGCAATCGGACCGGCGAGGCCGGGCCATCAGAGCAAAGCAAAGGGCGCGACGCCCCGGCCGAGGCGCCGCGCCCTTCACCCGACCTCATTGTCAGGGGATGAGGTCGTACTACACTCGCCTGCGTCCGCGGGCCACGCCGACCACGGCGGACACCAGGAACAGCACGACGGCAATGAAGAAGATGATCTTGGCGATCTCGATCGAGGCGCCCGCGACGCCGCCGAAGCCGAGGATGCCAGCGATCAATGCGATCACCAGGAAGGTGACAACCCAACCTAACATGACACGACCTCTGTCTTGCGAATCTGTCTCTCGATAGCGGCCTGCAGCGATGAGCGCTTGCGCCGTTGCCAGAACAATCCGCCTCGGGAACATTGGTTCCTGGGTGGAAAACGGCTAAAAATTCGCGGAGAGACGGAACAAAATCGGCCGTCATAGGCCTGGCCCCTTGCAGGCGCCCGCATTTAGGTCTGTAAAACCCGCCGGGTCGGCCCCATATGGCCATCAATCCCTGCTATGAGGCTCCCCTTTGAGGCTTCACGATGCAATCGTGGAGATGAGATTGATTCGCTGATGACCGAGCCGAACAGACTGAGCCCATTTCCCGCACCCGACCACCAGCCGCTCGCCGGCGGTATCGCGGCGCGCGCCCGCGCGGCTGCGACTGGCGGCGCGCGCTATCTCTCAGGCTTGAATCCGGAGCAGCGCGAGGCGGTGGAGACGCTGGATGGCCCGGTGCTGGTGCTGGCGGGCGCCGGCACCGGCAAGACGCGCGTGCTCACCACGCGCATCGCGCATATCCTGAGCACCGGGCGGGCGCGGCCGAGCGAGATCCTGTCGGTGACCTTTACCAACAAGGCCGCGCGCGAGATGAAGTCGCGCCTTGCCGAGATGCTGGGCCAGGCAGTCGAAGGCATGCCGTGGCTCGGCACCTTCCACTCGATCGCCGGCCGCATCCTGCGCAGCCATGCCGAGCTGGTGCAGCTGAAATCCAATTTCACCGTGCTCGACGTCGACGACCAGATCCGGCTGTTGAAGCAGCTGCTGCAGGCCGAGAACATCGACGACAAGCGCTGGCCGGCGCGCATGCTGGCCGGCCTGATCGACGGCTGGAAGAACCGCGGGCTGATGCCGTCGCAGGTGCCCTCGGGCGAAGCCGCCGTGTTCGGCAACGGCAAGGGCGGCAAGCTCTATGCGAGCTATCAGGAGCGGCTGAAGATCCTCAACGCCGCCGATTTCGGCGATCTGCTCTTGGAGAACATCCGGCTGTTTCGTGAGAACCCGGATGTGCTCCGGCAGTATCAGAGCCGCTTCAAGTTCATCCTGGTCGACGAGTACCAGGACACCAACGTCGCGCAATATCTGTGGCTGCGGCTATTGGCGCAGGCGCCGTCAACGGCGCGCGCTCCCACTACGCCCGCCGCCGCCCCCTCTCCCCTTGTGGGAGAGGGTGGA
>NZ_CAFK01000342.1 GCF_000239815.1 Bradyrhizobium sp. STM 3843 | reverse complement strand
CCGCCGCCGCATCGAGGCCGGCGCCGTCGGCAGCTGCCATGCCGGCCGGCAAGCCGAGCAAGGCGCAGGTCGCGGCGATCCGCAGCGCCTGCCGGTCCGATTATCCCAGCGTCTGTGCTGGCGTGGCGCCGGGCGGCGCCGCCGCGTTGCAATGCCTTGAGAAGAACAAGGCGAAGCTGTCGCCGGCCTGTGAGAAGGCGCTGGCGGCTGCGAGCGGTGGTGCCGCGGCACCTGCTGCCGCCGCAGCCGCGCCTGCCGCAGGCGGCGCACCGGCTGCACCTGCAGCACCCGTTCTGGTGTTGCGGCCCTTGCGGCCGCTCGAGGAGCTCAGGATCGTTAACGCAGCATGCGGACCGGACGCGCGGGCACTATGTAGCGCGGTTCAGCCCGGCGGTGGTCGGATTGCCCGCTGCCTTGCGACCAATGCGGCCTCGCTGTCGCCGGCCTGCAGAAGCATGCTCGCGGAATTCGCAGCACGATAATCCCCGTAGATTTGCGAGCTCCGCGGGCGGCAGCCGCGCTGCCCTCGGAGCGTGCTTCAGAAACTGAGATCCACCCAATTTGTCACAGTTGTCAGTGCATCCCTGTCGACGCATGTTCGGCAGCGAGGGTGGATTAAATTCATTCATTATGGAGCTCGATATGCGTACGGCTATTTCAATCCTAAGCGGTATTTTCGCCCTTGCCCTGGTGACCCTGGTCTCATCATCCGACGCCAATGCGGTGGTCTGCGCGCGGGGTGTCGTTCGTGCCGGCTGCGCCGGTCCGGCCGGTGCGGTCGTGGTACGCAGACCCCCGGTCGCCGCGTGCAGGACGGTCATCGTGAACGGTGTCGCAGTCCGCCGCTGCGTTTAATCGAATTTCTGCATCGGTTGATTTGAATTCGAGATGGCAACGCGCAGATTCTGCGCGTTGCTTTTGCCTTTACGTCGCCGAAGTAATTTGTATTTAACGAGGCCCTCGCCATGGTGGACGGTGTGTTTCCACCGTGCAAACTGATGGGAGAGGCCATGTTGTTGAAGTGGCGCGGCCTAGGCGCTGCGGTCTTGGCGTTTGCTGCCGTGGTGGCGGCAACGAACGGCGCATATGCTGCGAGCTTGAAGGACGAGATCGCCCCGACGGGCAAGTTGCGGGTCGCGATCGCGACCAGTACGGCCGGCGGTGCGTTCTGGTGCACGCGGATGGAGAACGGCTACGCCGGCGTTCCGGTCGATCTCGGCAAGGCGATGGCTGCACAGGTCGGCGTCCCGGTCGAATATGTCGAGTATCACAATTCGGGCGAGATCACCGATGCGGGCGCCAAAGGTGGCTGGGATGTCGCCTTCCTGCCGAAAGACGCCGAGCGCGACGGCAAGCTGACGTTCGGCCCGATCTACGACATCGCCGATGCGACCTACATCATCAGGTCGGGTTCGACCGTGACCAATTTCGCGACACTCGACCAGGACGGCACCGAGGTCGCAGCGATCGAGGACACCACGACCCTGCGCAGCGCGAAGGCGCATCTGAAGAAGGCGAAGGTGACGGTCTTCAAGACCTATGATGAAGCGTTCAGCCTGCTCGCCGCAGGTGAGGTCGACGCCTTCGCGCTGTCGCGCGATCAGCTCAACGAAATGGCGAAAAAGCTCCCGGGCACGAAGGTGCTCGACGAGACCTTCGCCAAGACGTCGACGGCCGTGGCCGTGCCGCCGAAGCATCCCCAGGCGCTTGCCTTCGTGACCAAGTTCATGACCGACGCCAAGTCGAACGGGGCACTGCGCAAGGCCTTCGACGACAACGGGCTGAAGGACGCACCGCTGCGCACGCAGTGATCAGTGCCCGGCGGCGGGTGTGATCGGATCGAGCCCACTCTTGACGATCACGTCGCGGGCAGCCGGCGAGGTCAGAAATTTGATCAGCGCCTTGCCGGCTTCCGGCTCTTTCGAGGAGGTGGCGATGCCGGCCGAGAAGACCGTGATCTTCTGCAGCTCATCCGGCAACGGGCCGACGATATCGATGCCCGTCACCGGCTTCAGCTCGCTGATCTGCTGAAAGCCGATCTCGGCCTCGCCATGGGCGACGATCTCGCCGACCGGTGTGGCCGGGATCATCCGCGCCTTATCCTTCATCGCGTCCTTGATACCGAGCCTGTCGAACATCTCGGTCGAGACGTAGACGCCGCTGGCGCTGTCGGAATAGGCGATCGTTTTCGCCGCCAGCAGGGCGCGCTTGACGGCGTCAGCGGTCGAAATGTCGGGATGGGGCGTGCCGGATTTGACCGCGACGCCGATCGGCGACTTCACCAGATCGACACGGCTGTCGGCGGCCACCTTGCCCTTGTCAATGAGATCGCCGAGCGCGTAACCGACCATGATCAGCACATCGGCCGGCTCGCCGCGTTCCAGCCGCACCGGGATCGCATTGACCGTGGTGCCCATCGACGGCCCGTAAGCGACGGTGACCTTGTTGCCGGTGGTGCGCTCGAACTCCGGCGCCAGCGCCTTGAAGGCTGCGGTCAGCCCGCCCGAGATCATCACATGCACCTCCGCGGCGCTCGCCATGGTGCCGAAGGCAACCGCAGTGGCAAATCCAAGCACGAGGGCGCGGAAGCGGACCGGTGATTTCATCTGGGATCCTCCCGAGGACAAGCATTCTGTGCGGTTCATTGATCGCGCCGCGCAATTTGCATAGCCCGCTTCTCGGGAAAGAACCAGGGTGGATTTGGACGTCAGCCTTGCAGTTTGTCCTATCAAATCGCCCATGACTTGCCGCGATCGGCGAACTGCAACCGGATTCCAGCGCAGCGCTCGCCGAATTGGCCATCCATTGTCATGCATTGACCCGGTAGTCGGGCGCCGACGCGAGATACGCAGCATAGGCGTCGGCATTGGGCGGAGCGAACATCTCGGCCAGCGGATTGCGGTGCCGCTTGGCGGTACCGATATCGGCCAGCAGCTCGTCGAAATGCTTGAAATGATATGGCGCCACGCAGAGGCCGCTATAGACTCCCGCCGCAGGCCGCTCGACGCGCTTGAAATGCAGCATCATCTCGATGTTGTCGCGCATTTCGCGGTCGCTCGGCTGCCGCGCCAGTTGCCGATCCGCGTAGCGCACCAGCCAGTTCGCCGCCATGTCGGCACACAGCACGGTGCAGAAACTGGAGTTGAAGCCGACGAAACCGAGATCGGGCAGGTCCGGATTGGCGATCAGCCGATACAGGCGATATTGTCCGTCGGCGTCGACGAGCTTGGCGCGATCCGCATCGGAGAGGAACGGCACGCCGAGTTTGTAGCCGATCGCGAGCACGGCCAGGTCAGCCGACACGCGCTCGCCGCCGCTCGTCACGATCGTGTTCGGTTCGTAATGGTCGAACGTGCCTTGGATGGCCTTGATCCGACCGTCCGCTACCATCGGGAAGAAATCAGGCGTTGCGATCGGCACCGAGCAGTTGATGCCGACCTCGATCGGCTCCTTGGGGACCATCTTGCATTTCTCAAGCTTCAGCTGCGCCTTGAGCAGAGTTTCCAGGCCGCGCCAATTGGCCCAGACGAGGGGTTTGGCGATCACATGCGCAAGCCGCGCGAGTGGTCCGATGCCCCAGCTTGCGAACATCTGCTCCTGTGCGCGGATGTAGAGGATGCGCTTGAAGTTGATCAGCCCGCCGATGAAATAGGGGATGCGCCAGACCGGCTCGCGATAGATGATTGTGACCTCGCGCGCGCCAGACTTCACCGCATTCACCGCGATGTCGGTTGCCGACTTCGAACCGCCGAGCACTACGACCTTGCGGCCCCTGGCGAGGGCCGCGTCATTGTAGTGTGACGAATGCAGGACCTGGCCGCCTGCGGCCTTGAAGCTCTCCTCGCCGGGAAGGCTCAAGGTTTGCGGTTCGTTGAACTGGCCGATGCAGATGGCGACGAAGTCGAAATCCTCGCGGCTGTTCTCTCCGCCCTTGGCCGCGAGATCGAGTGTCCAGCCCGGCTTGCCGTCGGTGCGGCGGTGCATGGCCAGGACGGTGGTGTTCAGCCGCAGCATGCGATCGAGGCCGTGGTCTCGCGCATAGTCGGCGAGATAGGCATGGACCTGCGGCCCTTTGGGCCATTCCGGATACGACTCCGGCATCGCCTTGTCGGTGTAGCGGTAGAGCTCTTTCGGGCTCTGGGTCTGCACGTCCGGATAGGAGCGCGCCGGCTCCCAGACGCCGCCGAGATCGCCGCTTCTCTCGATGATGGTGACGTTGTGGCCGCGCTTTGAAAACGCCTTCGCCGCCGCAAGACCGGAGACCCCGGCACCGATCACGCACACGTTCTTCCGAATGATCATGGCAGGTACCCTCATCGAAGGCAGCCGGCCGCTGGCAGCGTTCGTCTGCCGCGCGGCTGCAGGTGGAGATTTGCACTGCGGAGGCCACCCGGCGCGACCGAAGCTTGCGGCCGTCCCCGTCCGCCTGGACGGGCAGGGCGTGCCGCACCAGATGCGGGCTGCGGCCTATTAGCCGCTTGCCTTCATCACGTGGACGTAAGTTTGGTTACGCCTGCAATCGACCTGGACGTCGTGTCCCCAAGGTCGATCGCAGCGCGTCGTCGTCGGCTAATCGTTGGCCTCGGGCGGCAGGAAATCGACCTCGTGTTCGGCCGAGATCTTGACGACCTCGGCCGGGTCGGTGAGATCATGCAGCCTGTTGAACAGCGCCTCCAGCTTCTGCATCGGCGACACCCAGAACAGCGCGCGGGCCGGCTTGTCAGACTTGTTGAAATAGCCGTGCGGAATGCCGCGCGGCATCCGGACCAGGTCGCCGGCATGGGCCTTGACCCAGACACCGTCGAGCTTGAGATCGAGGACGCCCTCCTGCACCAGGATGAACTCGTCCTGCGTGGGATGGACATGGACCGGGACGAACTGCCCGGGCTCGCTGTTGGTCTCGAAGGCGAAGGTGGAATCGGTGATGGCCTTCGGAAAATAGAGCTGGCCCAGGATGTTCCAGCTCTTGCCGCCATAGCCGGTGCCGGCCGCCGTGATGCCTTTCTCCAGTGGTGTCATGGCTCGTCTCCCTCATGCACGGCTGAAGGATCGGACGGTGTTGGCGTGCTGTCTATCCGGAAAACGAATCCCTCGACCACGCCGGCTAATTATTATAGGCTTAAAACGATCGTGTGAGAGGCGATGGCGGCGATGTTGTCTGCAGAAGCGGGTGCGCATCGATCTGATAACAGGTTCGCAAGCCCGCGACTCCCGGAGTTCTGTCGCGTTGCAACAACTGAAATCGACGAGGCGGCCGAACAGATCGGGCGCATCTTCTGCCCGCATCGGCTGCAGCCGGTCGATCGGGCGGCCCAGCACTTCGGCGCGGTGCACAATTGCGCGGCATTTGACGGCTTCTCGATCAACTACGTGGCCTATGGCGGTGTCGTCACCATCGACCCCGGCTGCCTCGAGCGCTTCTTCCTGGTGCAGCTCCCCCTGTCGGGCGCGGCGCGTATCCGGGCAGGATCGCGTGAGATCGAGAGCCATCCGCAGGTCGCCTCGCTGCTGTCGCCGACGCTGCCGACGCAGATGGTCTGGGACCACTGCGCGCAGCTGATCCTGCTGGTCGACCGCCGGCTTGTCGAGCAGCGTGCGGCAGCCTTGTCCGGCAAGATGGTGCAGCCGATCACCTTCGATGCCGCAATCGATATCTCCGAAGGCTGCGGATCGATGCTGGCGGCGCGCATCCAGGAGCTCGCGGGCCTGGCGGAGCGGATCGGGCCGCACCGCATCCTGTCGGCTGTGGCGGCCGCGGACTGGCGGGAGTCGCTGCTCGACCTCCTGCTCGTTCGCCGAACTCACAACCTGTCGGATGCAGTCCTGAGGTTCTCCGGCCGGTCAGAAGCGTTGCCGCGCCGGTTGCAGCGCGCGTGGGACTATCTGCAGGCGCATGCGACGGAGCCTTTGGACCTCGTGCGCCTCGCTGATAACGTCGGCATCGGCATCCGGGCGCTGCAAGGCGGCTTCCGCCGCCATTTCAACAGCTCGATTTCGGAGATGCTGCTCGACCTCAGGCTGGCGCAGCTGAATGCGCGATTGATGAATGCCCCACCGCAGGTGCACATCATCGATATGGCGTTCGATCTCGGCTTCACCCATCTCGGCCGCATGGCCGGTGCCTACAAGGCGAAGTTCGGGGAGACGCCATCGGCCACGCGGCGGCGTGCCTGCGCTCCGGCGATGCTGAGGCCCGCCGTTACGAATTGACGTGCACGAAATCGCGCAGCAGCGGATAGATCTCGTTGTTCCACTTCTTGCCGCTGAAGACGCCGTAATGGCCGACGCCGGCCTGCATGTGGTGCACGCGGCGATAGTTGCGGACGCCGGTGCAGAGCTCCTGCGCGGCCAGCGTCTGCCCGATCGAGCAGATGTCGTCGCGCTCGCCCTCGACCGTCATCAGGCCCATGCGGCGGACCGCGGCCGGATTCACCGTGCGGCCGCGATAGGTCAGCTTGCCCTGCGGCAACAGATGCTCCTGGAAGACGTCGCGCACGGTCTCGATATAGAATTCGGCCGGCAGATCCATCACCGCGAAGTACTCATCATAAAACGTCTTGATCACCTCGGCTTTCTCGGTCTCACCCTTGGCGAGATGGTTGGCGAGGTCCATGTGCTGCTTGACGTGCCGTTCGAGATTCATCGACACGAAGGCGGTGAGCTGCACGAAGCCCGGATAGACCTTGCGGAACGCGCCCTGGCACTGAAGCGGCACGTAGTGGATCAGATGGTCCTCGAACCATTTGATCGGCTTGCTCTTGGCGAATTCGTTCACCTTGGTCGGCTGGATGCGGGTGTCGATCGGACCTGCCATCAGGGTCAGCGTCGCCGGGCGCGACGGATGATTGTCCTCGCACATGATGGCGGTGGCCGCGAGCGCGGACACCGAGGGCTGGCAGATCGCGACCATATGCGGGCGCGGCCCGAGCTGGCTTAAGAAGGTGATGAGGTGCTCGGTGTAGTCGTCGAGGCCGAAGCGGCCGTGCGCGCGTGGAATGTCGCGCGGGTTGTGCCAGTCGGTGATGTAGACGTCGTGGTCCTGCAGCAGCGTCTTCACCGTGCCGCGCAACAGCGTGGCGAAATGACCGGACATCGGCGCGACCAGCAGGATGCGCGGCTGCTCGGGCGCGCCGTCCTTCTTGAAATGCAAGAGCGAGCCGAATGGCGTCTTGAACGTCACCTCTTCGCTGACCGGCAGTTCGCGGTTGCCCACCATGACGCTGTCGATCCCATAAGCCGGGCGCGCATAGGTCAGCGCGGAGCGCGAGACCAGCTCCAGCGCCGCGCCAAGGCGCCGCCAGGCACGATGGGAAAGGCCGGGCGGGATCAGGTTGAGGTAACGCAGCGCGGCCGAGGCCCCCTGGCGCCAGGGCTCGGTCAGGTCCATGTGGTTCTGAAAGGCTTGATACAGCAGCGCCATCGGGTCAGGGTCCGTCACTTCATGTCTTTGCATGCAATATCGGAGCCAGAGCCGGGGAGTCCTGCCTCAAAAACTGGCATGTCGCTTGCTGCGTGAAATCGCTGGAGTATCGGGCTCCGGGCGCTCATCAGCGTCCGCCGATGGTCGGTTGCCGGTCGGCGACCACCGGGCCCTGAACCAAAGACGACAAAGAGGGTAGGCGGCATGGCAAAAGCGACGTTGACGATCAGCAGCAAGAATTATTCGTCGTGGTCGTTGCGCGGCTGGCTGCTCGCCAAATTCGCGGGCCTCGACTTCGACGAGATCGTCGTGGCGCCCGACGACCCGTCGGCGCGCGCGGAAATCCTGCTGCTGTCGTCCTCGATCCTGGTGCCGTGCCTGCGCCATGACGGCGCGACGGTCTGGGACACGCTGGCGATCGCCGACTATCTCAACGAGACCTTCCCGCAGGCGGGCCTGCTGCCGGCCGATCGCATCCAGCGCGCCCATTGCCGCTCGATCTGTGGCGAAATCCATTCCGGCTTCACCACCTTGCGCGCCTCGCTGCCGGTCAATCTGAAGGCCCATTTCCCCGGCTTCAAGATCTGGACGCGGGCGCAGGCCGATATCGACCGCATCTCGGCGATCTGGCGCGAGTGTCTGGAGCTGTCGGGTGGGCCGTTCCTGTTCGGGGAGCGGACCATGGCGGACGCGATGTACGCACCGGTCGTCACCCGCTTCGTGACCTATGACGTCAAGCTCGAGCCGCGGCTTCAGGCCTATGCCGACATGATCATGGCGATGCCGGAGATGCAGGAATGGATCGAGGCCGCCAAAGCCGAGCCGGCCGAGATCGAGGAGCTCGAGGTCGAATACTAAGCGCGGCTACGCGCGGAGCAGAAGCCTGCTCATTTTTGTGCCCGGCCGCGCATTTTCTGCGCGGCCGCGGGCCGCGCCGGCCCGACCGGCCGATGCGATCATCGAACACAAAATCGGTCTCCGATCAGCGGCTTCACGCCGGTTCGCAAGCTTACCGCCGCGTGCGCGCGGCGCTGGCGCACTTTTCGCATAGCAAAACAGGCTTTCGGGCGAGGTGGCCGCTGCAGCCCATCCAAATGGACGCCGACGGCTGCGGGGCCCCGTGTATCAACCGGAGGAGGCCGTGATGAATCAGCATGCCGTGCTGTCCAAGTTCTCGCATGTGAAGCCTGATGATACCGACTACACGGGCGGAGGCCTGCGCGAATTCTTCCTTTACCGCGATCTCGGCATTGCCGATGCAACTGGCGGCCAGGTGATCTGCCATCTGGTGAAGGCCAATCCCGACTGTCCTCCGACCGACGGCACCGGCTGGCACCGGCATGATTGCGACTTCCAGATCGTGATCATGATGAAGGGCTGGGCCCGCTTCATGTACGAGGACAAGCCGACTCTCGTTCAGGCCGGCGACGTCGTCCACCAGCGGCCGGGCATCGTGCACTACCTGTTCGATTACTCGCCCGACATGGAATATCTGGAGATCGTCAGCCCCGCCGATTTCAAGACGGTCGAGATGCCGCCCGCCACCGACAAGGTGCCGCCCGTGACGCCGTGGAGCTAGCGCGTCGACGATGCTTCATCGCGATTAACCTTTGTCGCCGGTCGCGAGCCCGTGATCGGCGCGACCTGGACTCTATGTGGTAGGCCGTGGCAGCTCGGCACGACATCTAGCCGTGAACAGGTCTCGTACCGCGCGTCGCAGCTGATTCGGCCGCGTTTCGTTCCGGCCGCGTTCCAAACATTAAGCCGGACAAGTCCGGCGTCGCGTTTTGAGACAGGCTGCGCGCAGGTGCGCGATCGTGTCGGTGCTGTGGCGGCGGCGATGGTCGATATCGCGTCTTCGATTGGCAGGATTGATGGCGGGACGGCCGGCGTCAGCTGGTATGATTGGCGCGCTGCTAGAGCATGATCCGGAAAAGTGCGAAGCGGTTTTCCCTCGTGACAAACGCGGAACGCGTTTGCGCGGAGATCATGCTCAAACAATAACCTAAAGCGCGATGGCGGTTCATCCCAATCTCATCGCGCTTTAGGCCTATCCCGTTGTGATGCCCAACCTGCGTTCAAAACCATATTTTCGGCAAGACCGTCCCCGAGCGACGCTCAGGGACGCGGATTCAATCAATAGGATGATGCGCGAGCGGATGCGAACGTGCCGTTGGTGCGCTCCGACCGCCCATGGCGCGAATCAAAGCCCATGCGCGGAAAGCGCCAGGCGACCACAGTCGCCTCCAGCATGCCGCCGGATTCCTGATTGTGCCATTTGCCGTCGACATAGAGGCATGGAAACGGCAGTTGGTAAGTGCCACTATGATCCTCGCATAGCACTTCGACCGCTTGTCCCGGCGGCGGTTCGCCGCTGCCATCGAATTGCGCCAGCCGTTTTTCGCGCGTAGCCATTCTGTGCATCTCCCTCGAAACGGGTCCCAGCGCTCACAACCTCAATGCGTGATTGAGGTCTGAGTATGGTAGCATCAGGACAAGGTGCTAGTTCCACGCAAATTCATGTGTGGGGCGGCGGGATGAGGAAATTGTGATGAGATCGATTCTTGGAATGTTTTCGCTGTGTTTCTGCCTTGCTTTGGCGACGGGAACGGCGGCGCTGGCGCAGGACGTTCCAGGTCTTGAGATCTGCACCGCCGAGAAGGCGATGGACCGTCGCACGTCCTGCTTGCAGAGCAACGTTGAGTTCCTGCAGAAGACGATCACCAAGCTCTCACTCGACCATCAGCAGAAGATCGATGCCGCCAACCGTCAGGTCCAGGTGCTGAAGGCTGCGCTCGCAGCACAGCAAGGCACGATCGAGGAACTCAAATCGGCACAGGCGAAGCTTCTCGATGAGTTGAAGAAGAAAGCCGACGCACCGGCAGCGAAGGACGCGGCGCCGGCCGCGAAAGACGGCGGGAAATAGCGGTTCCGTTGTGCTGAAACGTTAGGAGAGCGCAACGGCGATCAAGTCCCGGATTCGAAGATCGCGGATGATCGCGCCGTTTCGAAAGGAGGGCCGTTGTCCGGCAGTCCAGCCCAGAAGGCGCTCTGGTTCATCGAGAGCCATTTGTCGGCGCCGCTCGCACTCGACGACATCGCCGCTGTCGCCGGCGTGTCGCGCTTCCATCTGGTGCGCGCATTTGCGGCCGCGATGGGCGTCTCGGTGATGCGTTACGTGCGGCTGCGTCGCCTGAGCGAGGCGGCGCGCGCTCTGGCCGGCGGCGCGCCCGATATTCTCACCTTGGCGCTGGAGGCGGATTACGGCTCCCACGAAGCGTTCACCCGCGCGTTCCGCGACCAGTTCGGCGTCACGCCGGAGATGGTCCGCATGAAGGCGCGCCTTGGTGGCCTCAACCTTCTGGAGCCGATCACCATGGACTCAACTCCGCTCGCCAATCTGGCCCCGCCTCGTATCATCAGCATCAAGCCGCTGCTCGTCGCCGGCGTCGGCGACCGCTTCAGCCACGACAATGCCGCTGGCATTCCCGCTCTCTGGCAGCGGTTTCATCAGACGGTCGACGCCATCCCGGGCCGCGTCGGCGGCGACGCCTACGGCGTCTGCTGCAACGGCGACGATGCCGGCAATTTCGACTATATCGCCGGCGTCGAGGTCACCGACTTCTCCGATCTGCCGCGCGACTTCAGCAAGGTTCGCATTCCCGCGGCGACCTTCGCGGTGTTCGCCCATCCCGAGCATGTCTCCACCATTCGCCGCACCATGAGCACGATCTGGAATCACTGGCTGCCAGCGTCCGGATACAAGGTTGCCGACGCGCCGATTTTCGAGCGTTACGGTGCGCGCTTCGATCCCGAAACCGGCAATGGTGGTTTCGAGATCTGGGTGCCGGTGATCGAATAGGACCGCTTGCGCCAGCCTGCTGCAACGCAGCCCTGCAGCGCGGCCGAGGCTCGCTTGCTTGGCAAGCAGGCGTCGCTTTGCCATAACGACGTCAGCAAAAAAACGTTTGCAGGCGATCGAAATCCGGCGTTCGCCTGTGCCGACAAGAGCGGGAGGACGTCCGAATGGCCAATCTGCGTGTGCTTGCCACCGATCTGGAATTTCCGGAAGGGCCGGTGGCGATGCCGGACGGCTCGGTCGTGCTGGTCGAAATCCGTGGCCGCCGGCTGACCCGGGTCTGGCCCGACGGCCGCAAGGAGGTGGTCGCGCAGATTCCCGGCGGCCCGAATGGCGCAGCGCTCGGGCCGGACGGCAAGATCTACATCTGCAACAATGGCGGCTTCTCCTGGATTCCGACGGGCAAGATGATCATGCCCGGCGCGCAGCCCGAGGACTATCTCGGCGGCTCGATCCAGCGCGTCGATCTGCAGAGCGGCGCGGTAGAAACCGTGGTCAGCCGCTGCGGCGAGCATGCGCTGCGCGGGCCGAACGACCTGGTGTTCGACCGTCACGGCGGCTTGTGGTTCTCCGACCTCGGCAAGCGCCGCGCGCGCGACATGGATGTCGGCGCGTTCTACTACCTCAAGCCCGGCATGACCGAGATCGTCGAGGGCGGCCACGGCATGCTGCCGGCCAACGGCATCGGCCTGTCGCCGGACGAGAAGACGCTCTACATCGCGGAGACGCCGACGGCGCGGCTCTGGGCCTATGAGCTCTCCGAGCCCGGCACGGTGAGGCCGCGCGAGGTGATCTATCGCGGCGAGCGCGGCAAGCCGATTGCCGGTCTCGGCGGCTACCAGATGTTCGATTCGCTTGCGGTGGAGGCGAACGGAAATGTTTGTGTTGCGACCTTGGTCAGTGGCTGCATCAGCGTGATCGCGCCGGATGGCACGGTCGTCGAGCAGGTTCCGACCGGCGACCGCGTCACCACCAACATCGCTTTCGGCGGGCCGGACCTGAAGACGGCCTATATCACGCTGTCCGGCAAAGGCGAGCTGGTGGCGATGGACTGGCCCCGGCCGGGATTGCCGCTGAACTTTTTGAACAAATAGTGCAATAGATGATCTCATGGTGAGGAGCGCCGCAGGCGCGTCTCGAACCATGGCCCCCGCTGTTGGCCTCATCCTTCGAGACGCATCGCTGCGCGATGTTCCTCAGGATGAGGGGAGGAAGACGAAATTGGCATTTCTTGAACCGATCACCCTCCGCGGTCCGCACGCGCGCCTCGAGCCGCTGTCACCGACGCACCACGACGCGCTTGTGGACGCGGTGAACGACGGCGAGCTGTGGAAGCTCTGGTACACCTCGGTGCCGGCGCCGGAGTGCATGACCACGGAGATCGAGCGACGGCTCGGTCTGCAGGCGGCGGGCACGATGCTGCCGTTCACGGTGTTCGATGCCGAGGGACGGGTCGTCGGGATGACCACTTACATGCACGTCGACGCCGCCAACCGGCGGGTCGAGATCGGCGGGACCTGGTATGCAATGGGCGTGCAGCGCAGCGCGCTCAATACGCAGTGCAAAAGGCTGCTGCTTGCCCACGCGTTCGAAACGCTCGCCTGCATCGCGGTCGAGTTCCGCACCCATTTCTTCAACCACCAGAGCCGACGGGCGATCGAACGGCTCGGCGCCAAGCAGGACGGGATCTTGCGCAGCCACCAGATTGCGCCGAACGGAACGCTGCGTGATACAGTGGTTTATAGCATCATCGCGTCCGAATGGCCGACCGTGAGAGCCCATCTCGACTATCAGCTGCATGACAAGACGCGTTGATGGTGCGATGCGCGCCGCGTGATGGCACATGCGGCTGGACGAACGAGTGAAAAGATCAAGATGGATACATTCGACTATGTGATCGTCGGCGCAGGATCAGCCGGCTGCGTGCTCGCCAACCGTCTGAGTGAGGATCCGTCGGTAACGGTCTGCGTGCTGGAGGCGGGGCCGCGCGACTGGCATCCCTACATCCACCTGCCGGCCGGCTTCATCAAGACCTTCTACATGAAGAGCATCAATTGGGGCTATCAGCAGGAGCCGGGCCCTTATACCGGCGGGCGCAGCATCTATGCGCCGCGCGGCAAGACGCTCGGCGGCTCCTCCTCGATCAACGGCCACATCTACAATCGCGGCCAGCGCCAGGACTTCGACACCTGGGCGCAAATGGGCAATCGCGGCTGGAGCTATGCGGACATCCTGCCTTACTTCAAGCGCATGGAGAAGCGGATCGGCCTCGGCGACGAGGCTTATCGCGGCCGCGACGGCAGCCTCACCGTCACCACGATGGAGTGGAAGGACACGCTGTGTGAAGCCTTCATGGATGGCGCGATCAGCCTCGGCATTCCGCGCAATCCTGATTACAACGGCGCGATCCAGGAGGGCGTCTCCTACGTCCAGCGCACCATCCAGAACGGCCGCCGCGTCTCGTCGGCGACCGCGTTCCTGCGGCCCGCGAGCCGGCGCCCGAATGTCGAGATCCGCACCAACGCACATGCCACCGGCGTGATCCTCGACGGCAAGCGTGCCGTCGGCGTGCGCTACAGCCGCGGCGGACGCGGCGGCGTGCCGATGGAGGTGCGCGCGCGCAAGGAGGTCATCCTCTCCGGAGGCGCTTACAACTCGCCGCAGCTGCTGCAGCTCTCCGGGATCGGCGCGCCGGATCTGTTGCGTGAGCACGGCATCGAGGTGCGCCATGCCTTGAACAGCGTCGGTGAGGGCCTTCAGGATCACTATGCGCCGCGCACGGTGGCACGGGTCAAGAACATCAAGACCATCAACGAGCTCGCGCGCGGCGTCAATCTGTGGGGCGAGGCGCTGAAATGGGCGGTGACGCGGCGCGGCATCCTGTCGCTGTCGCCGACCATGGTCTATTGCTTCTGGCACTCCGGCGAGACCGCGGAGAGCTCCGACCTGCAGCTCACCTTTACGCCGGCGAGCTACAAGGAGGGCGTGCAGGGCCAGCTGGAGGATGAGCCGGGCATGACGGTTGCCTCCTGGCAGCAGCGCCCGGAGAGCCGCGGCTATCTGCGGCTGCGCTCGGCCGACCCGTTCGCTCCGCCCGTGATCCAGACCAACTATCTCACCGCCGAGCTTGACCGCCGCGTGGTCGTCGCCGGCATGAAGCTGGCGCGGCGGCTGCTCGCGTCAGCACCGCTCGCGCCGTACTACGCCTATGAGGATTTCCCGGGACCGAAGGTCTCCAGGGATGATGAGCTCCTGGCTGCCGCCACGGAGCGAGGGACCACGACCTTCCATCCCGGCTGCACCTGCCGGATGGGACCGGCCGACAGCACCTGGGCCGTGGTCGACGATCATTTGCGCGTGCATGGCCTCGAGGGCCTGCGCGTGGTCGACGCTTCGGTGATGCCACGCATGATCTCGGCCAACCTCAACGCCTCGACGCTGATGATCGCCGACAAGGCCGGCGATCTGATCAGGGGGACGAGCGCCGCTGCCTAGATCGGCGCATCGAGCATGCCTCACCCGGACAGCGTACGCCGCTGCCCTCCTTACGCGTTGGCGCGGGCGGCGATCGCCTGGGCTTCCGCTGCCGCCCTTTGCATGCTGGACGACATCTCGCTGGTGACGGTGCTCTGCTCCTCCACCGCGGCCGCGGTCGAGGTGACGTATTCGCTGACGTTCTGGATCTCGAGCTTGATGGCGTTCAGCGCGTTCACGACCTCGCTCGAAATCCCCGTCAGCCCGCCGATCTCCGAGCCGATCTTGTCGGTGGCCGCCTTGGCCTGATTGGCGAGGTTCTTGACCTCCGAGGCCACGACGGCGAAGCCGCGCCCCGCGTCGCCGGCGCGGGCCGATTCGATCGTGGCATTCAAGGCCAGCAGATTGATCTGTCCGGTGATGTCGCTGATGATCTCGACGATGCCGCTCATCGCCTGCGCGGCATCGCTGAGGCGCTTGGCCTGCGAATCCGCTGAGGCGACGCGTTCCACCGCGCCGATCGCGGTTTCGCGCGATTTCGTCATGGCTTCCGAAATCTCGCGGACGGAAGTGTTCAGTTCTTCGGCGCCGGCCGCGACCGATTCCATCATGCTGCGGACGCGCTCATTGCCCATCCGGACCAGCACCTGCTTGGTGACGTCGCTGGCATATTTGACGACCTTGAACGGCTTGCCGTTGAGATCGAGGATGGGGTTGTAGGAAGCCTGAATCCAGACCTCGCGCCCGCCTTTGCCGATGCGCTTATACTCGTTGGCCTGGTACTCGCCCCGATTTAGCGCGGCCCAGAACTCGCGATACTCCCCGCTGTCGCGCTCGGTCGCATCGACGAACATCGAGTGATGTTTGCCCTTGATCTCCGAAAGTGTGTAGCCAAGCGCGTGAAGGAAATTGTCGTTGGCGGTGATGATGGTGCCGTCGAGATTGAACTCGATCACCGCCTGCGACTTGCTGATCGCGGCGATCTGGCCGGCGAGGTCGGCATTCCGAAGCTTCTGCGCGGTGACGTCAGTTGCGAACTTGACGACCTTGAACGGTTTGCCGTTCTCGTCGAAGATCGGATTGTAGGAGGCTTGGATCCATACTTCCTTACCACCCTTGCCGATGCGCTTGTATTCGGCAGCCTGGTATTCGCCACGGTTCAGCGCCGCCCAGAACTCGCGATAGCCCGCGCCGTCGCGCTCGCGCGGCTCGACGAACATGCTGTGATGTTTGCCCTGGATCTCCGGCAAGGTGTAGCCCAACGCCTTCAGGAAGTTGTCGTTGGCAGTGACGATGGTACCGTCGAGATTGAATTCGATCACCGCCTGCGACCTGCCGATCGCGGAGACCTGGGCCGCATAATCCAGATTCTGCAGCCTGATGCTGGCGTCGGACCACTCGACCACGGTGCCGGCGCGGGTTCCATCCGGGTACTTGAGCGGTGTGGCGACCAGGTCGAACACCCATGGGCCGATCTTGATCGTCGCGCGGTGTTCCGCATTGAGAGTCTGCAACATGCGCCGTTGGCGAGACGGATCCTTGTGGAAAGAATCGATGTTGGTGCCGATCAGCTTGTCGACGCTGAAGCTCGGCAGCTGCTTCTGCAGATCGCGCTCGGCCTCGCGCAACATCGCCTTCACCGCCTCGTTCATGTAGACGATGTTGAGCTTGTCGTCTGCGACCATGACCTTGGCGCTAATCGCGCTCGCGGCCAGGGAGGCCATCGTCTCACTTTGGTTCTTGCGGCCGAACATAAATATCTCCAATCGGTCGAGCTCGAAAATACCGGCAGGCCGAGGCGATCCGCATCTTTGAGATGTCGCGTCTCGTGACGACGAGTTAGAGGTGCGGGCTACGGCTCGATGCGCGTTTCGAACTCCCAAGAATCTCCGGGAAATCCCGGGGTTATTTAAATCTATCAAACTCTTAGTAAGATTTAGTTAGGCGGTTTTCTGCAGCGCTGTTCGAATTCTGCAAGAGTTCCGGCGTTGGTGATCCACCGCTCGTTCCGTCGCGTTCGCTTTGCCTTAGATCAAGATTTGAGTGTTGGTGCGGGCTAGCTTGCGCCCGGTTCCAAACGCGCTTTCAATACTCGGGCATGCCAGAGAAAGATCTTGCCGAAATCATCCAGATGCCGAGGCTGTTCCTCGACAGTTTAGGGGTCGGTATTGCCGTCGTGGATGCCGAAGGCGGCCGGCTTCGCTTTGCGAATGCGGAATACTGCCGCATCGTCGGTTACACGCTGGAGCAGCTGATCATCGATCGGATCGACTTTTTCGAGTTCACGCATCCCGATGACCGGGAGCGCAACCGGCTCCAGCATGAGCGGCTGCTCGCCGGTGAAATCGATCAGTACCAACTCGACAAGCGTTACGTTCGGCAGGATGGCAGCGTGGTCTGGGCCCATGTGATCGTCAATCCGATACGGGACGGCGAGGGGAGACTGCGATGGTATTGCGCCGTCGTCGAAGACATCACGGCGACGAAGATCTTGGAAGGGCAGCTTGCGGCGGCCGAAAAACTGGCGGGCCTCACGACATTCAATATCGTGGTTGAAACCGACGGTCGGTCTTCAGGTAGTCCCGCGAGCTCAGTGCCATCCCTGAGCGACATGATGCGCCGCGTCCACCCTGACGACAGGGACGCGCTGGAGAAGGTGATACGTCGGGCCATCGTGAAGCGGGCCGGCTACACGCAGGAATACCGGACGATCGACGACAGCGGCGGCTTTCGTTGGGTCCGCGGCATGGGGACCTGTGTCGACAGCTCATCCGAAGGACGGACCCATCTCGTAGGCTCGACCATCGACATCACCGAAACGAGGACCGGCCGGGACGGGGACACGCCCGAGCCGATTCGCAAGATTCTGGGCCACATCGAGCGGCACTGGAACCAGAAGATCTCGATCGAACAGCTCGCCGCGCAGTACGGCATCAGCCCCCGAGCGGTCTATCAGTATTTTTCCGCCCACGGGGTCTCATTGGGCGAGAAGATCAAGCAGAACCGCATGCAGCATGCGCGCCGCATGCTCTGCAATCCCGACCCGGGCGATACCGTGACTTCGATCGCGCTGAAGTGCGGGTTCAACAATTCCGGCCATTTCGCCAAAGAGTATCGGAAGATGTTCGGCGAGACGCCCTCGGAAACGCTGCGACCCCTGCCTCGGCTGCAATAGCGGAGACTGCTGCTCGGCACTTGGCTGGTCCGCTGGTGCTGGAGGTTCTTCGGCATGGACCGCTCCACGCGATCGCGTGAGCAATCCGGCGGCTCCATCGTCTTCGGCTGAATCTTCGGCTGACCCATGCTCGCTCCTCTCGCTGCGGTAGAGCAGACTGCGACATCAACCAGCCACACATCTTTAATGCTGCGGTCACGTGGCTGTTACCGCGCGCCCCTATTCGACGCGACGCATCACTTGGGGAGTGAATAGATGTCGAATGACATGCGTCATGATCGTCGCGAATTTCTGCGCCTGCTCGGCGCGTCCGCTGCCACCGCTGCGCTGACCCAGAGCATCGAGCGTGCGCACGCGATTCCGGCCTTCAACCGTCAGGGCACGATCGAGGACGTCAAGCACATCGTGGTTCTCATGCAGGAGAATCGCGCGTTCGATCATTATTTCGGCAGCATGCGCGGTGTGCGGGGCTTCAATGACCCGCGCGCGGTCAAGCTGCCCAACGGCAATCCGGTCTGGCAGCAGCCGAACGGCAACACCAGCGTGATGCCGTTCCGGGTCGACAACGCGGCCAACGTCTATGTCGAAGACGTGGCGCATGGCTGGAACGACGGCCAGAAGGCCTGGAACAACGGCAAATATGACCAGTGGATCCCGAACAAGGGGACCACGACCATGACCCATATGAACCGTCAGGATCTGACCTGGCACTATGCGCTGGCCGACGCCTTCACCGTCTGCGACGCCTATTTCTGCTCGGTGATGGGGCCGACCGATCCGAACCGCTACTACATGTGGACCGGCTGGGACGGCAATGACGGCAAGAATGGCGGCCCGGTCATCACCAATGCGGAAGCCGGCTACGACTGGTCGACCTTCCCTGAACTGTTGGAAAAGGCCGGCATCTCCTGGAAGATCTATCAGGACATCGGCACCGGGCTGACCGCGGACGGCTCGTGGGGCTGGACTTCGAATCCGTGGATCGGCAATTTCGGCGACAACTCGCTGCTCTATTTCCACCAGTATCAGAACTCGCAGCCGGGCAGCCCGCTCTATGAGAAGGCGCTGCGCGGCACCAATATCGCCAAGGGCGGCAGCTTCGAGAACCTGTTCGACCTTTTGCGCAATGACGTCAGGAACGGCACGCTGCCGCAGGTGTCGTGGATCGCGGCGCCGGAAGCGTTCAGCGAGCATCCGAACTGGCTGCCCGGTCCCGGTGCCTGGTACATTTCGAAGGTGCTGGACATCCTGACCTCGAATCCGGAGCTCTGGAGTAAGACCGTCCTGCTGATCAACTACGACGAGGGCGGCGGCTTCTTCGATCACGTGGTCGGTCCCTATCCGGCGCCGTCGAAGGCATATGGCCAGTCGACCGTCGACACCAGCACCGATCTGTTCGCCGGTGACGGCAGCCATGTCGCGGGTCCGTACGGCCTCGGCGTCCGCGTGCCGATGCTGGTGGTCTCGCCCTGGTCGCGCGGCGGCTTTGTCTGCTCGGAAGTGTTCGACCACACCTCGGTGATCCGCTTCATCGAGAAGCGTTTCCACCGCACCGCGCCCGGCCTGTTCGAGAAGAACGTCCCGGCCTGGCGGCGCGCGGTCTGCGGCGACCTGACCTCCGCCTTCAACTTCCGTTCGCCGAACGAAGGCCTGGCGCCGCTGCCGCCGACGGTTGCGCCGCCCGCAAGCGATATCACGTCCGGCATCCGCTACGACAACTACCACCCGGTGCCGCCGGCCCAGCCGGCGATGCCGGTGCAGGAGCAGGGTGTCCGCCCGGCGCGTCCGCTGCCCTACAATCTGAGCGTCGACGGCTCGGCCGATCCTGCGCAGAAGAGGTTCGCGATCCGCTTCGCCAATCCCGGCGATGCCGGGGTCTGCTTCCATGTCCGCTCGGGCAACAGCATGCTGGGTCCGTGGAGCTACACGGTCGAATCCGAGAAGTCGCTGAACGACGTCTGGGATCTCGCCGCCACCGCCGGGCAGTACGATCTGTCGGTGTATGGGCCGAACGGCTTCTTCCGCGGCTTCAAGGGCGGCGGCATCGCGGCCAATGTCGCCAATGTCGACATCTCTTCGATGGACTTCTCCAACGAGGGGTCGGGCAACGACGTGTACGGTCTCGGGCTCGTCATGACCAACAAGGGCGCGATCTGCACCGTGACGCTGGTCGACAACTACACCGGACAGAGCCAAAAGCACCGGCTGCGCCATGGCGAGACGTTCCAGACCATGATCCATGTGCAGCACAATCAAGGCTGGTACGACCTGGCGGTCACCGCCGATACCGACCCGGGCTTCAAATGGCAGCTCGCCGGTCACGTCGAGAACGGCTGCGCCACCACCAGCGATCCCGCGATGGGCAAGATCGCGTCGACCTGATCGGCCAGCCTGTTCCCGGCAAAGTCCCCTGACACCGACGCCCGGGAGCACTCCCGGGCGTTTCGCTTTGATCAGGCGCGAAGCCGTGCCGGCTTGCGGCAAGAATCACGACGCCAGGGCGATCCGAATCATCCTGGCGAGATCGGACGTCAGATACGGTTTGGCCAGCAGCAGAACGCCGGCATCAAGCCGGCCATGGTGCACGATCGCGTTCTCTGTGTAACCTGACGTGTACAGGACCTTGAGCTCCGGACGCCGCTTCAACGCCTCGGTGGCGAGCTGCCGGCCGTTCATGCCGCCGGGCATGATCACATCGGTGAACAGGAGGTCGATGCGTTCGGGGCTGCCGATGATCGAAAGCGCCTCGCCGGCATTGCGGGCGGCAAGCGTTCGATAGCCGAGACGGCCGACTTGCGCCACCACATATTCGCGCACCAGCGCGTCGTCCTCCACGATCAGGATCGATTCATTGCCGCGTTCGACCTCTGTTTTCCGCACCTCGTCGACCGTCGCTTCCGCCGGCCCGGAGGCCAGGGGCAGATAGAGCCTGATCGTGGTGCCGTGGCCCTCTTCGCTGTAGATCTTGACGTGCCCGTTCGATTGCTTGGCGAAGCCGTAGACCATGCTGAGTCCAAGGCCTGACCCCCGTCCAATCTCCTTGGTGGTGAAGAACGGCTCGAACACCTTGTCGAGCATATGGCTGGGGATGCCTTCTCCGCTGTCGCTCACCGCGATCATGATGTAGTTGCCCGGCATGACGTCGTTGTTCAGGCGGGCATAGTCCGCGTCGAGCGTGGCGGGTTTGGTCTCCAGCGTCAGCTTGCCGCCGTGAGGCATCGCGTCGCGTGCATTCAGCGCGAGGTTCAGGATCGCCGTCGAGAGCTGGCTGGCATCGACCAGGGCCGGCGCAATGTCGGGTGCGAGCATCGACTCGATCTCGATCTGTTCGCCCAGGGTCGGCCGCAGCAGTCGCGCCGCCTCGATCACCAGCTTGTTGACGTCCGTGGCGCGCGGCTGCAGCGGCTGGCGCCGGGCGAACGCCAGCAGATGCTGGGTCAGGTCGGCGCCGCGGGTCGCCGCCGCGCTGATCATCTTCGTCACCTGGACGAGTTGCGGCTGGTCCTTGACGGCCTCCGCGAGGATTTCGATGGTGCCTGTGATCACCGTGAGGATGTTGTTGAAATCGTGCGCAACGCCGCCCGTGAGCTGACCGATGGCCTCCATCTTCTGGGCCTGGCGGAGCCTGGCCTCATTGGCTTCGATCTCCTGGAAGCGCGCGACCATGGCCTCGGCCTCGCGGCGCTGTTTGATTTCCTCTTCCAGCCGGTCATAGGCCTTCTGCAGCTGGATGCGCGTGGGCAGCACGAGAAGGCGGGGCAGCATCTTGAACATGGCGATGGTGACCGCGATCGACATCAGCGCCAGACATGTGTCGAAAGCGCTAGCGATGATCGGCGTCGGCACCCAGAGATCGAGGATCGCCAGCAGGCGGGCCACGCCGCTGGCCGCGGAAAAGGCCGCAAAGCCGCCGATCACGCCGCGAAACATGACGTCGCGCTGGCGCCGCCACACAAACGAGCCGATCACGAACGCAATGGAGAAGAAGGCGACCGCGATGATCGCACCGGACACGGTATTCAGCCAGAGCAACTGCGGCGTCCATGACAGGTCCGCGCCTTGTGGCATGGGTATCGGCATATCGCGACGATCTCCAAGAGGCAGGCAACCAAAGGGCGCGATGCCACGAGGCCGATCATTCAGGTTTTCGGCATCGGCGCAAGCGCAGTCGTCTCCAGCTCCGCTCACGCGCAGGGCATCTCAAGGCGCCGGGCTGCAGCCTTGCTCCGCGGCCACCTCGTCCGCATTCGGGTCACCCGGAGCGGTGGCCCAGGCGAGTTCGACCAAGGTCACGATCCGCCGGCCGGCGCCGTCAAGCTGGCAGACGATCAGGCCCTGGTCTTCCATGTAGGTCAGCAGGCGCTGGGCACGGCGCAGCGAGTGCGAGCCATAAGCCCGCGCAATCGCGGCGTCGCTCGGGCACGGCCAGCCTTCCTTGGCAGCGCGCGCGACCATCATGAACACGCCCTGCATATCCTCCGGCAGCAGCGACGCGCGCAGCGACACGTCCTGCCACGCATCATCTTCCCCCAGGTCGGCGCCGAGGCCGGCGCGGGCCCGCGCCAGCATGCGGCGGAAGTCGCTCAGCTCCGGGACATCGGTGCCGAGGCCCTCGATGCGGCAGCGGACCACGAACTCCTGATAGAGCACGCCGACCGCGCGGAAGCCGGCGTCGGGCTCGGCGAGCAAGGCGACCAGGACGCGGTCGACACGCGCGCGCCGCTCGGCAAGCTCCTCGGCGCTGACAGGCTGTTCGACCGGTTCTGGCGCAGCTTCCAGCGCGGCCGATTTCGCCGCCATCAGCTGCTCGAGCAGATCAGGCGCCGGCGTCCGGCGCTGCGGCCGGTTGGTCTCGGGCGGGGGCGCCGCCAGAATGACGGCGCGCGCGTCTTCCAGCGTCGCTTCCGGCAGCGGCAACAGGCGCGGCGTCGCATTGCGCGGCCTGGTTTCGGTCACGCCGATGCGCAGGCCCAGCGGCCGGCGGGAGAGGGCAGGGCCGAGCGCCATGAAGTGGCCGCGCTCGAGGTCGCGAAAGGCCTCGGCCTGCCGCCGCTCCATCCCCAAGAGATCGGCGGCGCGCGCCATATCGATGTCGAGGAAGGTGCGGCCCATCAGGAAATTGGAGGCTTCTGCCGCGACGTTCTTGGCGAGCTTCGCCAAACGTTGCGTGGCGATCACGCCGGCCAGCCCGCGCTTGCGGCCGCGGCACATCAGGTTGGTCATCGCCGACAGCGATGCTTTGCGCGCCTCGTCTGAGACTTCGCCGGCGACCGCCGGCGCGAACAGCTGCGCCTCATCCACCACCACCAGCATCGGGTACCAATGGTCGCGCGCGACGTCGAACAGCCCGTTCAGGAACGCGGCGGCACGCCGCATCTGGTTCTCGGCATCGAGCCCCTCGAGATTGAGCACGGTGGAGACACGATGGATGCGCGCGCGCGCGCCGGCGACCTCGAGCCCGCGCTCGGTATGCTCCTCGGCATCGATCACGAGATGGCCGAACCGCTCGGCGAGCGTGACGAAGTCGCCCTCCGGATCGATGATCGTCTGCTGCACCCAGGGCGCGCTCTGCTCCAGAAGCCGCCGCAGCAGGTGCGATTTGCCGGAGCCCGAATTGCCCTGCACCAGCAGGCGCGTTGCCAGCAGCTCCTCGAGGTCGACTGACGCAGGCGCGCCTGCCATCGTCTGCCCCATCTCGATCGCTACCGTCATGTGCCCCGACTCAAAGAACCAGCGTTCCGGAGAGAGGCGGTTATCAAGCCCGGCGCGCCGCGTCGAGCGGCGATGGATCATTGTCCCATGTTCCACATGCAGTGTGGATGCATCCGTCGATCAGGGGCTCGCACGGAACCGGATTTTCTCAACAAACCGTCATGATCGCCGACCGGATTGACAGTGAGGGTCGAAAGCGGTTTGATCGCGCATACGGGGATTGCGATCTCCCCGCGAGGCGACATGCCCAAGTATCGCGTCCTGATTCTTCGAAAGGGCGCAGCATGTCTACATCCTACACCTCGATTTCCTCAGAAAAACTGTCCCGGCTCATTGGCACCTCCAATGTGCCGACGCTCGTCGATGTTCGCACCGACGAGGATTTCGCCGCGCATCCGCGGCTGATTCCGGGTGCGAGCCGGCGCTCGCACCTCGACGTGCAGGAGTGGGGCAAAAGCCTCACGGGCCAGTCCGTCGTCGTCATCTGCCAGAAGGGCGAAAAACTCGCCGAGGGCACGGCCGCATGGCTCCGCTGTCAGGGCGTCCCTGCTGAGAGCCTCGAAGGCGGCCACCTCGGCTGGGTCCAAGCCGAATATCCGACCGTCCCGGTCGACAAAATTCCCAAACGCGACGGACGCGGCCGCACCGTCTGGGTCACGCGCGCGCGACCGAAGATCGATCGCATCGCATGCCCCTGGCTGATCCGGCGGTTCGTCGATCCCGCCGCGGTGTTCCTGTTCGTGACGTCGTCCGAGGTCGAAGCCGTGGCCGAGCGCTTCGGCGCGACCGCGTTCGACATCGAGAACGTGTTCTGGAGCCATCGCGGCGAGGCCTGCACCTTCGATGTCATGGTCCGGGAATTCGGCCTGTCGACGACGCCAGGGCTGGATCGGCTGGCCACCATGGTGCGCGCGGCGGACACCGCGCGGCTCGATCTATGTCCGGAAGCGCCGGGCCTGCTCGCCGCTTCGCTCGGGCTGTCGCGGATGTTCGACGATGATCTAGAGCAGCTCGACGCCGGCATGCTGCTCTATGACGCGTTCTATCGCTGGTGCAGGGACGCGACCAAGGAGACGCACAACTGGCCGACCAACAAGGTGAAGCCATGACCGACGTCACGGCAAGCCAGAAGGTCGCGGCGCAGGGCCAGGCCCACGGCATCTCCTTCACCGAGGCGCTCGTGGTCTGGATCCGCGTCGCGATCCTCAGCTTCGGCGGGCCGGCCGGGCAGATCGCGGTGATGCATCGGATCCTGGTCGAGGAGAAGAACTGGATCTCGGAGGGGCGCTTCCTGCACGCGCTCAACTACTGCATGCTGCTGCCCGGCCCGGAAGCGCAGCAGCTTGCGACCTATATTGGCTGGCTGCTGCATCGGACCGCTGGCGGCATCGTGGCGGGCGGGCTGTTCATCCTGCCCGGCATCTTCGCGATCATGGGCTTGAGCTACATCTACGCGGCCTATGGCAATGTCGGCCTGGTCGAAGCGCTGTTCTTCGGCCTGAAGGCGGCCGTGCTCGCCATCGTCATCCAGGCGGTGGTGCGCGTGGGCAGGCGGGCGCTGCGCAATCCGGTGATGATTGGAATCGCGGCGGCGGCGTTCGTCGCGATCTTCTTCTTCGGTGCGCCGTTCCCCGTGATCATCATCGGAGCTGCGGCCATCGGCTTCGTCGGCGCCCGGCTCGGCCGGCCGGAATTCGCCGCGATCGAGCATGGCGGCAAGAGCTCGGCTGCGATCGACAGCATGCTCGGCGAGGCCGTGCCCGATCACGTCAGGCCGAATTCGGCGCGCGCGCTGCGCACCGGCCTCGTGTGGCTCGCGCTCTGGCTGGTTCCGGTGTTCGCGCTCCTGATCGGCCTCGGGCCCAACGACGTGTTCAGCCAGATCGCGATCTTCTTCAGCAAGATGGCGCTGGTGACATTCGGCGGCGCCTACGCGGTTCTCGCCTATGTGGCGCAGCAGGCCGCCGAGTACTATCACTGGGTCCAGCCGCGCGAGATGCTCGACGGCTTGGGCATGGCCGAGACCACGCCCGGGCCGCTGATCATGGTGGTCCAGTTCGTGGGCTTCATGGCGGCGTTCCGCCAGGCGAGCGGACTGTCACCGATGCTTGCCGGTACGCTCGGTGGCCTGCTCGCGACCTGGGTGACCTTCACGCCCTGTTTCCTCTGGATCTTCGTCGGCGCGCCCTACATCGAAGCCCTGCGCGGCAACAAGGCGCTCGCCGGCGCGCTATCGGCGATCACGGCCGCGGTCGTCGGCGTGATCCTCAACCTGTCGATCTGGTTCGCGCTGCATACGCTGTTCCGGCAGACCGTTCCGGTGCAGGGCTTCGGCCTCGCGTTCGATGCGCCGGTGCCAGCAAGTATCGACCTGCCGGCGCTCCTGCTTTCGGTCGCGGCCGCGGTCGCGATCTTCCGCTTCAATGCGGGGATGCTCGTTGTCCTCGCGGCGTCTTGCATCACCGGCGTCCTGCTCCGCGTGGCGGGCGTCATCTGACGAGAGGGGGCGATCAACAGACAGGAGTTGAGATCATGACGACAATGAGAATGATCGCCGCTGTGGCGGCTGCTGTGCTTGTGCCGAGCCTCGCCGCCGCCCAGTCGATCGATTGGAAGAAGGTGGATGCGGCGCTCGGCAAGACCGCCAGCGTCAGCGGCGAGGTCCATCGTTACGGTCTGCCGCGGTCAGATCTGCATGTCACCCTGGACGGCGTGCCGATCAAGCCGTCGCTCGCGCTCGGTGGCTGGGTCGCCTTCGCGCCGATGCATGGTGAAGCGATGGTGATGGGGGACCTGGTTCTGCTCGATACCGAGACCACGCCGGTCATGACCAAGCTCCTGAACAGTGGTTTGGAGATCACCGCCATCCACAACCACCTGCTGCGGGCGCAGCCCGCCACGTTCTACATGCATGTCGCCGGCCACGGCGATCCCGAGAAGATGGCGGCCGCGATCCACGAGGCGCTGTCGACCGGGAGCAAGACGCCGTTCGAGCCGCCGGCCACCACGGCCAGCGCCGCACCGGCGCTTGATCTCGACACCGCAAAGCTCGACGAGATCATGCACGCCAAGGGCACGGCCACCGGCGGCGTCTATCAGTTCGGCATCCCGCGCCGCGACGCCGCGACGGACGGTGGCATGACAGTCACCGCGGCCATGGGCGGCGCCAACGGGATCAACTTTCAGCCGACCGGCAACGGCCATGCGGCGATCACCGGCGACTTCCTGGTGACGGGCGATGAGGTCAATCCGCTGATCCGCAGCCTGCGCGAGGGCGACATCGAGGTGACCGCGATCCACAGCCACATGCTGGACGAACAGCCACGCATGTTCTTCATCCATTTCTGGGCCAATGACGATGCGCTGAAGCTGGCGCGCGGCGTGCGTGCGGCACTCGACCGGACCGCCGTGGCACAGAACTGAGGGAAGCGGACATTGGCTGCAGACTCCATCCGCCGCTGAAATGCGGCGGATCTCTCATGGCCAAACCGTGGCGCGCGCGGCACGCCGAGCGCGCACCAGCCGCGTTCTACTCGATCACCTCGTCGGCGCTGCTGATGAGCGAAGGTGAAAGTTCGATGCCGAGGATCTTGGCGGCCTTCAGGTTGACGAAGAACTCGACTCTCGTGACCAGCTGGACTGGCAGATTGGAGGGCTTCTCGCCATGGAGGATCCGTCCGGCATAGACGCCGGTGCGACGATGCGACTGGACGAAATCACCTCCATAGCTCATCAGGCCTCCGGCGATGGGAAAGTCGCGAGATTGCGTGATTGCGGGTAAACGATATTGCTGAGCAAGCGCGGCAAGCTGTCCGCTCCTGAACGCAAAGTAGGGATCCGAGGTGAACACAAGTCCGGTCGGCGGCTTCTGGGCCGCGGCCGAGAATGCAGGCTCGAACTCTTGTTCGATGCTGGCATTCAGAATCTGCAGGTCGACCCCCAGGACTCCCGCGGCGGAATGAAGACTCTCCAATTGTGACTTGGCGGTTGGACTTGTCGGATTGGCAACGACCGCCAACGCCGTTGCCGCCGGCAGCAACTCGTGCATGAACTCCAGGCGTTTGCGCGAGACTTCCACGCTCAAGCTGGACACTCCGGTGATGTTCCCACCCGGTCGCGACAAGCTGTCGACCACGCCCAATTGGACCGGATCGCCGCCCATCTCAAAGACGATCGTCTTGCTCGTGGTGGAAGCTTTGGCCGCGAGCGCCACCGGAGCGCCGCCTGGCGCGACGATGATATCCACGTCACGAGCGACCAGACTTGCAGCCAAGTCCGGCAATCGCTTGTACTGCCCTTCCGCCCATCGATATTCGATTGCGACGTTCTTGCCTTCGATGTAGCCGGTCTCCCGGAGGCCATCGTGAAAGGCTTTGAGCCGGCTGGCGAACGGCACAGGCGACTCCGGACAAAGATAGCCGAGGACCGGGATCGATCTCTGCGCCCGTGCCGGATACGTCCAGGCTGCGGCAGCACCGAGCAAGGCAAGAACGTCTCGGCGCCCGATGCGGTCGAACATCGGCGCCCGGCGAGCGGCCTTGCAGCCAGCGCTGGCCATGGGTGCACCAACCGGCATCGCCTGATCGCCCATGAGCGCGGATCCTGCTGTTCACGTCGCGCCACATGCGTCGAGCGCCAGACATTGGTGCCATCAAGTCAATCGGCACACGCCTTCAACGGCGCATCGAACGCGATTCCAAAGACCGGTATGGCCTCATCATAGCCCTTAATCGGACGATCCCCCAATGCTTTCAGCGCACGCCTGTCCTTGACCGCTGCGGCAACTTCGCCGTTCATCAGGATTTCCCGGTCGGCCGCGGAGGCGCACAGGCGGGCCGCGAGATTCACGACACTGCCAATGGCCGTATAGTCGAACCGGCTTGCATATCCGATCCGCCCGACGGTTGCCGAGCCACTGGCAAGTCCCACACCGAAGCCGACCTCGTACCCCCGCTCTCGCCAGCAGCCGATGAGTTCCTGCACGCTCCTCTGCATCGCCACGGCCAGATCGACGGCGGTGAGCGCCGGCTCTTTGACGGGGACGGGCGCATTGACAAGAACCATCAAGCCGTCGCCCGAGAAGCTGATCAGCGTGGCTGCGAATGCCGCGATGACTTTGCCGAGCACCTCATAGTATTCCGAGAGGACGCTCATGACTTCCTCTGGCGCCACGCCCGCGGAGAACGAGGTGAATCCTCGCAAATCAGCGAACACGACCACCACCTCGGCGCGGCGCCCTTCCAAGACGCTGTCGTCACCGGTTCGGTCGACGAGATCGGCGACCTGCGGAGCAAGAAAGCGCTTGAGTCTGGCAATTCGCTCCTGATGCTCCCTGGCGAGAGCCAGTTGGGACGCCATCCTGTTGAAACTATCCGCCAGGCGCTGAAGCTCATCTCCCGTCTCGATCGTGATGCGATGGTCGAAGTGTCCGGCTCTGATCTTCTCAGTGCCTTCCTCGAGAAGCCGGATCGGGTTCGTCATCCGATCCGCCAGCCCATAGGCGAGCAGACCCGAGAACATGGTGCCGAGCAGAAGAAGCAGTGCGGTCCGCCACAAGGCTGCGTAGATCGGAGCGAAAGCTTCCGACAGCGGCTGCTGGACCACAACGGTCCAATCAGGACCTGCGACAGGAGCGCCAGCGGCGGCAATTGGGTCGCCCCGCAGGTCCCGGCCTCTTGCGAAACCCGTTCCGGCCCGCCCGATTGCATAGCGTATGGCTTGAAAGGGCTTGGACGTGGCTTCGTCCGCTCCGCGCAGGACGAGGCTGAGGTCCGGATGAGCAATCAGCCGGCCCGGCCGATCCAGCACGAAGGCGAAGCCGGCGTCTCCCACCTTGATGGCCGATATGACCTCCCAGATGAGCTTGAGGTTGACTTCAGCAACGACCACCCCGGCCGATGGCCTGTTCCCGGACATCGCAACGGTAAGGTAGGGCTCGGAACCCCGGTTATAGTTGACGTCACCAAACCAGATGCGGGCCGAGCGGGCGCCGACGACCGCGGGATCGGTGGATCGTTCCGCGCGACTGTCGACCCGATTGAGACCGACCCGCGAGATGTAGAGACGTTCTCGTCCGGCATGATCACACAGCGTAAGACTCGCGACGGCGGGTGCTTGGCGGAGCAGGCGCAACGCGTCAGTTCGCCGCAGCTCGTCGGGGCCGTCAGTCCAGGGCAGTTGAACCAGCCACCCAAGCTCGTTTGTGATCTCGTCGATGAAGCCATGGATCCTGGTCGCGGCTGACGTCGCCTGAAGTCCAAGCAGCTGGTCCAGCCGCGCGCGCTGATCGCGATAGCCGAACCAGGCCTCGATCACGCCATTGATCGCGAGCGGAACCGCCACCGCCATGAAGAGCACGAGCCAGTACTTCTGGAAGAGGCCGCGAAAACGTTGCCGGACCATGTCCGCACACCTCAGTCCGTCTCGGACGAGACAGACTAGATCGAGCTCAGGTCGGGTGGAAAGCTCCCCGTGCCGTCCTGCATGCGCCGTGCTGTGCCTGAAGAAATGCAGTCGGGGTGTGACCGCACCTTATTTTACCGGCACATCGCACTCATGTCGCGGAACAGCTCAAGCGGATCTCACGTCGATGGGCAGCGCGAATGTGATGATTTCATCCGACCGGCAACGGCAACGTCAGGATGACCGACGGCGTCCCGGTGACGGCGATGAGGTCAATCCGCCGATCCGCGCCTTGCGTGCAGGCGGCATCGAGGTCACCGTCATCCAGGCCATATGCTGGACGAGCAACCGCGATGGTCTTCATCCGTTTCTGGGCCGATGAGGATGCGTTGAAACTGGCGCGCGGCGTGCGTGCGGCGCCCGACAGGACCGGTGTGGCACAAAACTGAGCGGAGCCGCGACCGCCGAAGGCCGTGGCTAACAAATGTCCTTCGGTGAAATGTCCTCGGTTCTGACGTCCCTCAATAGGCACGTTGCGAGATGATACGGACGTCAGAACCAGAACACGCGATCGGCTTTGAATGCGAAGCTTCGATGAGTCCGTGTGATCAGGACCAACCGGAACTTCGCCGCCCTTGGGGCAGCCTTTGCTTGTAGGCGGCCTGATCTCTAGGCAGCCTTGGGTTGGGTTGCGGCTGCGAGGGTATCGCGCAGGTGCTGCTCCTTCTTTTCGTCGAGCGAGGTCTTCAGAACCGTCCCTCCCGCATCCTTGATTTCAGGGATGACCTTGTCGGCCGTCATGTTCTCGATCAGCAGGAACAGGACGGCATCTCCCGCTTTCACCTTCGATGCCAGATCCTTCATGAACTGGTCCCTGATGCCGAAGTCGGTCATCGCACCGCCCAGAGCGCCTGCGCCGGCGCCGAGCGCCACGCCGATCAGCGGATTCAGGAACACCATCCCGAACAGCAGCCCCCAAAAGCTGCCTCTCGCGGCCCCCGCCATCGTCGTGTTCACGAGCTGATTGAGCTTGACGGAGTCCTCGGTTTTGACGGCGATCACGGCATCGTTGATCGTGATCAGATACTCGCCCTGCAGCTTGAGGATCTTCTGCCGGACTTCTTCTGCTTTGGCTTCGGATGGGTACACAATCGCAACAAGATCTGACATGGAGCGCTCCTGTAACGGATTGATGGTCTGCCCCTCACCACGCGTGCCTAATACGCGCGGCGCGATTTTAACACGGACCCGGAACCCGCCGGACCGCGAGTGAGCGCCGCCTCATCACAATTGCGAGATGTGGTGGGATGCCTGTACAATCGAATGAGTGGGAATGGCTGCATGGGCCGTTGGCGAATGGCATAGCCGCCTCCCGACGCTGGCGGAATTTTGCGGCGCGTCCATTGCGCCGCATTCGCGCTGGCCCGAAAGCGTCATCGGAGGCGCTCATGCGTCGATTCAACAAGCGAGACATGCTGATATTCGTCGTATGTCTGCTGCTGGGCGTAGTCCTCATCGGGTGGGGGATGGCCCATGTGATTCAGCTCAAGCAGCGCCTGATGCCGAGCCCCCAGGCCAACGCCCTCATCAGACAAGGCGGTCGTTAGATCCCTGCTTTGCGCTTCGCATCCGGCTCAGTTCGGCTCGATCATCTCTCCCTGCCTTTAGCTTGCTCCTAGGAGCGCCGTGACGAACGCACGAGCCTTTGTTCGTCCAACTCCGTTTGTCCAGCGCCGAGGTCTTCCTGCACTGCGGAAGGCCAGGCTTGGGCTGGGTGGACGCTCGCGGCGGCTTGGAAAACGCGCTACAATCGAAACGTGAGGTCAAGTGAGCCCAATGAGGTCAAGTGAGAAGGAGGCTCGTCATGAAATCACACGCTGTCCCCTTCGAAAATCGCTGGACGAACGGCGAGCACGCCTGGCAGTGGCATCGCGAGCTTGAGCGGCTCGGCGTGCAAAATGTCAGGACGATGTTTTGTGAGCACGAAACGCATCATGGCGAGGAGCGCACAGTCGTCTTCGATATCCCTCCGGGATTTGTGCAAGACTGGCTCGCTTTCCATGACCGCAAGACCGCGCGTCAGCAGCTGATCTGGCGCGGCAGCATCGTTGCATTGGGCATGATCGCGGCCTCCGGCGCCGTGCTCGGCCTTATGAAATAGATGCGCCGAGTTGGCGGCGACAAAGACAATGGCCAACACTCTCCTTCGCATGTCTTCGATCTGCGAAAATGCTTCGCCAATTCCGTGGCTGACAACCACCCGATGTCATTTGAGCTCAGGGCTTGATCCAGACGAAGGCGCGCTAGCGTACGCGGTGTCTCGCGCCAGACGCCGGTGAATCGGCGGACCCCGTAGGGCGAAGCTGATTGACAATCGTTCCATAATTAGCTAAACAACTAAATATGAACCTCGTTTTCAAGGCGCTCTCCGATCCGACACGCCGCCGCATCCTGCAGCTGTTGAGGGACCGACCAATGACGGCAGGACAAATCGCCGAGCATTTCCATTGCGCCAAGCCGACGCTCTCTGCCCATTTCGCGGTGTTGCGCGAGGCGGACCTGGTCGAATCGGACAAAGTCGGAACGACCATCACTTACAGTTTGAAACTGTCGGTGCTTGAAGACGCGCTGCTTAGCTTTGCCGAGACCGTCGGAATCGGCGTTCGTTCCGGCGGAAAGCTCAAGCTCGCGACACGGAGGACCAAGTGATCGACCGGCGAACCGCCTTGATTTGCGGGACGCTCATCGCCCTGATGCTCGCCGGTGCGATGTTTTGGTTCATCGTTCCGAACGACTGGATCGTACAGGCGGTCCAACCCAGAGCGTCCCTGCCATCGCTATTCATCTTTCCAGCCTGCAGCGCTTTCGTCGTCGGTGTCCTCTACGGCCACGGCCGTGGCGAGCGAACAGACAGCGCGAGAAATGAACCTTGGCGCAAATGGGGAGCCACAGTTTCGATGAGCTATTGTATCGTCCTGCTGCTGGCACAGGCGCTCGTCATCATCACGAGGCTTGACCTTGGTATTCACTTGGAGCTTCGGGCCATCTATCGTGCCTTGTTTGTTGCGGTTGGCATCATCTTCCTTCTGGGAGTCAATCAGTTGCCGAAGCTTCCATACTTCGAACGCAGAGTGGCGCCCGGCGGCAACTTGGGCCCGGTATATGGGCCGAGGTTTATGCGAATCCAATCCAGGCTCATGTTTGTGTTTGGGATTGCGTTGATCGCATATTGGCTCGCGCTGCCACCACATCCGGGATGGCATCCGACTTTTTACGCTCTTGTTGCGACGATATGCCTTTTCGCCCAGGCCATCGCTTGGCGACGCCATCTCAGTCGCAAATGGAATCTTCAGCAGCCAGGATCCCGTGGACCCACGCCGGGGACGCCTGGTTGAGTGCGCGCACCTGAGGGCTCCCTTGGAGCTCTGGTTTGGTGCCAACTGACGCCGTGCTTCGCCGCGTTTGCGCGAGACGGGTGTCGAAGGAACGTCTCTTAATGGCGACGCTCGCAAAGCACGAAAAGTGTTCGGCGAGGCCTGCGCCAAACCACGAAGTTTGCCAGCAATTTCAACGCGACTCGGCCAGTCCAGTCCTCCCGTCAAAAATATTTCTGTTTCGTATTTTCGGAAATTGTGTTTGTCTAACG
>NZ_CAFK01000343.1 GCF_000239815.1 Bradyrhizobium sp. STM 3843 | reverse complement strand
CGATATTGATCTTACGCACGCCGTTCTTGATGCCGCGTTGGATCTCGGCGACCGGCACGCCCCAGGTCGGCTTCATCTTGCCGCCATTGGCGTTGATGATCTCCTGCAGCTCCTGCGGCACCGACGAGGAGCCGTGCATGACGAGATGCATGTTCGGCAGCCTGCGGTGAATCTCCTCGATCACGTTCATGGCGAGGATGTCGCCGTCGGGCTTGCGGGTGAACTTGTAGGCGCCGTGCGAGGTGCCCATCGCGATCGCGAGCGCGTCGACCTTGGTCTCCTTGACGAACTTCACGGCCTCGTCGGGATTGGTCAGCAGCTGATCGTGGGACAGCTTGCCCTCGGCGCCGTGGCCGTCTTCCTTGTCGCCCATCCCGGTCTCGAGCGAGCCGAGCACGCCGAGCTCGCCCTCGACTGATATGCCGCCGAGATGCGCCATCGTGGTCACGGTCCTGGTGACACCGACATTGTAGTCCCAGTCGCCCGGGGTCTTGCCGTCGGCCTTCAGCGAGCCGTCCATCATCACCGAGGTGAAGCCGGACTGGATGGCGGTCATGCAGGTCGCGGGCTCGTTGCCGTGGTCGAGATGCACGCACACCGGGATGTGCGGATAGATCTCGGTCAACGCGTCCATCATGTGCTTGAGCATCACGTCATTGGCGTAGGCGCGGGCGCCGCGTGACGCCTGGATGATGACCGGCGCATCGACGGCGTTCGCCGCCTCCATGATCGCCAGCGCCTGCTCCATGTTGTTGATGTTGAAGGCCGGGACGCCGTAGTCGTTCTCCGCCGCGTGGTCGAGCAATTGACGCAACGTGATGCGAGCCATCGATCCTGTTCTCCGTTGTGGGCCTTGGGTGTGAGCCTTGGGTGTGGGCCCTGGGCCTCGTATGTCCTAAGTCAGCGATTTTTTAAAACTTCGACGCCCGGCAGAGGTTTCCCTTCCATCCATTCCAGGAACGCGCCGCCGGCAGTGGAAACGTAGGTGAAATCATGCGCCACGCCGGCCTGGTTGAGCGCCGCCACGGTGTCGCCGCCACCGGCTACCGAGATCAGCTTCTTGGCCTTGGTGCGCTCGGCCGCGTGCTTGGCCGCAACCATCGTGCCGCGGTCGAACGGGGCCAGCTCGAAGGCGCCGAGCGGGCCGTTCCAGACCAGCGTGGCGGCATCATCGATCGCGGCATGGATGCGCGCCGTCGATTGCGGGCCGACGTCGAGGATCATGCTGTCAGGCGGGATGGCATCGAGCCCATAGGCGAAGGAGGGCGAGTTGGCAGCGAAGTGATAGGACACGGTGGCGTCCACCGGGAGGATGATCGCGCAGTTCGCGGCTTCGGCCTTCTCCAGGATCTTCAGCGCCGTCGGCGCCAGGTCCTTCTCGGCCAGCGACTTGCCGATCTGCACGCCCTGCGCATGCAGGAAGGTGTTGGCCATGCCGCCGCCGATCACCAGCGCATCGACCTTGGTGACGAGGTTTTCGAGAAGATCGATCTTGGTCGAGACTTTTGCGCCGCCGACGATCGCGATGACGGGTCGGGTCGGGCTGCCCAGCGCCTTGCCCAGCGCCTCCAGCTCGGCCTGCATGGTGCGGCCGGCATAGGCCGGCAGCTTGTGACCGAGGCCCTCGGTCGAGGCATGCGCACGATGGGCGGCGGAGAAGGCATCGTTGACCCAGATGTCGCCGAGCTTGGCGAGCTCTGCGACGAAGGCCGGATCGTTCTTCTCTTCCTCTTTGTGGAAGCGGGTGTTTTCCAGGCAGAGGATGTCGCCGTCCTTCATCGCGGCAATCGCCTTTGCAGCGGGGTCGCCGATGCAGTCGTCGGCGAACGCCACGGGGTGCTTCACGACATCGGCCAGCGCCGCAGCGACGGGCTTGAGCGAGTCCTTTTCGTCGCGGCCCTTCGGCCTGCCGAAATGCGCGAGCAGGATGACCTTGCCGCCCTTGGCGGCGATCTCGTTGATGGTCGGGGCCACGCGTTCGAGCCGGGTGGCGTCGGTGACGTGGCCGTTGTCCATGGGCACGTTGAGATCGACGCGCAACAGCACGCGTTTGCCCTTCACGTCGACGTCGTCGAGGGTGCGGAATTGTTTCATGTGAGAGCTCCCTCGTCAGGGCGGGGCATCGTTTTGGGGGCATCATTCCGGGGCGCCTCGAAGAGGCGAACCCGGAATCTCGAGATTCCGGGTTCGACGCTGTCGCGTCGCCCCGGAATGACGTTGTTGCGGTTACAGCAGCTTGCCCATCGCGACGGCGGTGTCGGCCATGCGGTTGGAGAAGCCCCACTCGTTGTCGTACCAGGACATCACGCGCACCAGATTGCCGTTCATGACCTTGGTCTGGTCCATGTGGAACGTGGACGAATGCGGGTCGTGGTTGAAGTCGATCGAGACGTTCGGCGCGGTGGTGTAGCCGAGCACGCCCTTCAGCTCCTGCTCGGAGGCGCGCTTCATCGCCTCGTTGATCTCCTTCGGATCGGTGGTGCGCTTGGCGACGATCTTGAGATCGACCACCGAGACGTTCGGGGTCGGCACGCGGATCGCGACGCCGTCGAGCTTGCCCTTCAATTCAGGGAGCACGAGGCCGATCGCTTTCGCAGCACCGGTCGAGGTCGGGATCATCGACATCGCCGCGGCGCGGCCGCGATAGAGATCCTTGTGCAGGGTGTCGAGCGTCGGCTGGTCGCCGGTATAGGCGTGGATCGTGGTCATGAAGCCGGTCTCGATGCCGACCGTGTCGTTCAGCACCTTGGCGATCGGCGCCAGGCAGTTGGTGGTGCAGGAGCCGTTGGAGACGACCAGGTGATCCCTGGTCAGCGTGTCGTGATTGACTCCGAAGACGATCGTGGCGTCGGCGCCGTCGGCCGGCGCCGAGACCAGCACCCGCTTGGCGCCGGCGGTCAGATGCGCGGAGGCCTTCTCCTTGGCGGTGAAGATCCCGGTGCATTCCAGCGCGATGTCGACGCCGAGATCCTTCCAGGGCAGCTTGGTGGGATCGCGCTCGGCGCTGACCTTGATCTTACCGTTGCCGAGGCTGATGGAGTCGCCCTCGACGGTCACGGTGCCGGGGAAACGGCCATGCACGGAGTCGTAGCGGAGCAGATGGGCATTGGTCTCGACCGGGCCGAGATCGTTGATGCCGACCACCTCAATATCCTTGCGGCCGGACTCTGCGATAGCGCGCAGGATGTTGCGGCCGATGCGGCCAAACCCGTTGATTGCGACCCGGACTGCCATCTTCGTCTCCTTCAATGACGTTTCTCACCCCTGCGAGAGGCCATACAGGCCCACCAGGGTGTTTCGCGGTATTAACGCCCGGTTCTGCCGGACGGGAGCGGACAATATGGTTCTTTCGTAGTCCTTTTTTTGCGATTGCTCAACCGCCTGTCGCAGGGCTGGGAGCGCCGGGCATGGATATTCGGGGCGGAAGGCCGGGGTTCCGAATTTGTTCAATCGGTTGTGACCGCATCCACGGCCACCGCGTCGTAGGCGGACGGCTGCGATGGATTCCCGACACGACGGAATTGTCAGCAACGGTCGTTCAGCGATGGCTTGGTATACAAGGCAGCCGTTTCACAGATCCTGTCACACTGGCGATCCTGACGACCCCGCCGCCCTGACCAGCGCCAGCAGCTCGTCGCCATAATGTTCGAGCTTCTTATCTCCGATCCCGGGGATATCGCGGAGTTGTCCGAGTGTTGCCGGACGGGCGGCCGCGATGCCGTCGATCGTGGTGTCGTGCAACACCACATAGGCCGGCACGCCGCGCTTGCGTGCGACCTCCGAACGCCACGCCCGCAAGCTCGCGAGCAGGGGTGCATCGGCTGCCTGGCCTGGCCGCGCAACCAGATCGCCGCGCCGCGATCTGCTCCGGATCGCGCGGGCGGCGTTCGCCGTCTCCTCGCGCAGCATCACTGCGGTCTCGCCTTTCAGGACGCTGCGTGACGTGTCCGTCAGCTTCAGCGCGCCAAAGGCTTCGCTGTCCGGCGCAAGATGGCCCATCGCCACCAGCTGGCGCAGCGCGGCGCGCCACTGCTTTTCGTTGAGCTCGCGGCCGATGCCGAACACCGACAATTTGTCGTGCCCGAACTGCTTGACGCGCTCGGTCGCACGTCCCACCAGCACATCGATCAGGTGCATCGCGCCGAAACGCTGGCCGGTGCGATAGGCGCAGGACAGCAGCTTCTGCGCGATCACCTTGCCGTCGCGGACACGGGGTGGCGACAGGCAGTTGTCGCAATTGCCGCACCCCTCGCCCGTCGCGGTCTCGCCGAAATAGCTCAGCAGGCGCTTGCGCCGGCAGTCCGCGGCCTCTGTCAGCGCGATCAGCGCGTCGAGCTTGCGGATCGACACCCGCTTGAACGCCTCCGAACCGTTCGACTCGTCGATCATCCGGCGCTGTTGCACGACGTCGGAAAGACCGTAGGTCATCCAGGCGGTCGACGGCTTGCCGTCGCGGCCGGCGCGTCCGGTCTCCTGGTAATAGGCCTCGATGCTCTTGGGCAGATCGAGATGCGCAACGAAGCGCACGTCGGGCTTGTCGATGCCCATGCCGAACGCGACCGTGGCGACCACCACGATGCCGTCCTCGTTGATGAAGCGGTCCTGGTTGCGGGCCCGCACACTGGCATCGAGCCCGGCGTGATAGGGCAGCGCCGGGATGCCGGCCTCGGTGAGCGTGGCTGCGACGTCCTCGACCTTGGCGCGCGACAGGCAGTAGACGACGCCGGCGTCGCCGAGGTGGCGTTCCCTGATGAAGGATTTGAGCTGGGCCGGCCCGTTGTGCTTGTCGACGATTTCGTAGCGGATGTTGGGGCGATCGAAGCTCGCGACGAATTGCGGGCTGTCGACAAGCCCCAGTCGCTCGGCGATCTCCTTGCGGGTCAACTCGTCGGCGGTTGCGGTCAGCGCGATGCGCGGCACGTCGGGAAAGCGCTCGGCGATCACCGACAGGCCGATATATTCGGGACGGAAGTCATGCCCCCATTGCGATACGCAATGCGCCTCGTCGATGGCGAACAAGGCAATGTCAGCGCGATCCAGCAGAGCGAGGCAGCGCGGCGTGACGAGCCGCTCCGGCGCGACATAGAGCAGATCGAGATCGCCTGATATCAGCCGTCTTTCGACCTCGTCGGCTTCCTCCCGCGACAACGTGGAGTTCAGCAACGCGGCGTTGACGCCGGCCTCGAGCAGGCCGGCGACCTGGTCGCGCATCAGCGCGATCAGCGGCGAGACCACGATGCCGCAGCCTTTGCGCAGCAGCGACGGCAACTGATAGCACAGCGACTTGCCGCCGCCGGTCGGCATCAGCACCAGGCAATTGCCGCCGTTCGTGACATGCCTGACGACCGCTTCCTGCGCGCCGCGAAAACCTGATAGCCCGAACACCGAATTGAGCACGGCCAGCGCGTCGGCGGCCGTCTCGGTCGTGGCGTTATCGGCTGAGGCCATGGTGAGGACGGGGCAAGCGACTGACGGGGTGTCTCACGGACAGGAAGGCCAACGCGGCCGTGCCGCGTTGGTCGTCTCTCTGCTGATGCTTAGCCCAGCCGCTTGACGGCCGCTTCCACCGCCGCCTCGGCGGTGATGCCGAAATGCTTGTAGAGCTCCTTGTAGGGGCCGCTCTCGCCGAACGAATGCATGCCGACGAAGATGCCGTCCTGGCCGATCACGGCGTCCCAGCCCCAGCGCACCGCGGCCTCGATCGCGATCTTGACCGGCGCCTTGCCGATAACAGCGGCCTTGGTCTCGGCCGGCTGCTCCAGCAACAGCTCCAGCGAGGGGACCGAGACGACGCGGGCGGGAATGCCGCGCTCGGCCAGCTGCTTCTGTGCGGCCACCGCAATTTCGACCTCGGAGCCGGAGGCGAACAATGACACTTTTGCGTCACCCTGCGCTGCGACCAGCTCATAGCCGCCGCGCGCGCACGGGCTCTCTGACGGCGCCGAGGTGCGCAGCTGCGGCAGGTTCTGCCGCGTCAGCGCCAGCACGGTCGGGCCGTTGGTGCGGTTGAGCGCCAGCTCCCAGCATTCAGCGGTCTCGATCGCATCGCAGGGGCGGAACACGCGCATGTTCGGGATCGCGCGCAGCGCCGCGAGATGCTCGACCGGCTGGTGGGTCGGGCCGTCCTCGCCGAGGCCGATCGAATCGTGCGTCATCACATAGACGACGCCGGCGCCCATCAGCGCGGCGAGCCGCATGGCGGGCCGCGCGTAGTCGGAGAACACCAGGAAGGTGGCGCCGTTCGGCGCGAAGCCGCCATGCAGGAAGATGCCGTTCATGCAGGCGGCCATGCCGTGCTCGCGGATGCCGTAGTGGATGAAGCGGCCCTTCGGCGTCTTGGCGGAGAACGAGACCGCCGATTTCGCCTTGTTGTTGTTCGAGCCGGTGAGATCGGCCGAGCCGGCGACGAACTCGAACGGCATCGCGGCGGCGATCACCTCGATCGCGGCTTCCGAGGATTTGCGGGTGGCGACGTTGAGCGGATTTTCCAACAGCGCCTTCTTGTGATCCTTCAGCGCTTTCGCCAGCGCCGCAGGACGCTCATGACGCAGCCGCCGCTCGAACTCGGCGCGCTTACGCGGCCCCATCTCGGTGAGCCGCCCTTCCCACTCGGTGCGCGCGGGCACGCCACGGCGGCCGGCCTCGCGCCAGGCCTTCAGCACGTCGTCCGGCACGAAGAAGGCCTCCTGGGAGATGCCGAGCTTCTCCTTGGCGCCCTTCAGCTCGTCGGCGCCGAGCGCCTCGCCATGGGCCTTGGCGGTGCCGGCCTTGGTCGGCGCGCCGAAGCCGATCGTGGTCTTGCACGCAATCAGCGACGGCTTGGAGGATTTCTGCGCACGGGTGATCGCGGCCTCGATCGCCGCGGGATCATGCCCGTCGATCAGCTCGGCCGCCCAGCCGCAGGCCTTGAAGCGCTTCACCTGGTCGACCGAATCGGCGATCGAGGTCGGGCCGTCGATCGAGATGCCGTTGTCGTCATACAGCACGATCAGCTTGTTCAGCTTCCAGTGCCCGGCCATCGCGATCGCTTCCTGCGAGATGCCCTCCATCAAATCGCCGTCGGAGGCCAGCACGTAGGTGTGGTGGTCGACGATCTTCTTGCCGTATTCGGCCTGGAGCATCTTCTCCGCCAGCGCCATGCCGACGGCGGTCGAAATGCCCTGGCCGAGCGGGCCGGTCGTGGTCTCGATGCCTTTGGTGCGGAAATTCTCCGGGTGCCCGGGGGTGAGCGAATCGACCTGGCGGAAGCGCTTGATCTGGTCGAGCGTCATCTGCTCATTGCCGGTCAGATACAGCAGCGCATAGAGCAGCATCGAGCCGTGGCCGGCGGAGAGCACGAATCGGTCGCGGTCGGGCCAGGCGGGGGCTGCGGCATCATATTTCAGGAAGCGCGTGAACAGCACGGTGGCGACGTCGGCGGCGCCCATCGGCAGGCCGGGATGGCCCGATTTGGCCTTCTCGACGGCATCCATCGCGAGCGCGCGGATGGCATTGGCCATGCGGGAATGTTCGACCTGCGTCATGATGGGGATCCGTCTTGAAATGAGGTGCCGAGTGTCGAGGAGCCGCCGGTATTGGCGGGTGGTGGGGGGATTTGCCGGCTGGATAGCACCTCGGTTCCGGGAGTGAAAGGCAGTCAAACGCGGAAACCACGCCCTCGTTCCGCAAAGCGGAACGTCGCGGGACCCGCGTTACGGGCAAAACACGGCTTTGCAGTGCATAGTTTTGTCCCGGCGTTGCGCTTGCCTCGCTTGGCACGTAAGGTTCTGCGCGTAAGCGCTTGCCGGATGACGGCTTTTGCCTTGTGTCCGGGCGCTTGTCGAAGGGCCCGCATTCGACCCCCATGAGTGATCATCCCGCCAACGCCGTCGGACAGGTGGAACCCGCCGCTATCGAGCTCGAAGCGGCGACCCGCCGTCTGATGGCGGCGCTGGATGCATTGGAGAGCGCGGTGGAGCGGCGGCGCGAGGCCGACCGGGACGAGGACGAACTGGCGACGCGGATCCAGGCGCTCGGCGCCGATCGCTCGCGTCTCGCTGACGAGCTTGATGGTTCCTTGATGAAATCGCGCAAGCTCGAGCGCGCCAATCGCGAGATCGCCGAACGGCTCGACGTCGCCATCGGCACCATTCGAGCGGTGCTCAATGGCGGCGGAGACCACGACGAGGATGCCGAGGAATGAGCCACATCAACGTCACCATCAACGGCCGGCAATATCGCATGGCCTGCGAGGAGGGCCAGGAGTTGCGGCTTCTGAAGCTCGCCGAGAGCCTGGAATCGCGCATCACGAATTTGCGCGGCAAGTTCGGCGAGATCGGTGACGCCAGGCTCACGGTGATGGCGGCGCTCACTGTCTGCGACGAACTGCTCGATGCCGGCCAGCGCATTCGCGTGCTGGAGGAAGAGCTCGATAGTCTACGCAATGTGCGCAACGCCGCCGCCGATCGCGCCCGCGCGACGCAGGCCGCCGTGGCGAAAGCACTCAATGCCGCCGCCGAGCGCATCGAGAAGACGACGCAGGTGCTCAACCGCACCATCGGCGGTGGCGTCGCGATCGGGTGATCACACCGACGCGGATTGGTAGTCACGAAATCCCGCAACACTGTAGCGCGGGCAAAGTGCCGAGCGCCGCACCCGCCGACTCTCGAGTTACCACGAATGGTGGGCACGCTTCGCTTTGCCCACCCTACACGACTGTCCATTGTGAGGCGCACGCACCGAAGCAATCCAGAAATCCTCGTGCAGTTCTGGATTGCGTCGCGGAGCCCGTCATCGGGCCGCGCATTCACGTCACCCCCTTGGCTCGCATTGAGCTGTTGCACGTGCCATTGAGGAACGTGGAACTCCATTCTCGCGTGGGAGTCTGCTACAGCCTGAGACGTCCCAGAGCCGGAGCAAAGCATGTCGCCTTCGAATAATCCGACCCAATTTCCTTCCCTCCTCGTCGATCGCTACGCCCTCGTCACCGGCGCGTCACAGGGCATCGGCCGTGCGGTCGCGATCCGCTTCGCGCAGGAGGGCGCGCATGTCGCGATCAACTATGTCGGTTCGCCTGAAGGCGCGGAGGACACGTTGGCGCGGGTGCAGGCGGCCTCGGCCGAGCGGGGACATGGCACGCGTGATCATTTCATCGTGCATGCCGACATCGGCGTCGAGGCCGATATCAACGCCATGTTCGAGATGCTGTTGTCGCGCTGGCCGCGGCTCGATTGTCTGGTCAACAATGCCGGTTTCCAGCGGGAGTCGCCGAGCGAGAGGCTCGATGTCGAGACCTATCGCCAGATCATCGAGGTCAACCTCACCGGCGCCGTGCTCTGCGCCCGGCAGGCGCTCGCGCATTTCGTCACGCGCGCCGGCGGCGGCAACATCATCAATACCTCCAGCGTCCACCAGATCATCCCGAAGCCCGGCTATCTCGCTTATTCGATCTCCAAGACCGCGCTGGCCGGACTGACGCGGACATTGGCGCTGGAATTCGCTGGCCGCGGCATTCGTGTCAATTCGGTCGGCCCCGGCGCGATCGACACCCCGATCAACGCCGCCTGGACCGATGATCCGGTCAAGCGCGCGCTGGTCGAGTCCCACATTCCCATGGGGCGGGTCGGTACACCGGAGGAGATCGCCGCCGTGTTCGCGTTCCTGGCCTCGGACGAAGCCAGCTACATCACCGGCCAGACTCTCTATGCCTGCGGCGGCGTCTCGCTGTTTCCGGAATTCCGCGAAAACTGGGCGAGCTAGCGAGGACCACGATCTCCGTGGGGATTTGAGGCTAAGACGGACTTGATGAGCGTCCCGATGAGGCGCAATGTGGGCGGATTGCTAACCGTCTGGTCAGCCAATGTATCTCGCGAGCGGTCGATCGATCAGCCGAGTGGTCCTGCCTCTGGCAGCGATTGTGATCGCTGCCAGCCTGGCGCCGCTCTATCTCATGGACCGGCTCACGCACCACGATCAGCCGGCCAGCGCCGGAGCGCCTGCGGAGAGCAACAGCAGCGCTGCGGCACCGACGGCCGCCACACAGCCGGACAGCGCATCCGATCATGCCACCTCAGCGCTTGCCGGGGTGCAACAGCAGGCCCGCGAACTCGCCGCGACGTTGGGGCCCTCGCGCGCGCCCGCTGCGCCGGATGATGGCACCCCGTCCTTTGACGTCGTCAATGTCGATCCGACTGGCGCGGCCGTGGTCGCCGGCCGGGCGGCACCCGGCGCCACCGTGGAGCTGTTACTCAACGGCGAACCGCATGATCGCGTCGTGGCCGATCAATCCGGGCAATTCGCCATGATCCCACCGCCGCTGCCGCCCGGGACCTACGATCTGACCTTGCGCGCCAAGCAGCCCGACGGCAAGGAGGTCACCTCCAAGCAGAGTGTCGCGGTGGTGATCGAGCCTGCCAACCAGGGACGGAAACCCGGCGAGCGGCCGATGGTGGCGCTGATGACGCCCGACAAGCCTACGGTGGTGTTGTCGCGGCCCACGGCGCCGGCAGACGGCGTGGCGGTGGATGCCGTCGATGTCGATCCGAGCGGTAAGCTTCATGTCAGCGGTCGCGCGCATCCCGGGGCCGATGTGAGGCTCTATCTCAACAACAGCTTCGTTGCGTCTGCGACGGCCGGCGCCGATGGACTAGTCACCTTCACCATCAACGAAGGGGTGGTGCCCGGCAGCTATCGTGTCAGGCTCGACGAGGTGGACGCCAACTCAGGCAAGGTCCGCTCTCGCGCCGAGGTACCGGTCGCGGTTCCCGAGAGCACGGCGTCGCTGCCGTCCGGCAAGTCCGGAGCTGCAACGGCGGACACCGTTGCCGCGCCGAAGATCGCGTCGGCCGATCGGTCCGGCTCCGTGGCGTCGGACGGCGGCAAGCCGTCGTCCGTGGTCGTGCCCAAGATCGCCAGCATCACCGTCTCCCGCGGCGACAGCCTCTGGAACATCAGCCGCAAGGCGCTCGGCGTCGGCGCTCACTACGCTGTCATCTACAACGCCAACCGGCAGCAGATCCGCAATCCCAACCTGATCTACCCCGGACAGATCTTCGTGCTGCCGAAGCGGCCCTGAAGCTCCGTTCTCGAAGTTCGCATCAGGCCGCCGACTGTCCGCGAGGTCATGAGAAGCCAATCATGGTGAGAGAAGCCGCCCGCTCCGAGATCGATCGTCTCGCAGAATTGTGGTTCGATGTCTGGCATCAATCGCATGCGCGACTATCGCCGCCTGACTTGGTCCGGCTCCGCACCCGGGAGAATTTTCGCGATAGGTTGCAGGCTGTGCTTCCGGATATTCGCGTCGTTGGTCCGCGCGACGCTCCCGTTGGTTTTTGCGCTTTGAAGGGCGATGAACTGTATCAGCTGTTCGTATCACCGCAGGCGCAGGGCTCGGGTGTCGCCGCGCGATTGATCGCGGATGCCGAGACGCGGCTGGCGGAGCGAGGCGTCGAAATCGCATGGCTCACTTGCGCGATCGGCAATGATCGTGCGGCTCGCTTCTACGAGAAGAGCGGCTGGCGTCGCTCCGGCACGATCGTCAACATGGCGGAGACGTCCGAGGGGCCGTATCCCGTGGAGATCTGGCGCTACGAGAAGCGATTGGCATCGTGACCTCAAGCCTGAGCCGGTGGTCATGCCTACGGCGTCACAGTCGCGGTGAACAAATCTCTGTGCGGTGATGATACGATCGATCTGACCGCATCGACGGTCGCGGCCCGCGAAACCTGTCACTCGATCCCGTCGGCGACCTCGAGTTTTTCCCGCAGGCTGGTCATCACGCGTCCGACCGCTTCGAGGTCCTTCGTTGGAAGCCCCTCTGCCAAGGCATTGATCCAGGGCGCCTGCAGCTCCATCGCAGCTTCGAACGCCTGCCGCCCCTTGTCGGTGAGCACCACCAATTGGGCGCGGCGGTGATGCGGGTTGATCTCGAATGCGACCAGCCCGTCCGCATGCAGGTCGTTGACGATCCGTTGCACGTTCTGCCGGTTGGCGCCGAGATCGCGCGCCAGCCACGCCACCGGCTGGGGGCGCTCGGCGGCGACGATCGCGCCGAGGATCTGCCAGCGCGCGCTGGTGAGGCCGAGCGGCGCGACCAACCGGTCGCCGGCCGTCAAGAGCTCTCCGCTGAGTCGGAATAGGTCGAGGATGAGGCCGCTCAGGGCGTCGCCGGCAGGGGTGCGTTTCGCTTTCTTCATTTGTCTCCATCAACCACGATTGACATCGTGTTGTCAAATTGGGTATGCATCCATCGTTTCGTAATGACATCATAGAACCAATATGACGGAGGTTTCCATGTCCATGATGCGTCCCCTCGACCCCGCCTTTCCCATCGATCGTCAGCTTGCGATCGATGTTGAGCCTGTCGTGCTGGTCAACGTGTTCACGCTCGCACCGGCCGACGAGCCGAGCTTCCTCGCGGCCTGGCAGGCGGACGCCGTCTTCATGAAGCGGCAGCCCGGCTTCATCTCCACCCAGCTGCATCGTGCGCTCGGCGACAGCCCGACCTATCTGAATTACGCGGTGTGGGAGAGCACCGCCCATTTCCGCGCCGCCTTCGGCCATCCCGAGTTCAGGGCGAAGCTTTCGGACTATCCGGCCTCCGCTGTCGCGACGCCGCATCTGTTTCAGACCGTGGCCGTGCCCGGCATCTGCGTCGCCTGAGGGTGTCATGAAGAGACTGCATCCGATCGCCGGCACTGTTGCGATTCTCACGATCGCGACCTTCTGGCTCTCGACCGCATGGTCGGAGCTGAGCGGGTCCGAACAGCTCATCGCTCTGGTCAAGATGACAATCCCATGGGGCTTTCTCTTGCTCATTCCAGCACTGGCGGCCACCGGCGCGTCCGGATTTGCGCTGGCGAAGGGGCGGCGTGCCGGTCTGGTTGGCGCGAAGCTCAAGCGCATGCCGTTCATTGCAGGCAACGGCATCCTCGTCCTGATTCCCTGCGCGCTATTCCTTGCTTCCAAGGCGCGCGCCGGCGAGTTCGATGCGGCCTTCTATATCGTGCAGGCGTGCGAGCTGGTCGCGGGTGCCGTCAATCTCACGCTGCTCGCACTCAACATGCGTGATGGTCTCAAGATGAAAGGCCGGCTGCGCCGCGCCCCCACGTAGTCCGGGGCGCCGTCTCGTTTCAGGCGTAGGGATCGATCAGCTTTTGCTGCTCCGCGCTGTGCTGCACCAGCATGTCGATGAAGACCCTGACCTTGGCCGAGACGTGGTGCCGATGCGGGTAGACCGCGATCATCGACAGTTCGACCGGACGATAGTGGGGCAGCAGGCGGACCAGCCGGCCAGCCTCCAGATCGTCACTCACCAGGAAACCCGCGGCCAGCACGATGCCGACGCCGTCGAGAGCTGCCCGTCGCAAGGCCTCGCCGCTGTTGGACACCAGGTTGCCCGCAATCCGCACTGAGGCCTTGTGCCCGTCGCGGTGGACGAAGCGCCATTCGTCGCCGAATGGGTAGTTGACGTGACGGACGCAGTTGCGGTCGGACAGTTCGGCAAGCTCCTGCACGCGCCCGTACGAGTCTGCATAGCCCGGCGAGCAGCACAGCACGTGTCGCCAAGTGGCGAGATTGCGGACGATCAGGCTGGAGTCGGACGGCGTCGTCATCCGCAGCGCCACGTCGAAACCTTCGTCGATCAGATCGACGCTGGTCTCTCCCATCATCAATTCGACCTTGAGGTCCGGATGGGCCGACAGCAACCGGGTGACGACGGGAGCGATGAACGGCACCATATGGGTCGCGGAATGAACCCGCAGCGTGCCGCGCGGCGTCGCCTGCAAGGCGCCGGCGATATCGTCGGCCTGTTCCAATTCGGCGAGGATCTGCGCGCTGCGCTCGTAATAGGCCTTGCCGATCTCGGTGAGGCTGACCTTGCGCGTGGTCCGGTTCAAGAGGCGAACGCCGAGCCGGTCTTCCAGCGCCTGGACATGGTTGCTGACCATCGTGGTCGACATGTTGAGGCGGCGTGCCGCGGCGGAAAAGCCGCCGGTGTCGACCACCCCTACGAAGGCGGTCAGACTGGCAAAGCGGTCCATCTCGGTCCTCCAATTATCCGCTCTGGCTGGATAATCCTTTCGGTTTCGTCGGGATTATCACGGAAGGCGAGACACTGCATCTATAGCGGCGGGGACAGCGCATTCGAGCAGCGCGCCGTTCCGGAGGATGCCATGTCGAATGTCACCTATGTCGCTGAAGCGAAAGAAGAAACCACCATTCGCCCATCGCGCGCCGTGATCAAGCGGGCAGCGCTGGGGCTGCTGCTCGCGCTCGGCGTCGCCGGCGCTGCGCATTACGGCTACGATTATCTGACCACCGGCCGCTACCTCGAATCGACCGACGACGCCTATGTGAAGGCGGATTCGACCATCGTCGCTCCGAAAGTGTCGGGCTACATCGCCGCCGTGCTGGTTGGCGATAATGAGAAGGTCAAGGCCGGGCAGATCCTGGCGCGGATCGACGACCGCGATTTCAAGGCGGCGCTCGATCAGGCCCGCGCCGATGTTGCTGCGGCCGACGCCTCCGTCCACAATCTCGATGCGCAGCTCGAGCTGCAGCAGCAGGTGATCGCGCAGGGCGGCGCCGATGTCGCCGCGGCAGAAGCGAACCTGCAATTCGCGCAGGAAGAGCGGGCCCGTTACGACGAGCTGATGAAGTCGGGCTCCGGCACGGTGCAGCGCGCGCAGCAGACGGACGCTGCGCTACGGGCCGGCAGTGCTCAACTGCAGCGCGCGAAGTCGGGCCTCGCGGCCGCGCAGCGGCAGGTCGACGTGCTCACCACAGAGCGCGCCAAGGCGGTGGCGCAGCTGGCCCGCGCGCATGCTGTCGAGCAGCAGGCCGCTCTGAACCTGTCCTATACCGAGATCACCGCGCCGGTCGACGGCACCGTCGGTGCGCGCTCCTTGCGCGTCGGGCAATTCGTGCAGGCCGGCACCCAGCTGATGGCGGTGGTGCCGCTGGATGCGGTCTATGTGGTTGCGAATTTCAAGGAGACCCAGCTCACGAATGTGAGGGCCGGCCAGCCGGTCGAGATCGGCATCGACGGCTTCCGCGACCACACCCTGCGCGGCCATGTCGACAGTCTGTCGCCGGCCAGCGGGCTCGAATTCGCGCTGCTGCCGCCGGACAATGCGACCGGGAATTTCACCAAGATCGTGCAGCGGGTGCCGGTGAAGATCGTGCTCGACGATCACGGCCTGAACGGGCTGTTGCGTCCGGGCATGTCGGCTGAGCCCACCGTCGATACCAAGGCCACCGTGCTCGCCGCGCGGATGAGGCCAAGCGGCTGGCCCGCAACGCGTCACGGCCCGATGGTGGCTGACGATCGAAGATGACCGTAGCCCGCGTGAGCGTCAGCGACACGCGGGACCACTGCTCCGCTCGCCCGTTGCACCCCGGATATCGCTTCGCTCATCCGGGCTACGTGTCCGCAAGAGATGACTTTGTTCCCATGAGGCTCGCATGAGCACGCACCAATCTCCCAGCGCTGCGCACGGGGCTGCTAGATCCAAGAGCCCCACCGCACCTGCAGCCGTTTCCGCAAAGACCTGGATCGCGGTGATCGGCGCCACGCTCGGCGCCTTCATGGCTGTCTTGAACATCCAGATCGTCAACGCCTCGCTCGCCGACATCCAGGGCGCGATCGGCGCCGGCATCGATGACGGCGGCTGGATCTCGACCTCCTATCTGGTCGCCGAGATCGTCGTCATCCCCTTAAGCGGCTGGCTCGCCCAGGTGTTCTCGATCCGTCTCTATCTGCTGACCAACGCGATTCTGTTCCTGATCCTGTCGGCGGCCTGTGCGCTGGCGCAGGATCTGCCGCAGATGATCGTGCTGCGCGCTGTCCAAGGCTTCACCGGTGGCGTGCTGATCCCGATGGCGTTCACGCTGATCATCACGCTGCTGCCGCGGGCCAAACAGCCGGTGGGCCTGGCGCTGTTTGCGCTGTCGGCGACCTTCGCGCCGGCGATCGGCCCGACCATCGGCGGCTATCTCACCGAGAATTTCGGCTGGCAATACATCTTCTATGTCAACCTGGTGCCGGGCGCGATCATGGTCGGCATGCTCTGGTATGCGCTGGAGCCTAAGCCGATGAAGCTTTCGCTGCTGCGCCAGGGCGACTGGCCGGGCATCATCACCATGGCGATCGGCCTGTCGGCGCTGCAGACCGTGCTTGAGGAAGGCAACAAGGACGACTGGTTCGGCTCGCCTTTCATCGTCAAGCTCTCGGTCATCGCGGCGCTCGCGCTGTCCGCCTTCCTGATCATCGAGTTCAGCGTCGAGAAGCCGCTGCTCAACCTTCGCCTGCTGCTCCGGCGCAATTTCGGCTTCGGTATCCTCGCCAACTTCCTGCTCGGCGTCGCGCTGTATGGTTCGGTGTTCATCCTGCCGCAATATCTGGCGCGCGTTCAGGGCTACAATGCCGAGCAGATCGGCATGGTGCTGGCCTGGACCGGGTTGCCCCAGCTCGTCCTGATCCCGCTGGTGCCCCGGTTGATGCAGCGGATCGATGCGCGCATTGTGATCGGGATCGGCTTCGTGCTGTTCGCGGGCTCCAACTTCATGAACATCTTCATGACCAGCAACTACGCCGCCGACCAGCTGTTCTGGCCGAATGTCGTCCGCGCCATCGGGCAGGCGCTGGTGATGGCGCCGCTGTCGGCGGTTGCGACCGCCGGCATCGAGCCGGAGAACGCGGGCTCGGCCTCCGGCCTGTTCAACATGATGCGCAATCTCGGTGGTGCGGTCGGCATCGCGCTGCTGCAGACCGTACTGACCAAGCGCGAGCAGTATCATTCCAACGTGCTGATGCAGTCGGTGTCGCTGTTCGAGCAGGCGACGCGGACACGGCTCGACCAGCTCACGCAATATTTCGTCGCTCACGGCGTCCCCGACCGCGCCGACGCCTCGCGCCGGGCCTTCGTGGCGATCGGTCACATCGTGCAGAAGCAGGCCTTCATCCAGGCCTTCAGCGACACATTCTATCTGCTCGGCGTGGCGCTGATCGTGGCGCTGGTCGCAGCCCTGTTCTTGAAAAAGCCCGGCCATGTCGCCGCCGGCGAGGCGCATTGATCCTTCACTAGCTCTGGCGGCTCAGCAACCGCCATCGTCATCTCGGGGCGCCGCAAATGCGGCGAGCCGGGATCGATATCCTCGGACCTTTCCTATCGGCCGATGAATTTGCCCACAGGGCGCGGCAATCTCCTGCGCTGCCGCTGGCGAAGCGGCAGAGTCATTGCTACATTGGCCCTTGCGAGGCTGTGACGCGCGTCAGGGACCAACATATCCCCGGGGCCTTATCGATCCTTTAGGGAACTGTCCCTGGCCGGGTCCGTGGATCCGGACATATGGTGCCCACCTACTTTCGTAGGGAACTCCGGGATCGAGCGTTCCAACGGCGTCTACGGCTTCGCGCTTGTTCTTCTCCGGCCTGATGATCCTCGATGATCGAGTCAGGCGGTCATACCCCGCGAAAGCGGGTCTCCAGTTCCCGTGACAGTTGCTTTTGATTGCGACGCTTGTGGAATACTGGGGCGCGCCCCGTGCGCGGCGATGACGTCAGGAGATCCATCATGCCTGTCAATGCGGCCAGCCAGTCCAAGCAGCAGTTGCGCGCCGCCGCGCTCGCCGCTCGGGAGGCCTTGAGCGAAGCGGAGCGAGAGGCAGCTGCAAAGGCCATCGCCACGCGCGGTCTGCCCTTTGCGCTTCAGCCCGGTGTGGTGGTTTCCGCCTATGCGCCGATCCGCAGCGAGATCGATCCGATGCCGCTGATGTCGCGGCTGGCGGGCGAGGGCGCGCGGCTGGCGCTCCCGGTGATCCTGGCCCGCGGTCATTCGCTCTCGTTCCGCGCCTGGTCGCCCGGAGACAGGCTGACGCTCGGCTCGCTCGGCATTCCCGAGCCGTCGCCGGCATCCGCCGAGGTTACGCCTGATGTGATGCTGGTGCCGCTCGCCGCCTTCGACCGCGTCGGCCATCGCATCGGCTATGGCGGTGGTTACTACGATTACACCTTTTCGCATCTGCGTAAGGCCAAGCATGTGATCGGCATTGGCCTCGCTTTCGCCGTGCAGGAAACCGCTGCGGTTCCGGCATTAGCCCACGACGTGGCGCTGGATTTTGTGCTAACCGAGACGCAGACGTTCGACTTCCGGAGCAAATGAACTTGCGAATTCTCTTTGTCGGCGACGTGGTTGGCCGCGCCGGCCGCGCCGCCGTCTCAGACCATCTGCCGGGCCTGGTCCGCGATTGGGCGCTCGATCTGGTGGTTGTGAATGGCGAAAACGCCGCGGGCGGCTTCGGCATCACCGAGGCGATCTACCAGGAGCTGTGCGACGCCGGGGCCGACGCGGTCACGCTCGGCAATCACGCCTGGGACCAGCGCGAGGCGTTGGTGTTCATCGAGCGGGCGCCGCGCCTGGTGCGTCCGACCAATTTCCCGCGCGGCACGCCCGGCCGTGGCGCGGCGCTGGTCGAGACCAAGACCGGCGCGCGGGCGCTGGTGATCAATGCGATCGGGCGCGTGTTCATGACGCCGTTCGATGATCCCTTCGCCGGCATCGGTGCTGAGCTCGAGGCCTGTCCGTTGCGCGAGTCGGCAGATGCAATCATCGTCGACATTCATTGCGAGGCGACCAGCGAGAAGCAGGCGCTCGGCTTTTTCTGCGACGGGCGCGCGAGCCTCGTCGTCGGCACCCATACCCATGTGCCGACCGCCGATCATCAGATCCTGCCGGGCGGCACTGCTTACATGACCGACGCCGGCATGACCGGTGACTATGACTCGGTCATTGGTATGCAGAAGGACGAGCCGCTGCGCCGCTTCACCTCAGGGATTCCGTCGTCGCGGTTCGAGCCGGCGGCCGGCGCGGCCACGCTCAGCGGCGTTGCGGTCGAGACCGATGACGCGACCGGGCTTGCGGTGAAGGTGGCGCCGGTGCGGATCGGCGGCCGCTTGTCCCCGGCGATGCCGGAGTTTTGGCAGGGCTGAACGCACGCCCCCGGGAAGGCGCGGCGTGACAGCAGGTCAGAACCCGAAAAACTCCTCCCGGAGCGCGTCCTCATAGGCGGCCTTGGCGTCCTTGACCTTCCCGCGCATCGCGTCCTCTTCGAAATGCGCCTGCTCCCATTTGTCGACCTCGGCGATGCTGTGGGTGACGGACGCAAGCGCCTCCTCTTTCCGGATCGCCGTGATCCATTCCTCGACGGCGTCCTTGTAAGCCTGCTGCAGCGCGTCGAGCTCCGGATGGTCGCTCATCTCTCACTCCCGTCCATGGATTGGCGCGGCGAGTTATAGGGAGGGCCAGTGACCGCACGACGACAGCGTGCGACGATTCAATGCATCATCGCACGCTGTGATGGGAGGCTACTGCGCGGTCTGCTTGCGCAGCTCGGCGACCTCTCGTGCGGTGAGGTTCGAGCCTTTGGCGCCGAAACGGGCGGTCACGTAGTTCGCGACTGCGGCGACCTCATCGTCCGAATAGGCATTGCCAAAGGCCGGCATCGATAACGCGCCTGCCGGTGTCAGCCTTTTGGTGCCGGAGATCACGATCTGCGCGACGTTGAGCGCGGTGGGGTCATTGACGGCCGCGGCGCCGGTCAGGGTCGCCGTCGCCGCCACCAGGCTCTCGCCGCTCCAGCCGTGGCAGCTGACGCAGGCGCCCTCGAACACCAGCTTGCCGCGGGCGTTGCCGGCGCCGCCGCCATCCTTGTGTGAGGTGGGTGCGGGTGGGGCCGGCGGGGCGGCGATGTCGGGCGATGATACCGGTGGCACGCTGCGGACATAGGTGACCAGCGCCTTGATGTCGGAGGCCGCCAGATAGCTCAGGCTATGGTCGACCGCTTCGCCCATCGGGCCCGATGCAGTGCCACGGCCTGCGGCATGTCCGGTCGATAGATAGGCGGCGAGATCGTCGTTGCTCCAGCCGCCGATCCCGGTCGCCTTGTCCGAGGTGATGTTGAAGGCCCGCCAGCCGGCGGTCACCGCGCCCGCGAATTTCCTGCGGTTGTCGAGCGCGAAGGCGAGATTGCGCGGAGTGTGGCATTCACCGCAATGCGCCAGCGCTTCCGCGAGATAGGCGCCGCGATTCCAGGCCGCCGATTTCGACGTATCCGGCGCAAAGCGCTGGTCGCGATTGAACACGGCCGCCCAGAACCCCATCGCCCAGCGCTGGTCGAAGGGAAATTCCAGCGTGTTGGGCGGCGGGGCGCTCTTCACCGGCGGCAGGCTGAACAGGTAGGACTTGATCGCCAGCGCATCCTCATCCGTCATGGAGGCGTAGGAGGCGAAAGGCATTGCCGGATAGAGCCGCGCCCCGTCGCGGCGCACGCCGCGATGCAGCGCATTGATGAAATCCTGGTCGGTGTAGTTGCCGATGCCGGTGTCCTTGTCGGGCGTGATGTTGGTCGAATACAGCGTGCCGAAGGGGAGCGTGAAGCCGAGCCCGCCGGCAAAGTCCTTGCCGCCGGGTCTGGTGTGGCAGGCCATGCAATCGGCGGCGCGCGTCAGATATTCGCCGCGTTCGATCAGGCTTGCTTTGGCCAGCGAGGCCGGGACGCCACTGACCTGGCCGTCACGATAATCCGCGAGCGCGACACGCGAGCCGCCGGCAAAGGCGATCGGGTCGGGGCCGCGGACATACCAGACGCCGGCCGCTACCAGGATGACGACAATGGCGATCAGGCCGAGCAGGATGCGACCGAACCTCCTCATGCCTTCCTCCCGGCGGCGATCAGGCTGCGATCGACCGGCAGGCGGCGCAGCGCCACGTCGGTTGCGGCATAGATCGCGTTGCGCAGCGCCGGAGCTGCGGCCGTGACCG
>NZ_CAFK01000344.1 GCF_000239815.1 Bradyrhizobium sp. STM 3843 | reverse complement strand
ACACCGGCGCCCATCGGGTTCAGCCTACTCCGCGCATCCCATGTGGCATCGCGCGAAGTTGAGGGGCGGCGCCGACAACAGGCTGGTGTACCGGGCGGAACCGCATACAATTGGGCTCCGCGACACCATTCGGGATGCACGGCGCCGTTCATGTTGATGAAGACCATTATTGCTTTGCTGCTTGTTCTATTTCCCTCGCTGGCCATCGCCGCCGATCTCACCGGCGTGCCCAAGATCCGCCAGGCCGACCTGGTCCAGATCGGCAATACCCGCATCCGTCTCGGCGGCATCGACGCCCCCTCCGTCGATCAGCTCTGCATCAACAACCATAGCGAGCGCTGGACCTGTGGCGTGGCCGCCCGCGACGAGCTGATCAAGCATGTCGGCGACAAGAGCTGGACCTGCCATCCACGCTCGATCGACCGCCGGGGACGCCAGATCGCACGTTGCGAGGTCGACGGCGAGGATATCCAGAAATGGCTGGTCGCGAACGGCTGGGCGCTGGCCTACGCCCGCCTTTCCAAGGACTATGAGGCGGACGAGCAGGCCGCGCGCGAGGCCAAGGCCGGCATGTGGCAGGGCGCCTTCATCGCGCCGTGGGACTGGCGCGTGCGCAACAAGAAGACCACCATCCTCGGCGCCACCAAGCCGCCGGAAAATGCCAGCGCCGTGTTGCTCGCCTCCGCCTCCGGGCCGGTGGCGCCGTCGCCCGACTGCACCATCAAGGGCAATGTCAACAGCGCCGGCGAATGCATCTATCACACGCCGACGAGCCGCTGGTATTCGCAGATCAAGATGCGGATCGCCAAGGGCACGCGCTGGTTCTGCTCGGTCGAAGAGGCGGAAGCCGCCGGTTGCCGCGAGACGCGACGCTAGCGCGCGATCGAATGCCAGCCCCCCGGCATCTCCGGCTTTTCTTGGCGTGCTGCGCCGCGTAAAACGCTCCCGGCCCTGCCGGGTTTGAAGGGCCCCACAGATCCGTCACCATAGTTCCAAGGACACTTGCAATGACCGTTCGCGCGGGCCGGGAGTTTCTGGCCATCCCCGGACCCACCACGATGCCCGACGAGGTGCTGCAGGCCATGCACCGTCCGGCGCTCGACATCTATTCCAAGCAGATGGTCGATCTGACCGACAGCCTGATGGCCGATCTGGGAAAACTGTTCGCCACCACGGGCAAGACCTACATCTACATCGCCAACGGCCACGGCGCCTGGGAGGCGGTGCTCTCCAACGTGCTGTCGCGGGGCGACAAGCTGCTGGTGCTGGAGAGCGGCCGCTTTGCGATCGGCTGGGGTCAGGCGGCGCGCGCCATGGGCGCCGAGGTCGAAGTGCTGCGCGGTGACTGGCGTCGCGCGGTGCGGCCGGCCGAAGTGGAAGCGCGGCTGCGCGCCGACCGCGAGCACACCATCAAGGCAATCGTGGTGGCGCAGGTCGACACCGCCTCGGGCGTCGCCAACGATATCGAGGCGATCGGCAAGGCGATCAAGGCGACCGGCCATCCGGCGCTGTACATGGTGGATACGGTGGCGTCGCTCGGCTGCATGCCGTTCGAGATGGACAAATGGGGCATCGACGTCGCGATGTCCGGCTCGCAGAAGGGGCTGATGACGCCGCCGGGCCTCGGCTTCGTTGCCGCCAACGCCCGCGCGCTCGAAGCGCACAAAACGGCCGGTCTGCGCACGCCCTATTGGGACTGGAGCGAGCGCGAGGGTATCGAGCATTACCGCAAATATGGCGGCACCGCGCCGGTGCATCTGTTGTTCGCGCTGCGCCAGGCGATCGACATGTTGTTTGCCGAAGGGCTCGAACACGCGTTCCGCCGCCACCGTCTGCTCGGCGAAGCCGTGCGGCGCGCTGTCAATGTCTGGAGCGAAGGCCAGGTGCTGGGCTTCAACATCGCCGAACCCTCCGAGCGGTCGAACACCGTGACCACTGTGCTGGTCGGCGGCGGCCACGATCCCGCGGTGCTGCAGCGCTATTGCAAGGAACAGTGCGGTGTCGTGCTCGGTGTCGGCATCGGTGACCTGCAGGGCAAGGCCTTCCGCATCGCCCATATGGGCCATGTCAACGCACCGATGGTGTTGGGAACGCTCGGCGTGATCGAAATGGCGCTGATTGCGTTGAAGATGCCGCATGGCAGAGGCGGCCTCGATGCCGCGATCCAATGGCTCGGCGAAAATGTCGGCCCGTCGGGCGAAAGCCCGCTGTAAAGGGAACAGATGAGCACCAAGACCGAACAGGCGCCGGTGGCGCCACGCCGCCCGCATTCCTTCACCCGCCACGGCATCACCGTCCAGGATGATTATGCCTGGCTGAAGGACGAGAACTGGCAGGAGGTGCTGCACGATCCTTCGCAGCTCGATGCTGATATCCGCAGCTATCTCGAGGCGGAAAACGCCTATGCGGAGGGGGTGCTCGGTCACACCGCAACGCTGCAGAAGACGCTGGTCGCGGAGATGCGCGGCCGCATCAAGGAGGACGACTCCTCGGTGCCGTCGCCCGATGGCGCTTACGCCTATTTCCGCAAATTTCGCGAAGGTGGCCAGCACGAATTGTTCTGCCGCATGCCGCGCAACGGGGGCGCCGAGACGATCGGACTTGACGGCGATGAGCTCGCCAAGGGCCACGACTATTTCAAGTTCGGCGGCAGCCGCCACTCCTATGATCACAAGCTCGTGGCCTGGAGCGCGGACACCAAGGGCTCGGAATATTTTGCGATCCGGATCCGCGACTGGGAGTCGGCCACGGATCACAAAGACATCGTCGAGGAGACCGACGGCGGCGTGGTCTGGGCGCTGAACTGCAAGAGCTTCTTCTACGTCAAGCTCGATGACAATCATCGTCCGATGCAGGTATGGCGCCATCGGCTCGGCACGCCGCAGGACCAGGACGTCCTGGTCTATGAGGAGCACGACACCGGCTGGTTCACCCATGTGCATGAATCGACCTCCGGCCGGTTCTGCGTTATCGCTGGCGGCGATCACGAGACCTCCGAGCAGCGGCTGATCGACCTCGCCAATCCCGAGGCGCCGCCGCGCCTGATCGCGGCGCGCCAGAACGGCGTGCAATATTCGATCGCCGATCGCGGCGAAGAGCTGTTCATCCTGACCAATGCCGACGATGCGATCGACTTCAAGATCGTGACGGCGCCACTTGCCTCGCCGGAGCGGAGCAATTGGCGCGACCTGATCCCGCATCGCGCCGGCGTCTACGTGCTCGATCACGATCTTTATGCCGGACATCTGGTGCGGCTGGAGCGCGCCAACGCGCTGCCGTCGATCGTGATCCGCGATCTCACAAGCGGCGAAGAGCACGCGATCGCCTTCGATGAAGCGGCCTATTCGCTCGATGCGATGGGCTCCTACGAGTTCGACACTACCACGCTTCGCTTCTCCTATTCGTCGATGACCACGCCGTCGGAAGTCTATGATTACGACATGGTCACGCGCGAGCGCAGCTTGCGCAAGCGCCAGGAGATCCCGTCGGGACACAATCCGGCCGACTACGTCACCACACGCATCATGGCGAAGGCGCCTGACGACGCCGAAGTGCCGATCTCGCTGTTGCATCGGCGCGATTTCGTGCAGGACGGCAAGGCGCCGCTGCTGCTGTACGGCTACGGCTCCTATGGCCACGCGATTCCGGCATCCTTCAACGCCAACCGTCTCTCGCTGGTCGATCGCGGCTTCGTCTATGCCATTGCCCACATCCGCGGTGGCACCGACAAGGGCTGGGGCTGGTATCTCGACGGCAAGCGCGAGAAGAAGACCAACAGCTTCGACGACTTTGCCGCCTGTGCCCGCGCGCTGATCGCAACAAACTACACCGGCGAGAAGCGCATCGTCGGCCATGGCGGCAGCGCCGGCGGCATGCTGATGGGCGCGGTTGCCAACCGCGCCGGCGAACTCTTCGCCGGCATCGTCGCCGAGGTGCCGTTCGTCGACGTGCTCAACACCATGCTCGACGACACGCTGCCGCTGACCCCGCCCGAATGGCCGGAATGGGGCAACCCGATCGAGAGCGAGCAGGATTTCCGCACCATCCTGTCCTATTCGCCTTACGACAAAGTCGCCGCAAAACCTTATCCCGCCATTCTCGCCATGGCCGGCCTCACCGACCCCCGCGTCACCTATTGGGAGCCGGCAAAATGGATCGCGCGGCTACGCGCCACCATGACATCAGGCGGGCCAGTGCTGCTGCGCACCAATATGGGCGCCGGCCATGGCGGCGCGTCCGGCCGCTTCAACCGGCTCGATGAGGTCGCGATCGTCTACGCTTTCGCATTGTGGGCGGTGGGATTGACCGACCGCAACGCCTGATGCGCGGAGGGACCATGGACATCCGCATCGACAGCCTGCTTGGCGGTGCCGAACGCGCGCAAGGTGCGGTCATCATCATCGACGTGTTCCGCGCCTTCACCACGGCTGCCGTGGCGCTCGCGCGAGGCGCTGCGAAGATCATCATGGTCGGTACCGTCGAGGAAGCGCTCAGATTACGCGACGCCGGCCTCGGCCAGATCTGCATGGGCGAAGTCGGCGGCCATAAACCCGACGGCTTCGATCTCGGCAATTCACCGTTCGATGCCTCGCAGGCGCTGCTCGATGGAACAACAGTCATCCAGCGCACCAGCGCCGGCACCCAGGGCATCGTCGCGGCCAAACAGGCGACGCAGCTCTATGCGGGATCATTGGTCACGGCGAAGGCAACCGCGCGTGCCGTCTCGAAACATACGCCGGAGCAGGTCTCGCTGGTGGCAATGGGCCTGAACGGCGAGACCCGGACCGACGAGGACGAGCTCTGCGCCATCCACCTGCGCAACCTGCTGCAGGGCAGGCCAGGCTGCATCGCCGGCACGCGCAATGTCATTCTGGCGGGCCCGCAGATCCCGGACTTTCGCGATCCGGCCAAGCCGCACCTGCATCCCGAAGATCTCGACATCGCCATCGACATCGACCGCTACGATTTCGCGGTGCGCATCACGAAGGAAGACGGCCGTCTGGTGGCGCGGAGAGAACTTCCCCACTCAGCAGGTTGATGAGGTTTTCGCTGCCTGCGGAGGATTGAGGCGCGAAAAATAGATCGCATGTCGGCCTATCGCAAAGCTGATTTCCCAGTTCACAATGTGCGGCGCTTCCTCGAGCCCGGACCAATCGTGCTGGTCAGTTCGGCCCATAGGGAGCAGATCAACATCATGACCATGGGCTGGCAAATGATGATGGAATTTCAACCGTCACTGATCGGCTGCTGCATTTCGTCGGCCAATTACAGCTTTGACCTTGTGCGCAAGAGCCGGCAATGCCTAATCAACCTGCCGACGACCGATCTTGCCGAGAAGGTTGTCCGCATCGGCAATTCGTCCGGCCGGGACATCGACAAGTTCACTGCGTTCGATTTGACCGCCGAGCGCGCTCAGACGGTCGCCGCACCGCTGATCGCGGAATGCTACGCCAATTTCGAATGCCGATTGGTCGATACGAGCTGGGTCACGAAGTACAATGTCTTCGTGTTCGAGGTGGTGAAGGCGCATGTCGCGACCAAGCCCAAAACGCCGAAGACGATCCATTATCGCGGCGACGGCGAGTTCATGATCTCGGGCAAGGAGACGCGGAAGTTCCGCAAGCTGTTCCGACCGGAGATGTTGTGAGCGACGCCGGGTGCGCCCAAGTTAACACCAGCACCGCTGTCGTCCCCGCGAAAGCGGGGACCCATAACCGCAGTCGGCTGTGATTGAGCGGGATGGAGCGGCGTTCTTCGCGACAACAAAGTCCTGTGGTTATGGGTCCCGGGTCTGCGCGCGCAAGAGCGCGCTTGTCCGGGACGACAGGGAACGTGTGGCGAGCTATCGTCCGTTCTTCTTCCGCCACTGCTGAGGCGCGCTCAAGCTAGCACCAGCACCGCTGTCGTCCCCGCGAAAGCGGGGACCCATAACCACGATCGGCTGTGATTGAGCGGGATGGAGCGGCGTTCTTCGCGACAACAAAGCCCTGGGGTTATGGGTCCCGGGTCTGCGCGCGCAAGGGCGCGCTTGCCCGGGACGACAGTGGAGTAAGTGCTATCGACCGTTCTTCTTCCGCCACTCTGCAAAATCAGTCGGCGTCTGCGGGTCCGTCGCGGGATAGAGGCCCATGATCGAGCGGCCTCTGGCAACCTCTTCCGCGACGAAATCCTCGAACGCGGTCATCTCGAAGGTCTCGTCGGCGATCTCGTCAGCCAGGTGGGCGGGGATGACGATGACGCCGTCGGCATCGCCGAGGATCACGTCGCCGGGAAACACCGGCGCGTCGCCGCAGGCGATCGGCCCGTTGATCTCGATCGCATGGTGCAGCGTGAGGTTGGTCGGTGCACTCGGCCGCTGGTGGAAGGCTGGAATACCGAGCCTGGCGATCTCGGCGGAGTCGCGAAAACCGCCGTCGGTGACGACGCCGGCGACGCCGCGCTGCTGCAGACGGCTCACCAGGATCGCTCCTGCTGACGCTGCCCGAGCGTCCTTGCGGCTGTCCATCACCAGCACCGCCCCCGGCGGACAATCCTCGACGGCCTTGCGCTGCGGATGGCTGCGATCGCGAAATACATCGATGGTGTTGAGATCCTCGCGCGCCGGGATGTAGCGCAGCGTGAAGGCCTCGCCGACCATGGTCGGCTGCTCCGGGCTCAAGGGATGGACGTTCTGGATGCACTGGACGCGCAGGCCGCGCTTGAACAGCGCGGTCGCGACGGTTGCAGTCGAGACGGTCTTGAGTTTGTTGCGGGTGCTGTCGCTGAGTCTGGTCATCCGGGTGCTCGCAGTTCTCCCCTCCCCCTTGCGGGGAGGGGTAGGGGGTGGGGGTCCACATCAATGGTGTCGCTTGGGGTTACCCGCTCCCCGCCCCTCCCCCACAAGGGGAGAGGGAGCGCACCTGTGTCGCGGTGATATATTGGGTTGTCAAATCTCGAGGTTCCGGGTTCGGGCTTCGCCTGCCCCGGAATGACAGTTGAACTAATAAATCGCCGGCTCGCCGATCGGGGCGCCGAAGCCGGTTTCCAGGAAGTCGAAGTCGCAGCCGTCATTGGCCTGCTTGATATGGCGGGCGAACATCCAGCCATAGCCGCGCTCGAAACGCGGCGCCGGCGGTGTCCATGCAGCCCGCCGGCGTGCCAGCTCTTCCTCGGGCACATCCAGATTGATGCTACGCGCGGCAACGTCGAGCGTGATGAGATCGCCATTCTTCACCAGCGCCAGGGGACCGCCGACATGGGATTCCGGCGCGACATGCAGAATGCAGGCGCCGTAGCTGGTGCCGCTCATGCGGGCGTCCGACAGCCGCACCATGTCGCGCACGCCCTGCTTCACGAGCTTGGTCGGGATCGGCAGCATGCCCCATTCCGGCATGCCCGGACCGCCTTGGGGCCCGGCATTGCGCAGGATCAGCACGTGATCCGCGGTCACGTCGAGATCGGGATCGTCGATCGCCTTCTTCATCGACGGATAGTCGTCGAACACCAGCGCCGGCCCGGTATGCTTGAGAAAGCGCGGATCGCAGGCGGACGGCTTGATGACGCAGCCGTCGGGCGCAAGATTGCCCTTCAGCACCGCGAGCGCGCCTTCCCGGTAGATCGGGTTCGACGCTGGACGGATGACGTCGTCATTGTAGACCTCGGCATCGGCGATGTTCTCACCGACAGTGCGGCCGTTCACGGTGAGACAATCGAGATGGAGATGCTCAGCGATGCGGCTCATCAGGCCGCGCAGGCCGCCCGCGTAGTAGAAATCCTCCATCAGATAGGTGTCACCGCTCGGCCGCACATTGGCCAGCACCGGCACCTTGCGGCTGGCCGCTTCGAAATCGTCCAACCCGATATCGGCGCCGGCACGGCGGGCCTGGGCGATGACGTGAATGATGGCATTGGTGGAGCAGCCCATCGCCATCGCCACCGCAATCGCATTCTCGAATGCCGCCCGCGTCTGGATTTTCGCCGGCGTCAGATCGTCCCAGACCATCTCGACGATGCGGCGACCGCACGCCGAGCTCATGCGGATGTGCTCGGCGTCCGCGGCGGGGATCGAGGATGCGCCCGGCAGGGTCATGCCGATCGCCTCAGCAATCGCCGTCATCGTGGACGCCGTGCCCATGGTCATGCAGGTGCCGTGGCTGCGCGCGATGCCGGCCTCCATCGCGTTCCAGTCCGCCTCCGACAACCGACCGGCCCGCCGCTCATCCCAATATTTCCAGGCGTCCGAGCCGGAGCCCAGCGTCTTGCCCTTCCAATTGCCGCGCAGCATCGGCCCGGCCGGCAGATAGATCGCCGGCAGGTTCATGCTGGTGGCGCCCAGCAGCAGCGCCGGCGTGGTCTTGTCGCAGCCGCCCATCAGCACGACGCCGTCGACCGGATGGCTGCGCAACAGCTCCTCGACATCCATCGCCAGCATGTTGCGATAGAGCATCGTGGTCGGCTTCAGCAGCGATTCCGACAGCGACAGCGCCGGCAGCTCGATCGGCAGACCGCCGGCCATCACGACTCCGCGCTTGACGTCGTCGACCCGCGACTTGAAATGCATGTGGCATGGCTGCGCGTCGGACCAGGTATTGACGATCGCGATGACAGGCCGGCCCTTCCACTCCTCCTGGGCGTAGCCCATCTGCATCACGCGCGAGCGATGGCCGAAGGAGCGGAGATCGTCGGGCGCAAACCAGCGCGCACTGCGCAGCTCCTCGGGGCGCTTTCGTTGACTGCTCATGCTTTGGACGTCCTTCCCTGCGCGCCGGGGGTTGCTTGACGCTCCCCTTGCAAATGCACTAATGCATTAGTGCATTTCTGGCAAGCCTGCCTCCCCGGTGCTTTGCGACGATAGCGAAACCATGGCCCCTCCGATCGCCGCATCACGTCCTGCCGCAGTACCGAGCGAACGACTCGATCCGAGTCGCCGGGCAGCCCCACAGGTGTTCGAACGGCTGCGCAGCCTGATCACGACCTTATCGCTGCCGCCGGGCACGCCCCTGTCGCGCGTCGCACTGGCCGCGGAGTTCGGCCTGAGTTCGACACCGATCCGCGATGCGCTGATGCGGCTGGCCGAGGAAGGACTGGTCGACGTATTCCCGCAGCACGCGACGCTGGTGAGCCGGATCGACCTCAGCTCGGCCCAGCAGGCGCATTTCCTGAGACAGGCGCTGGAGCTCGAGATCGTGCGGCTGCTCGCGCAGTCGCCGAGCGCTGCACTCGCGGAGGCGCTGGACGCGCTGATCGGACGTCAGCGACAATTCGCCAAGAATGGCGACCTCGAAGCCTTCATGGCGTCCGACAACGACTTCCATGCGCGGCTCTACGCGGCCGCGGACAAGCAGGATCTCTGGCTGCTCGTGCGCAGCCGCAGCGGCCACATCGATCGCCTGCGCCGCCTGCATTTGCCTTCGGCAGGCAAGGTGCAGGACATCCTGCGCCACCATCGCCTGATCACCAGATCGATCGCCGACGGCAAGCCGGACGAAGCCCAGGCGCATTTGCGCAGCCATCTTTCGGGGACGTTCGGCGACCTCGCCGCGATCCGCAGGACCTATCCGACCTATCTGGCCGAATGACGGCCGGAGCGGGCGAAGTCATCGGGACACGCAAACGGGTATCGTGGTGACTTTTCGCTTAATGGGCTTAGGCGAACATGACGCGTTCCGATCGGACAATTGAGCGTGTCCAGATCGGAACCGCTCACTCCCTTCCGAGAGAGCGCGCCGGAACTCCGTCCGGCGTGAAACCGATGGTTTGCCGGTTTGGCCCCATTAGCCGGGGATCGCTTTGCGCGGCTCGGCTAAATGCTTGCAGCCGGCCGTGAATTGGGCAAAGCTTTGCAACTGCTCGTTGGTGTTGATGCCAGCCGAATCGGGGTTTGAGGCCATGGCAAAGATACTGGTCGTGGACGACGATCCGGTCATTCAACTGACGATCCGTCGCGTCCTGGAGCAGGCCGGACACGCGGTCGTGGTCGCGCAGGACGGCCAAAAAGCATTCTCGAAATTTCGTGCTGAGAATTTCGATCTCCTTGTGCTCGACATTTTCATGCCGGGCATGGATGGGCTGGAGACCATGCGGCTGATCCTGAAGCAGCGTCCGGATGTTCCGATCATCATGACCTCAGGCAGGCCGCAGACACCAGGCTCGATTCCCGAACCCGATTATCTTACCATGGCCATGAAGCTCGGTGCGGTCTCGGCCCTGCCAAAGCCGTTTAAGCCGGCGACGCTGCTGGCCCTGGTTGCCGACGGTCTTGCCTCCGCCAGCCGTGCCGCTGGTCACTCAAAGCCGGGTCCCGATGCTATTTCGAACTCCTGAGGCCAGAATCAGCTCGCCGACTCTGTCAGCGCCTGAAGCGCCCTACCGCTTCGGCGTCCTTGCGGCTTGGCAGCGAATGACCCTGACCACCCGACTTGCGGTCGCGATGATCCTGCTGGTGGCCATCGCCGTGTTTGCGGTCGGCTGGCTGGGCTATCGCAGTCTGGAGCAGGCATTGCTGCCGCGCGCGCTGGATCGGGTCGAGGCGCATGCCCGGCTGATGGCCACCGAACTGGAATCCTATGTGGGTGGCGCGCGCAACGATCTGGCGAGCTACCGCGCCGATCCCAGCATCGCGACACTGATCCGCACCATGATGATTGGCGGGCTCGATCCGCGCGAGGGGCTCTCGGCCCAGTCGTGGCGCGAACGGGTGGCAATGCGCTTCTTCTCCGAGCTGGAAGCCGAGCCGAACTACGCCATGTTCCGCCTGATCGGCCTGGACAACAACCGGCGCGAACTGGTCCGCGTCGACCGGCTCGGGCCGAACAACAGCGTCCGCATCGTGCCCGAGAGCGAGCTGATCGAGCGCGGCGACCGCCCTTATATCGCCGAGACATTGCGCCTCGCGCCCGGGCAGATCCGCATCTCGCCGGTCATTCTGGACGGAAACACGACGGACCCGAAAACCGGTGTTCCCATGCTTTGCGTCGGAACGCCGGTGTTCGCACCGGACGGCAAGCCCTTCGCCATCCTCATGATCGACGTCGACATGCGTCCGATCTTTGCGCAGCTGCGGGCAGCTGCCCGACCGGGAGCGCAGCTCTATGTGGTCAATGCGCGTGGCGACTATCTCTTCCATCCGGAATCGGAGCGCGAATTTGCCTCCAAACGTGGCGGGTCAACCAAATGGCAGGACGACTTTCCCGCGCTGGCCGCGGCCGTCGGCACGAACCAGGTTTCTGCGCAGATCGTCCGTGACGCTCAGGGCCGGCCGGGGGGCATCGCCTTCGCGCCGGCGATGTTGGCCGGCCAGGAATGGGTGGGTGTCATCGAAACCATCCCCAACACCACCTTCATGAGCCCAGCCGTTACGATCCGCAGGACGGCTCTTGAGGTCGGCCTGATCGCGATGCTGTGCGCGGCCGTGCTGGCCTTCCTGGTGGCGCGCTCCCTGACCCGGCCGATCCACCAGCTGACCGCGGCCGTCGAGGGCGTCGGCCGCGGCGAGCCTGTGAGCATTCCCGTCGCTGCCGGCGGAGAGACCGGCGTGCTGGCGCGCGCCTTCGCCCGTGTGCTCGAGGAGGTCAGGTCAAAGACCGCCGAGCTCGAGCGCGAGGTGCAGGAGCATTACCTGACCGAGGCGGCCCGCGACCACTTCGCCGCGCGCGAGCGCCTCTACAGCGCTGCCGTCGAATCCTCCAGCGATGCGATCATCACCAAATCGCTCGACGGCACCATCACCGGCTGGAATCCGGCGGCCCAGCGCGTGTTCGGCTATACGGCCGAGGAGGCCGTTGGGCGCAATACCGATCTGATCGTGCCGACCGACCGGACCGGTGAGCCCCAGGACATCCTGGCGCGGGTCGGCCGCGACGAGCGCATCCAGCAATACGAAACCATCCGTGTGCGCAAGGACGGCACGCCGATCCAGGTGTCGCTCAGCATCGCGCCGATCAAATCACCGACCGGGCAGACCACCGGCGCCGTCATGATCGCGCGCGACATCACCGAGAGCCGCAAGACCGAGCAGGCGCTGCGCCAGCAGACCGAAGAGCGGCGCCGCATCTTCGAAAGCTCGCAAGACCTGATCCTGATCACCGATCGCAAAGGCACGCTGGTTCAGGTCAGCCCAAGCGCGGAAACCATCCTCGGCTATGCTCCGGCGGAGATGATCGGCCGCAGCGGCTCCGAGTTCATCCATCCCGACGACCTGCCGAAGGCCCGCGAGGGAATGCGCGCCTCTCGCCGCGGGCAGCGGCCACGAAGCTCGGACTCCCACTACGTCCACAAGGACGGCCGGATCGTCACCCTCTCATGGACCGCAAGCTGGTCCGAACCGGTGCAGCGCCACTTCTTCATCGGCCGCGACATGACCGAAAGCCGGCTCGCGCAGGATTCCCTGCGCGAGAGTGAGCAGTTGGCCCGCAATATCGTCGAGACCGCGCTCGACGCCTTCGTCCAGATCGATGATAGCGGCAGCATCCTCAACTGGAACTCACAGGCGGAGAAGATCTTCGGCTGGCCGCGCGAGGAAATTCTGGGCAAGGACGTCTTCGAGCTGATCTCCGTGGAGCAGGATCGCGACGAGCTCAAGGCCGCGCTCGGGCGCGTCCTGCTGACCGGTGCAAGCGACGGATTGGGAAGCGGCCAGCGTCATGAGATCATGGTCCGCCGCCGCGACGGCCGCGAATTCAAGGCGGAGCTGAGCGTCACGGCGCTGAAGACCCGTAACGGCTTCGTCTTCAACGGCTTCTTCCGCGACCTCACCGACAAGGTCGCCGCGGAGGAACGGATTCGCCAATCCGAGAAGATGGAGGCGATCGGCCAGCTCACCGGCGGCATTGCGCACGACTTCAACAACATCCTGACCGTCATCACCGGCACCATCGAGATCCTTGCCGGCGCCGTCGCCAAGGAGCCGCAGCTCGCCGCGATCACCAAAATGATCGACGAAGCGGCGGGACGGGGTGCAGCCCTTACCCAGCATCTGCTCGCCTTCGCGCGGCGGCAGCCGCTGCAACCGCGCGAGATCGACATCAATACGTTGATGATCGACACCGCCAAGCTGCTTCGGCCGACGCTGGGCGAGCAGATCGAAATCGAATCGGTGTTCAATGACGAGAGCTGCATCGCTCATGTCGATCCCAACCAGCTCGCCACGGCCGTCATCAATCTGGCGCTCAACGCGCGCGACGCGATGCCGGATGGCGGCAAGTTGATCCTTGAGACCGGCTGGGCCGATCTCGATGAAAACTACACCAATCTCTACGACGACGTCCGGCCCGGGCGTTATGCGATGATCGCCGTCAGCGACAGCGGCACGGGCATCCCGACGGCCATTATGGACAAGGTCTTCAACCCCTTCTTCACGTCGAAAGGACCCGGAAAGGGGACCGGCCTCGGACTTTCGATGGTTTACGGTTTCGTGAAGCAATCGGCCGGGCATATCAGGATCTACAGCGAGGAAGGTCACGGCACCACGATCAGGATGTATCTGCCGCCAGGCCGCAGCGGCGCCGTGGCTTCCGCTGCGGCCTCGGCCGTTCCGATCGAAGGTGGCGATGAGACGATCCTCGTGGTCGAGGACGACCGTCTGGTGCGCGGCTACGTACTCGCGCAACTGCATTCGCTGGGCTATGCCACGCTGGAGGCTGCGAATGCGAATGAAGCGCTGGCCATCGCGCGATCGGATGCGCCGTTCGAGCTCCTGTTCACCGACATCATCATGCCCGGCTTCATGAACGGGCGGCAGCTCGCGTCCGCAATCCAGCGCATCCGGCCAGGTCAGAAGGTGCTGTTTACCTCCGGCTACACCGAGAACGCGATTGTCCATCACGGCCGGCTGGAGTCCGGGATCCTCCTGCTCGCCAAACCCTATCGCAAGTCGGAGCTCGCCAGACTGATTCGCACGGCACTTGCCGCCGAGGCCTGAGCAAGCTTGCTGCGGCGCCACGCAGGGCGCCCACTCCTGCTGCGGTCAGGATGCGCGTGAGGCCGTCATGACAATGCGGATCAAGTCCGCGGCATTTCGGGCGCCGAGCTTCTTCATGATGTTGGCGCGATGGTCCTCGATCGTGCGCGGGCTGATCCCGAGCGAGCGGCCGGCTTCCTTGTTCGAAGCGCCGGCGGTGAATTGCTCCAGCACTTCACGCTCACGCCGCGTCAGCGGCTCCCGACCGGGGAAATGCAACGAGCCGATCTTGGGCGCCGCATTCTCCTTTTGCCGGCGCGCAAAGGCGCCGATCGCCTCGTTCAGCCGCGCGACGATCTCGCTGCCGCGAAACGGCTTCTCGATGAAGTCGAGCGCGCCGTACTTGATGGCGTTCACCGCCATCGGAATGTCGCCTTGCCCGGAAATCATGAAGATCGGCGCCGGATAATCCTCGCCGTGGAGCTCTCGCAGGATGTCGAGCCCGGATTTCCCGGGGATATGCACATCCAGCAGAATGCAGGCCGGCGTCCTCGTTCGCGCCACCGCCAATAACGCGGCTCCGTCCGCAAAACAGATCACGTCATAGCCGCCGGCCGACAAGACCATCGAGAGGGTGTCACGCACGGCAGGGTCGTCATCGACGACGAAAATCTCACCCCGGGAAGTTGTTTGTTCGGCCATGTGCGATCACTCATGCGTCGAGAGCAAAAATAATGGAAGCACGCCTTAGGATACCATAGTCGCTGGACATTTTGAGCACCCCGTATTTGTACGGTTGATGACCTTAACCCACAAGTAGTAGCCGGCGCTCGACAAGCGCTGTGGGGGACCAGCAATGCTGGGAACCGTCGGAGCATCCAACACGTTCGCACCAGCATGAGCATGGTCGAGGCCAAACTCGACTGCGCATGCTCGGATGATCCCAACGAGAACGACACGTTCTTTCATCCTTGATGATGTCACGCCGCGATATTTAAAATTGCGCCGCGTTCTCGATGCAGTCAACACCAGTCTCCAAGACGCGTTGCACGATCGCTGAGCAAGGCAGTCCGAAAGGACACCGGGCCTGACTATTCGATTGAATGGGCTGACGCGTCTTCGCAGCTCGAAGCCGCTCGCAGGCGGTTGCTCGCGCGCTGATCGGCCCAAGATGAATCGCCGGGCTCGATTGCGCCCGATGCGGTGCACAAACGACATTTCAATTCTCGCGGAATCCGACAGCGGTGCAAGCAGCATCGTGGGGTTCCAGATTGGATATGCCAAGCCGTCGCAGCCATTCAAACCTCGGCCGGGTTGACGATCGGTGCATGATCCGGATGATGGATATGATTGTCCGGGAGCGGCTTCTTGACAGCCTTGCCGAACAACGACGCGATGTGGCGAACGAGGTCCTGACAGATTGCCTTGTCCGCGATCTCGTTGTTCACCCCGACCTCGAATGTCCCGCCGATCACGACATGATCATCGCGCGGAAACAGATAGCCACTCTGACCATAAAGATATGTCAGGCCCGGCTGGGGCGGCAGCATTGCAAGTTGTCCCTTGATCGGCGCCATCTTCGTGTCGCCCCAGAGCGTCATGGCCCCAAGTCCGGTGCAGTTGACGATGATGCCCTCGGCCAAGTCGAACACGGCCGATTTGTTGGCGAACGTCTTCTTCACGATAGGCACGCCGCGCGCCTGCAAATCCGTTTGCAGCTTCGACAAGAAAGCCGGCGGCTCGATCAGGAGCGTTTGATACACAAAGCCGGAATGCGTGTGCCCCTCGAACGGCAAGCGCGGCAGCGCCCTCGGCGCTGGAATGAGGCCGGGCGCGAGCTTGAGCACGACATCCATATTGTGCGAGCGGGTCGCAGTGTAGTTCGGCCGTTCGTAGACGCCAAAGCCCTTGCCGATACTTTGCTTGAAAGTGGTGTAGGCGATCCGGACGATATCGGCGAGCTCGCCCTCCTTGCCCTGAAACTCCACCACCGAAACCGCCCATTGGCCGCCCGCTTTATGGGACGTCGTTTCCGATGGTGCGCGATCGGCATAGATCGTCACGGGGGCGCCGAATTCGCTCAGCATGGTTGCCGCGGTCAAGCCCATGACCCCCGCACCAAGCACGGCAACGTGGCTCTGGCCGGAGGCGGCAAGACGCGCCCTGACCAGGTCGCGCACCTTGGCCGCGCAGCCCCAGCTCAAGGTGATGCCGGCGCCGCCATGTCCATAATTGTGAACGATGAATTTACTCCCGATCGCTTCGGCTTCGAGGCGGTAGCTGCCGTTGCGGTAGGGCCGGACGCCGGCAACGCAAGCGCCCGTCGCGCTGGGATCGAAACTGAAGTCAGGCGTGGGCAGATCGGCCATGGCAATGCATCCTTCCCGATCGCAATCGCGCGAGACGACCCCTCCGATTGAACGAGCTTCCGATTGAAGATGTGTCGCCGGACAGCCAATCCGGTTCACGGATTTCAGACCGCAGAGGTCAGCTTGTCCCCATCGCAGCAAAATGGCGCTGCCGGATCATCCGACAGCGCCATTGGCCATACCCGCAAATGCGATGTCTCGTCTTATGCGCCCTTGCGCCGCTCCGCCGCCTTGGCCATCGCGGCCGCAAAGGCGCCGCCGCCGGATGGCTTCTCCTCGCGCGTGGTCATGCGCGCCGCCGTCGGCGGCCGCGCGCTGGTGCGCTTCTCGCCCTTGGCCGGCAGCGGATCGGACAGCCGGAGCGTCAGCGAGATCCGGTTCCGCGGCACGTCGACGTCCAGCACCTTCACCTTCACGACCTGGCCGGGCTTCACCACCTCCCGCGGATCATTGATGCGCTTTTCGGACATTGCCGAGATGTGGATCAGACCGTCCTGATGCACGCCGATGTCGGCGAAGGCTCCGAACGCCGCGACGTTGGTGACGGTCGCTTCCAGGATCATGCCGGGCTTCAAATCGCTGATCTTCTCGACGCCCTCCTGGAAGGTCGCCGTCTTGAATTCCGGACGCGGGTCGCGACCCGGCTTGTCGAGCTCACGAATGATGTCGGTGACGGTCGGAACACCGAACCGCTCGTCGGCGAACTTTGCCGGATTGAGCGCCTTCAGCGCTTTGCTCTCGCCAATCAGCGCCTTGATGTCGCTCTTGGTCGCCTCCAGGATCTTCTTCACGATCGGATAGGATTCCGGATGCACGCCCGAGGCGTCGAGCGGATTGTCGCCGTCGCGGATGCGCAGGAAGCCCGCGCATTGCTCGAACGCCTTCGGCCCCAGCCGCGGCACTTCCTTCAGCTTGTCGCGGCTTGGGAACGGTCCATTGGCATCACGATGGGCGACGATGTTCTGCGCGAGGCTTTCGCCGATGCCGGAGACGCGCGCCAGCAGCGGCGCGGAAGCGGTATTGAGATCGACGCCGACCGCGTTCACGCAGTCTTCCACCGTGGCATCGAGCGCGCGCGCCAGCTCATACTGGTTGAGGTCGTGCTGATACTGGCCGACACCGATCGAGGCCGGCGGCACCTTGACCAGCTCGCCCAGCGGATCCTGCAGGCGCCGGGCGATCGAGACCGCGCCGCGGATCGAGACGTCGAGATTGGGAAATTCCTTGGCCGCGAATTCGGAGGCCGAGTAGACCGACGCGCCGGCCTCAGAGACGATCGCCTTGGTCAGCTTGAGGTCCGGCTTCAGCTTGATGAGATCGGCGACCAGCTTCTCGGTCTCGCGCGAGGCGGTGCCGTTGCCGATGGCGACCAGCTCGATGCGGTGCTTCACGCATAGCTGCGCCAGCGTGAGCATGCTCTCGTTCCACTGCCGCTGCGGCTCATGCGGATAGATCGTGGTGTGGTCGACGAACTTGCCGGTGCGGTCGATGACGGCGACCTTGACGCCGGTGCGGAAGCCGGGATCGAGCCCGAGCGTGGCGCGGCCGCCGGCTGGCGCCGCCAGCAGGAGGTCGCGCAGATTGGCCGCGAACACGCGGACGGCTTCCTTCTCGGCCTCCTGCCACAGCCGCATCCTTATATCGAGCGCCAGCGACGTCTTGATCCGGGTACGCCAAGCCCAGCGGACGGAGTCGGACAGGAACTGATCGGCCGGCCGGCCCTGCCGCGAGACCCCGAACGTAACCGCGATGCGGTTCTCATACAGCGAGGGATCGGTCGAGTCCTCCGGCTCGCCATCGCCGAAATCGAGCTGCAGCACCTCTTCCTTCTCGCCGCGCAGCATCGCCAGAATGCGATGCGACGGCAGCTTGGCATACGGCTCGGAGAATTCGAAATAGTCGGCGAATTTGGCGCCCGCGGTCTTCTTGCCGTGGCGCACTGCCGATTTCACCTGGCCGCGCCCCCACATCTCCTCGCGCAGCGAACCGACGAGGTCGGCGTGTTCGGCGAAGCGCTCGACCAGGATGGCGCGTGCGCCTTCCAACGCCGCCTTGACGTCCTTGACCGGATTCTCGCCATCCTTGGTGATGAAGGCCTTGGCCTCGACCTGCGGATCCTTCATTGGATCTGATATCAACATATCGGCGAGCGGCTCGAGCCCGGCCTCCTTGGCGATCTGCGCCTTGGTGCGCCGCTTCTCCTTGAACGGCAGGTAGATGTCTTCGAGGCGGGCCTTGGTGTCGGCTGTTGCGAGCGCCAGCTCGATCTCCGGCGTCATTTTGCCCTGCGCCTTGATGCTTTCGATGATCGCAGTCCGCCGCGCGTCCATCTCGCGCAGGTAGCGCAGCCGTTCTTCGAGCGTGCGTAGCTGGGTGTCGTCCAGCATGCCGGTCGCTTCCTTGCGGTAGCGGGCGATGAACGGAACGGTCGCGCCTCCATCAAGGAGATCGATCGCGGCCTGGACCTGGGCGTCGCGGACGGCGAGCTCGGCGGCAATGATAGACGCAAAATTCGGCACGGTGTTCTTCCGAGATTCGTGACGGGCCTGATTGGATAGGAGTCGCCGCGCGCCAGCGCAAGCATCTCGCGCGCGCTCTGTGGGCAACCGTGACAAAAAAGCGCGATTGCGAATCAGGCAAAATACTGCAGTCGCCGCGCATCTCGTTGCGCACGCGAAAGAAATCGCGGATTCTGCCGGTTGGGGAGCGATTCGTGCTGGCGCAAGCGACGACATATCTCGACGATCTCAATCCGGAGCAGCGACGCGCCGTCGAGCATGGCGGCGTCGGTGCTTTGCCGGGCCGTCCGCTCCTGATCATCGCCGGCGCCGGCTCCGGCAAGACCAACACGCTGGCGCATCGTGTCGCGCATCTGCTCGTCAACGGCGCCGATCCGCGACGCATCCTGCTGATGACGTTCTCGCGCCGCGCCGCAGCCGAGATGAGCCGACGGGTCGAGCGCATCGCACGCAAGGTGCTGGGCGCCAATGCCGAAGCCATCACAGCGGGCCTGACCTGGGCCGGCACCTTCCATGGTCTCGGGGCGCGGCTGTTGCGCGAATACACCGAACGCGTCGGGCTCGATCCTGCCTTCACGATTCATGATCGCGAGGATTCCGCCGACCTGATGAACCTCGTTCGCCATGAGCGCGGGTTGTCGAACACGCAGCGCCGCTTCCCGACCAAGGGAACCTGCCTTGCGATCTACTCCCGCTGCGTCAACGCCGACATGGCGCTCGAACACGCCTTGGCGCGACATTTCCCCTGGTGTGCCGAATGGGCCAATGAGCTGAAGGGGCTGTTTGCCGCCTATGTCGAGACCAAGCAGGCGCAGAACGTGCTCGACTACGACGATCTGCTGCTCTACTGGGCGCAGATGATGGCGGATGCGGCCATTGCCGAAGAGATCGGCGGCCGCTTCGATCATGTGCTGGTCGACGAATATCAAGACACCAATCATCTGCAGTCGCGGATCCTGCTGGCGCTGAAGCCTGACGGCGCGGGGCTCACGGTGGTCGGCGACGACGCCCAGTCGATCTACGCGTTTCGCGCCGCCACTGTGCGCAACATCCTGGATTTTCCCGATCAGTTCAGCCCGCGGGCGGAGATCGTCACGCTGGACCGCAACTATCGTTCGACGCAACCGATCCTCTCCGCCGCCAACGGCGTCATCGGCCTTGCGCGCGAACGCTTCACCAAGAACCTGTGGACCGATCGTGCCGCCTCGCGCAAGCCGCTTCTCGTCACCGTCAGCGACGAGGCCAACCAGGCGCGCTATGTGGTCGAGCAGGTGCTGGCCAGGCGCGAGGAAGGCGTGGCGTTGAAACAGCAAGCGGTGCTGTTTCGGACTTCCTCACACAGCGGACCGCTGGAAGTGGAGCTGGTCAGGCGCAACATTCCATTCGTCAAATTCGGCGGGCTGAAGTTCCTCGATGCCGCCCATGTCAAGGACGTGCTGGCGTTCCTGCGCTTCGTCGAAAATCCACGCGATCGGATCGCCGGCTTTCGCGTGCTTCACCTCATTCCGGGCGTAGGACCGGCCTCGGCGCAGCGCCTGCTCGACGCGGTCGCCGACGCGCCGGAGCCGGTTGCGGCGCTTTGCCGGCAGCCGACGCCGGCGCGCGCCGGCGACGACTGGGCCGCGTTTGCGCGGACGATGGAGCAGTTGCTCGTGTCGGAATGGCCTTCCGACATCGAGCGGGTCAGGCGGTGGTATCAACCCCATCTCGAACGCGTGCACGATGATGCGGAAGTACGCACCGCTGACCTGCTGCAGCTCGAACAGATCGCGAGCGGCTATGCCTCACGCGAGCGCTTTCTGACCGAGCTGACGCTCGATCCGCCGGATGCGACATCGGACCAGTCCGGCGTGCCGCTTCTTGATGAGGATTATCTGATCCTCTCCACCATCCACTCCGCCAAGGGCATGGAGTGGAATTCCGTGCATGTGCTGAACGTGGTCGACGGCTGCATGCCGTCCGATCTCGGCGCCGGCACCAGCGCGGAATTGGAGGAAGAGCGCCGGCTGCTTTATGTCGCGATGACCCGCGCCAAGGACGACCTCCATCTCCTGGTGCCGCAGCGCTTCTTCGTGCACGGCCAGCCGGTGCGCGGCGATCGTCACGTCTACGCCTCGCGCACGCGCTTCATCCCCGAGGCGCTCGTACCGCTGTTCGAGCGCACCAGCTGGCCGCGCGCACAGGCCGCGTCTCCCATCGCAAGCCAGGGCCCGCGCATCGACATCGGCGCTCGCATGCGCGAGCGCTGGCGGTAAAGACAACGCGCTCGCTGCGCGATAACGATAAGTGCCGATTGGGCCATTCCGTCAAGCCCGGCCATCGCGATGTAGAAGCGGCGGCGCCAGACCGAAACGATGCGTTTCGCGGCGTGCCCTTTCCACGACGCCACCGAACGCCTACATCGCGCTGCAGCGGTGGGATCGGCCGTCTTGCGATGAGCGCGGGGCCGTCCCAAAAGTAGAAAGCGTCCGATGACCACACAGCTTGAATTTGGATTGGATACGTTCGGCGACGTCACGCGCAAGGAGGACGGCGCCCAGCTGCCGCATGCGCAGGTGATCCGCGACGTCGTTGACGAAGCCGTGCTCGCCGACGAGCTCGGCATCGACTTCATCGGGCTGGGGGAGCATCACCGTGGCGATTTCGCGATCTCCTCACCGGAAGTGGCGCTGGCCGCGATTGCTGCGCGGACGCAGCACATCCGTCTCGGTTCTGCCGTGACTGTGTTGAGCTCGGACGATCCGATCCGGGTGTTCCAGCGCTTTGCGACGCTCGATGCGGTCTCCAATGGCCGCGCCGAGGTGATCCTGGGGCGTGGCTCGTTCACCGAATCCTTCCCGCTGTTCGGCTTCGATCTGAAGGACTACGACGAGCTGTTCGAGGAGAAGCTCGATCTGTTCGTGACGCTGCTCGCGCAGGAGCCCGTGACGTGGGAGGGCAAGCTGCGGCCGCCGCTGCGCAATCAGCTGGTTTATCCTCCGGTCGAGCACGGCCGGCTCAAGGCCTGGATCGGCGTGGGCGGCAGCCCTGAATCGGTGGTGCGCGCCGCCCATTATGAGCTGCCACTGATGCTGGCGATCATCGGCGGCAATCCCCAGCGCTTTGCGCCTTATGTCGAGCTCTATCAACGCGCGCTACAGCAATTCGGTCGTGAGGCCAAGCCGATCGGCGTGCACTCGCCGGGTTACGTCGCCGAGACCGACGCGCAGGCGCGCGAGGAGCTGTGGCCGGACTACAAGATCATGCGCGACCGGATCGGCAAGGAGCGGGGCTGGCCGCCAATGGGCCGCGACGAGTTCGTGCAGGAGGCCGATCACGGCTCGCTCTATGTCGGCTCGCCCGAGACCGTCGCGCGCAAGATCGCCACGACCGTAAAGGCGCTCGGGCTATCGCGCTTCCAGCTGAAATATTCCGCGGGGCCGCTGCCGCATGCCAAGCTGATGCGCAGCATCGAGCTCTATGGCCACAAGGTGGTGCCGCGGGTCAAAGAGCTGCTCGTGGGTTAGTCTTACTGCGTCACAAGCACGAGACATGGCTTACTTCGGCGTCATTCCGGGGCGATGCGACAGCATCGAGCCCGGAATCTCGAGATTCCGGGTTCAGCCCTAACGGGCTGCCCCGGAATGACGATACTTATGACGCAGTGGGATTAGCTCCCCGCGTCGCCTGTGGACAGAGCAGCTCGCGCTGGCCGGCCGCGACGCGCGCAAGTTCGGCAGCGGCGCGCGCCAGCACGCCGTCCCAGGCCCGCGGCTTCTCCTGGCGGAACAGCCGCATGGTCGGATACCAGGGGCTGTCCTCGCGATCGCGCAGCCAGCGCCAGTCGAGCGCATAAGGCAGCAGCATCCACACCGGCCCCCCCAATGCGCTGGTAAGATGCGCCGTCGACGTATCGACCGAGATCACGAGATCGAGGGCCGCGACGGCGGCGGCGGTATCGGCGAAATCGCCGAGCGCCGGCGCCAGATCGATGACTGCGCTGCCGAGCTGCGCCAAGACCTGCGCATCCGCGGGTCGCGGCTCCTTCTGCAGGCTGAACAGCTGAGCGCCCGGCGTGACGAGGCGCGGCAGCACCGCCTCGGCGGCCAGCGAACGCTGGCCGTCGCCCTTGTGCCGGGGATTGCCGGCCCAGACCACGCCGACCTTCAGCCGCGGCGTCTTGGCAAGCTCCGCGCGCCAGCGCGCGACTTTCACCGGATCGGCCTGCAGATAGGGAATATCGGCCGGAATGGTTTCGAGCGTGGTGGCGAAGATGCGCGGCAGATCCATCAGCGCAAGCTGCAGATCGAAATGCGGCAGCGGCTCGCCACGGGCAACGACGGCGACGCCCGGCATCGGCCGCAACAGCGATGCGATCGCAGGCTGCACCTGCAGCACGATCGAGCCGCCTTTGCCCGCGACCATCGGCAGATAGCGAACGAACTGCAATGCATCGCCGATGCCATAGTCGGCGAACAGGAGAAGCGTGCGGCCCTCGAGCGGCTCGCCCTGCCACTCCGGCTCGGCGAAGCTCGGCATGCCGTCGGACAGGCTCCTGCACCTGCGGCCCCATTGATGCTCGACGAAGCCGTTCTTGAAGTCGCCAGACATCAGAAGGAAATGCGCGTGGTTGTAGCGGGTCAGCGCATTGTCCGGCGCAAGCGCAACCGCCTGATGCGACGCGGCGAGCGCCTCGTCGAGATCCCCGGTGTTGCGCAGCGCGACCGCCAGATTGGCGTGACCGCGGGCATAGGCCGCATCGGCGGCAATGGCACGCCGGTGTGCGGCGACGGCCGCCTCGGCATCACCCTGGTTCTCATAGATGATGCCGAGATTGGTATGCGCCGGCGCGTGATCGGGCTTGAGCGCCAAAGCGCGCTCGCAGGCGACCGCGGCCTCTTCGAGCCGCCCGAGACGGCAAAGACAGGCGCCCAGATTGCTCAGCACGACAGCGTCGGTGGGATCGAGGATCGAGGCCTGGCGGTAGGTTTCGGCGGCCTCCTCCGGCCGGTCGGCCTCATGGAGGGCATGGCCCAGCAGCGCCACCGCAGCAATATCACCCGGCGCAAGCGCAATCGCGCGGCGGAAATGGACGATCGCATCCTCGAACTGGTCCTGCTTGAACAGCACCGCGCCGAGTGCGCTGTGGATCGCGGCATCGTTCGGATCGAGTCCCAATCCGTTCAGATAGGCCGAGACAGCCTCGTCGAACTTGTCCTGCTCGGCCAGCACGCTCCCAAGCGCGACCCAGGCGCCGGGATAGGCCGGATCGCCAAAGAGAACCGCACGATAGGCCTGCTCGGCTTCGGAATATTTGTGCTGGCGCGTCAGCGCGACCGCGAGGTTGAACCGCGTGCGCGTCAGATTCGGCGCAAGCGACAGCGCATGGCGATAGGCGGCCTCGGCCTCCCTGAACCGTGACAGCTCGAGCAATGCGCTACCGAGCTTGGCATGGCGTGTGGCATCATGCGGCCGCAGCGCGGCGGCGCGCGCGAACGCCTTGATCGCACCTCCATGCTCGCCCTTCACGGCGAGCGCATCACCCAGCGTATCCAAGGCCGGGACGTGGTTCGGATCGAGATCGAACACACGCCCGAGCAGCGCAGTGCCCTCCGTCATGCGTCCGGAGGCAAAGGCAATCACGGCGGAGAGATGCAGCGCCGGCAGATAGTCCGGCTGCGAGGTCAGGATGTCATTGCACAGCACCTCGGCCGGCTGCGGACGGCCTGCATTGTAATGCTCCGCCGCCTTCACCAGCATTCGATCGACCGCCACCGCACCCATGCTCTCGCTCGTTCTTGCGTCCTTCGTCGGAAGCTTTAACGGTCGGTCGCAGTGTTTCAGGCACGCGGAAATGGTGAAGCAGGAAGCGTGGCAGCAGCGTTTCTGTTAAGGCTTTGTTGAGAGATGATGCTTGCGCGCATGCGGGCCACGGGCCTCACGCAAGACAATGGGACTGGACGTTCGCCGATGCCGAAGAGCACGCCCGCCGAGAAAACCGAAGTGTCCAGCCGGCGCGGCCGGCCGCGCTCGACGGAGGCCACTGCCGCCATCCTGGAGAGCGCCTATGCGCTGATGGCGGATGCGGGCCTTGCCGCCGCAAGCATCGACGCGATCGCGCGGCGCTCCGAGGTCTCGAAGATGACGATCTACAAATGGTGGCCGTCGCGAGAGGCGCTATTGGTCGATGCCTTCCTGCACCGCGCGGCGCAGACGCTGCCGCTGACCGGCCCAGGCGATGCGGCAACGCGGCTTCGGCGGCATGCCGCCGCCTATGCGGAGGCGCTGCGTGGGGAATTCGGCCGCGTCCAGCTCGCCGTCGTGTCCGAATGCATCGCCAACACCGGATCGGCCGAGTTGTTCTTTGCCCGCTATCTGCAGCACCGCCGCAGCGCCATCGTCGACATCATCGCGGAAGGGCAGACAGGCGGCAGCATCACCGCCGAAGGCCAGCCAGCGGATCTTTATGACGCGCTCTATGGCACCCTGTTCTACCGCTATGTGTTTGGCATCGCCCCGCTTTCGCCCGCGGCCGCCCGACGGCTGGTCGACACGCTGCTCAGGCCGAGGCCGTGAGCGCGCTAGGCCCGACCGAAACGCGCGCGAAACCACGCCCGGGTTTCGCGGGTCACCGCGACATAGCCGGCGCCGCGATGGACGATGTCGCCGTCCACGATCCGGTTCAGCCGCGACAGCGCATGAAACGGCACCGACGGATAGGCGTGGTGCTCGACGTGGTAGGGCATGTTCCAGGCGAACCAGTGCATGAACGCGGTCGTGTAGGTGGTGCGCGTGTTCTGGAAGGCGCTGCGCGTCGAATCGCAGCCTGTATGCTCGGCATAGAGATAGGGCCGCAGGATCAACTGGCCGAGCAACAGGGGCAGCACCCAGATCCATAGCAGCAGCGCCGTGTGGAGGGCGGCGGATGCGATCAGCAACAGCGCATAGCCCGCGACATAGCAGCGCGCCTCGCGCACGACCGCTGCGCGCTTGTTCTCAGGCACCCAGGGCACGGTCACCTTTCCGGTCAGCGCGTGACCCAGCATCAGGACCACGCGGCCGGCAAGCTGCCGCAAGCCCGAATAGGCGATCGCAAGCTGGGTCTCGTTGCGCGGCTTCGGCCCAACGATCAGCTCCGGGTCCTTATCAGGGTCCTGGGTGTGGCGGTGATGCTCCCAGTGGAACAGGCAGTAATAGTCGTAAGGCAGCGCAATGACGAAGCCTGAGGCATAGCCGACCAGGATATTGAGCACTCGGCTCTTGAACGCGGTCTTGTGAGCCGTCTCGTGGACCGCCATGAACAGGAAGGCGACAAGAAAGCCCTGGATCAGGATCAGCGGCAGCGCCCAGACAACGCCGGCGCGCGAGGAGACCAACCAGATGAGGGCCCCGGTCACGGCGATCGCGGCATAATGGCTGAGCGTGCGCAGCGCGCCCTGCCGATCGGACCGCGTTGAAAGGTCGCGGAGCATCGCCGCGGTCAGCGGCTTTTGCCGGGCTGGCGTATCGATAGCATGCACCAAACTCATGAGAAGCTTCGCGCTCCTGTCAGCTCTGCAAAAGGCTTGAGACCGCCGCGTTGATGAAGGCACGATCCGCCGGAATCCGAATCGGATTGCCGGCACGATGGCCGTGGATCGAAGGGATGGGGCGCAGTTCGGCAGAGCGGGCATTGACCAGCCTGCCGAGCTCGGCCTCGTTGTCGCGCCAATCGAAATAGCGGTCGGTCTGTCCTGGCATCAGCACGATGCGGGCACGGACAGCTGCAAGCGCCCGATCGAGATCACCCGCGAACGCGGCGCAGCGGCTGACGTCGCCGTTCTGCCAGGTCGCGATCTGCGCTAGCAGATTATCGGCATCGCGATGCGCGAAGGCCATATCCCAGCTGACCGCCAGATAATCTTCCAGCGAGCCGAAGCCGGATTCACGCCATGTCTCGTCGCGGTAGAACTCGTAGGACATCGCCCAGCCCGCATAGACGCGCCCCATCGCGCGCAGCCCTGCTTCGGGCTTGCGCGTGAAGCGGCCATCTTCGAACGCGGGATCGGCGGTGAGCGCCGCCTTCACCGCTTCGAGAAAGACGGCATTGTAAGGCGAGCAGCGCGCACTGCCGCAGACGACGGCGGCGCGCTCCACCATATCCGGATGGCAGGTCGCCCAGTGATAGGCCTGCATGCCGCCCATCGACCAGCCGTACACCAATGCGATTTTGGCGATGCCGAATTGCTCGACCAGCAACCGGCGCTGCACCGCGACCGCATCGTGGTAGCTGATCAGCGGGAATGGTGCCTCGCCAAGCTGCCCTCGCGAATTGGAGGGTGACGACGACAATCCATTGCCGAACAGGTTGGGGATGACGATGAAATAGCGCTCTGGATCGAGGGCGCCGCCACGCTCGATCAGCCATTCGATGTCGGAATGTTGCGCGCCGAAGGACGTCGGATAGACAATGACGTTGTCCTTGGCAGCGTTGAGCGCGCCATAGGTCTTGTAGGCCAGGCGCAACGACGGGAACACGCGGCCGGACTGCAGGGTCACGTCGCCGGCTTCGAAGATCTGATAGTCGCCGCTGTTAGCCATGCTTCAAATCCGCGTTCCGCCCGGCTGGGTCGCGTCCAGCCCCCAATAACTGGACGTATCGTACATTATATCGAGAGGCTGTCACGCCCAAATTCAATTCAACGCTGACCAGGCGATGGGCGCTCGACGCGCGGCTGCGGCGCACCAGGACGGCCTGAATATCAGACTTGGAGGGCGGACCGGTCGCGCCGGAGGAACCAGCAGATCGGATCGGTGACATTTAAGAACACAACCTTTAATTGCATCTGCATATTTTGACCACCTCGCAACCAAAACGTCTTCCAAGCTTCATCGCGCTGATAAATCGCGCGAGCTATGTCGCGAGCTCTCTTCACCACGCCTTGAGGGGGCTTGAACAATGAAGTTGCACCATCTCGCCTGCGCGATCGCCTTTGGCGGTGCGATGCTAATATCCAGCCAGTCCTATGCCGGCAGCGGCTCATTCAGTACGTTGAGCTACAACATCGCGGGCACGCCGACCGCCTATAACGGTTGGGACAACACGCATACCCAGATCATCAGTTGCTACGTCAAGCCGTTCGATATCGTCAACGTGCAGGAGGACTTCCTCTGGCACGCGGCGCTGTACGATACCTGCGACAACCACCCTTATCGGACGCCGACCTCAGGCACGGCCGGGATCGGTGACGGGCTCAATACGATGAGCAGCTTCTGGTTCGATGATCTCGATCGCGTCACCTGGACCAACCGCGCCGATTCCGATGCGCTGACGCCGAAGGGATTTTCGCTGATCCGCGTCCGCCTCGCCGAGGGCACCTATCTCGACGTCTACAATCTGCACGCACAGTCCGGCACCTCCTCGACCGATCTCACCGACAGCGTTTCGGATGTGAATCAGATCGTCAGCTATATCGAGGCCAACTCTGCCGGCAATGCGGTCCTGGTCTACGGAGACACCAATACGCGCTACACCCGTGTCGGCCAGAACATCTGGGAGTTCCTGCACCGCGGCTTCAGCGATGCCTGGATCCAGACCATCCGCGGCGGCAGCGTGCCTGCTGTCGGCAGCGGCGATCTGGTGTGCGGCCCGACGCAGACAGCGCGGCCGGATTGCGAGATCGTCGACAAGGTGCTCTGGCGCGGCAACGGCTATCTGAGCCTGCAGGCGAAGGCCTATGTCGATCATCAGGACGCCGTCGACAGCTCCGGCACGCAGCTGTCCGACCATCATCCGATCGAGGTCGACTGGACCTATGCGACGGCAGCCAGTTTCGCGCTGAGCGACCAGTTCGGCGGCCCGCATGGCACGAGCTACAATGACAGTTCGGCACTGCCGTCCACGCCCGTGGTCAAGCAACTGACGATCCAGACCGGCAACCGGGTCGATCATGTCGAGATCGCTCTCTCGAACGGCTATGTATTCTCGCATGGTGGCACCGGCGGCACCACACAAACGCTGACGCTCGGCAACGGCGAAGTGCTGAGCTCGGTCAATCTCTGCATCGACCAGTATCAGGGCCACACCCGCGTGTTCTCCATCAATTTCGCCACCAGTGCCGGACGCCATCTGTCGGGCGGCGCCACGACCGCAAGCTGCACCACCTACACCGCACCCGCCGGCTGGCAGATCGCAGGTTTCCACGGGCGGTCCGGCGACGAGGTGGACAAGCTCGGCGTGGTCTACGCACCGGTGAACACCGGCACCGTGCCGGCGCGCCAGCCTCAGCGCCTCATCAACCGCAGCTCATCGCTGTGCATGGACGTCAATGGCGGCACCATGGCCGACGGCACCGCTGTCATCCAATGGTCGTGCAATGGCGGTGTCAACCAGACCTGGAGCTATGACGACCAGACCGGCATGATCCGCAGCATGGCCGATCCGCATTATTGTCTCGACAACAACGGCACCTATGGCGACGGCGCCCAGCTCATCATCTGGACCTGCACCGGCAACAACAACCAGCGCTTCAAGTATGACGCGTCCGCCGGCACCATCGCGGTGCGCAGCTATCCGACCGAGGTGATCGGAATGAACGGCACCTCGCTCGGCAATCAGCTCCTGACCGCGACCGCCTCCGGCGCAGCCGCCCAGACCTGGACGCTCGCGCAGTGATGTGAGCCCGCGACGGCGCCGCAATCGATATTGGTTGCGGCGTCGGCCTGTCCGCCATCACCGGCACAATTGCCTATGCGGCGAAGCACGCTGCCGGTCTCGGACGACGAGGCTGGATTCCGTTCGACGGTGCATAAGCTGCGCGCCCTCGTTGAAACGAAAGCTGGCGATCCCGGCATGACTCGAACATGCGACCTACGGTTTAGGAAACCGCCGCTCTATCCAGCTGAGCTACGGGACCGGATCCGGCACGACGTGCAGGAGCAGCGCCGGCTTCATAGCAGACGAAGGCCCGGATCGGAAGCCTCCGCGTCTGCCCTCACCGGGCCTTCCCCGCCGCTTCAATGGCCACCATGATCCGCCGGACAGCCCGGGAGATCGAACAGCGCCTGCAGGCCGCAGGCCGAGGTCAACATCTTGTCGGCATCATGGCCGACGCCCTCGACATCCCACAGCAGGTGATTCGGCGTGCCGTGGTCGCGCCCCGCCATCGCCGCGGCATAAGCGTGGCCGCGCGCATAGCGGAATGGCCCCTGCGCTTCCGCCATGCAGCTCTTGTCGAGCGCCGGATGGTTGGGATTGGTATCGCGGGTTCCGAGCAGGTAGATCACCCGCCGCGCCACGTAATGCTGCTCGAGTTCGGCCGGTGTCGCAGCGGCGAGGTATTCGGGGCGCGCCTGCATGCCATATTTCCAATTGTCAAAGCCGGGACAGGACGCGGCGATCGCTGGCTCCGGCCGTTCGGCCGAGAAATAGGCGTAAGAGGAGGGATTGGCGACCACGTAACGGACGGCGATATGGCTGGCCTGCAGCGCCGCTTCGCCGCGCCCCGCGATCGCGTAGCGCTGGACCACCTGGCCCCCGCCGGAATGGCCGGCCACCACGACATCGGTCAGCTTCGGAAACAGGTTGCGATCGGCGAGGCGCGCCAGAATGGCATCGAGGGCTTCGAATGAACTCGCCGGCGTCGGCGCAGTGGCGGCGTCGCCGCCTTCCCAGCCCTCCAAGGTCCAGCGCAAGGTGTCCGGCGGCAGCTGACGCGCCTCGATGTCGATCTGGCTGAGGAATTGCGGGACGATCATGATGGTCGCCTGCCCGGCCGCGCCGGCGGCCGCCTGGGCCGTTTTGGCCGACGCATAATAAACGTCGGCATTGCGCAGCCGGCCATGCAGGACCACGACCGCGCGCGTGATGTCGGGCAGCGGGTGCGACCAGTCCGCCGAGACATAAAGCGGCAAAATGCCACGATCGCCCACCGGCAATCGGGACTCCGCGACCGCCTTCACCGGCCTCCGGTTCGGCGCCACCTCATCTTCAGCAAAAGCCCGTCCGCTCAGAAGGAGACAAAACAGCAGCAGAGCCCCACGCAGCATGGTCATTCCAGCGATCTCCCCGGCGGCCTCGCCAGATGCGGGGAGCGGCCCGCGCGAGTCAACCCGTGCCGGGACAACGTTCCGGGAACTGACCAGGGCACAGCCGGTTGTCGGGCCGCGGGGGCCGATCACAGCCCCGTTTGGGACCAGCGGTTTCACTATCCGAGCCGGGGCCGATGGTCTAAGAGAGCGGCGCCGGCGCGGAACCGGGCTATCGCCCCGAGATCCCGCCGGACGTGCCTGCGCCCGGTGGCCGATGGATCAGCTCCATACACCCCGGTCCTGCCTGCCACGACACGCCGCCTGATCATCCAGCCGAGGGAAACAGACACGTCGATGCGCATCCGATCGGTCATTTTCGGCATCCTCGCCTGCTGCCTCACCGCCGCAGCCAGCCAGGCGCAGGACACCCGCAATCTCCTGGAGTCGAAAGAGTCGCTCTACAACAACATCTATGTGTACGAGCAGCCGCCCTATCGCAGCATGACCTTCGGCCACAACCGCCGCATCTACACCGAAAGTGTCTACAACACCCGCGACGAGAAGGATCTGCCGGTCGACTACACGCGCTTCATGACCGCGACCTTGATGTACGCCAAGGACGTGCATTCGATCCTGGAAATCGGCTTCGGCGGCGGCCGCACCGCCTGGTATCTGCACCGCTTCCTGCCCGACGTTCCCGTGACCTCGGTCGAGCTCGACCCGACCGTGCTGGAGCTGGCCAAAAAATATTTCGGCATCAAGGAGGAGCCCAATTTCCACGTCGCCAACCGCGACGGCCGGCTGTTCCTGCAGGAAGCCAAGGATCGCTACGACATCATCCTGATCGACGCCTATCGCGGCCCGTTCGTCCCGTTCCATCTGTTGACCAAGGAATTCTATCAGCTGGTCAAGGATCACCTCGCCGACGGCGGCGTGGTCGCACAGAATGTCGAGCCTTCGACCATGCTGTTCGATTCGGCGGTGAAGACGATCAATGCAGTGTTTCCCCAGCTCGACTTCTACCGCGCCGAGGGCAACATCGTGACGGTCGCCTATCTCGGCGACGAGCGAAAGCCGGAGGACCTGGCGGCGCTCGCGCAGGAGCGCGACAAGGCCTATGGCCTGCGCTACCGGCTGGCCGACATGCTGGCGGAACGCCGCCGCATCGACGTCAACGGCGGCGATGTGATCGATGCCAATGCCAAGATCTTGAGCGACGACTTCGCGCCGGTGGAGAATTTGAAGAGCATCGAGCGTCACAACAGGAAACTGCCGTGACCGCTGCTCTCTCCCGCGCGGGCCTGCTTGCGATCTATATTTGCTCCTTCATCGTCGGCAGCGTGCTGATGGGCTTCGAGATGCTCGGCAGCCGCTATCTGTTTCCCTATTTCGGCGGCGGCATCGGCACCTGGGCAAGCCTGATCTCGACCGTGCTCTGCGCGCTCGCCATCGGCTATTTCGCCGGCAGCGCCATCGTCGACCGCCATCCGTCGCCGCGGACCATCGGCACCATGATCCTGATTGCCGCGGCCTATCTCGCGCTGGTGCCGGCGACGGCCGATCCGGTGATGGCCAATATCCTCGACCACATCGGCGATGGCCCCAGCGCGACGCTTTTGGCATCGACCGCCCTGCTGCTGATCCCATTGACTCTGCTTGGCACCTTCTCGCCGATCGCGGTCAGCCTGTTGACCCGATCGGCCGCCGAGGCAGGCCGTGTCGCGGGCCTTGTCTATGGCGTCTCGACGATCGGCAATGTCGTGGGCACGCTGTTCACGACGTTCACGCTGATCCCTTTGATCGGTTCGCGCGCGATCACCTATCTCTTCGCGCTGGCACTTGCGGTCTGTGCCGGCATCCTCTTCATCCCATTCGGGAAGCGAGCGTCGTAGCTTGGTCGAGCGAGGTCACGGATGACGGGTTTGTATCGTCCTATCGCGGTCGCAGCGCTCTTGCTCTGCGTGGCACAACCAACCGTGGCGGCGGAACCGGCGACCGAGCTGTGGGACGGACAGCGCGCGCTCGGCTCGATCGCCGACCTCCTGCGCTTCACGCCGCGCTCTATGGGAGCCCCCGGCCATCAACAGACGATCGACTATATCAAGTCGGCGATGGCCAAGAGCGCGACCGACGCGGTGCTGACGCAGAGCTTCACCGAGCCCGGCGACGACGGCAAGCCGATCCATCTGACCAACATCATCGCCCGCTTCCAGGTGCAGAACCCGCGGCGCATCATCGTCGCCACGCATTACGACAGCATCGTCAAGGCCTATCGCGACCCCAAGACGCCGGATGCGCCGATGCCCGGCGCTAACAACTCGGCCTCCGCCGTTGCGCTGCTGCTGGAGACCGCGCGCGTGCTGTCGCTCTCGCCCAAGCCCGACATCGGCATCGACATGATCTTCTTCGACGGCGAGGAAGGACCAAAATCGCTCGGTGCGGGGGATCCGACCTGGCACCCGCTCGGCTCGCCCCATTTCGTCACACATCTTAAGGACTATTACCCGAACCGCAGGCCGGAGAAGATTGTCGATTTCGACATGGTCTGCGACAGGGATCTTGCGCTCAAGCCCGACCCGTCGTCGCTTGCCTCGGCGGGACCGGAGGTGCAGAAATTCTGGGCCATCGGCAAGGCGATCGCACCGTCGGCCTTTCCGACGACGCCCACTGCTTATCCGATCAGTGACGATCACACCGCGTTTCAGGAGGCCGGCATTCCCGGTTTTCTGGTGATCGATTTCGACTACGAGCCCTATTTCAACACCACGCAAGATACGATCGAGCAATGTTCGGCGGCCAGCCTGCAGACGGTCGGCCGCACCTTGCTCAAATATCTCTACACGCCCTGATCTTCGGCATCATCCGTGCGCGAGCGTGCCGCGCGGATCGCCTCCGCGAGCCCGTGCGGATCATTGGTGCCGATCCGGCGCACGTCGTTCGGAGCGAGCCTCAGCTCAACGGCATCGAGGCCGGACACGCTGTAGAGCCGGAAGCCCGAGCCAAATCGAAGGCCCAAGCCGTGCCACCAGCCATTGCGAACCACGGCGATCTCCTTGATCGCGATGAGCGGCACCTTGTGACGCCAAAGTCCCGGACCGAAATGCCAGCGCAGCTCGCGCCTGCCCACCTCGACCGTCAGCGACGAGAACAGCACTGCGACAACCGATTCGACGATCAGCAACGTCATGGCCGATGAATGGTGGTCTGCATTCCATAGCAGCAGGGCGCCGAATGTGCCGGACACAAGACAGGTCGCGACACTGAACGTCCCCGGCTGCGTGTGACGATACGGCACGGCCACTTCCCCCAAAGCAGGCCGCGACAGTATAGCGCATCTGCGCCTCGCCTAAGCCGGTGCCGGCACCCGTATCGTTACTGGCTGCATCGCTTCGGCAGGCTTGCGTGCCAGCAGCCCCGGCACCAACGCTTCGGCAGCTTCCGCGCCCGAGATCACGACCGCCTCGACGCCCGCGCCAGCATTGCCGCCGCCGGCAATGACGAGATTGCGCAACGGCGATTTCGCCCCCCTCAACTGCCCCCGCCCGGACACGCCATAGATCGCGCCCGAACTGGCCCAGTCATAGCGCGCATAGGTGACGGGGCTGGCATCGGTGCGATAGACGATGTGCTGGGAGAGGCCGGGGATGACGGTCTCGACGGCCGCGATCATGCTGTCGCCGATCGCCTGCTTGCGCGCTTCGTAGTCTGGTGAGCGGCGCCATTGCTTCCAATCATCGCCGCCGCTCTGGTCCGGGAACCATGCCTTGGCGTCGTGGTGTGGCACGAGACTGATCAAGGTCATCGTGGCGTGCCCTTGCGGCGCCGCCGAGGGATCGAGCTTGGACATCACGGCAATTCCGACGCCCATCGGCGCATCGAGGTGGGTGGCCGGCGCGATATCCGGAACGATGTCGAGGCCAAGATGCACGCTGAAGGCGGAGTTCGCAGGCTCAGCTGCAGCAACGCGCGCCTGGAAATCGCGCGGCAAGGCGTCCGGCGCGATGAGGTCGAGGAAGGTGTGGCGGAGATCGGCATTCGAGACCACGGCCTGCGCACGGATCGTGCTGCCATCGCCCAGCACGACACCTGAGGCGCGCCCCTGCTCCACAAGAATGCGGCGCACCGGCGATTTCAGCCGGACCTCGCCGCCGCGCGCTTCGATGGCTTCGACCAGCACGTCGGCAAAGTGGCCGGAGCCACCAAGCGGATAGTAGCCGCCCTTGAAATAATAACCGAAGATCGGGACCATCTGCGCGCAGGTCAACCGCTCGGTGCCGTCACCGAGGTAGCCCGACAGCGCATTGAGATAGCGCACCGCCTGCGGGTCAGACACATGCGCCGACACCAATTCGTCGAACGGGCGATCCATCCAGCGGAAGGCCTGCGGATGCTTCTTGGGAAAGGCCAGCATCGCCTCGAGCGATTCCGGCATGCCCGGAATGCCGCTGCGGCCCTCGCCGGTCGAATACATGTCTTCGAAGATGGTGTGGATGATGTCGAACAGCCTGGTCAAGCCGGTTGCGCTGTCGGGAAACGCCTCGCAGAGCAGCCGCACATAGCCGCGCCAGTCCTCCGGCACATCGATCCGCTTGCCCGCCAGATGATAGCTGTGGGTGACACGCTTCCACTGCAGGCGATCGGCGACGCCAAGCCTTTGCAGCAGGCTATCGACGGGGCCGCCGTTCCACACGCCGGAAAAATCGTGCGGCCCGGCGTCGAAGCGATAGAGCACAGGCTTGTTGTCGTGATGGGCCTTGCGCAGATAGGTGTGGCAAAAGCCGCCTGCCACGACGTGGTGGTCGAAGACCTTGACCCTGAGGCCGACATCGGCGAGCAGCGCCGCCGCGGTCAGCCCGCCAATGCCGGCTCCGACCACGGCGACATCGCAATCATGCTCCGGGGTGTTGGCAAAGGCCGGCGCGAGCCAGCGAAACTCTTCGTGTGAAGCACGCAAACGCTGCAGGATGACGCGAATGGCAAGCTGCGGCCCGAAGATCGAGATCAACGCGCCGACGATGACAATCGATGTCGTGATCCACGACGCGACGCCGGCCCAGCGACACACCGCCAGCGCGGCAAACAACACCCCCCACAATCCACTCATGGCGGCATTGACGAGATGGAACTGCGGCGTCGATGCATTTTCCGGATGGGCCAAGCGCGAATAATCGGCGGTCCACGGCCTGCCCACGATGAGCGAAACGAAGCTGATTGCGGCGAGACCCGCGAAGGAGAACCACAGCGCGTTCGCAGCCATCCACTCCGGCGCCACATCGGCACCGATTGTCAGGAGCAAGAACAAAGCGAGGCTACCGAGTTCCAGGACGACAAGCTCCTGGCGCATGGCCCGCCAGATGTTGAAAGCAAGCGAGAGCGTCAGGCCGGCCCAAGCCGCCCAATCTAGATGATGCGCGGCGAGCAATGCCCAGAATGCTGCAAATGGAAGCAGCGCAAGCTTGACGGTGAGGAATATCTTCATCTTCCGCCTCCGATCATCGCCGGCTCGATATCTTTCCACTGTCAAGATAAACTTATAGCCAAACCTGTGACTCGTCAATTCAATCTTTACATCGTCAAAATTAACGCAATTCTACCTCAGGGAGACGAAGGGATCGTGGCATGATGCGCGACATGGCTTTTGCGCCACATCAAAGGTCATAAATCGGGTTTTCGCGCGAGATGAACAATCTGAATGTGTCGTCTTCATCACAACGCCAGAATGAGCAACAAAGAAAGCCATAAAAAGCGCAGCATTGCGGTGACACATCGCCGCAAATTGGCGACAATTCGTCGTCATTTCACAGGATAGCCGCTAAGGATTGTCGTTCGTGTTCGCATCCCGCTTACCAGTTCTGCTTGTTGTCGCTGCGTCCGGATTGGCGACTTTGCAATCTGAACGTGCATACGCGCAATGGTGGAGCCGGGCGCCGGCCGACTTCGAAGAATGCGCCGATCTCGCTGAAAAATCCGCCACCAAGGAAGAGAAGACGGCAGCGCTTGCACAGTGCAACGCCAAATTTGCGGGTCGCCGCAAGCTGGGAGGCGGCTACACGTATTATGATTTCATGCAGGACCGCGCCTTCGATATTGCCGGTCCCAATCCGACGCCGGAAGAGCAGAAATATATCGACCAGCAATATTCGCTCTATCTGGAAAACCACCGACACGACAATGTCGCCACGGCTGTGATGGCGCGGTCGCGGCCGCAGGATTTGCAGCAGGCGTCGCTGCGCGATCTCCCGGCGCGGGCGGCAATCGAACCGGAGCCTGTTGCGATCGAGCCGATGCGGGCCGGGGTCGACCCCAAGCGGGTGCCGCTTCCGATGCAGAGGCCGAGCAAACCGGCAGCAACCGCCGACGCGCGCATGGGCGGCAAGGCGGCGCCCTGTGTCAAGGAACCCGGCAAGGACTCCCTGTCCTGCAGCTTCCAGCTGCTGTCGGACAAGCTGAGTGACCTGAAGAAGTTTCTCACAGGACAAAGTTCCCCGCCCGCTCAGGGATCCAAGGCCAAACGGGCTGAGAAGTAGGGCTGAACCGAACCTGCGCTGCGCGTGCGGGCGCCAATCTTACTCGGCAGCGCGATCGGGCTTGTGATGGCGATGAGCGCGCAGGTGGTGACGGTGCGGAACGGGCGCGACCGTCACATCGGGCGATCCGGCGTGCTGCGCCGCCCTTTGCTCCTGCAGCCGCGCATCATAGCCCGGAGATGGCACCACTGTCGGGGGCGCCGCATCGGCAGACGTCATCATGCTGCAGGCCGCGATCGCGGCCACAGCGGAGCCGGCTAAAGCCCTGACAATGCGCATCCTAATCTCCTCCCGCGCGCCACGTCGTCGTCAGGCGCCATCTGTATGACGTGAGCGCCGAGCCGGGCGTTTTCAAGGACAGCCGCGTTTTCGGGACCGAGGGCCGTTGCGACGCAAGGGATCCCCGGCCGAGGCTCGCACAGGGTTCAACAATGCTCGGCGGGGTGACTTGTAACCGTCATCACCGATCACTACGCTTATTGTCGGGGCACGTAGGGAGGCATGATATGGGCTTGCTCGACATCCTCAATGGCATGCAGAACGGGCCAAACGGGCCGTCGCATCCGAGCACGCAAAGGAACGGCGGCATGTCGCCGCTGACAATGGCGATCCTTGGGCTGCTCGCCTGGAAAGCGGTGAGGCATTTTTCGCCAGGAGCGCAGCCGAACGCCGCGCCAGCTCCGACGCCGCCGCAGACCCCCGCCCCGGCGCCGAGCGGCACCCCGTCCGGGGGAGGCCTCGGCAATATTTTGGCCGGCGGCCTCGGCGGCCTGCTCGCAGGCGGTGCGGCCGGCAGCGTTCTCTCTGGCGGGCTCGGCGACCTCATGAAACAGCTCCAGCAGAGCGGACAGGGCGAGGCCGCCAACAGCTGGGTCGGCAAGGGTCAGAACCAGGCGATCTCGCCGAACG
>NZ_CAFK01000345.1 GCF_000239815.1 Bradyrhizobium sp. STM 3843 | reverse complement strand
AAGTGTTGGTAAAGCTCAAGCAGCTTGAGCAACACAATCCCAGCTAAGCCGCCGCTTCGTAGTTGACCTCGCTCTCGGCGACCTTGGTCAGCAGCTCGTCGGTCTTCTTCTCCTCGGCCAGGGTCTGGTCGAGCAGCTTGATCGCCTGCTTCAGATCCATCTTGGTCGCCCATGATTTCAAGGTGCCGTAGCGGGAGATCTCGTAGTGCTCGACGGCCTGGGCTGCGGCGAGCAGGCCGGCATCCAGCGCGCTGGTGCCCTTGTACTCGTCCATGATCTCCTTGCCCTCGTCGATGATGCCCTCGATCGCGTCGCACTTCTTGCCGCGGGCGGGCTTGCCGAGCAGCTCGAAGATCTGCTCCAGGCGCTCGATCTGGCCTTCGGTCTCGTCGTGGTGTTTCTGGAAGGCCTGCTGCAGCTTCTCCGACTGGGCCGCCTTGGCCATCTTCGGCAGCGTTTTCAAAATCTGCTTCTCGGCGTAGTAAATGTCTTTGAGGGTATCGAGGAAGAGTTCGTTAAGGTCCTTATCAGCAGCCATGGCGTGCTCCTTGTTGTTGTGAGCCGACAACCGCGAATTCAAATCCTGGTTCCTGGTCCGAGCCGCTGCCGAGCTGCAAAATCCGCTGGCGGTTTTCAACCCCTCTCAGGGGCGTACCGACGCCTTGAAACAATTCTGTCATGCAGCAAAACTAAACCCCTCCTGTGCGGCCGAAGGTCGCGATTCCGTTTTCGTCTTTGAGGAGTTTTTGATGCGCCGCTCGCTCGTGCTGCTATGCGCCGGACTGACCCTGCTGTCGGCCGGTGCGGCGTCCGCGGAGAATGCCACCCCGCATAACCTGATCCTGTTCATTCCCGACGGCCTGCGCGCCCTGAAGGTGACGCCGGAGACCGCGCCGACCATGGCCGCGGTCCGCGACAAGGGCGTCAACTTCAAGAACCCGCATTCGATGTTCCCGACCTTCACCATGGCCAACAGCTCGGCGATGGCGACCGGCCATTATCTCGGCGACACCGGCACCTTCTCCAATACCATCTGGACCGGCTACGTCTCCAAGCCGGCAGGCGACACCGTGACCCCCTTCCTCGAAAACGATGCCGTGCTGGGCGACGTCGACGAGCACTTCCAGGACGACTATCTCGACGAGCAGACGTTGCTGAAGCTCGCCCGCAAGGCCGGCTATTCCACCGCCGCTATCGGCAAGGTCGGCCCGACCTATCTGTTCGACCACACCGACTGCGCCTGCAAGGGGGCTGTGCATTCGATCGTCGTCGACGATGCCACCGGCAGCAAGACCGGTGTGTCCCTTTCAGACGAGGTGAAAGACGCGCTGAACAAGGTCAACCTGCCGCTCTCAGCACCCTCGCGCGGCGACAATGGCAAGGCGGGCGATGCCAAGACCCCCGGCACGACCACGGCCAACACCGCCCAGCAGGCCTATTTCGCCGACGTCGCCACCAAGGTGGTGCTGCCGATGTTCAAGGCCCGCAACAAGCCGTTCGTGCTGGTGTTCTGGTCGCGCGACCCGGACGGCAGCCAGCACAATCAGGGCGACAGCCTGAACAAGGTCACCCCCGGCATCAACGGCCCGACCACGATGGCCAGCATCAAGAATGCCGATGACAACCTGGCCCAGCTGCGCAAGGCGCTCGACGATCTCGGCCTTGCCGCCTCAACCAACATCATCGTGTCGGCCGACCACGGCTTCTCGACGATCTCCAAGGAAAGCAAGACCAGCCCCGCGGCTAAGCTGTCCTATGACGACACGCCGAAGGACTTCCTGCCGATGGGCTTTTTGGCGCTCGACCTGGCCAAGGCGCTCGACCTGCCGCTGTTCGACCCCAACGACAAGAACGCGGCCGTGAAGGAAGGCGCCCATCCGAAGGCCGGCAACGGCGTGCTCGGCAAGGATCCGGAAAAGCCGGAGCTGGTGGTCGCCAGCAATGGCGGCTCCGACCTGGTCTACCTGCCGACCAAGGACAAGAAGCTCGCGAGCCGCGTGGTCAAGGCCCTTCTGGCCCAGGACTATGTCTCCGGCCTGTTCGTCGACGACTCGCTCGGCGAGATCCCGGGCACCCTGCCGCTGTCGCAGATCAACCTGAAGGGCAAGGCGGTGACCCCGACGCCGGCGATCGTCGTCAATTTCCGCTCCTATGTGGAGGGCTGCAACGAGCCGACCAACTGCTCGGTCGAGGTCGCCGACACCGTGCTGCGCCAGGGCCAGGGCATGCACGGCTCGTTCGGCCGCGGCGACACCATGAACTTCATGGCCGCCATCGGACCGGACTTCAAGGCGGCCTTCGCAGACCCGCTGCCCGTCAGCAACGCCGATGTCGGCGCCACCGCCGCCAAGCTGATGGATCTGAAAGGGAAGCCGAACGGCAAGCTGCTGGGACGGGTGATGACGGAAGCGATGCCGAACGGTGCGACGCCGAAGGCGGTCTCGGACACCATCCGCTCGGACCGTGCCGAGGGCGGCCTGCGCACCGTGCTGAAGCTGCAGCGCGTCGGCCAGCAGCGCTATTTCGATGTCGCCGGCTTCCCCGGCCGCACCGTCGGCCTCGACGCCGAGAGCGCCAAACAGAAAACGGCGGGGAAATAACCCCGCCGCTCCAGTAGCTGTGACGAATTTCCGGGGCCTTCATGGTTCGAGACGGCGCCTTCAGCGCCTCCTCACCATGAGGGTCTTGGATCCCTTCCTGGCTCTCTCCATGAATGAAGCCCTCATCCTGAGGAGCATCGCGCAGCGATGCGTCTCGAAGGATGGCAGCAAACGCTCACATCCCGATGTCGATCATCGACGGCAGCTTGGCAAGCGGCAGCACGGTGACGCCGACAAAGGTCGCCACCATCGCCATCAGCGCCTTGTTGTCTGGGCGCGCGCCGCGCAGCTGGCGCGCCACCCACTCCAGGACATCGGTCCTCACGCCACGCGCATTGGCCGGCGCCCAGCTCTCGATCTGGGTCTCCGCGGACAGCGCCACATGGCGCGGCGGCACCGGCAGGCCGGATGCGGAGGCGGCGTGATGGGCGATCGCCTTGGCCAGGAGATCCTCGAACCGGCCGTCGTCCTTGCGCTCGGTCGCGGCCTCGTTGATCGCAAACAGCACCTCGGCCTCGGCCCGGCTCACCGGCTGGGCGTCGACAGCGGCTGAGGTCAGGATGCGTGCGCACCAGGCCGCGTCATCGGCATCGAGCACGCGGGAGAAATGCACCCGGCCGCTGGTGGTCGGGCCTTCGCCGGTGATGACGCCGTCGCGCACGATCTCGAGCGCCGAGGCCGCGCTTTGACAACAGGAGGGCTCAAGGGCGTCGGCACTCCCGACGACCTTCATTGCAGAGGCAGACATGTTCGCTTCTCAGTTGCTGGTTTGACCCACCATGTCGGTCTTCATCTGAACGAGTCGTTAACGGTTCGAAACTGCGCGGTGGGTATCTCTACTGGTTGCCGATATGTCGCAGTGACCGCGGTCATGGTTCGCGGCTCGACCGCGGGGCCGGCGTGGTCGTCCCCAGATGTGGCGAAATCGGGGCAACCGGTAGTCCTACGGGCGTTTCGTCGCGGCCGCCGAACTCAAAAGAAGTTGTTGTGCTTTTGGGATCACGGGAGAATGACCTTCTCTTTTCGGTGCAACAGTTCCTTTGCTGCGGACTTTTTCCTATAGTGTTTGGAAGAATTTATCCCGAATTCTTCATTCCAACCTGCAATGACGTGAGGTTATCCAATGGCTCTGCAAATTGGCGCCGTGGCCCCGGATTTCGAGGCCGAAACCACCGAAGGCAAGATCAAGTTCCATGACTGGATCGGCGACAGCTGGGCGCTTCTGTTCTCGCACCCGAAGGACTTCACCCCGGTCTGCACCACCGAGCTCGGCGCGCTGGCCCGGCTCAAACCGGAATTCGACAAGCGCAACGTCAAGCTGATCGGCCTCTCGGTCGACCCCGTCGACAACCATAAGAGATGGTCGGAGGACATCCGCGAGACCCAGGGTGCCGCGCCGAATTATCCGATGATCGGCGACACCGATTACAACGTCTCCAAGCTGTACAACATGCTGCCGGCGGCAGTGTCGGGCGATCCGGCCAAGCGCACGGCGGCTGACAACCAGACCGTCCGCAACGTCTTCATCATCGGCCCGGATAAGAAGATCAAGCTGATCCTGGTCTACCCGATGACCACGGGCCGCAATTTCCAGGAAATTCTCCGCGTCATCGACTCGCTGCAGCTCACCGCCAAGCACCGCGTCGCCACCCCCTCCGACTGGAAGCAGGGCGAGGACGTGATCATCGCCGGCTCGGTGTCGGACGACGAGGCCAAGACGATCTATCCCCAGGGGTGGAAGGCGCCGAAGCCCTATCTGCGGATCGTGCCGCAGCCCAAGTGAGGTTTCGACCGACGGTCGAAACCTCATCCCCGGGCGATGGGCCGCGCAAATGGCAGAGCCATTTTGCGCGGAGCATCGAACCGGGGATCTCAAGATTCCAGGCTCGCCCTCCGCGCGCCCCGGAACGACTTCGAACTATCCCCGCGGCGTCGCCCAATCCGCGATCAGGAGCCCCGCGGTCGCCGCGACCGCGGTCAGCGCCACCCCCCAGGTCATGTCGACCAGCACCACCGGCCAGGTCCAATGCCTGAGCATCGCGAGCGACGTCAGCTCGAAGGTCGCGTAGCAGAACAGCCCGAACAGCCCGCCATACAGCAAGGTCGATCGCCAGCTCGCATCGCCCTGCCCGCTGACGAAGATCACGACGCCCGCGACATAAAGCGCATAGAATAGGATGGCAGGCGCCAGTCTGATCTCGCCCAGCATGTCGCCGACCTGCGACTGGAAGAAGCCCTTGGCCACGAGGCCTAGGAACGGCAGATCGAGCCCGAGCAGCACGGCGAGCGTCGAGACATAGAGGACGGCGTATCGGCTCAAACAAGGCTCCTGCGGCGTGTCACGGCCGCACCGATCGCGGACCTTGCAGCCAGCTACGCATCGCCACCGGAAAGTTTCACCTCGAGGGAAGCTTCAGGCCGACCTGGTGGCCCATCGCGATGCAACCTGCGTGCCCTCAGAGCCCGCGCGAATTGACCCTCTGCCGCATGTGGTGACAGAACTGCTCCATCAATTTGTGGATGGCCTCAACGTTCGCCAGCACCCTGTCCGCCTGCGCGCGATCGGGCGAGCCCTCCTCAAAGGCGTCCCGCAGCTTCCTCAGGCGGTTCACGCGATCACGGCTCTCCGCAGCCCGGCTCTCGGCAAATTCGAGATGCTCCAGATCGCGGCTGAGCTTGTCCTCTTCGCCCAGCAGCAGCTGCGTGATGGTGCTGCGGTTGTCAGCCGTGAGGTCACCGCCGTGCAACAGGCTCAGATAATGGTCGATGTTGGCCTGGGCGACATATCGGTGCATGGCGCTGCTCCCCTGCTAGGTGGACAAGATCAACAATGCAGCCGAGCACTTGAAAAATAGAACAACGCCGCTTTGGAGGCCAGCCCCATCCGCCGTCACGTCCGCGCGAAGCGGTGGTCGGACCCGTCATCGATGTCCGGCCGGCCCGTCGTCCCGCGCTGCGCCTGGAGGTCGCGTTAGCGCCGAACGCAGGCCGCACCGACGATTGCGGCCGCGACCAGGCTCGCCGCGGCGCTGAGCAGAATGGCAAGCACGTAGCTGTGGCTCGCGTCATAGGCGAAGCCGGTCGCCGTCGGCCCGATCAGCGTGCCGAAGGCGACGCTGGTGTAGAGCACGCCGATGATGCCACTGACGTTGCGGCCGCCGAAATAGTCCATCACGACCGACGGCAGCACGGCCACCCACCCGCCATAGAACACGCCATAGATGAAGGCGAAGACGGCAAGCGACCGTGCCGTGGTGGAGACCACCCAGATCAGCGTCGCCAGTGCCATGCCGATCAGCACCATGAGCAAGGCGCGCTCGCGGCCCAGCCGGTCCGCCAGTCCGCCCAGAAAGAACCGGCCCGCGGTGCTGCCGACGCCGATCAGCCCGAGCAGCAGCACCGCCGTTCCGGCCTCAACGCCGTGGTCCTTGGCGTAAGGCACCAGATGCACGAAGGGGACGAAAGCGCCGAACGAGCAGATCAGGCATGAGACGTAGAGCCCGATGAACCGTCTCGACCGGATCGCATCGCCCACGGCCACGCCGCCGCTGATGCGCGACCCGCGGCCTCCGGCAGGCGCATCGCCGTCCGGCGCGAGCCCTCGATCGCCAGGATCATTCTCGATCAGCAGCGCAAGTCCACCGCCGAGCGTCAGCGCGATCGCCGCGAGCACGACATAGGCACTGCGCCAGCCGAATGCGCCGATCAACCACGACGCCAACAGCGGCATGACCAGGTTGCCGAGGCCGATCCCGGCCACCGCGAGACCCGAAGCGAAGCCGCGCTGGCGGACGAACCAGCGCTGCACAGCGCCGATCGCAGGTACATAGGCCGCGCCGACACCGAGACCGATGCCGAGCCCGTAGGCCAGATCAACCTGGACCAGGCTTTGCGCGCGACTGGCAGCCGCAAGCCCGACCGCCGTCAGCAGCATGCCGATCACCGCGAGCGGCCGCGAACCGAAGCGGTCCGCCAATGGGCCGCTGACCACGCCGAGCGCGAAATAGAGAAAACCTGCGAGCGAGAACACCAGCGAGGTCGAACCGCGCGAGGCGCCGAACTCGCGCTGCAGCGGCTCCAGGAAAGCGCTGAACGTGTACGCGCAGCCGAAGCCGACAAATGTCACGGCAAACGCCGCGGCGACAACGAACCAGCCATAGAAGATGCGGGGGTGCAGCATGGTTTGGGTCTGCATGGGAACCTCTCGCGCTGTCAACACCAGTAAAGATATTATACTCGTTTCGCTTGTCGTCAACCGCCAAAACTGATTTACTGGTGTCGATGTCCCGGCAATCACGCAAGTTCAAGGTTCCGGACGAGCTGGCGAACCTTTACGACTTCGCCAATTCGCTCGACCTGCGGCAGTTCACGCGCTTCGGCGTGCAGCATTCGCAAAGCGACGAGTGGGCCGGTCCGAGCGACCTGGCCGGCTGGATGGCGGAGCGCGCGCTGGCGCCCGCTCACGCCAAGATCACGGCGGCCCTGTTTGACGAGGCGCTGCAATTGCGCCGGGCGCTACGGAACTATCTGCAATGCGATCCGGCGGAACGGCGCAGCAACAGGCCTGTCCTCCAGGCGCTGACCGCGGCGCTTGCGGCGTTTCCGTTGCGCGTCGAGCTGCGCGCGGAGCACGGCACGGTGCTGACGGGCACGCGCAAGGATGCGCTGGCCGGCCTGTCCGCGCTCGCGGTCGAGCTTCATGAAGGCAATATCAGTGGCACGCTCGACCGGCTGAAAACCTGCGCCTCGGATGAATGCCTGCGCGTGTTCTACGACCGATCGAAGCCTGCGACGCGCCGCTGGTGCATGTCGGAGCTGTGCGGCAACCGCATCAAGACGCGCGCCTATCGCGAACGCCAGCGGCAAGCGGGCTCCTTATAACGAAGCTCTGCAACCGATTTCACCTATCCGTGCAGATGGTCTGAAGATCATTCCCGAAGGGCGGTTCGCATCGCCCTGCCCCCTACTGACAACCGCGTCCGCAACATCATCAATCGATCAGAATTGCTGGCGCGAGCTGTCATCGCGCGGCTCGTTGATGTTGTTGTTCGAGGCACGTCACGCGAGCTTGAACGGGAACCGGAACCCGTTTGACTTAAATCAAGGGCGGCATCCTCGGCCGTGACGATGATCATCTCCGTAGTCCGGAATTACCCTCAGAGCCAGACGTTCATGAGGTCGCTCCAATTTGGTCCGTCGGCCTCGATGGCATCTGCGATCAAATGGAGGAGGTCGATGAGCTCCTCGAACCCGACGCTTAGCGACACCGAATGGACGATAGAGCACGCGATGCGCAGCTATTGGGCCAAGGCGTGTTTCAGATCGCGGCTGCGGTCAGCTATCGCGATGCATTCCCCGACTCCTGGGGATGGATGGTGATGAGTGGTCTCGCCGACCTGGTTCTTGCCGCCCTCATCATCAGCGGCTGGCCGGGGTCGGCGGTGTGGGCGCTCGGCCTCATCGTCGGCGTCAACCTCATCACGTCTGGCCTCGCAATCACGATGGTCGCGGTCGCAGGCCGCAAGCTCGTCAACGCAATCGAGAACCGATCGCGCTGAACAGGCCGGTCGAGATGCCGCTCGACCGACGCAATCCTCTCAAAATCCAACGACAGGAGAACTGACAATGGACAAGATGCTGGTTGCCGTTTTCGAAACCGAGGCCTCGGCCTTCGAAGGCCTGAGCGCCGTGCGACATCTTCACAAGGAAGGCGACATCACGCTGTATGCGTCGGCCGTCGTCGTCAAGGACAAGGCAGGGAAGATCGCGGTCAAGCAGGCCGCCGATGAGGGCCCGGTCGGCACAGCCGTCGGCCTGCTGACGGGCAGCCTGATCGGGCTTTTGGGCGGACCGGCCGGAGTCGCGGTCGGCGCATCGCTGGGCAGCCTCGGCGGGCTGATCTTCGACCTCGATGCCAGCGGAATCGGCGCGCAATTCCTCGATGAGGTTTCGACCGCCCTGTCCCCCGGCAAATCAGCCGTGCTGGCGGAGATCCAGGAGAACTGGACGACACCTCTCGATACCAGGTTGCACCAGCTCGGCGCGACGGTGTTCCGGCGCCTGCGCTCCGAGGTCATAGAAGATCAGCTGGTGCGGGAATCCGCAGCCTTCGAGGCTGACCTGAAGACGCTGCAAGAGGATCTGAAGCACGCGGACGCCGAGACCCGTGCGGCGATCCAGAAGGACATCCAGCAGGTCAAGATGCAGATCCAGACCTTGCAGGATCAGGCCAAGAAGCGGCTCGATCAGACGAAGGCCGAAACAGACGCCAGGCTGCAGTCCCTGAAGGACCAGACCAAGCAGGCCAGCGATCGCGCAAAGCGTCGCATCGACAAGCGCATGACCGAAGTGAAGGCGGACTTCGAGACGCGCTCGAAGAAACTGAACCAGGCCTGGTCGCTGACCAAGGAGGCACTTGCTGCCTAACGACGCCCCTCTCCGTCTCAAGCAGCGACGCGGCGCTCGGCACAAATCGCCGGGCGCCGCGCTCCCGTTTTGGTGAATTGGACTCCTCCGCGTTACGATTATCGCAGGCGTTCGGCCACCGTCCGCGCGATCGCCGCAGGCGCTTGGTCGGGGATCGCGAAACATGAGCTCGCGTTGATTTCGCAGAGCACGTAGGTGTCGGCGCCGCCGGCGTCGCGCGGGCCGTACAGAAAATCCGCGTCCCAGATCACCGGCATCGACCTTTCCTCGATCTCCAGCATCGCCATCATCTGCGGCGTCCACTCGTCCTCCATCCGCCGCCGCAACGCCTGGAAGGGCGACGCGTCAGGTCCGTGCATGATGCGAGGGCCGGGTTGCGCCTCGGGAGAGTCCGGACCTTCCGGCGGCGGCGGGACCAAGGCCTTGATCAGCTGGTGTCCAAAACCGGCGACCTTGGATCCGCTCATATAGCAGCGGATCATCCCCTCCGGGAGGCGCGGCTGAAAGGCCTGGTCGATGATGCAGCCGCCCCATCCGAAATAGGGTTCGCAGCGGTCGAGGAAGGCTTCGAGCGGCATGTCCTCGAACCTGCTGCCACGCTGCGCGTGCAGAACCCGGACCATCGTTCTCGCACCCGGCAAGCTCTCCACTTTCCAGACGCCCTGCCCGCCATTGCCGCGGTTCTGCTTGAGAACACGTGGACCATCCGCGCGGAGGCGGCGTGGAAATTCAGCACGGAACGTGGCGGCACTGTCGTAGCGGTGCGTATCGCAGCCCCAGCCCAGATGGCGGGTTCGGTACAGCACCTCCTTGACGCCCATTTTCAAAATGATGTCGGGATGTGCGCTCACCCATGGCCCGCGCGCGGCGACCTCGCGAAGCAGCGGGTCGAGCGCCGCCCGCGTCTTGCTCTGATGGATCGGATCGACCCAGACCAGCACGCCCTCGACCGCGAGCAATTGGTCGCGGACCGCATCCGCGAAGGCTTCATCGTAGATCGCTGGCTGCGCCTCGATTCCAGCCGCGGCAAGGGCTTCGAAGACGCGGACGAAGCGGCTGTTTTGCGCGGTCGCGTCCCGCCGTGCGGACGCATCGCCGCGTGAAAGGATAGCTACGGAGTGACGAAAAGGAGGATGCCGTTCGGTGTCCATGCGCAAGCTCCACGACATCGCGTGTTGCGCAGAGCTTGGACGAAGGCGTCTGACGGGGAGTCTGCCTGGTCCCCGTAGCAGGAAGTTTATGCGATGTCGCACATGCGTTTCAAGGCGGCAATTGCTTGGCGTGACCGGAAGCCGTCTCGATGCACCTGACGCCGCCGAGCCTCCATCGTCGCGCCGAAAAGCTCATTTCGCTCGTCATTTCAGGCCGGTCAGGCCGCCCAGCTTCCGCTGCAAATTTTCTATTTCGCTTTTTCAGAAATCATGTATACTCCGCCGCATCCTGCCTCATGCGGAGGGGCGTACGCGTCGTCACGAACGTCGGGGTGGGATGCGGTGGGCATGTCGGTGTTGTCGCGTGAGCTTCACGCGGACGAACAACATTGGTGTGCACGGTCAAGTCGCGCGGTCCTGATCCTCCGACGCTAGGATTACGCTTGCGACGACGCTCACGCGTCGCGCAGGCAACGGTGGCCAACAAGCCCGGCGCACCGGGGAGAACGCGAAGCAGCCGTTAAAGCCATCGCGCAGGGAATGCCGGTTGATCCGGCTGCACCTGTGGTACCTGCCGCCTGCATTTCTTTCGCAGGCGGGCCATGGGTGAGGCCTTCACCCGGCATTCCCTGCACCCTCTCGTTTTCGGAGGGACAATGAGTTCACGCACAACTCGGGCGTAACGAGCCGCGGGATTACGGGGTCATGTCTGGTAGACCGTTCCAACACACGCGATGTCATTCCGGGACGTGCCGCGAAGCGGCGCGGGCCCGGAATCCATAACCACCATCGTGAGTATGGATTCCGGGCTCGCCCTCCGGGCGCCCCGGAATGACGACGGGGAAATATCCGTCGCTCTCGATGTCCGTGATTGCGAGCGAAGCGAAGCAGTGACCCTGGATTGCTTCGGCGCTGAAGCGCCTCCCAATAACGACGCACCGCGCATGTCGCGTCCAGCCAAGTCGCGCAATCCGGTTGCACCTTGCCCGCATCGCGACCTCAGATGCAAGCTACGCTGCTGGCTCATGGACCGTGGCCGAATGCGCGGCTGGCGCGGAGGCACGGAACTTGCTCAAACTTGGGCTTCGATTGCGGTCTGTGTGGAGACATTGGAATGCGAGCAAAGGCCGAGATGCGGCTTGCCGTCGATATCGGAGGCACGTTCACCGACATCGTGTTGGACGTGGGCGAAGAGCGCAGGACACGGAAGGTGCTGACCACGCCGACGCGTCCCGAGCAGGCGGTCCTGGACGGCACGCGGCTGATCCTCGCCGATTCGCACGCCCATATCTCTGACATCGACGTCTTCATCCACGGCACCACGCTGGCGACCAATGCCATCATCGAGCGCCGCGGCGCCAGGACGGCCCTGATCGCGACGCAAGGCTTTCGCGACGTTCTGGATATCGGAACCGAGAGCCGCTACGACCAGTATGATCTTTCGATTGACAAGCCCAAGCCGCTGGTGCCGCGACAGCTTCGCTTCACCGTGCCGGAGCGCATCGATGCGCATGGCGAGGTCAGGCTGCCGCTCGATGAGGCCGCGGTGCGCGCGCTGGTACCTCACTTGCGTGAGCAGAAGGTCGAAAGCGTCGCCTTCGCATTCCTGCATGCCTATGCCAATCCCGCGCATGAGCAGCGGGCAGCGCGCATCCTGCAGGAGGAGATGCCGGGCATCTCGGTGACGCTGTCCTCCGAGGTCTGTCCCGAAATCCGGGAATATGAACGCACCTCGACGGCGGTCGCCAACGCCTATGTGCAGCCGCTGATGGACAGCTATCTCGCGCGGATGGAAGAAGCGCTCAGGATCGAGCAGTTCCGCGGCGCGATCTACCTCGTCACCTCGGGCGGCGGCGTCACCTCGATCGCGACCGCGCGGCGCTTTCCGGTGCGGCTGGTCGAGTCCGGCCCCGCTGGCGGCGCGATCTTCGCGAGCCAGATCGCGGCCCGCATCGGCGAGCGCAAGGTGCTCTCCTTCGACATGGGCGGCACCACCGCCAAGATCTGCCTGATCGAGAACTACGAGCCGGAGACCTCGCGCGTGTTCGAGGTCGACCGCGCCGCGCGTTTCCTCAAAGGCTCCGGCCTTCCCGTGCGCATCCCCGTGATCGAGATGGTCGAGATCGGCGCCGGCGGCGGTTCGATCGCGCGGATCGACGCGCTGAAGCGCGTCACGGTCGGCCCCGAGAGCGCATCCTCCGAGCCGGGTCCGGCCTGCTATGGCCGTGGCGGCCAACGCCCGGCCGTCACGGACGCGGACGTTGCGCTCGGCATGATCGACCCCGACGCTTTCGCCGGCGGCACCATCAGGCTCGCGCCTGATCTGTCAAAGCAGGCCCTGCTCCGCGACATCGGCGAGCCGCTGGGGCTGTCGGCCGAAACCGCGGCCTATGCCGTGCATGAGGTCGTGTGCGAGAACATGGCCAGCGCCGCCCGCGTGCATGCGGTCGAACGCGGCGCTGTCGTCGGCCAGCACACGCTGATCGCGTTCGGCGGCGCGGCGCCCCTGCATGCAGCCCGCGTGGCCGAGAAGATCGGCGTCAGCAAGGTCATCGTGCCCTCGCATGCCGGCGTCGGCTCGGCGGTCGGCTTTCTAGCCGCGCCCATCGCCTACGAGCTGGTGCGCAGCCGGCACGTCAGGCTCGATGATTTCGATCCGGCGCTCGTCTCCGGTCTGCTGGCCGAGATGGCGAGCGAGGCGCGCGCGCTGGTCGCATCAGGCGCTGCCGGCGCACCGGTCCGGGAGCGCCGCGCCGCCTTCATGCGCTATGTCGGCCAGGGCCACGAGATCACGGTCGAGCTGCCGAACCGGCCGCTGACAGCAGCCGACCTCCCTGCGATCAGGCGATCGTTCGAGACCGACTACGCGGCGCTGTTCGAGCGGGCGATCCCGGGCGCTGCGATCGAGGTGCTGAGCTGGTCGGTGCTGGCAACGACGGACGCGCGTCAGCCTGCAATCGTTGCCGAGGTCGCGCGCAAGCCGGCGGCCAAGGCCGCGGGCAGCCGGCATTTCTTCGACGGTCGCGCCGGCGAGGTGGTCGACATCCCCCTCTTCCGCCGCGAGGACATGGCGCCGGGCGCGACCATTTCGGGCCCCGCGGTAATCGCGGAGGACGAGACCTCGACATTCATCTCCAACAGCTTCGATGCCTATATCGACGGTGCCGGCAGCATCGTCATGGAACGGAAGGCGGCGTGATCATGAGCCAAGCAAACGGCGCGAGCCTGATCGACCTGCAGATCATGTGGCACCGCCTGATCGCGGTGGTCGAGGAGCAGGCCCAGGTGCTGCTGCGCACCGCCTTCAGCCCGATCGTGCGCGAATGCGGCGACCTCTCTGCCGGTGTATTCGACCTACAGGGCCGCATGCTGGCGCAGGCCGTCACCGGCACGCCAGGCCACGTCAACTCGATGGCGGAGTCGGTGAAACACTTCATCGCGCATTTCCCGCTTCACAGCATGAAGCCGGGCGATGCCTACATCACCAACGACCCCTGGATGGGCACCGGCCATCTCAACGATTTCGTCGTCACCACGCCCTGCTTCAAGGACGGCAAGGTCGTCGCGCTGTTCTCCTGCACCAGCCATCTCATGGATATCGGCGGCATCGGCTTCGGGCCCGATGGCACCGACGTCTTCATGGAAGGTCTCTACATTCCGATGCTGAAGCTGATCGACCGGGGCGTCGTCAACGAGACGCTGATGGCTGTCATCCGCGCCAATACGCGGCTGCCCATCGACACCGAGGGCGACACCTATTCGCTGGCCGGCTGCAACGATGTCGGCTGCCAGCGCCTGGTCGAGATGATGGACGAGTTCGGCATCGAGACGCTCGATCAGCTCGGGGACTACATCTGCGACCGCTCGCGCGAGGCGGTGCTGGCCGAGATCGCCAGGCTACCCAAGGGCACCTGGCGCAACGAGATGATTGTCGACGGCTACGACGCGCCGGTCAGGCTGGCGGCGGCGCTGACCATCTCGGAGGACGGCATCCACGTCGATTTCGACGGCACCTCGCAGGCCTCGAAGTTCGGCATCAACGTGCCGCTCTCCTACACCACCGCGTACACCGTATTCGGGCTGGGCTGCGTAGTGGCTTCGCAGATCCCGAACAATGCCGGCTCTTTGGCGCCGCTCACGGTCTCCGCTCCTTCCGGCGCGATCCTCAACGCGCCCAAGCCGGCGCCGGTGGCCTCGCGCCATGTGATCGGCCAGATGCTGCCCGACGTCGTGTTCGGCTGCCTGCGCCAGATCATCCCCGAGCGGGTGCCCGCCGAAGGCACCTCGTGCCTGTGGAATCTCAATGTGCGCGGCCAGACCCGTTCCGGCGCCGGCGGCAATTACGGGTTCTCGATGGCGGTGACGTCGAATGGCGGTACCGGCGCCCGCTTCGCCAAGGACGGGCTGTCGGCGACGGCTTACCCGAGCGGCGTGCGCGGCACCCCGGTCGAGATCGCGGAAACGCAGACGCCGCTGATCTTCTGGCGCAAGGAGCTGCGGCCTGATTCCGGCGGCGCCGGCCGCACCCGCGGCGGGCTCGGCCAAATCATCGAGGTCGGCAGCGGCGTCGGCGCGTCGTTCGAGATCCTGGCCGCCTTCGACCGTATCGACCATCCGGCGCGCGGCCGCGACGGCGGACGTGACGGTCAAGCGGGCTATGTCGGCCTCGCATCCGGCCAGAAGCTGCGCGGCAAGGGGTTCCAGACCATTCCGCCCGATGACCGGCTGGTGGTGATGACCCCTGGCGGTGCCGGGATCGGCAATCCCCAGGCGCGCGCGCCGGAGCGCGTACGCGAAGACGTCGAGAGCGGACTCGTCTCGGCCGAGCAGGCCGCTGAAGTTTACGGGTCCGTGCGGTGAGCGAGCATGCGCCGGCCTTACGCCGCGCGCATGCCGTTCAGGAAGTTCTGCACTTCTTCCTTCAGCCGCAGGCTCTCGCCCGACAGCGCCTGCGCGGACGCGAACATGCGGTTGGAGCTTTCGCCGGTCTCATCCGCCCCGCGCGCGGCGCTGCGGATGTTGCTGACGACCTCCGCCGTGCCGCTGGCGGCGAAACGGACGCTCTGGGTGATGTTTTCGGTTGCCGCGCGCTGCTGCTCGACGGCCGACGAGATCGATGCTGCGATCTCGCTGATCCGCTCGATGGTCCGGCCGATCGCCTTGATCGCCTCGACCGATTCCTGCGTCACCTGCTGCATATTGGCGATCTGGCTGGAAATCTCCTCGGTCGCCTTCGCCGTCTGGCCGGCCAGGGTCTTCACCTCCTGGGCCACCACGGCAAAGCCGCGGCCGGCATCACCCGCCCGCGCCGCCTCGATGGTCGCATTGAGCGCGAGCAAATTGGTCTGCTCGGCGATGGTCGTGATCAGCTTGACCACGTCGCCGATCCGGCTGGCGGCGTCCGACAGCTCCTTGATGCGCTGGTCGGTGGCGGACGCCTGCTTGACGGCCTCGGTTGCGATCGCGGTCGACTCGGTCACGCGCCGGGTGATCTCGCCGATCGCGCCCGACAGCTCTTCCGATGCTGTCGCAGCCGTGCGGACATGCTCGGAGGCCGACTCCGAGGCACCGGCGGATTTGCCGGACAGTTCGGCGGTGGTCTTGGCCGTCTGGGTCAGGCTCCGCGCCACCTGTTCGAACTCGCCGGATGCGCTCATGACGTGCTCGATGATGCCGCCGACACTGGCCTGGAACCCATCCACAAAGCGCGTCAGCTCGGCCCGGCGGTGCTGGGCCGAAGCGGCTGCCGCAGCCGCCTGTTCTTCCCGCAGCCGCTGGCGCTCGCTCGATGCGCTGCGGAAGACCTCCAAGGTCCGTGCGATCTCGCCGATCTCGTCGCCGCGATCGTCGCAGTCGATGGCGATGTCGTTGCGGCCCTCGGCAATGCCGGTGAGCGCGGCGGTGACCGATGCAAGCGGCTTGGTAACGCGGCGCACGACCAGCACCGTCAGCCCAAGCACGAGCAGCGCCGCAATGGCAGCGGCGATCACCATGGTCTGCATTGCCTGGGCCAGCATGGCGTCGAGCTCGGCCATGGGCACGCCGACATAGAGGATGCCGATCACCTTCCCGGCTGGATTCACCAGCGGGAAATAGGCGGTCATGAACGACTTGCCGAACAGCGTCGCAGGACCCTTATAGGCTTCACCACGCCGCAGGCTCGCCTGCCCCGGATGGTCAGCCGCCAGCTGGGTACCGACCGCGCGCTCGCCGTTCTCCTTTTTCACATTGGTCGAGCGGCGCACGAACTGCCCGCTCGCATCGTCGTAGATGAACAAGGTCGCGTTGCCGCCGACATAGGAGACCGCGCGGTCGACGATGGCGTGATCCTTCAATTCAGGGAACGCCGGAATCTCGATTCGGACCACCGCGCCGTTCTGCAAGCTGACCTTGGCGTCCTTGAAGGACTCGGCGAAGGTCAGCGCCAGCGTGCGCAGGTTGCCCTCGATGTCCTTCTTGGCGCGCTCGGTAAAATCCGAGGTCAGCGACCAATACGCCGCGCCGATGACGAGCGCGGTGTTGAGCGCGATGACGAGGGCGGCGCCGACAAGCGCCTTCGTGCCCAGCTTGAACTTGAGGGACAACTGCTTCGACCTTTTTTGGGACTGCAACCGGGTCTCATACTGCCCGTATTTGGTTTCCATGCCCGTTAATTCCGGCACAGAAAATTACGAGAGTCCGCGCAATCGGCGGTAGAGAGGCACCAAAGCAATGCCCGTGCGGCCCTATATCGCATGGTTCCGCGAGAGCCTGCGCCTCTCGGACCACCCTGCCGTGCATGCAGCCGCAAGCGCCGGCGCGCCGGTGATCTGCGTCTTTGTATTCGACGACAGAAGCCCGGACGTCCGGCCGCTGGGCGGCGCGTCGCGCTGGTGGCTGGCGCAGTCGCTGCGGTCGTTGCAGGCAAGCCTCCGCGCCGTCGGCGGCGAGCTTGTGCTGCGCCGTGGCGCGCCTGCAGACGTGCTGCGTGCGCTCGCGTCCGAGACCAACGCGGCAGCCGTGTTCTGGAACGATGTGGCCCAGGCGCCGCAACGCGCGGTCGCGGCCGAGGTCGAAGAGGCGCTGGCTGCGCTGGGAATCGAGAGCCGGAGCTTTCCCGACGATCTTCTGGTCGATCCCGCCATGCTGCGGGCCAAGGATGGCCGCGGCCTTCGGGTGTTCACGCCGTTCTGGAAGCGCGTGCTCGCGATGGGCGATCCGCCAGCCCCGCTGCCGGCGCCCCGATCGTTGCCGCCGGTTGCGGGCATTGCGAGTCTTGCGGTCGAGGATCTCCAACTCGAGCCGACCAGGCCGGACTGGGCTGGTGGTTTGCGCGCGAGATGGCAGCCCGGCGAGGCTGCCGCGCAGCAGCGGCTCGCCACGTTCCTCGGGCAGACCGCCAAAACCTATGCCGCCGATCGCGACCGCCCCGACCTCGATGCGACCTCGCATCTCGCCCCCCATCTGCGTTTCGGCGAGATCGGTCCGCGACAGGTCTGGCACGCCGCCCGCTTTGCCGCGAGCGAGCATCCGGCACAGGCGGCGGGCATCGACAAATTCCTCAGCGAACTTGGCTGGCGCGAGTTCAGCCGGCAATTGCTATACGACCGCCCCGATCTCGCGACCTGCAACCTGCAGACGTCCTTCGACGACTTCCCCTGGCGCGACGACGCCCCGGCGCTTGCGTCCTGGCAGCGCGGCGAGACCGGCTACCCGATCGTGGATGCCGGGATGCGCCAGCTCTGGCACAGCGGAACCATGCATAACCGCGTGCGCATGGTGGTCGCGTCGTTCCTGGTCAAGCACCTGCTGATCGATTGGCGGGCCGGCGAACAATGGTTCTGGGACACGCTGGTCGACGCGGATCCCGCCAATAATCCGGCGGGCTGGCAGTGGGTTGCGGGCTGCGGCGCCGATGCCGCGCCCTACTTCCGCGTCTTCAATCCCGTGCTGCAAGGCGAGAAATTCGATCCCGACGGCGCCTACGTCCGGCGGTGGGTGCCCGGGCTGGCGAAGCTGCCGGCGCCACTTATCCACCAGCCTTGGCGTGCCGCCCCGCTCGAGCTTGCCAGCGCCGGCATCGCTCTCGGCCGGACCTATCCGGCCCCGATCGTCGACCATAAGCGGGCGCGCGAACGCGCGCTCGCGGCCTACGCAACGGTTCGCAGGAGCTGATTAGTTGCGCTACGCTTTGACAGCTTCAGGAATCCAGCTATCGTTGTTGCGTTTCAACACATCGGGGGACCGATATGGACGACACGCCTCTCATCGAACAAGCGACCAACGCCATCAGCACTGTGGCCGACACCGCCAAGGAAGCGGTGACGACCGTGGTCGCCAAGGTCAAACCCGCGCCCAAGAAGAAGGCTGCAAAACCAGCCGCGCCGAAGCAGGCCGCACCGAAGCGCGCTGCCAAGGCCAAGAAGGTCGCGACCAAGAAGTCGGCCAAGAAGACGGTGAAGAAAGCCGCCAAGAAGAGCGCAAAGAGCTCCGCCAAGACGGCCAAGAAGACCACGAAGAAGAAGGCCAAGAAAGCCAAACGCTGAGGTCGAGACCGATTCGAGAGCGGATTACGCGCTTCAAGATCGGCTGTCGCGAACCAATCCAGTGCCCGATGAGGGACTGTCTGGTGCTGGATTGTTTCGTTCTAAGCGGCACGACCGCAAGATTTCGACCAGCACCGTCCAGCTCGCGCCGACTGTCGGCCGTGAGCTGGAACTTCTCTGTGCGCCCATGCTTAGCTCGCTGCCCCCCTGCCTGGGGCCGTGAACGCGGAGGATGCGATGGGGCGCAGGCTCCGACCTATCGTCTGGGGTGGGATCGCCGTCGTTCTGATCGCCCCCGACCTGATGGCACCGATGGCGCATGCTGCGGCCGCCGGCGCCGAAGGCCGCGGCTCGGAATTCCTGCTGCTCGTCCAGGTCGCGCTGCTGATCGGGGTCGGCCGCGGGCTCGGCGAAGTGATGCAGCGCATCGGCCAGCCTTCGGTGATCGGCGAACTGCTCGCCGGTCTTTTGCTGGGCCCCTCGCTGTTCGGCTGGATCTGGCCTTCCGCGCAGGCCGCGATCTTCCCGCCCACGCCGACGCAGAAGGCGATGATCGAGGGCATTGCCCAGTTCGGCATTCTCCTCCTGCTGCTGCTCACGGGCATGGAGATCGACCTCAAGCTGGTGCGCAAGGTCGGCCGGCCCGCGGTGACTATCTCCCTGTTCGGCATTGCCGTTCCGTTCGCCTGCGGCTTTCTGCTCGGCGAGGTGATGCCGGCAAGCCTGCTGCCCCAGCCGGAAGCGCGGCTCGTGGCCTCCCTGTTCCTCGGCACGGCGCTTTCGATCTCCTCGGTCAAGATCGTCGCGGTGGTCGTCCGCGAGATGAACTTCATGCGCCGCAACGTCGGCCAGATCATCGTGGCCTCCGCGATCATCGACGACACCATCGGCTGGATCATCATCGCCATGATCTTCAGCGTGGCTGCGCATGGCACGCTGGACCTGGCCTCGGTCGGTCAGGCCGTGCTGGGCACGCTGCTGTTCCTGGCCCTGAGCTTCACGGTGGGACGGCGACTGGTGGTCCTCCTGATCCGGCTCGCCAACGACCATCTGGTGAGTTCGTCAGCGGTGGTCACCGTGATCCTGCTCGTGATGAGCGCGATGGCGCTCACGACGCATCTGATCGGCGTGCATACGGTGCTCGGCGCCTTCGTCGCCGGCGTGCTGGTCGGCGAGTCCCCGATCCTGACGCGACAGATCGACGAACGGCTGCGCGGCCTGATCACGAGCCTGTTCACACCGGTGTTTTTTGGCTTGGCCGGTCTCGACACCGATCTGACGCAATTGCGCACACCCGAATTGCTGCTGTTCACCGCCGGGCTGATCGTCGTCGCAAGCTTCGGCAAGTTCGCCGGCGCACTGGCCGGCGGCGCCGTCGGTGGGCTCAATCATAAGGAGTCGCTCGCCTTGGCCAGCGGCATGAATGCACGCGGCTCGACCGAGGTGATCATCGCCTCGATCGGGCTGTCGATCGGCGTTCTGAGCCAGAACTTGTTTTCCATGATCGTGATCATGGCGATCCTGACCACCCTTGCCATGCCGCCGATGTTGCGCACCGCGCTGGCCCGCCTGCCGCCGCAGCAAGATGAGAAGGAGCGGTTGGAGCGCGAGGAGTTCGAGGACAAGAGCTTCGTCAGCAACGTCGAACGGCTGTTGCTGGCCGTTGACAATGGTGCGAGTGCGCGCCTGGCGGCGCATATTGCGGGTCTCCTGGCTGGCCCTGGCGCACGGCCGATCACCCTGCTCCAGGTCGACGACCACGCGCCCGACGCTGCCGCATCCCCCGATGCACCGTCGAGTTCGGAAGCCGCCGTCAGGGATGCGGCCAAGCAGGTCGCGAGCGAGAGCGGCACGCAGGGCGAGGTCGACGTGACGACGCGCGCCCGTGAAACGACCTGGCGCGAAGCCGTTGAGGATGAGGCGCGCAAGGGATTCGACCTGATGCTGATCGGCGTCGACCACGCGATCACGTCGGAGGGGGACCTCAGCGCGACGGTCCGGGAGCTTGCCGCCGGCTTCGAGGGCCCGTTGGCGCTCGTGGTCGCGAAGGGGCCGAGCAGCGCGCCTCCGCCGCCCAACGGTCGGATCCTGGTGCCGGTCTCCGGCCGGGGCGTCTCGCGCCGTGGCGCCGAAGTCGCTATTGCGGTCGCGCGTGCGAGCCGCGCGCGGCTGCATCTCCTGTATATTTCGACAACGGGCGGCGAAGGCGCGAATCGCGCAGGCGCCGACGGCGAGCAGGATCGAGCCAAGCAGGTCCTCGCTGACGCAACGGAGGCTGCGGACCGCTATCGGTTGGGCGTGACAACAGCCGCCCGTGGCAAGGTCAACCCCGACATAGCGATCCTGGAGGAAGCGGCGGCTGTCAAAGCAGACCTCGTTATACTGGGCGCCGACCGACTGCAGGGCGAGGTGCTCGATTTCGGCGCGATCGTGTCCACCGTGCTTACCCGCTCAGAGGCGCCGGTGCTGCTGGTCTCGGCCGATGCCGATCAGACTGCGCGGCGCAGTACGGCATGAGAACAGCCTTGCTGCGGAGACTACCAGTCCGGACAGGGATCGACGATCTTCCAGAGCTCGACCCCGTTCTTGATCTTCTTCATCTCGGTGGTGAGCCCGCCGTTGCGGCGAATCCAGTCCTTCACCGTATCGGGGTAATACGACATCAGCTCGGACGTCCCCTCGAGACTGGTGACCTTGATGCCGAAGGTAAAGGCTTTGTCGTAATAGGCTTGGTGGAAACCGAGGCTTGCGCGCGGGGTGACGCAGATCTTGTTCATCGGCACGATGCCGAACACCAGGGTGCAGGCCGAATTGCAGATGCCGTCGATGATGACGCGCTGGTGGGTATCGCGGATGTGCTGGTACTTGGCCTTGTATTCCTCGATGTAGCCGCCGTGGTCGCGCGTGATGTGCAGGTCCGCGCGCGCCGGGCTGGCGGCGAGGAGCGGCAGCAACCACAAAAGCGAGAGACGGCGCTTCAAAGAATGGGCCCCCGGAACGATCTCAATGGGCGTTCACCGCCCGCCTGCATCGCAGGACTTTTGCCGGACTGTGTTATGAATCCGTTAAGCATCCGGAAAAAGCCAAAATTTTGGCAATCTCGATCCGTTTTTCCGCAGCTTTTTCGGCTCGTTCGCGCTAGATTATCGCTCAGACAATAGGCCTTAGCGTTGTTTCCGGAGAAACGAGATGAGCATGTCGAAGTTGTTCGCCGCCGCCATGATTGTGTCAGCGGCAAGCCTTGTCCCCACGCTGTCGGAAGCGCGCAGCCACCATCACCACCGCCATCATTACGGTTATCAGAGCTATCTCGGCCTGCCCTACCCGATCAGCTATCTGCACAATTACGGGCCCGGGCCGGTGCCGGAGAGCTTCGCCTATTATGACGGCCCCTCGACCAACCGCTGCTACCAGAGTTCCGCGGCCTATATCGGCCAGGACGGTCGCCGCCATCCATGTTTTTGATCCTGCGGCCATGACTGGCCGGCCTCCGGCATCCGCTCAATAGCAGCCTCATAAGGGCCAGCAGAGGCTAGCCCTCTTCCATCAAGTCTGGTATCGGGAGGCCGATCGTCGTGGGTTTGGTGACCACGGCGACCGCGGCCGCCACCACAACGCGCTCGTAGCTCAGCTGGATAGAGCATCGGATTTCGATTCCGAGGGTCGGGAGTTCGAATCTCTCCGAGCGCGCCAAGCCCATCTTCGTCACCCTTCACCAGCCATCGTCCCTCATCACCGAAACGATCGAGAAAGCCTTGTAAAATAGGGATTTTTCGCGCTTTCGGCGGTCGCGGCGTACGACCGGCTATCGTCGGCGAACTCCGCCAGACCGTCCATTTGACCGTCCCTCGATCTGAGTTAGAATCACCCTAGCTGAACCGGCGAGTTCTTCAGTGAGGGACAGGAGTTCGAATCTCCCATGCAGCTTCTAACTCAAAAGCCCGAGATCACGACAAAGAACTATCTCTCCATAGGGCCTGGCGAATACCCGTGCGGCAATAATCTCTACCTGATCGTTTCGCCGGCCGGTGGCCGGCGCTGGGCTTTCCGCTATCAGCGCAATGGTCTTGTGAAGAAGATGGGCTTTGGCTCGGCCAAGGAAACCGGGCTCAAGCTGTCCGAGGCCAAGGACAAGGCGATCGACGCCTTGCGACTACTCGCCAAGGGGATTGATCCGAGGGAGCATCGGGACGAAGAGAGGCGCCGCACTCAGGGATCCCGCCAGTTCGGCGAGTTCGCCGAGGAATGGCGGCAAACCTACGAGACCGGCATGAGGCACAAGGCCGCGCGGGCAAAGCTCAAGCGCATCGTGCAGATCATTTGCAAGCCGCTTCATAGGCATGGGCTCGACCAGATCGAGACCGCGCACGTCGTTGACGTGCTTATGACGGTCTGGCACCAACGCGAGACCTCACGCAGCACGCGTCAGATCATCAAGAAGATTCTGGACGCTGCGATCGCCCATAACCTGCGTCCGAAGGATAACCCCGCTGATTGGGCGAGCCGGCTCCAACCGATCATGCCCAAGCAGCGGCGCCGCGGCACTACGCGGGGCGGCCACAAGGCGATGGACTACAAAGACCTACCGGCGTTCATGCACAAGCTTGCCGCCATCTCCACGCAAAGCGCGCAGGCGCTCGTGGTCACAATCCTCACCCTGGCGCGAACCGCCGAAGTGCAGAACATGCGCTGGGCGCAGCTCGATCTCGACAACGGACTTTGGGATCTTGGCTCTGTCGGCACCAAGAGCGAGCGGCCGAAGCGCACGCCATTGCCCCGGCAGGTGCTGGCCTATTTGCGCGAAGCCTACGAGAGCCGCGTGAGCGACGAATTCGTGTTCCCCGGTCGCAGCTTAAAGAGACCGATTAGCAACATGACGATGCTTAAGTATCTAAAGGAGCTCACCGGAGACGAATCCCTGACTGTACACGGTTTCCGCACTACGTTCCGAACCTGGGCGCAGGAGGAAACCCACTTTGAGGAAGAAATCGTCGAGCATTGCCTGCACCACATCACAGGCGATGATGCCGAAAAGGCTTATTAGCGCGGCGAGGCGCTGAAAAAGCGGCTGCATGTGATGCAGACATTCGCGGATTTCGCGACGCAACGACCAAAGAGCAACGTGACTCCGATGAAGGCTGCCTGAGATTTCAGGCTGTCCACCGCCCCCGACGAGGGTGTCACCCGCTACCGCTCGGCCTGCGTGGTCCCATCGGGCAGGCTTTCCAAGAAGGCCGCCAAATCGGCGCGCGTGATAATCGTCCGCGTGCCATACTTTCGGATCCGCAGCCGCCCTTCTTTGATCGCCTTGTAAAGGGACGTCTGGCCCAGTGAAGAAAGAGCTGCGGCCTCAGGAACAGTGAGGCCCAGCTTTTCCACAGCAGTTCGGAGCATAGTTTCGCGCTTTGCCATCTCGGGTTGCTCGCGCTTCATTTGCCGTCCGCGATGCCCCTCCTCTGGGGATCCGCCGCGAATTGATTGCCAGCGGCGCAGCGAAGGCGCACGGCCGTGTGCTACAGGCGAAGCGAATGCTCGGCAACGTCCGAAGTCCACTAGGCGCGGTTTCGGACGCGATTTCGTGCGATTGGCACGGTTGAACAGCGGACTGACCTGCTTGGCAGCGAAGCAAGCCGCGGGAAGCCGGTCGAAAAGGTGGCTGCAGGGTGTGAGTGGAGCCACGACGCAACCTGCACGCGGGACCGAGTCGCCCTGGCGAGGCCCTCCATATCTGCGAGGGATCGTCACCCGCCAGTCGAAGACGTCCGGCAGGATGAAGCGTTGCGCATGCTGATTTCCTTCAGCATGCGGTTAAGCTGTCCGATATCCTTGTTGGCGACCTTCAGGTGACGCAGCTTGGAAGGGTTTCGGCGGCTGAATACTTTCAAGGCGTATTCGGGCAAAAGCTACCTCAAAGCGCCATTGAACCATAATCGCTTTTGCGGTTTGTCCGAACTGGCACATGGCCTCGGATCGCCGCCCTCCCGGCCCATCCATGGGCTGAAGACTCTCAGTTTGCCAGAACACAATGCTGCGATACAGCGTCCTACGACCCAACTCGGGCCAGCCACCACCCTGAGACATCGGGGGGTTCGAGTCGGGGGGGGCGATTCACGCGTTTCCCCCTCACCCCTCAGAACTCTTCATCATCATCCGGAGGGAAAGAAAAGCGGCCTGAGGCCGTTCTCTCCGGCGCCCATTTCTGAGCCAAATGCGCGAAAAAGGGTCTCGAACCCGTGACCTCCGGCGTGAGAGGCCTGAACAAAGGCCAGCAATCGAGCTCACCAGGAAGATGAGCCGCATCTGCGCTCCACACCTTTGAAGGGCGCTTCGGCGCCGACGCATCGGAGACTTTGCTCTGTGCGGCGATGCGTCGAAAGTCGTCGCTTAGATGGCATATCAACCGGACCAACTTTAGTTTACTGCATGGGGCCTGAAACACTTATGCTTCGGTAGAGGTCCGATTTGCCATCGACCAGAGAGGTAGAGTATTTACACCAGTGACCGCCATCTCCGACCACGAAGCACCACGTTCCCATATCATCGCGCCTTTAGGCGTGAACGTGGGTTGGTTGCGGGAGATTTGAACTTGCAAAATAAGCACTGATTTAACTAGGCCGTGCACGCCCAAAACAAAGCCCAGCAATCCATTGACATTGCTGGGTTTTTTTTGGTTGTTTTTTTGGTTCGGGGGCTCGGTTTGCGATTGATAGAGCAGGAAATTCCCTGGCCGGTAACGCGCTCGGCTTTTGGGATCGCCGTCTCAGACCTCGCAAGGATTGCTGGAGCCCATTACCGTAGGCTCGACGGGTAGTTTCCTTGCATTTTAATACTTTTGGTTGATAATGCGCCGACCGCAAATTTCAGAATTCAACTTTCCCGAAGACGCAAACCGAAAGACTTGCACCGTGTGAATATTTCCCTTGAACTACTGAGAAAGGCCAAACGATGACCAAGGCTAGCGGAACAAAGGCCTACCTTATCGTATCCGATGACAAGGAGCCGGAGGTGGCACTCAAATCAGGCAAGCGATTTGAGGTTCGCACACTTGAGGTGGTAGACCCGAAACTGAATCCGTCTCAGAAAATTGCGGCTCGACTTTGCGGCGAGACGAGTTCGTGTCAGGCTTTGATTGAGATCGAATAAGGTTCGCCTACCCGGTCAACGCGCATTTTGCTTTGGCAATGCGACCCGCGCCGTGCTGGCCTAACAGCAAGGATGTCGACCAATGTGGAGGCCTTCTCGCTACAACTTTGCCGTCCGTGGGATTGACGACGAGGTTGTGCTGTTCAATGCGTCTACGGGTTCGGTCCTGAAAATCGATGGCGTCGACGCGAAAGAGCTCGCACGCGTCTTAATGGAACCTCGTCTTGAGCTATCCAGCGTCGATTTCGATGCCCAATTTTCAGTACAACTTAAGCGCGGCGGGTTCGTCGTGGATGGCGGATCTGACGAACTACTCTTAATCCGAGAGCGCTATTGGCGAGCCCGAGGCGAGACGCCCGTTGTCTTGACCCTCACCACGACCATGGATTGCAATCTTGGGTGCTACTATTGTTATGAAGAGCGATCGCCCAGTAAGCTCAAGTTCGGCGACATCGAGTCGATTGTTGATTTGGCAAAGCGTCTGGTCTCAGCGAGCAAGCGGCATGCATTACACGTCGATTGGTATGGTGGAGAGCCCCTGTTAAATTTGGACTTCCTTGAACTCGCATCGAAGGCGCTTCAAGCCTACTGCTCAGGCGCGGGCATTAATTACGTAGCATCTCTCATTAGCAATGGTACTCAGTGGCCGAGCGACATCGAAGATTTCGTTTCACGAAATCGCATTTACCAAGCTCAGATTTCGTTCGATGGCCTGCAGGAGAACCACGACAAACGGAGACATTTCAGGAAGGGGCACAAGCAACTTGGAGATTCGTCTTTCTGCCAGGCAGTAAAACTAGTCGATCGTCTTGTGAATTGCGCGAAGGTGCATGTGCGATTCAATATCGATCGGGACAATCAAGGTGACCTGATTCCGTTTATTCGGCTTGCAAGAGCTCGGGGCTGGTTCGGCGCGGCTTTTCCGATCATTTTTCAACCCGCGCGTCTCGCCACATATTCTTCGAAAGTCAAGTTCATGCGCAACTATGAGCTTTCAGTCGATGAGTATGAAGCGTTGTGCGGCCAGGCTCGAAATGAAGTAGGATCAGAAGGTCGAGTCGAGGACTCTCAAGCACCAAACGGCTTTCCACTGCCGAGGACGTCCGTGTGTGCTGCGCTAGCTACAAACTCCATTGTTGTAGGGGCTGACGGCTTAAAGTACCGATGTGGCCTTCAGGTAGGTGAAAACCATCGCGCGGTCGGCGTCATCGAGAGCCGCCAAATTGAGAAGACCGGAGTTGAGCTACCCGCAACCGATGCGAGTTGGTGGGACGCTTTTGATCCTACCAGGGCGCCAAATTGTTCACGCTGTTCGTTTCTTCCGATTTGCTGGGGAGGTTGTCCGAAAAAACATCTCGAGGGTGATCAGCACGCGCTGAGTGAGCAGGGGCAATATTGGCGCCAAAATCTGCTTCGCTTTATCGGGCGCGCGGCCAACATCGAAGTGCCGGCCGAAACTATCATTCCAGAGTCTCTACAATTCCGATAACGGGATTGTTTATGGTCGCCGGTGGCCGCACTCTTGGAAGAGAAATTGTTGAGCTACTGCAGGCCGAGTTTTGCGACCCGCAAAAGCTGAACGAATGGTCAGAAAATGGACACGCCGCTGCTTTGCTTTTGGCGGCTAAAGAAAACAACAATAGACTTGTCAATCAGCTCCTATCGCATCTTGGTGTGTCTCACACTAAGCGATTTTCGGCCGACGAAATCGACTATTATCATCTGCTGGATACGTATGCCTCTGCAGGCCTTCGGTCGCCGTTAAAGGAGCTCTTTCCAGCTGGTGTCGTTCAATATGTGGGCATTGGCGTGCTTGTCTTCGAGCAAGGAAATCGCTTTTTTGCCTCCTTCGTCGTCCCAAACGAAGCGGCTGCCGAATGCGAGATTTTGCCAGGCGACGAATTGGTCTCCGCCAATGGCCTGCCATACAAGCCTATTGCTTCGTTTCGTGGGCTTGGCGGACGAACAGTTTCCCTTCAGTTTAGAAGAGAAGCAAACGGCTCGATCACAGAGTGTCAGGTCAGACCAACTATCCTAAGACCGGCGAAGATGCTTGCCGCGGCCTCGTCGGCGAGCGCACGCGTTGTCCCTGTCCGCTCCAAGGCGATTGGATACTATAAGCCTTGGAGCCTTGCTGGCGATCGTTACTGGAAATTGCTGGTAACTACCCTCTTAGGCCCATTGCAGAGTTGCGAAGCTCTCGTCCTGGATCTACGTGGATCGATTGGAGGAGCCTCGCCAGATTTCGCGGAATTTTTCATCGGTCGTTCGCCAGAACTCAATCTTTCTGGCGCCTCAAAATTGAAACGGACAATCAATCCGCATTGGCGGAAGCGGACAATCGTGCTTGTGGACGGCACGACACGCAGTGGAAACGAGATACTCGCCTTTGCATTGCAGCGTGCCGGTGTCCTAACTGTGGGGAGCAAGACCTCAGGTGAGGTCGCTGCCGCCAAGCCATTCCTCCTGTGCGACAGATCGCTTTTGCTCATAGCCACACACCGGGTTACAGTCGACGGCAACATACTTGAGGGAATTGGAGTAAAACCGGATGTGGAGATCCATCGTCAGACCGCGTACTCTGCCGGAAAGGACGAGCAATTGAGTGTCGCTTTAGGGCTTGCGGCAGAATAGGCGTTGGCTTGCTGGGGAGCGAGCGATGATATTTAAGAGGCGCTATCAGTGCTTGCCTAGCCTGCGGGCAGCCGTCGTGGCGGGTGCATTGGCGATTGCGGGTTCACCATCGATTGCACAGGAATTGCCGCGCCACGCCGACCAACTGCGAGCCGTTCCTCCTACTACCCACCTGACCAAGGGCCAGACCGATATTCTAATCGGTCGGTGGCTGAAACTACTCGATCCCGACGACGTCGCGAGCTCGATTGCCGCCATCGATCTGCTCGACGGCGCTCCGCCAGAGTTTGTGGACGAAGTGTGGTCTAGGCTGCGAGGTAGCGACCTCATCGATCGCATTTTCGAAGCTGCGACACAGCCAGAGCGAGACCGGCTTTGGAACTCGATGGCGATCAACCGCACCAAGCTTCGCGATCTACTTTCGCGAACATATCTAGGTCGTTTGAAGTCCGGCCTCGAGAAATCTGACCGCATTATGCTCGCCGATTTGGCTGCCGTTGGGGCCGGTATGCGAGCCAAACCTCAACCAGTTACCGATGCTTTGCTAAAGACCATTGCCGACCCTCGAGTGGACGCTCAGGTCAGAGGAGAGTTTGAGGCACTTCTCCTTCAAAACCCATCCGATCTGAAATCGTTTCTGAGTGTCCTTCAGGATTGGCGACGGCAGAAAGTCCCTGACGGAATGCCGCCAAGTGAACTTCAAAACTTCGCGCGTGTTGCACTGGCCCGGATTGGGGAACCGCTCGATGACGAAGATATCACATTCATTCTGCGAACGGGCAGCCCCGATGAACAAATTCCAGTCCTAATGTTCCTAAAGCAACACGTAGATCGCGCGAGAACGCAGACGGCTGCAATCGAGCAACTGATCCGAAGCACTCGAAATCTGACAGTCTGGTCCAACGCCTCAGATGTTCTGACGACTGTAGATTCCAAGCTGATTGATCAGATTTATGCGTCGACTGACCAGACTACAGCACTGGCATCGTGGACTGGCGACATCGTCGAATCGTTCATCCTTCGCGCAACCGCGGCTCAATTTGAAGCGTTGAAGCAATGGCAGGTAGAGCCCAACGCAAAGCAACCGCCAGTTCCCGTCGATTGCCTAGAACTGCGCTGGAAAATCGCCTTTCTCCAGCGAATGAGCCTGTCCGACGAGCAGCGAATGCCGCTCCTTTGGGATTTGGTTTCAAAACGATCCACATGCCCAAGCGATATCTCCGCGGCGGTCGACACGGCGTTTTCGACGATAGGCAAAGCTCGACTGGCCGAGCTGGTAGTTCCGCTTTTGGACCGCGACGGACCCGGACGTTTGGCAGATATGAGCCTCCGCCTTCGTTCAGTCTCCGCGGCGCTTGCTGAAACTCTTTATTCGCGGCTCGACCGTCACGACGTTGCCGGAGCCGAGCGGCTTCTTGCTATTGGAGTTATTCCCTCCTCGAGCGAACTTCAAAGGCGGGGTTTTTGGCAACAAGCGCTGGGCCCGCAGCCCAATCGCGCAATAGGTGAGCTCGATCTGCAAGTGATGCAAGCGGCAGGTCAGGTCCCGGACGCGATACGTTCGAAAGTGGCCGATTTCGGCAAGGAACCCTCCGCGGATGTTCCTACAAAGAATGCAGCTCTGTTAGCCCTCGCGGGTACGGGCGACATCGCCCCGTATGTAACAACATTCCTTAATGCGCTCAGCGATGGAAACCCTGCCGTAAGTCGCCCAGCGCTGATCCTGCTAACAAATGCTTATGATCACGGAAGGCCGCCGGACAAGCCAAAACCTCCCGAAACGGACGTAATTGAGAACCTGATACTCCAGGCAGATTTAGCGGACGACGCGGATCGCCTTCTTCAGTCTTTGGTTCGGTACGACAAGGACTTTGCTCGGTTATACGCGGACAGACGACAGTGGACTCATGGCATCGCGCCGCCGTGCTTTTCACTTGCGCAAGCTCCAAAGATTGAGATGGCGGTCGCCGTATCAGTTCTCAACGCCGCGGCCACGGCGGCCACTGAAGCGGACAGGGCCAAGTTACTGGCCTGTGTCACATTGCTGGTCGAGCCGGATAGCGCGGTTGCTGGTTTCGCCAACGCCTGGAGCCGAGTTCGGGCGAGCAAACTCAAGGATGTTTTCGCGGCAATGAAGACGTTGTGGGAGGATGAATCGTTCTCTGCCAACGCAAATAACGAATTGACCGGTCGCGTCCGGATGATCGTGAGCGCTTACGACCGAGAGCTCCCGTTCGATCTCTCATCAATGGAAACGTTGCGCTATTGGAAGAACGCCCTCGCCGCCAGCGCTCCGCGCGAGGCCGATCAAGTCGGCGCGGAACTTACTCGCCGAACGTTGCTGGCCGCGATTGCGGGCATCCCAGGTGTGATTGTTCTTCACCTCCTGTTGTGGGCGATATTGCTGACGGCCTACCCTCGTTGGCCTTGGGTTCAGGCTATCGTCTTTTGGAATCCAATCGTACGCAAGATCATCGGATTCGGTTACATCGACCTGATTCTCATTCATCTTCGCCCAGCACGTCGGCGGCTGTTCTCTCCATTCAAAGCTGCATTTCTTGGAGATGTAATTGCGGAGAACGTCAACCAACTCGATAGGATCTCATATTTTAAAGAGAGCCGCGTCAGGCATCGAGCGGCGACGGAAGGAGGCACCGTATCTGAACCTGACGTCGAAATACCGATCTTACAGGCCCTGTCGAAGCATTCCGGGCGCGTGCTGCTTCTCGGAAAGTCTGGTCTCGGGAAGTCAAGTTTCCTTAGATACTCGCTTTCCGCTCGCGCCCAGCAAGATCGCGACGTCATTGTTTACCTGCGTGCAGATCAATGCCGGCAGGGCGTAGAAGCCGAAATTGACCAGCGAATGGGCGATATCGGACGGGATCAGAGCCTTTTAAAAGCAATGATCTGGGCCGGACGTATCTTCGTTTACATTGACGGCTATAACGAAGTCGATCTGGCGACGCAGGATCTAATTACTGGCTTTCTTTCTCGATATCCTTCAGCCAACATTTTGGTTGCCAGTCAGATTCCTCTACGGGGCCTAAGCACGATCGAAACGTTCGGCATGCTTCCTTTGTCGGATGATCAAATTCGTGCATTCCTGGCTTCTCGCGAAGCCGTTCTCGCTCAGGATGCACCGGTACGGGGACATCAATATGAGCAAACTGCGAATGGCTTTCTCGAGGAGGTCGCTTCAAGAGCCAACGATGACGCCGAGCGCAAGGCGTTCGATGAGATCCTTTCGAATCCCATGGACCTAACCTCGGTAGCAATCCTCCTGGGCGACGGCCGCATACCAGATCTGTTCGCGCTAGAGGCCCAGCAGTTTGAAACCGTATCAAGGAGACTCGCTCAAACAGGAACCTCATTTCGCACCGAAGCGTTTTCGGCGGCTGTCCTTGAGCAGCGCGTACGGGATCAGGAAAACCTCGAGAGTTTACCGTTCCGGCCAGAGGTCGTTGCGCTCATTACAGGGAAGCTCGCGATCGTACGCACAGACTCCGACGATGCAGGTCGGCTCGCTGCTCAGGAAATCCGATTTCGGCACGATCGCATTCGGGACTTCTTCACGCATTTTGCGTTTATGACTATGGACCCAGCGAAGCGAGAACAATTTGCGGAAGATGCGAGGTTTGCTGGAGTTTTCCCTTATCTTGCGCGGGCCTTGCCTTCGGACGAAGCCGAAGAACTGCGAGAACGCCTAATACAGCGGGCCGCGGAAATCGAGGATCATCGCGTCAGCGATAGCTTTGTCCGAGAATATAGCTGGCGACAAAGGCTGTCAGCGCGAGACCCAGAGTGGATGTTGACATATGACTTGGTCGAAGCTCGAAACGCCGATACGCAACTGTCTGTAGTTTCCGAGAAGCGACAGGAAATCGACCAGGACATCAACCAGCTGCGCACTGTGATCGCGCAATGCCGACAGCGAACACGAATACTTACGACTTGCGACTCGAATACATTGCGGGACCTCGCGATCGACATTTTGGTCTGTTTTGGTGCATCGCGCGACGCTACCGAGGTTGCCGAACAGGTCCAGGATTTACGTAGTCCTTTCGGACAACCAATTCGCGTCATTGGGCTTGGGCAGCCCGATAAAATCAAGGCATTTCATGTCGAGATGCTCATTTCTCGATTCAAGGGAAATCTGGATTCGATGCTTGTTGTTACCAATTCCATGGTCGCCCTCGATCCGAGGGATCGGGATCCCGATCTGGAGCCCCGATCCGAGACGGCTCTCAGAGAAGCCGGCGGGACCGTAATAAGCGCGCGCGAACTTTATGGCGAATTTCTCAAAAGCGGTAAACAGCCCCTCACATCCGACTTTTGGAACCGATTGGCTAGCGAACAAAGCGGCGCTAGTGCCAAAAAGGCGTTGCCATGATCAGACCCATGATCGTTGCGGTCCTTACTGTGCGTTTGTTCGTGTGGCCGGCTGCCGCTGCGCAATTCCAAAGTGATTATCTTAAGTTCGAACTACCCACCGGCTGGACCTGCGAACTGGAACAAACGGACTTTGTTTGCAACCCGTCGCATGCGGACGGCGAGGCAGTTGGGGCCATAATGATCCTGACGGCAAAATTTGCTGGTCCTAATGATACACTTAGCGACTTTAAGCGGCACCTCGATCAGCGGGCGGAAGAACTCGGCCCGCAGGCGATACTCAGGGCCCCGGCTTTCGTTGTTATCGAAAACACACTTTGGGTCGACGCGACCCTGATTGGGTCCGAAATGGCGAGCTACGATAGCCGGTATCTGGCAACGACCCGTGATCAAATCGCTATTTTATTTACGTTCTCGGCCCACCACTCCGTCTACGACCAGCTGTTAGGCGCGGCCGTCGAAGCGGTCCATACGCTTCAGATGGTCGACGACTGGAAGCGACAAATGCCCACCGACAAAGCGCTTCCAGCACGATAGCGACTTTACTGCGTCGCGGACAGCCAGATACCGCCATACTCACTGAAGCGACTCAAGAACTGCACCAAGAGCTACCGAAATCGAAACGTCAATCCTGAAATTCGGGATCGCAGACTACCGGAATCGACCAGCCCTTTGCAGTGACGCAACTCACCCAAATTGCGTGAGCGAACCCAACATTTTGGACCAATATTCCATGAAGGTACGCAAGAGGAACCCATCAGCAATCAACGGGTCCAGCCCACCGTATCGTAACCGCGGGGCAACAGCACGCCCATGACCACCGTTGGCAAAAGATCGTCCTGGCAAACGTCATTGCCTTGCCAGCAACCTTGCATTGCTCCGATCCAAGGAACCGGTGGAATGTCAATCGGCGTTCACAAACTTGCCCCCTCATCGGCGTCCAATATTGCGGGCCGAATAGCAGTAGAAGCATTCGCGCAGTCGTTACGATTCCTCATTCCCTTCCCACACATAGGCTCTCAGAATTTCGGGGGGGGGGCCGCGGCGGGTCGTTGTTGTGATTTCGACGTGCTCGTCGCTACAGGCTTTTGGTTTTGGAGATCGATCTTCCAGCCGCACTCGTTGAAAGTAGCTCCTTTCGGCGCGTTATCGTCTGGAAGTTGAACATCCATTTCAGCAGTATCGGTCACCAGCTTCGCAGTACCTTTACATGTAGTAGCTTGGATGGGACGCTCAAAGCCACCAGCACGACAAGGATCAACTTTGTAGTCCCCGGGACCTCCCTGAGTCATAGCCGCAATAAATAGGCCGGTATCCGCTACAAAGTCGCTGTTAGGTAATGGCTCCGTAGATATCCCTTGTGCGAACCAAATATCTAATCCGTATGGAGTGTTGTTTTGTAGCTCCATTAGCGTTGTGCGATACTTTGCATAGAAGCTGCACTTGTCTTCGTCTAAAGCTGCCTGCGGTGATTTTGCGGTGACCCTACTTCCGACCTGTTGCCCTTGAGCTGCAGCGATAGCGATTACAATTATAATGCAGAAAGCGCTAATTACGCGGAACATAGCTTTGCCTCCTCCTCGAAGCCGCGTGCGGCGGTAAATATTGAATCCTTTATCCGTTAGATACTTTCGAGAGCTGGGGAGCGACCGGATACCTCAGCAATTTCCGTTAGGGCAATTCGACCCGCAGCTATGGCAGTAATAACAGCCACATTGGGCGTTCTGTCTCATGCACCAGCCTGCATTGCCAAATTGCGACTCGCAAGACTCGCAACCGCTATTGCCAGCCCAACCGCCGCATCCGCTGTCTGCGCGTGCCTGCCATGGAAAAGCTACCGACGCGACCGCCGCTCCGGCGAGGGCCAGCGCAAAGCGCAGCGCTAAGCGCCTAGAAGGATCTGTGCGCTTTGGAGTTCGACTCATCAGTGATGCATTTCTTGTGATATGCAGCAGCCATAACACCGTAAACAAAACCGCCGCACCGAAACTCAACCACATTACTTTGAAGTTGAACGCAAAATCCCCAAGCAGGCAGCACCACGACAACATCATGGCCAAGAAAGATATACGCATGCACGTTGGGCACGTACCAATGAAGCGCATGTCGAACACACGCACGGCTTTCCGCAAACATGTCATTGCTCTGATCCCCCTGCCTTCGCGCTGGTCTCGCCAGCGACAATCGCGCTCTCGATTAATTCGATCTAGGCTGCAAAAGACGATCGCTACTACTATTAGTGATATCACCTGTGGTCGTCAATATGATCAAACACAACGACAGCTATCCGGTCGCCTCGATGCGAAAGATGGTAGTAACGGGATACGGCGCTCTCCAAATCGGTAAGCCCATTCATCGCATGCCTGGGGTGGGCGGCACCGCGGCCAATCTCGCTTAACGCTCGAACCACGGAGCGACGGTGGCGGAGATACCAGTCGTCGAAAGCGTCGCCCATCCGATGCCCAGTAGGAAGAAGCTCTACCCGCCCGTGTTGCTCGTCACGGCCGCTGCGACGGCACTTAGTTGCGCTTCACTGTATTTTGGTGACATCCCGCAACGTCTGCCGTCCGTCGGCACGGTTTAGGTTTCGTGTGGAGCCCCGTCCTTCATCTTATCGGTTGCTTGACCGCGGCCTACGCGCCTTTTGAGAAAGCAGCAAACGACACTTCGAGCGTTGTTAGCGACGGCAACGGCATCGGCCTTACTGCGGCGCGCTTTCAGTCATTCTCAAGCGCCTGCTTCCCCTTCGTGGCCCAGAGCGCCCGCGCTCGTTCGCTTTGATCGCTTTGGAGTTTGTCGGCTATCCAGAGTGGCGCGCCGAAGATGGTGGCGCGATCATCGCCGGTCAGGTCCACGACACGAGCTTTGACGACGAGGCCGCCGAGTTCGATGAGATGTCGCGTGCGCTTGCGGCGCTCGAGCTGCCATGCGCGCATATCATGCCGCGCCCTTGCGGCCTGATGCCGGTTGCGCGCCGTCCAATTGCGCCGAAGCGCCGCCAGGGTTGCGGTCAGCTGCTGACGGAGTTCGCCGGGACCGTCCCTAAAAGAACGCGACCCCGCGCCTGGCCCATGCCTCTCCGGCCTCCTTCGTCTCGGCCAGCACGATCAGCGCGCCAGCCAGTTCATCGGCGGTGAGCGTGTCAGCGCCGGTAGCGATGACCAATTCGCCGAGCTGTCGTACCTTTCGGGTTTTCAGTCTGCGCGCCTTGTCTTCGAGCGCCTTCAGGTCCGCATCAAAGTCCCGCGGTTTGCGCATCGTCACCTCCATCGTGTTGATGGAGAAATGATAGCCGGACACCGGGCGGAATGCTGTAAGGTGATCAGGACTGCTTGAGACGGCGTAATCCCTCCCGAGATTTTTTCGAGGGAGGGCGCGCTTATACGTCGTGCCGACGTGCGCTTCGCCGTGTAGATGATCCGGCCGCGATGGCGATCTATCATCTTCACGTCAAGGTCATCGGCCGGAAGGCCGGGAGCAGTGCGGTGGCATCGGCGGCCTACCGCTCGGGCTCGCGGCTGCGCGACGAGCGCTTGGACCGCAGCCACGACTTTTCTGGCAAGCGCGGCGTCGTCCATTCCGAGGTGATGCTACCGGAGAATGCGCCGCAGGCATGGAGAGACCGCGAACGGCTGTGGAACGATGTCGAGGCATTCGAGGTCCGCAAGGATGCCCAGCTTGCCCGCGAGGTCGAATTTGCCCTTCCCCGCGAGATGAGTGAGGCTCAGGGCATCGAACTGGCTCGCGACTTCGTTCGGGGTGAGTTCGTAGGTCTGGGCATGATCGCCGACCTCAATGTGCATTGGGACGTGACCGAGGACGGCATGCCCAAACCGCATGCCCGTGTCATGCTGACGATGCGCGCGGTGGACGAGAACGGCTTTGGCCAGAAGGTGCGGGACTGGAACCGCACCGAGATGGTGGAGCGCTGGCGCGAACGCTGGGCCGAGCTTGCCAATGAGCGGCTTGCCGAACTCGATATTGATGCGCGGATCGACCATCGCAGTCTGGAAGCGCAGGGTATCGCACTGGAGCCGCAAACCCAGATCGGCGCACCCGCCAAGCGCATTGAGGACCGCCGCATCGAGAGCGAAGGCAGCGAGGCCGATCGCGCCGAGATGCACCGCGAGATCGCGCGCAGCAATGGCGCGCAGATCATCGCTGATCCCTCCCTTGGGCTGGACGCGATCACCCGGCAACAATCGACCTTCACACTGCGCGACATGGCGAGGTTTGCGCACCGGCACAGCGACGGGATCGACCAGTTTAACGACGTCATGAGTGCGATGCGCAGCGCACCTGGTCTGGTCGAACTCGGCAACGACGGTCGCGGCGAGGATCGGTTCACCACCCGCGAGATGATCGAGGCCGAACAACGCCTGCACAGCGCCGCCGAACTCATGGCAGAACGGGAACGCCATGTGGTGCTGGACGCGGACCGCGAGGCCGCTTTGGCACGCGCGGAAGCGCGGGGCCTTGTGCTTTCCGGCGAACAAGCCGAGGCACTGGCGCATATCACCGATGGGCGCGATCTCGGCATTGTCGTCGGCCATGCCGGCACCGGAAAGAGCGCGATGCTGGGCGTGGCGCGGGACGCCTGGCAAGCGGCGGGCTACGAGGTCCGGGGCGTGGCGCTGTCCGGTATCGCGGCGGAAACTCTCGAAAGCGGATCGGGCATTGTGTCACGCACCATCGCCAGCGTGGAGCATGGCTGGGAACAGGGCCGCGACCTGCTCACGCCGCGCGATGTGCTGGTGATCGACGAGGCGGGTATGGTCGGGACGCGCCAGTTGGAGCGCGTGCTGTCCCATGCTGCCGAGGCCGGCGCCAAGATCGTGCTGGTCGGCGATCCGCAACAACTGCAAGCCATCGAGGCCGGCGCGGCGTTCCGCTCGATCCATGAGCGACATGGCGGGGCGGAAATCGGCGAAGTGCGCCGTCAGCGGGAGGACTGGCAGCGCGACGCCACGCGCGATCTGGCCAATCGCCGAACCCGCAACGCGCTCGAAGCCTATCGCTCCCACGGCATGGTGCATGAGGCCCGGACACGCGAGCAGGCGCGCGACAAGCTGATCGAGCGCTGGGACCGCGACCGGCAGGCGTGGCCCGACAAGAGCCGGATCATCCTCACCCACACCAATGATGAAGTCCGGAACCTGAACGAGGCAGCGCGCGAGCGGATGCGGGCCGCCGGCGATCTAGGAGATGACGTCCGCCTGACAGTCGAACGCGGCGCGAGAAATTTTGCCAGCGGTGATCGCCTCATGTTCCTGCAGAACGAGCGCGGGCTTGGCGTCAAGAACGGCACGCTCGGAACCATCGAGCAGGTCAGTGCGCAATCCATAACCGTGCAGACCGACGATGGCCGATCCGTGAAGTTCGACCTGAAAGTCTACAACAAGATCGACCACGGCTATGCGGCGACCATCCACAAGGCGCAGGGCATGACGGTGGACCGCGCCCATGTGCTGGCGACGCCCGGCATGGACGCCCACGGCAGCTATGTCGCCCTGTCGCGGCACCGCGACGGCATGGACCTGCATTATGGCCGCGATGAATTTGCGGGTCAGGACCGGCTTGTCCGCACCCTGTCGCGCGACCGGTCCAAGGACATGGCCTCGGACTACGACCGTGCCGATCCGGCACAGAGCTACGCCGAGCGGCGCGGGATCACCTTCCGCGAGCGCGTGGCCGAGATCGTGCGCAAGGTCATGCCCGAGCAGGTACGCAACATGTTTGACGGCCTTCGCTCTCCGTCAGATATGCCCGACCCGGATGGTGGACGAAGGCCGGTGCGGGAAACGCCGGAAAGGGAAAGGAGCGGTACGGGAGCCGCGGGGCGCGAGACCGAAGCGCCGGAAAGGAAGGTGGCGGACGAGGCGGAAAAGGAATTGCGTCGCGTGCGTACCCGCGCGCTCGTGCGTCATGCCCGCGCCGTCGATGCGATCTTCGAGGCGCAGGAGATGGGCGGCGAGGCCAGTCCCGAGCAGGTGAAAGAACTGCAAAAGGCCCGCCGGGCCTTCGAGGAGGTGCGGCCCTATGGCTCGCGCGATGCCGAAGCCGCCTACAAGAAGAACCCGGAGCTCGCCCGCGAGGCGGCCGGCGGCCGGGTCGACCGCGCCATCCGCGCGCTCCAGCTCGAGACCGAACTGCGCGTCGCCCCTGGCCGCCGCGCCGACCGTTTCGTGGAGGACTGGCAGAGGCTCGACCAGGCCAGCCTGCGCCAGTATCGGGCAGGCGATTTCTCCGGCTACAGAGCCACGCGCTCGGCGATGGGCGACATGGCAAGAAGCCTCGAACGCGATCCGCAACTGGAATCCCTCCTCGACAATCGCAAGCGGGAGCTCGGCATCGCCTTCGAGTCAGGCCGCCGGCTCGGCCTCGAACTCGCCTTCTCCCACGGCATCGATCTTGGCCGAGGCCGGGGCATCGGAATTTGAACATCCGATTTACCGCCGATTCTTCGCCACGGTACGGCACGTCGAAAAACCCTCTTGCGTGCCCTTGGACGCCTTCCTTGTCTGCTCTCAGCAGCCGTCAGAAACAGCCAACAGGAGGCAGCGCAGCCCATGCGCGAACCTGACCGTATCATCCGTTTGAAAACCGTCCTCGATAGGACCGGGCTGTCCCGGTCCACCATTTACCGCAAGATCGCCGACGGCACGTTCCCGGCTCAACTCAAAATCAGCACCAACGGGACCGGCTGGCATGAATCCGACATCAACCGCTGGATCGCAGATCCGGTATCGTGGCGTCCGAAAGGCGAATTCGATGAAGTCCGGTGACGAGTAGAAGCTGGCGGTCGTGATGGAGACCGCGCAGTCTCCTTGACGGAGCCACGTCATCTGTACCCGTCGCTGGAGAGCTGCAGCATGCTACACTGTGCTGGCTCGTCCCAAGGCGACGAGGCTGAACTCAGGCGCTCGGGCTCCAATGCGCTGGAACAGGGTGAGGACCGTCAGCGGAAGGCGTGGAAGGAGGCGGAAACAGGGCCGTAACGCTGAAGCGATCATGGTCACGCTGGCTGCTACACGGAACCTCACTCCGACTGTTACCGTGATCGTGGGCGTCACGGTCATGCCTAGGGTTAAGGTCACACGGCGCTCATGACACCGGTCAACTCGCCGCTAGCGTCGTAGCAATGGCGGTGAACCATACAGCGGCTTCACACTGTGTCAGCGGCTCAATCGGACACCGGGTTGGTCGCCATCGATGAATTCAACGCCCGCCGCTTCGAGTGCGCGCCGAATAGCAGCCAAATTATTGACCGAAGGGATCCTCCGGCCTTTTTCAAAGTCACGGATAGTGCTCTCGCTCAGGTTGGACCGAGCAGCCAATTCCGCTTGTGACCAGTCGAGCAAGCCCCGAGCTGCCCGAGATTGATCAGGAGTCATCACAGTACTTTTTCAAGGAAAGTCACGTTTTCCGTCTATCAATCACGAAAAGCGTTGACATCCGCGAATTTAGACGGTATCCGTTTATTTCTAACGGTTTTCGTTGGCCGGTTTGAAATAGATGACTCGTAATCACGAGGCGGGCCTTCCTTCTCAATCGGGCGCCTGGTCAGGTGATACCGTTGCAGTAGCGCTTCAGGAAAACGGTGCGCGCGAGAATGACGCTACCCTCCTAGCGCTTGAGACGCGATTCAATGCCCTGGTCGCAGAGCTCGATCATGTCGTACAGCGTCATCGCGGAGAAGCTCTCACGAAAGAGGCCGAGGCGACCCTTGCCCATCTCGACCCCGTCGAACGGGCGATCATGGAGACGCCAGCGTGCACGATCGCCGGATTGGGCGTAAAGGCGCGCCACGCCGCCTATGTCTTGTCCGAATACTGGGAAACCCCCATCGACCGGATTGATTGGGATGCACGGGCCATACGCCTCCTGATCGAAGCAATCTGCGACATCGCCCGCACGCCATTGCCCCTTGGCTCATTGAGAGACGGCGGATAGTCCGCGCGATAGACGTTAAGCTTCTGTGCAAAGCGCGCCAGGAATGAACAAAACGAATGAGCATCGTATCGATCATGGCCACGATCCTCGAACAGGAATTGCGAGAACGCGGCATTCTTGGGCTAACCCAACTTGATTGCGAGACAATCGTCCACAGCCTGATTGAACGTACGGCTAAACTTGAGGCTGACATCAAACGGAAGCGTACTTCAGCGACCGCACCTGAGAGATCCGTGTAGCTCCATTTCGGTACGATCTATTTTCCACGCCAGTTCGATCTCTGAGGCATCAGCACCGGCGGTGCATAGGGTGTGAAAACTCTCTTGCTTTCCTTCCTTGGCTTGCTGCCTGGCTTTCGTATTAAGTGCATCCTTGGCCGTGGTTTGCTTTTCGCACGGCTCAAACCGCAATCTTTCTCTGTTCGGGCTCAGCGTGAGCCTGCACGCGTCGTGTTGATGCCGGCAGCGAGCAGGAGCATCACCGCCATCGGATCGAGAACAGCGACAAGCGCCAGAGTGAGCAGCCGTACCGGTCGCTCAAGGTCGGTTGCCGGCATACCCATCAGTTCGGCAAGATATCGCACCGGGCCGACATCGGCCTCAGCGCGCCGGCGCTGGGCCTCAATCTTGGCTTTCTCGATCTGCAGGCTCGCAAGCGCCTGCCCTTCTCGCTGCCGCTCCGCAACGATGTCCGCGCGCTCGCGGCGCTTCTGGTCAGCGATCGTCATCGCGCCAAGGGGGCGGCCCAGCCGTGTCGCTTCCTCGATGGCCGCATCGATCTGGGCGACGCGCCGATCAAGGTCTGCCACGGTCCTGATTTGGATCGCGAGCCGAACCTCGATATCTGCGGTTCTGTCCGCAAGCGCCTGATCGACGACCGCCATATGCTCGAGATGAGCGCGCGTGAGGAAGCCGAACACGCCGACCGCATTCAGGCTCATCAACACGCCGATCATCACGACGAGGACCAGGCGCAGGAGGAATGGCGCAGAGTTCCAATGCTCGGCCAGCCACGCCGCAGCGACGAGCTTGCCGGCTTCCAGCGTAGCGCCCATGGTGATGATGGGCCAGAACGCGCCGGCAAAGATTGCGGTGAGGCCATCAATGGAGAAGGCGGCCGATACGGATGCGAGCGCCAGCGCCACGATGAGGGCCGCCAGCTTGACCGGTGTCACGGCACGCCGTGCCACCGTGGTCGGTGTCACAGTGACACCGACCGCCTCGGTAACGGTTGGAGTAACATCGGTAACAGCCGGCGTAACAGACATGGTGACGACGATCGCTCCCGCGTTACGACGGATCAGGCCGGCTTCCTCCCACGCCTTCAACCGGCGACTGGCCCGCATCCTGTTCCAGCCCCACTGGCGCGCGAGCTCCGCAGCGCTGGCAATCACATGTCCATTCGGCTGAGCGCGCAGGGTCTCGTTCAAAATACCAGACGCCGGCGGCCTATGCCGCCAATCTCACCGAAACGGGCGATCGGCTGCGCAACCCCGACCAGCTCCGCCGATCGCCCGTTGCTCCACCCGCGCCAATCGGCGTACAACCCAACAGGACTCTAACTGCTGCTGGATGAAACTTCGGGGGCAGGTCATCACGGCCAACGCAGAGGTTGACGCTGTTGTTCACTCAAAAGCTTTCTCAAGCTGCCCTGAGTACGTTGGATAATTGGTTCGGAGCAGCGGCGGTTCAGGCAGCGTCATTCTAGCCGTCATGGCGAAAAGGTTTCATGCGTCTGCCCAGCCGGGCAATAGAAGGTCGTCGCGGGGTGCAAAGAGACAAACAGGCCCGGCACATTCCAAAAAGATAACATTGGGGCCGCCCCTCGGAGCAAAGAACTCAGATGCTAAAGCGACATCGCCTGCATTTCTAACTTCTGGAAGGCCTTCGTCGTCACCAGTTCAGGCGCCTCGTCCTTCAGCTTTTCCAGGGCCTTATTCAGCCCATACAGGCTCCGATTTGGTGCGTCACCCGCGACCGCCGTCAGAAGGTTGAGCATTTGACGAGGGGCGACAGCGTAGATATCCGGCTTGACCTCCGAGATGGAAAATACGCTCGAATGGCCACGCGGGTCTTCGGGCCGGATGAATGGGATGATGACCGGCGCGGCGTCTTCAAAGGCTTGACCGGTCGCCAACAATAGCTGAACGAGCTTGAAGGTTGGCCTGCGATGTTTGCAGCTCTGCATCAAGCGGCCACGCTCCTTTAAAGACCGGCCCAACGATGTTCTGCCATGTTGCCTTTTCTTTGTCTGGCTTAGCTGCCTCCATTTCGAAGGCCAACCGATGCGCAAAAGACCATAAGGCCTCACTGCCGCTTGTTCGCAGCACGGAACGCACCTCAATTGGTGTTAATGGATATTCAGTACTCCCCGCTTGCTTCGCCAACAGAAGAACCGCAAGCCACTCCGAGAATGCCCGGATATCTTCCAACGGCACCTCTTGGCGCGAAAACAGCTCCAGAAACGGCCTCTTTGTTAACGCAAACAACCGTGCTGACCCGATATAGCTCGAATACTTACGGGCTGACCACATTGCGAGCGCATCCGGCGAACTCCAATCGTAGGAAGGAAGAATATGGGCTTCGGTCCAGGTTGGCGCGCGCTCGAATAGAAATGAAACGGCGGCCGAAAT
>NZ_CAFK01000346.1 GCF_000239815.1 Bradyrhizobium sp. STM 3843 | reverse complement strand
TGTGATGGGGCGAGGCCTCGGCCGCACTCTTTCGGTGGCGCAGCGCTCGTGTCCCGGACGCGGTGCAGCACGCAGTGCTGCTCCGCTGAGCCGGGACCCAGTCGCGTCGTGATCGATTGAGTTCATTTCGATCGATATGTGTCGGCCTCACCACATCGCGGCCGCCAGTGCTGCCAACAGTGCTGGCGGCGTTGCGATGAGCCCGATTTTCAGGAACTGCCAGGCGCTGACCTCGATCTTCTCGCGGCGCAGCGCGGTCAGCCACAGGATGGTGGCGAGCGATCCCGTCACGGAGATGTTGGGGCCAAGGTCGACGCCGATCAGGACGCTGCTGATCACCTGGCGCGGCAGATGGTCGCTGGCCGCCACCGACCCCGCGACGAGGCCGACCGGCAGGTTGTTGGCGATATTGGTGGCAATCGCGGTGACGAGGCCGGAGGCCCAGGCGGTGCCCGCCGGCGACTGCGCCACACCCTGATGCAGCCAGTCGCTGAGCTGCCCGATCGCGCCGATCCGGCCCAGCGCCTCCACCATCACGAACAGGCCGGCGACCAGCGGCAGCACGCCCCAGGACACGCCCTTGACGATCGGCCAGGGCGATTGCCGGCTGATCAGCAGGATCGCGGCGGCGGTCACCACGCCGCAGATGAAGGTCGGCAATCCCAGCTGGACATCGAGCGCTGATGCCGTCAGCAGCACGGCTGCGATGGCGAGAATGCCGAGCGCGGCGAGCCGGCCCTCATGGCTGAGATGGGGCTTCTCGACGTCAGCCCTGATCGTCTCCTCGTTCAGCGCGCGGCGCTGGGTCAACCGCAGGGCCGCATAGGTCAGCACGATGGCAGCGATCGAGGGCAGGGTGAACTGGCGCAGCCAGTCCAGAAGGTGCGGCATGCGCGCGCCGAACACGACCAGATTGGCCGGGTTGGAGATCGGCAGCACGAAGCTCGCGGCATTGGCGATGAAGGCGCAGACGAACAGATAAGGCAACGGCGAGGCGCCGGCGGCGCGGGTGGCGGCATAGACCGCCGGCGTCAGCACGATCGCGGTGGCGTCATTGGAGAGCAGCACGGTGACGAGCGTACCGACCGCATAGACGAGCAGGAACAGCCGCTGTGGCGAGCCGCGCGCGTGCTCGACCGCGTAGGCGGCGAGATAGTCGAACAGGCCCTCGCGGCGGGCCAGCTCGGCAATCAGCATCATGCCGATCAGGAACAGATAGACGTCGACACCCTTGCGGATGCCGGCCAGCGCATCGTTGGGCGGCAGCAGGCCAAGCGCCACCAGGGCGATCGCGCCGGCTGCGGCCCAGATAGCCTCCGGCCAGCGGAAGGGTCGGATGATCACGCCGGCGGTTGCGGGGAGGATGATGCTCCAGGCGAGCAGGATCTCGTGGGAAGGCATTGGTCAGTGCAAGGTTTCGACAGGAGGGGTCATTCGGCAGCGATAGCGGAAGGCGACGGCGGTGTCTGCCGGTTTCGGTCCGTCGCGGCGACGGTATCCCGCGTCTCCGGAAGCCACAGCCAGCAGACCGCCAATCCGACCGCAGCGATCGCGCCAAGCGCCAGGAACGCCGCGCTATAGCCGGCCTTTACGACGACCAGGCCGGCCAGCGCGGTCGACAGCGCTGCACCGATGCTCTGCGCGGTGATGACTGCGCCCTGCGCCACGTTGAAGCGGCCGGTATTGCGCATCAGGTCGGCGACGATCACCGGCATGATGGCGCCGAAAATGCCGGCTCCGATGCCGTCGAGCAGCTGTACGCCGACCAGCCAGGCCTTGTTGTCGGACAGCGTGTAGAGCACGGCGCGCAGCGGCAGGATCGCAAGCGCGGCAAGGAAGAAGCGCTTATGGCCCCAGCCGTCGGCCTTGCGGCCGACCAGCATCGCCATCGGCACCATCACCACCTGCGCGGCGGCGATGCAGGCCGACATCAGGCTGGTGCCGAGATTCTTGTCCTGCAGCGCGAGCTTCTGGCCGACCAGCGGCAGCATCGCCGCGTTGGCAAGGTGGAACAGGGCGACGCAGATCGCAAAGATCAGCAACGGGCGGCAGGTGAGGAGGACGCTGAGCCCTGAAGGCTGCTTTCCGGTCTCATCATCGGCGCCCTGCTGTCGTGCCTGCAGCCCACGCGCCAGATCGTGATCGATCGCGCGTTCCGGGATCAGCAGCAAGCTTGCGAGGCTGCCTGCGGCCATGACAGCCATCAGATAGAACACCGCCGTTGGCCCGAGCGCATAGGCGGCGGCGCCGGCGATGAGCGCCGCGACGGCATTGCCGGCGTGATTGAAGCTTTCGTTGCGGCCGATCCGTGCGGTGAAGGCGCGGTGACCGACCACGCCGAGCGAGACCGCGGCGATCGCCGGCGGGAAGATCACGCCGGCCGCATGCGCGATGCTCTGGGAGATCGTCACCGGCCAGAAGCCCGACATCACCGGCAGCAGCAGCGAGGCCACGGTGACGACAACAGCAGCGGTGGCCATCACCAGCCGCTTGGTCCTGGTCGCGTCAACCAGCGCGCCGGCCGGGGTCTGGGCGAGGATGCCGGCAATCGTGGCCACCGACATCGCCACGCCGATCGAGGCCTCGTCCCATTTCTGCTCGGTGAGCAGATAAATCGCGAGATAGGGGCCGAGGCCGTCGCGCACGTCGGCGAGGAAGAAGTTGGCGGCGTCGAGCGCATGGCCGGCGCGCGTCTTCGCATTGGCGTCCTGCGACATGGCTGGTCTCGGTCGCTTGGTGCTGGTGTTCGGCTCTCCGCACGCCACCTCAGGCATGCGCATCATGATCGTGGTCGCGCTTCGGCTTGTGCTTTGGGTCGTGCTTGGGCTTGCCGGGTCCGCCGTGCTTGTGCTTCGGACCGTGCTTGTCCGGTTTGCCGTGCTTCAGCGGCTTGAGCGCGTCCGGCGCTTTGCCGGCCTCCTTGGCATGGATGACCCGGCCGAAACGGGTCTCGATGCCGTCGCCGCGCACCGCAAGCCGGGCACCTGGCGCAAGCAGGTCGGCGACCTCTTCGGCCTCCTTGGGACCGATCCGCACCGCCGTGCCGTCGCTCAGTAGCGCGCCGCGGAGCTCGCCCTTCGGACCGAACAGCGACAGCCGCACCGTCCCCTCGGCTTCCATCTTCAGATGCCCATGATGCGGATGCTCGCGCTCATGATCCGGCCCCTGGTCGATGATGCGCCGGCCGTCCTTCGCGGTGACTGCCACCGCCGCGAGCAGATCGGCGCCGCGCGGTTTCACACCATGGACATGGACACGGTCGCCGGGTTGGACGTGCCGCGTCAGCTCGTCCTCCATATGCGGGGGTGTGTGAACGAGGATGGCGCCGTTTGCGCCGGTCATGACGAAGCCATCGACCTCGCCATGAGGATTGAGGACGAAGCGTTCGACGGTGCCGCTCACTTCGGGCAGGCTGTCGGGGTCAATCCAATGCATGCTGTTCTCCTGGGGGCGTTGACCCAGGTTTCTTCGCAACCGCCGTGCCAGGCAGCCGGGCGTGGAAATTCAAGAGGTTGCAGCGGGGTGGGGCGGCCTAATCGTCACCTTTCGCGACGGCGGCCGTCGGATTTCCGGACGCCTCGCTGTCGATGAGGCCATAACGCTGCATCTTGGCGTAGAGCAGCTGCCGGTTGATGTTGAGGCGACGCGCCGCTTCGGTGCGGTTGCCGGCGCAAGCCTCGAGCGCGCGGCGGATCATGCGCGCTTCAAGCTGCGCCACGGCCGTCGGCAGGTCGCTCGAGGCAACAGCTTCGTCATCATCCACACTGAGCGTCGCACCACCGAGGTCAAGATCCTCGGCGGCAAGCACGGGGCTGCGCGTCAGCACGCAGGCGCGCTCGATCACGTTCCTGAGCTCACGTACATTTCCGGGCCAGGAATATTGGCGGAGCTTCTCGATGGCGGAGCTCGCAAGCCGCGGCGGCGAGCGCCCGGCTGTCGCCAGCAACAGGAAATGCTCTGCCAGCGGGACGATGTCGTCGGTTCGATCGCGCAGCGGTGGCAGCTCGATCGGCACCACATTCAGCCGGTAATAGAGATCCTCGCGGAAATCGCCTGACGCAACGAGCCTGGCCAGGTCGCGATGCGTCGCTGCGACCACGCGGGCGCCGACCCGCACCGGTTTGCCGCCGACCGGCGTGATCACGCGCTCCTGCAGCGCGCGCAGGATCTTGGCTTGCATCGCCAGCGGCATGTCGCCGATCTCGTCGAGGAACAGCGTGCCATCGCCGGCATCACGGAATGCGCCGGCGCGATCGGCGGCGGCCCCGGTGAAAGACCCCTTCACATGACCGAACAGCTCGCTCTCGAGCAGCTCCTGCGGGATCGCCGCGCAATTCACCGCGACGAAAGCAGCGTGGCTGCGGCGGCTGTGGACGTGCAACGCGCGCGCGACCAGCTCCTTGCCGGTGCCGGTTTCGCCGCGGATCAGCACGGTGGCTTCTGCATCCGCGGCGAGCCCGATCTGCTTCTGGACGCGCCGCATCGCTTCGCTCGATCCGATCAGGCCTTCGGCTGTGATCGTGGTCTGGACAGAGTCGGGCGAAGCGCGTGGCGGCAGGCTCTCGAGCAGGGACCTCAGCGCCTCACGCCCGATCGGTTTGACCAGATGGTCGAAGGCGCCGAGCCGCATCGCCTCGATGGTGTTGTCCGGACTAGCATAGGCGGTGAGCACGATGACCGGCGGCGCATCCTCGCGCGCGCGGATCCGCCTCAGCACCTCGATGCCGTCCATGCCCCCGGGCATGCGCAGATCGAGCAGCACCGCATCGGTATCCTGCGAGACCGCGGCCAGCGCCTCGCGGCCTGACGCAGCGGTGCGAACCAGATGGCCGAGATCGGTCAGTGTCTCCGCGAGGCCCTCGCGCAAGGCCGCATCATCATCGACGATCAGGACGGTTGCCATGGCAGATCGATCTCAAAACGGGTGCCTGTTGGGGTCTCGGTGAGCTGCGCCTCGCCGCGATGGGCGCGCGCAATCTCGCGCACGATCGCGAGACCAAGGCCCGTGCCTTCTGCGCGGGTGGACGCGAAAGGCTCGAACAGCCGGTCCCTGATCTCAGCGCTGATGCCTGCGCCGGTATCGGTCACCCGAAGCAGCAGCCGGTCATCGCGCCGCGCCGCTTCGACGACGACCTCACCGCCTGAAGGCGTGTTCTGAATCGCGTTCAGGATCAGATTGTCGAGTGCGCGCTGCACCTGGCCCGGATCGAACTGCACGGACCGGCCAGCGGGCTGGTCGGTCTCCGCGCGCAGGGCAAGGCCCTTCCGATCGGCAAGCTCGCGATGGGCTTCGACCGTCGCCTGCAGGAAGGCTGAGAGATTGACCGGCCGCAGTTTAGGCTGCCCCGTGTGGGTCATTTCGAGCAGGTCGCGCAGCAGCGCGTCCAGCCGCGCGACCTGCCGCAGGATCGCCTCGAGCGCGGAGGTCGTTCGCATCTCGTCGCGCGCGGCGAGGGCGTTCTCCGCCTTCAACCGCATCGCTGCGATCGGATTGCGGATCTCATGCGCCAGATTGGCCGATAATCGTCCGACCGCGGCAAGCCGTTCGGCCGCCGCCGCGCGCCGGCGCTCCAATGCGAGCCGGCCGCCGGCGTCGTTGACGGCATCGACCAGCCTGTCGAGCTCGCGCTCGCCGGTATGTGGCAGGCGCGGTAGATCGGCCGGATCGTGCGGCTTGCCGAGCGTGACTTCCAGCAGCGCGATGCGGCGCGACCAGGCGTATAAGACCCAGGCCAGCCACAGCGCCGAGCCGAAGATGGTGAGCGCGAGCACCGTCAGGCCGGCCAGCAAATGATGATAGGCCGGCCCTTCCGCCGTGATCGCGCGCGTCATGGTCCAGGCGGTCGCGTGCGGCAGGGGACCTTGCAGAGGACAGGCGTGGACGATCAGCGTCTGCGAGCGGCCGGGCTGGCGGATCACTGCAGGACGGCCGCTTTGCACGGCTTCCGCATTGACCTGCCGGATCGTGTTCAGCTCGGCGACGGGAAGATCAGTCTTAGGGCCGGTGCCTTCATAGGTCGGAAAAGCATAAGCGAGCGAGCCGGCGTCAGCCTGCCAGATGCCGCCTTCGACGCCGGGCTCATTGGCGAGCGCGGCCTGGACCTCGGTGAGCAGCTGTTGTTTCAGCGCGTCGTCGACCTGCGCGCCGCTCCGGCCGGCAACGAAGGCCTGATAGCGGTCGGCGATGTCACGGCAGCCGCGCAGCACGAGATCCTCCGCACGCGCGACGCGCGCGTTCGATGATTGCTGGTAGGACTCGATCAGAAGGTAAGCGGTCGCAACGCCGGAGATTGCCAGCATGATCCAGAGGGCTGACAGCCGGGAGCGAAGGGAGCGCATCGGACTTTCGCGCTTGAAAGAGATATCGCAAAGCAACGTCAGCGCGCACGTTTGGTTCCGGCTCGGGAACGACGGCTTGCGCCACTCAGCGCGAGGACGGCTTCTCCGCCATTGCCTTGCGTAAGATGCGCGACAGCGATTCCACCGAATACGGCTTCTTGATCAGCTCGAAGCCGCGATGGGCGTTCTCCGCGAGCACATGGCTGTAGCCCGAGGTGAGAACGACGGGCAGGCCGGGATAGCGCTCGCGGATGATGCCCGCGAGCTCGACCCCGTTCATGCCGGGCATGATCACATCGGAGAAGACGAGATCGACTGCGAACTCGTCCTGGGCCAGGATCGCGAGCGCGTCGTTGGCATTGGCGACGCGCCGGACCACATAGCCGAGATCTTCCAAGAGCTCGGTGGAGAAGCGGCCGACCTCGTCATTGTCCTCGACCACGAGCACGCGATAGCCGCGGCCGATGGTGGCCGGTTCGTTGCGGATCGCGTTCGCCTCGGCGTCGGTCTGCGGCGCTGCTGCCTGCGGGAGATAGATGGTGAAGGTCGCGCCCTGGCCGGGCCGGCTTGCCACCGCAATGTCGCCTTCGGACTGCTTGGCGAAGCCGAAGGCTTGGCTGAGGCCGAGGCCGGTGCCTTTGCCGACCTCCTTGGTCGTGAAGAACGGCTCGAAGATCGCGGTGAGGTGCTCCGGCGCGATGCCGGAGCCGGTGTCCGTCACCGAGATCGCGATGAAGGCGCCTGGCCGCGGCGGCTGGCCGCGTTGGGAAGGGATCAGGTCGGCGCGGCGCACCGCGATCTGGAGCTGGCCTTCTCCCTCCATCGCGTCGCGCGCGTTGACGGCGAGATTGATCAGCGCGGTCTGGAATTGCGCGACGTCGGCGAGCGTGAACAGATGGCGGTCGGGCACCGCGACGTCGATCAGAATGCGGCTTCCGACCAGTGGGCGGATCAGTCCTGCGACGTTCTCCACCTGCTCGCCGACATTGAACACCTGCGGGGTCAGCGGCTGGCGCCGGGCAAAGGCCAAAAGCTGCGCCGTCAGCTTGGAGGCGCGTTCGACCGTTTCGGCGATCGCATCGACATAGCGGCGGCGCCGCTCTTCAGGCAGATCACGCCGCCGCAGGAAGTCGGTGGCCGAGCGGATGATCGTGAGCAGATTGTTGAAGTCGTGCGCGACCCCACCGGTGAGCTGCCCGACCGCCTCCATCTTCTGCGACTGCCGGAGCAATTCCTCGCCCTGGATGCGCTCGGTGATGTCGACGGCCTCGGCGACCGCGCCGGTGATCGCGTCATGCTGGTCGAACAGCGGACGCATCGAGAATTCGAAATGGCGCTCGCCGCTCGGCAATTGCAGACGCATCTCGCTGCGGACCGTCTCGCCTGTGAGCACGGCGGTAAACGCCTTGCGCACGATGTCGGGCACGCCGTTGGTGGTGATGAACCACGGCGCGTCCCAGAACGGCTGGCCGATCACGTTGCCGGCGTCCGCGCCCATGCCGGTCAACGCGGTCTTGTTGATGTGCAGAACATTGCCGGCGACGTCGAGAATGGCCTGATACTGATTGCTGGTCTCGAAGATGGCGCGCATCCGCGCCTCGTTGGCTTCGAGCTGCGCGGTGCGCTCCCTGATGCGCTGCTCCAGCGTCTCGTTGATGCGCCGCAGCTCGATCTCGGCCTGCTTGGCCGTGGTGATGTCATGGGCAACGCCGATGAAGCCGACATGCTTGCCCGTCGGGTCCCAGCGCGGTTGCGATTCCGAGCGCAGCCAGCGCCATTCGCCGTCGGCGCGGCGATAGCGCGCCTCCAGCACGAATGGCTTCAGCGAGGATTCGCCCGCGATCTGCTCTGTCAGAATGCGGGGCAGGTCGTCGGGATGCAGCACCTTGCGCCAGTCGAACACCAGCGCGTCCTCGTAAGGCTGGCCGAGGAAGTCGACATAGGCCTGGTTGACGAACGAGCGGGTGCGATCGAGCTTGGTCACCCAGATCGGCACCGGCGCGGAATCGGCGATCAGCCGGAAGCGGTGCTCGCTTTCGCGCAGCTTGGCCTGGGCCAGCATCTGGTCGGTGATGTCGATATGCGCGCCGACCAGGCGCAGCGCGCGGCCGCTCCGGTCGCGTTCGATCTCTGCGATCACGCGGATCCACCTGACCTCGCCGTCATTGGGGCGGATGATGCGGTATTCGGCGGTGTAGTCTTCAGCGGTGCCCTTCACCGCATTGATGAACTGCTGTTCCGCCTGCGCGCGGTCCTCAGGATGAAGCCGCTTGACCCAGTCTTCATGGGTTTCGTTGGCCGCCTCCGGGGGCAGGCCGTGAATGATCAGATATTCGGGCGAGCGGCGATTGCGGAAGCCGTCGCGCAGGTCGACTTCGACCCCGCCAACCCGGCCGATGCGCTGGATGCGCGCAAGCTCCGCCTCGCGCGCCTGCAAAGCATGGTAGGCTTCGTCGCGGTCGCGGGCGAGCTCTTCGAGGTGCTGGCGGAGTTCGGCCGTGGCAGCGCCACCGGGATCGTGATCGTGCAGGACGTCATGAGGAGCGTCCGGGCGGGTCATTGGCACCTGCGTTATCGGTCTTGGAGCCAGCAATCACTTTGAGCAATGGACCGGCGGTGAAGCGGGAGCGTGGCAACATTGGGATGGAGGAAGGTCAATCGATCTGCAGATGAAGGCGAGCCGGTCGACGTCGGCGCGTGATGAGAACGTGGGGCTGCAGAAAAAGTTCCGGCTCCCCCGGGAACGACTGATAGGGTCGGGCGTCGTCAGGCGCTGAACAACCGCAACGCGCTGGGAGTACGCCGTGAAGCTGTTCGTTTGCCAGGCCTGTCAGAACATCCTCTATTTCGAAAATCGCGTCTGCCAGCGTTGCGGCCATCAACTTGCGTTCATGCCGGAGCGGCAGATCCTGTCGGCGATCGAGCCGGCGGCCAACGGCTTTCGGACCTTGGCGGACAACACGGACGGCCGCTTCTTCTGCGCTAACGCCGAGCATGATGTCTGCAACTGGCTGCTCGAACCAGGCGAGAGCGCGGGCTTTTGTCGCGCCTGTCGTCACAATGGCACCATTCCGAATCTCTCGGACCCCGCTCAGCTCGCCGGTTGGCGGGAGCTGGAGGTGGCCAAGCACCGGTTGTTCTATTCGCTGATCCGTTGGCAGCTGCCGGTGAAGACGCGGATCGAAGACCCGCAGCATGGCCTGATCTTCAACTTCCTGGCCGACGGTCCTGACAGCCATCAGCGGGTCCTGACCGGCCACGACAACGGACTCATCACCATCGCGCTCGCGGAGGCCAATGATATCGAGCGCGAGCGGCGCAGGCTCGAAATGGGCGAGCCCTATCGCACCTTGCTCGGTCATTTCCGCCACGAGGTTGGCCATTATTTCTGGGACGTGCTGGTGCGCGATGCCGGCAAGCTCGAGGCGTGCCGTGCCGTGTTCGGCGACGACAGTCAGGACTACGGTGCCGCGCTCCAGCGCCATTATGACCAGGGCCCGCCGGCCGATTGGCAGCAGAATTTCGTCTCGGCCTACGCGG
>NZ_CAFK01000347.1 GCF_000239815.1 Bradyrhizobium sp. STM 3843 | reverse complement strand
CAGGTGCGGCCTCGGCGGGCTTACCTGCCTCGGTCGCCGACGGCTTCGTCTCGGATTTGGGTTCGGTCGCGGCAGTCACCGCTCGTACGGCGCTCTGGCATGCTGACGACAGGCCCGACATGTTCTTCTGCAGACATTGCAGCGCCTCTGCCCCACCGGGGGTCACGCTGGAGCAATGCGCCATGTAGTCCGAACGACACGAGGATTTGATGGCGCTGCGCTGCGCATTGGTCGGTGCCTGTGCGTAGGCTTGAGCCGCGGTGAGCGCGATAACGACAACCATCGAAAACAGCGAGATGTGTTTGAAGCTATTTGTCATCGAGAAAAATCCTTGCAGTTGAAATTTCCACTCTGCCGGCGATCACATGAACAAACGGCGGCAGCTAATGAAGCAAACGCTGCACGCATCAGCCCGCGCGGCTGACGCGAGGCGCCGCGGACATTTGATGCATCGTGACCAGTTAAGCTGCGCCCTGCGGCCGCCCTTGGCAACTGTGAAAAAATGGGTGGATTGCTGTCATTTCGGACTCATCGGAAACGTCATGCAGCCCTCATTTGCAGTGACGGGACGTTGCAATGGACACGCAATCCACGATCTGTATCTTTATGTATCATTCTTGCTTTGCGGTTTCGCTGCACGATGATTGTTGCTATTCAGACCGCTGTTTCGATAGTTCATTTCATCGACCTGTCGATGTTCACGACAACCGGATCACGGACTGATGCCGACGCCTTCGCCAGCACGCTCCCACTCCCTCGCGCAACGGCTGTCCCGCGCCGCCCTGTTTGCGCTCACCTCCACGCTGTTGGCCGCCTGCGAGCAGAATACCTTCCAGCCCCCGCCGCCGCCGAAAGTCGACGTCGCACAGCCGGTCCGGCACGCAGTCACGCGCTATCTCGAAGCCACCGGCAATACCGCACCGGTGAAAAGCGTCGATCTGGTCGCACGGGTACAGGGTTTCCTGCAGTCGATCGACTACAAGGACGGCGAGGCCGTGAAGGAAGGCGCCACGCTGTTCACGATCGAGCCGGAGACCTACAAGCTCAAGCTCGACCAGGCGCAGGCCGCCGAGGCCGGAGCGCAGGCCTCGCTGAAGCAGACCGAGGCCGACTTCAGGCGGCAGTCCGATCTGGTGGCACGGCAGGCGGTGTCGCAGGCGACGCTCGAAAATTCGACCTCGGCCCGCGACAACGCGCAGGCCAACCTGCAGCAGGCCCAGGCCAATACCAGGATCGCGCAAGTCAACTACGGGTACACCAAGGTGACAGCGCCGTTCGATGGCGTCGTCAGTGCGCATCTGGTCTCGATCGGCGAGCTTGTCGGCGTCGCCTCGCCGACGCAGCTTGCCACCATCGTCTCGCTCGATCCGATCTATGTGAACTTCAATGTCAACGAGCAGGACGTGCTGCGGATCCGGGCCGAGGCCCGGCAGCGCGGGCTGACGCCATCCGACTTCAGGCAGATCCCGGTGGAAATTGGTCTGCAGACCGAAGACGGCTACCCGCATGAGGGCAGGCTCGACTACGCGGCACCGACCATCAATCAGTCCACCGGCACGCTCGCGGTCCGCGGCATCATCCCGAACCCGAACCGCGTGCTGCTGCCCGGCTATTTCGTCCGCATCCGCGTTCCGGTCGAACGCGTGCCCGATGCGCTTCTCGTGCCGGACACCGCGCTCGGCAGCGACCAAAGCGGCCGCTACGTGCTCGTCGTCACTGGCGACAATACAATCGAGCAGCGCAAGGTGACGATCGGCCAGCGCGATGGCGCGTTGCGCGTCATAGAAACCGGATTGAAGGCGGAGGACCGCGTGGTGATCGCGGGGCTGTTGCGTGCGATCCCCGGACAGAAGGTCGATCCGCAACTGAAGACGATCGAGCCACAGGCCTCAGCCGGGAAATAGGCCATGATCTCTAAATTCTTCATCGAGCGCCCGGTCCTCTCCAACGTCATCGCGATCCTGATGATGCTGATCGGCGCGGTCGCGTTGTTCAATCTTGCGATCGCGCAATATCCCGATGTGGTGCCGCCGACCGTGCAGGTCACGACGCGCTATCCCGGCGCGAGCGCAAAGACGCTGATCGATACCGTGGCCTTGCCGATCGAGCAGCAGGTCAACGGCGTCGAGGACATGTTGTACATGCAGTCCTACAGCGGCGCCGACGGCACCTACACGCTGACGGTGACCTTCAAGATCGGCACCGATCTCAACTTCGCGCAGGTGCTGGTGCAGAACCGCGTCTCCAGCGCGTTGTCGCAATTGCCGCAGGCGGTGCAGAACCAGGGCGTCACCGTGCAGAAGCGGTCGACCTCGATCCTGCTGTTCGTCACCTTGACGTCTCCGGATGCCAGATACGACAGCCTCTATCTAAGCAACTACGCCACCATCAATCTGAAGGATGAGTTGGCGCGGCTGCCCGGCGTCGGCAACGTGACCGTGTTCGGGTCCGGCCAATATTCGATGCGGATATGGCTCGATCCGAGCAAGCTGCAGGTGCGCGGCCTGGTGCCGCAGGACGTCATCCAGGCGGTCCAGCAGCAGAGCCAGCAGGTCGCGGCCGGCCAGGTCGGGGCGCCGCCGACGCCGCCCGGCCAGGCCTTCCAATATACACTCAACGTTGCCGGCCGGCTCGACGATGCCAAGCAGTTCGAGGACATCATCGTCAAGACCGGCAACAATGGTGACGTCACGCGGCTGCGCGATGTCGGCTCGGTCGAGCTCGGCGCACAGACCTACAGCCAGATCTTCTCGCTCAACCGGCAGCCCGCCGCCGGCATCGGCGTGTTCCAGTCGCCCGGCGCCAATGCGCTCGAGGTCGAGCAGGCCGTGGAGAAGAAGATGGCCGAGCTCGCCAAGGCGTTCCCGCCCGGCGTCCAATACGATACGCCGTTCGACACCACCAAATTCGTCAGTGCCTCGGTTCACGAGGTCTACAAGACCCTGATCGAGGCCGGCCTATTGGTGCTCGTCGTCATCCTGGTGTTCCTGCAGGACTGGCGGGCGATGCTGGTCCCGACCACGACGGTGCCTGTCACCATCATCGGCGCGTTCGCGGCGATGGCCGCGCTCGGCTTCACCATCAACATGTCGACCCTGTTCGCCATCGTGCTCGCGATCGGCATCGTGGTCGATGACGCGATCGTCGTCGTCGAAGGCGCGGCGCACAATATCGAGCGCGGCATGAACGGCCATGACGCCGCGATCCGCGCCATGGATCAGCTATTCGCACCGATCGTCGGCATCACCTTGGTGCTGATCTCGGTGTTCCTGCCGGCGGCGTTCCTGCCGGGGCTCACGGGGCGCATCTACGCGCAATTCGCGCTGGTGATCGCCGCGACCGCGCTGCTCTCGGCGATCAATGCCGCCACCCTGAAGCCGACGCAATGCGCGCTGTGGCTGCGTCCGCCGGTGCCTCCCGAAAGCCGCAACCTGTTCTATCGCGGCTTCAACAACCTCTATGGGCGGCTGGAACGGCGTTACGCGGCGCTGATCGGCCGGCTGGTCGCGCACAGCAACACCTCCGTGATCGTCGCGCTGATCCTGATCGCGATCGGCGGCTACGGCCTGTCACGGGTGCCAACCGGCTTCCTGCCGATCGAGGACCAGGGCTATCTGATCGCCGCCGTGCAACTGCCCGACGGAGCCGCGCTCGAGCGCACGCAAAACGCCTTGGAGAAGGTGAGCGAGATCGCCGGCCAGACGCCGGGCGTGGCGCAGGTCGTTACCATCGCCGGCATTTCCGCGCTCGACAACAGCGCGAGCCTGGCGAATGCCGGGGTCGCCTATATCGTCCTGAAGGACTGGGATTCCCGCGGCAAGGGCGAAGACCTGCGCTCCTTGGTGTACGGACTGAACGACAAGATGGCGGCGGTGACGGAGGCGCGCGTCGTGGTGCTGCCACCGCCGCCTATCCAGGGCATCGGCAATGCCGCGGGCTTTGCCATGCAGGTCGAGCTGCGCGACGGTAACGCCGATTACGCCAAGCTGCAGGCCATGACGTCAGCCATGGTGGCCAACGCCCAGAGCCAGAGCGCGCTGCAGCGAGTGCAGTCGCCGTTCCGTGCCCAGGTGCCGCAGTTCGACGTCGAGATCGACCGCATCAAGACGCAGACCCTGCACGTCACCACGGACGCCGTGTTCTCGGCGCTCTCCTCCTATCTCGGCGCCTCCTTCGTCAATCAGTTCAACAAATTCGGCCGGGTGTTCCAGGTCTATGTACAGGCCGACGCCAGCGCGCGGCTGACCGCGGGCCAGATCGAGAACCTGATGGTGCGCAATCAGAACGGCGACATGGTCCCGCTCGGAACCGTCGCCACGATCCGGCCGAGCGTCGGCCCCTCTTTGATCAGCCTGTACAATCTCTATCCGTCAGCCACCATCATCGGCCTGCCGGCGCAAGGCTACAGCTCCGGACAATCGCTGAAGCTGATGGAGCAGGTCGCAGACAAGACCTTGCCGCCCGGCGCGGGCTACGAATGGACGGCGATGTCCTATCAGGAGAAGGCGGTCTCCAACCAGATCTACCTCACCTTCGGCCTCGCGCTGCTCTTGGTCTATCTCGTGCTCGCCGGGCAGTATGAAAGCTGGTACGCACCGATTTCTGTGATCCTCGCTGTCCCCTTGTCGCTGCTCGGCCCGATGGCGGTGTTGAGCGCGCTCAAGATCGACAACAATCTCTATGTCCAGATCGGGCTGATCCTCCTCATCGCGCTGTCGGCCAAGAACGCGATCCTGATCGTCGAAGTCGGACTCGAGCTGCATGGCCGCGACGGCAAGCCGCTGCTGGAATCCGCCATCGAGGCGGCCCGCGCCCGCTTCCGCCCGATTCTGATGACGTCCTTCGCCTTCATCCTCGGCGTGGTGCCGCTGGTGCTCGCCACTGGCGCCGGCGCCAGCGCGCGCAAATCGATCGGCATCACCGTGTTCTCGGGCATGCTGGCCTCGACCTGCCTCGCCGTGCTGTTCGTGCCAGCATTCTTCGTGGTGGTGCAGCGGTTCGAGAACTGGCTTGCCGCGCGGAAGAAGAAGCCGGGCGCGGCGGCCGCAGCCGCGCAGGGATCGTGACCTTCTTTCGATGCGCCTGGTGCTGCTCGCGGTTCAGATCGTCGTGGCGGGGCTCAGCCTCGCGAACATCATATATTTCCGGCTGAACAATCTGCTGGCGCCATCGCAGCCCGAGGCCGCGACCTCCGGCGCGGTCCTTGCGATCGTCGGGCTGACGATCGCTGCGATTGGCGTCAGCCGCAAGGCCACGGCGCCGCGCCTGCCAACCATCTTGGCGCTTCTGATCGTCTTGACCGGAACCGCAGGTTTCGTACCGCGCTTGACCGCGGTGTACGAGGCCGATGTCGCAGCGCGGTTGCGCGAACGAGATGATCAAAACGCCGAACAGATCATGCAGAGCGACCTGACGCGATGGAGCGCCGAGATCGACGCACGCCTCGCCGAACATCGGGCTCTGAGCGGTGACGAGGCCTGGGCGCTGCTCGACGCGGTCAGGGAATCCGACCTGCGCTATCGCGGCCTCGCCAACCGTCAGCCGGAGGCGATCGCGCTGTTGCAGAAGGCGATGAAGGGCAAGGTCTTCGACCCGAACGTGATGGTGCAAGGCAAACGCCCAGTCGATACCGCGCCACGGCCGCTGTTTCTGCAATTCTACAAGGAGACGATTGAAACTGGTAAGCGCGCGCGTGCAGTGCGCGCTGCCGACTGGCAACTCATGCAGGTGCTCGCCGTCGGCGCAGACCTGACACGGCCGGAGGCGGCCGCGCTCGCTGCCGACCTCGGCAGGACGGTGAAGCCGAGGGCCGGCGACTTCATCACGCTGGACTAGCTGACAGCGTCCAAAGCGACGGGGCCGGCGCACGACATCAAGCACAGTGCCTCGCGAACGTCACTGCACGCGCAAGGGCGTGTCCTTCAGCCCGTTGTCGTCATAGGCCTTGCGCAAGAGGCCGTTCGATGCAGCCTCCGTCATGAAGGCAGTAACGAAGCTCAGCGACTGTGGATGATCCAGCGGCACCGCCACGGCGGTGACCGTCTTCTTGAAGGTCTCGTCGAGCACGCGCGTGCCCGGGAGCTTCTTGGCCATCGCATTGAGCTGGTCGCGCGACAGCGCAAAGGCATCGACCTCGCCTCGCTGCAGCAGGCCGAAGATTTCGTCATAGGTCTGGTAGCCGGTGACGTGCGCGTTCTTCAGATGCGCCACGGCGCCACGCATGGTCGTGGTGTTATTGACCGCTGCGACCTTGACTCCCGGCTGATCAAGCGTCGCGAAGCTCGTCACGGTCGAGCCGGCCTTCACGATATAGGTTGCGTCCGCAACCTCATAGATCGGACCGAACGCCATTTTGGTCTCGCGCTCGGGATCCTTGGGCAGGAAGGTGACATCCCAGGTGCCCTTGGACGCGGCATCGGTGATCTGCCCCGAGTTCTGGTGAACGACGTAGTCGACGGGCACGCCGAGCCTCGCGGCCATGGCTTTGCCGAGATCGACCGGGACGCCGGCATAGCCGCTTTCGGTCTTTGTGCACCAAAACGCGCCGCCGGCCGGACTGATCGCGATCGCCACCCGCAGCCGACCAGCCGGCGCGATCTCATCCTTCAGGTCACTGGCGTGCACGCCAGCCACTCCGGACACGATGCCGGCAACGGCCAGCGTTGCGGCCCACAACCAGCGCCACTCGCTCATGAAGCCTCTCCTTGCAGACCGGAAGGCCGGCCATCGTGATGACGATGCATCGCATACAAACGCGCCACGGCGGTTCGAGGCAAGACGCACGCACAGTCAAATCGGCGCGACATTCGACGGCAGCCCGTTCATGCGCCCGTCACTCCGCAGCCGCTTCCCGCAGCGCGACCCGTGGCGTCCTGATCTCCGGGGGCAAGATCAGCGCTGCGGCGATCGCAAACAGGCACAGGCCGGCAAAGGCGTGCAGCATGGTCGAGAACCCGCCGTGCTCATAAAGCCAGGCGACCAGCCCGACCGATGCGCCGGCGGCGGTGAAGCCGACGAAATAGCGCACCGAATAGGCGCGCGAGCGCCATTCCTCGGAGGTGTATTTGCCGACCATGGCATCGTTGACGGTGACCTGTCCGAAGGCGCCCATCACGATGCCGATCGAGACCAGGATCAAGGGCAGATCGGAAAAATCGGCGGCGAGATACAGCAGCGGCGCCAGGATGAACGACAGCGGCAGCGCGACGGTTTTCAGCGCGTGCCGGTCGAGCAGCCGGCCGATGGTGTATTGAGTCATCGCACCGAACACGTAAACGCCCGCCGCGATCAGGCCGAGCAGCGCCGGGCTCTGCGTCAGGTCGGCCAGCCGTTCGGCGAACAGCTTTGGCAGCGCCACCGTGACCGCGTTGAAGGTGGTGGAGATCGCGATGACGACGATGAGCAGCGCCACCACCACCCGCCACATATGCTCGCGCGCGACCCGGGCCTGCGCGGCGGCCTGCTTCGCGCCGCGGCGGTCCTCATGCACGACCGTCAGGGCAAAGACCGCGCCGATCAGCATCGTCGCGACGCCCGGAATGATGAAAGCGAACCGCCAGCCGAGATATTGACCGATCACACCGGTGACCAGCGCCGAGGAGGCCACGCCGAGATTGCCCCACACGCCGTTGATGCCCATTTCGCGTCCGAGCTTCTCGGCATAGGAGACGATCATCGCGGTGCCCACCGGGTGATAGATCGAGGCGAACAGGCCGATCGCGAACAGGGTCGCACCGAGCTGCAGCGGCGTCTGGACCAGCCCGACCGCGACCATCGCGGCGCCGATCCCGAGATAGAAGATCAGCATCATATGACGGCGGCTCCAGCGGTCGCCGAGCCAGCCGGTCAGCAGCGAGCCGGCGCCGAAAGCGATGAAGCCCGGGGTCGCATAGGGCAGCAGTTCCGCATAGCTCATGCCGAGCGCCGGCCCCATGATGACGACGGCGGCGGCGAAAATCAGCATCGCGTAGTGATCGATGAAATGACCGGCGTTCACGAAGCCGATCACCTTGCTCGGATGGTTCATAGGACGGGTGCTCGTGTTGGCGTGAAATCGGTTATAGTCGCTTCCTATGACGGGATGCCGCCAATGACCATCGTCGACGCGCCAATCCGAGCCCTCGTTCCCGACCGCCGCGCCGTCCAGGCCGGCGTGCACTTGGTCGCACGCAGCTACAGGAAGGGCGCGCGGCTTGACCCGCATAAGCATCGCGAGGCCCAGCTGGTCTATGCCGCAAGCGGCACCATGCAGGTCACCACGCCGAAGGGTCGATGGCTGGTGCCGCCGGACCGCGCGGTGTGGGTGCCGGCCCATCACGCACACGCGATCGACATGCTGTCGGACTGCGAGATGCGCTCGATCTATTTCGACGACGATTGGTTGCAGCGCGAGATGAGCGGGACGCGGCTCGACCAGGAATTCGTGGTGCAGGTCTCGCCGCTGTTGCATCACGCCATCCTGGCGCTGTTCGAAGCTCGGAAAGACCGCGAACGTGCCGACCTCCTGGTCCGGCTCGCGATGCTCGAATTGCGCGGCGCGGATGATTCCGCGACCTTCATTCCCCTGCCCCAGGAGCCGCGCTGCCGGCGCGCCGCCAACATCGTCCTGGCGGCTCCCGCCGCCGCCTACGACATCGAGACGCTCGCCGGCCAGGTCGGCACGTCGGCGCGGACACTGTCGCGGCTGTTTGCCGCAGAAACCAAGCTCAGCTTCAAGGCCTGGTGCCAGCGGGCTCGGATCGCCGCCGCAATCGAGCGGCTGTCGACCGAGCGTCATCTCACCGTCAAGCAGCTGGCATCCGAGCTCGGCTATGCCAGCTGGCCCGCCTTTTCGCACGCCTTCCGGCAGGTGACCGGCAAGTCGCCGACCGACTTCGTCCGGCGCTCTTGACCAATTGTTATGCTTGAATGTGACAAGCTTTGCCATAAATCAATGTAAGATCGATTATATCGCCCGGATTCGACGAGATCAGATGGCCAACGCCTTTTTCACCGACCTGCTTGCCACCATCTCCGACCGCGGGCGCACCCTTCTTCGCCGCGGCGATCCCGCCGTCGACAAGCATGACGCGCAAAGCCTGACCGAGCTCTGCCAGGCGTTGCTGTCCGGCGCCGGCGAAGCGTCGGGGACCGCAATGGCGCGCGACGTGCTCGACGGCTATCACGATCTCGATGCCGACGGGCAGAAGGCGTTCTTCACCGCGCTGGTGCACGATTTCGGCCCTGATACGGCGAAGCTTGCCAAGGCCATCGAAAGCTGGCGCGCGGAGCCGACCGATAAGGCCACCAGCGAGCTGCATTTTGCCTCCGAACCGCGCCGGCAGGAGCTGATCCGCCGGCTCAACCGCGCGCCGGGCGGCACCGGCGAGTTGGTCGCGATGCGGACCGATTTGCTCGGTCTGATGAAGGCCAATCCGGAGCTTGCCGCACTCGACCGCGACGTCGTCCATCTCTTGAGTTCTTGGTTTAACAGGGGGTTTCTCGTGTTGCGCCGGATCGACTGGTCCACACCCGCCAACATCCTGGAACAGATCATCCGCTATGAGGCCGTCCACGAGATTCACGATTGGGACGATCTGCGCCGCCGCCTCGATCCGGTCGACCGTCGCTGCTACGCGTTCTTCCATCCGGCCATGCCGGACGCGCCGCTGATCTTCGTCGAGGTGGCGCTGACCGAAACCATACCTGGCGCAATCGCGCCGCTGCTCGCGGTCGACCGGCAGCCAGTGCCGATCGATCGGGCGCGCACCGCCGTGTTCTATTCGATCTCCAACACCCAGCGCGGGCTCGGCGGCATCTCCTTCGGCAACTTCCTGATCAAGCAGGTGGTCGAGGAGCTGCGCCGCGAGCTGCCCAAGCTCGACACCTTCGTGACGCTGTCGCCGGTCCCCGGCTTCATGGGCTGGCTCAAGCAGACCACAGAGATCACTGACGACGACCGCGCGGTGCTGGCGCTGCTGGAGCAGCCGAAATGGTTCGAGAATGCCGAGACGGAAGCGCAATTGCGCGCCGTGCTCGAACCGCTGGCAGCGTACTACTTCCTCAAGGCGCGCACGCCCAAGGGCAAGCTGATCGATCCCGTCGCGCGCTTTCATCTCGGCAACGGCGCGCGGCTCGAGCGCATCAACTGGCTCGGCGACCTCTCGCCTAAGGGCCTGCGCGAATCCGCCGGCATCATGGTCAACTATCTCTACCGCCTCGATGACATCGAGAAGAACCACGAGGCCTTTGCCAATGAGGGCGAGGTGGTGGCCTCCAGCGCGGTGAAGAAGCTGATCAGGACCGAGGGCCGCCGGCTGTTGGATATGCGGCTGTCGTAGATCACCGAGCATCTCTCTCTCCACGCCGTCATTCCGGGACATCGCGAAGCGATGGGCCCGGAATCCATTTCCCGTCGAGGCTCGCGGTAAGATGGATTCCGGGCTCGTGCCTCCGGCACGCCCCGGAATGACAGAGAGTTTCCGGCGCGACAGTGCAAACATGACTTCGCTTTCTCGCGGCGCCAGAGCGTCCGAGCTTTGCAAAAACGTTACCCTCGAAAATTCAGAGGGCGCAGGGAAGACCGGGTGCTTGGCCACACCCATGGCCCCCGTGCGTGAGAAAATGCACGGGGCAGGAACCACAGGTACGACCGGCGCATTCCGGCCTTCCCTGCGCGATGGCTTTACGGGTTATACGCGCTCTCCCCAGGGACCGGCTTTCTTGCCCCTGTCGCCCGCGCGCTCGTCAAAAGCTCGCGGACTTGGCATCAGCACCGGGATGCCAGGACCACACGACTTCTCCGTCCGCATCGGCGCCAGTCGTCTGCCGGCGCCTCCACGTCCACCGCATCCCACCCCGACGTTCGTGACGACGCGTCCGTCCCTCTTCGATGAGGCGAGATGCGTACATAATTGCTGATTTTCCGAAATTGTCAAGCGGAAGACTTTTGGGGTATGACCTGAGCGGGCGATGGGGTTGATGGGGCAAAAGAAATTCGATCCTGCGAACGACTGAACCAAAGGGCTGCAATTGACCCAACGCGGAAATCACGCGGCAGGGTTATCGAGGGACGAATCGCTGGCAGACGGACGAGCGAGGAAGACCTCAAGCCAATCCTCAGATCTCAGGGATTACTATCGTCCGGGACAGTTGCAGCATGGAACCACCTTCGGTCATCCTATTAGTCTAGAGTTGACGTTCCCATTGAGGCGGTCTCAATACCAGCGTGCGTCCTCGGAGAATACAACGATGTCAATTGACCCAATCGCGGTCCTCTCGTCCGAAGAGATCGAGGCGCTTTCGCACCACGTCATTGCAGAAGCACAGGCAGGGCGGAAAGAGGCCGCCTGGCACAAGTTGCAACCTCTACGAAAAGTGCAGCTCCGGCAGCCTGAAGCCGCGATGGCATTACTGGGGATTGTCTACGAGCGATGTCTGCAGAGGGAAGTCGCGATAGACATTTTGTCGGAGGTGGCACAGTCTCACGATCAGGACTTTCGGGTCCTCTCGGCGGTTGGGCGCTGTCTCGAAGCGGCCAGCGACATTGACGATCTGAATGCGCCGCCGCCGGGCGATCCAGTCTTTCATTCGGTGGTCGAAAAGCTTGAGGGGTTGGCTAAGGTCTACGAAGGACGGCCCCAACAGGAACCGATCCTCGAAGGCCTCGCTACCGCGGCGCGAATGCTGGCACGTCAGCGCGATGCGATCGCCGAGAGCAGCCATCGGAAACTCACTGAGATCAATCCTAAAAAAAGCGCTTGTCACTACAATCTGGGCCTTTTCTATAAGACACGAGGCAGATTCTCCGAGGGAGTAACGTCAAATCAGATTGCAGCAAGCCTGGCAGACGAGGTCGTCGAGAGCTATGAATGGAACCTTGGAATCTGCGCCACGGGAGCAGGAAACACCGCGGTTGCCCTAGATGTCTGGAAACGCATGGGGCAGGCAATCGAGATTGGGCGCTTTGGGTTACCGGAAGGTCGATATGCGCAATGCAAGGTGAAGCTTGCCGAGCGGCCGCTGGCAGAGCGGACGTCCGAACTGGATGATCCAGGTGCGGAGGAAACGATCTGGATCGAAAGGCTGAGTCCCTGTCACGGGATTATCCGCAGCGTGCTCTATCAAAATCTGGGTATCAACTATGGCGACGTCGTCCTGATCGACGGAGCACCGATTACGCATCACGCGTACGGCGAGGTCCAGGTACCGGTCTTTCCTCACCTGGCGACGCTGCTACGGCGAAACTACCAGGTGTTCGATTTTGCCGGCACGCAGGATACAGCGCGACAATTAGCTGACATCAGCGCAGACCTGGACGAGGATGCCGTCGTCTATTCGCATTCTGAGAGTTTTAGGATGCTTTGCGCGAATTGCTGGCGCGACCCCGATGTGAATCACGACCAGCACGAGGGAGTGAGAAAGCACGTCGTCACGGGCCGGATCGCTGCTCCGCCCGGCATCGCACCTGCGCGACTTCTGGATCTGATCGACAAAGCGATCGCGAAGCGAGAGCGCTGTCAGCTCTACGCGCCTGACCTTTGCGCGGCGGCGGGACTGACGGCGCGCCAGCGGATCGATAGACGTCGGTTTGCTTTGCTGACTGGCAACTAGTTCAAGCAGAATTCAAGAGATCACAACGTCCGGACCGGAAGCTGGGGCGTCGCCTCTCGATTTGGCTGGCAAGGGGACGGCCAGCAACGAACACGACTTCCCTCAGGCAGCCTAGGGGAGTCGCGATCAGGTATGGCTCATCACAAGGCTAAGGTGCCCGCGACCGAATGGAGCCGCTCGACATGTATGGCTGGTTCCGAAGAAATGTGACGCTTGTCTCTATGCTCCGCAGCGGATCGCTTGAAACATCCTGCTCGACGAAAAGATGGCGCACGCCGCTCTGGGACGCTGCTGCGAGTATGCTGGCGAAGTCGATCGTGCCGTGGCCCAATTCGGTGGTCGAACCATCTTCCGCCATGTCCTTGAGATGAAGGAGTGGAAAGCGCGACGGATTTGTTCTCAAGACGCCCGCAGAGTCGAGATGTCCCTTGGTTGCCCAGTAAACATCGAGCTCGAACTTGACGAAGCGCTCGTCCGTGCGGCTGAGCAAAACGTCATATGGCCGGATGCCGCCTGGCAAGTCCGCAAATTCAAAGTCATGATTGTGATACGCCAGCGTCAGGTCGGAACGCGACGCTCGCTCACCGATCGTGTTCAAATCGTCGCAGATCCGCCTCCAGTCGTCGGACGTCTGCCTTATCGATGGATCCAACCATGGACAAACGACGAACCGGCTGCCGAGCAACTGGGCGATCTCGAACGACCGTGGGGCATCGTCCCGCAGGCTCGCGTAGTCGAGATGCATGGATGGGGCTGCAAGACCGAGGCGCCGCAGGAGCTGACCAGTGCGGCTGACGTCGACACCGAGAATGCCGGCAAACTCCACCTCGCGGTATCCGAGCTCGGTAACTTTCCTCAGCGTCTCCTCAAAGTCGACCTTCAGCAGGTCACGGACCGTGTAGAGCTGCAACCCTTCCTTCCACAGCTCTCGAGCGGATGCTGGATCGATTTTCATCATCGCCCCAGCCGCGATGCATCCTAAAACGTGGCGCCTGCTTGGTTGCGCCGCCATAGGGTCTACCTTGGTGCCTGCAGGACGACTCCGTAGCGCTCATAGATCCGATTAATCGTACCGTTGGTGCGGAACCGGTCCAGAGCTCCGTCGATGGCTTCGCGCAAGCGATCATCGGGGCGCACCATGCCAACGGCAACATTCCAGTTGAGGTCCGCCTCGCTCTCGTCGAGCTCGAGGATCCGTACCATCTTATCCGGATGCGTCAGATTGAAATAGCTGGCCGCGGTGGGGGTGACCGCTGCCGCATCGATCTCATGATTGGCAAGAGCTTCGAGGCTGTCGACCTCGAAACCGAAGGTCGACGTGGGCACGTGGCGCCGACCGAGGGTCATGGCGGCCATCGATCCGACCAAGACGCCGACCTTCGAATGTTCGTCCAGGCTCTTGAAGGAGGTGAGGCGGCTTCCAGGCGGAACCGCCAGCACAACACCCGTGCGGTAATACGGCTTCGATATCCTCAGGTTGGTTTCGCCTTGCGCCTCGCGATCGGCAATCACGTCGAGCACGATATCACAGCCCGCGCTGCGCATCTGGTATTGAGTGATGATCCAGTCGGGCCTGAGCGAGACGCCAAGCTCGCGCGCGAACGCATTGCCCAACTCGATCTGAAACCCAGGAGGGTCACCGGCCTTGTTAGCGAACGGCAGCGAGTTGGGGTGGGCGCATAGGCCGAGCACACCGGAGTCGCGGATCGCAACGAGAGAACGGGCCTCTGCAAGATGGGTCAGCCCTAGCAGGGCGGCGACCACGAGCGGAAGACAGGATTTCATGGAATTCACCGTGCAGCTCAATGTGGCCTAGCCTTGATGTGGCTTCAAAGCGCGGATGTATTTGATGATTTCGTCGATCTGGGCATCGCTGAACACTACGCCGAAGGCAGGCATCGCGCCTTCCTTGCCGTGCTTGATTCGATTGCGGATGAACTCGTCATCCCGCTTGGTGTCCATGAGCTGCGGCCCCTTTCCGGCGGCGCGACCACCGTCAGAGTGGCACCAGCCACAGGTCGTCGCGAACAACTGCCCGACATCAAGCTCTTCGTTTTGCGTGGGCGGAGCAGGCTGCTGCGCGCGCAAGGTCGAGATCGTAACAAGCGCGGCAAGTGTCGGCATAGCCAACATCGTGATCTTCCAAGCCAATCGCATACCGGGCGAACCTACCTCTTAGGGATCCAATACGAGCCGAGCTTCATGAGCTCCGCATGAATGGAGGGAGCGGCTCAGACCACTCCCTCCCGACGTCACGAGGTTCTATTTCAGACTGTAGACGACGAGCGCGCCGTCGTCGCGGGGCATGCTCTTGTAGACGCCGCCGAACGTCGGCGCGTAGTCATCCGAAGCCATCCCGCCGAAGCCGGCGACGACCGCGATGTACTGCTTGCCGTTCGCGGCATAGCTGATGATGCCGCCCTGGTGGCCAGTACCGTCGCCGTGGCTCCACAATTCGGCACCGGAGTCGGCATCGTAGGCATGAACGGTGCCGCGCGAATCCGGCACGAACACCAGATTGCCTCCGGTCGACAACACGCTTCCGAGCGGCGGCTCGGGGAAGCGGACCTCCCACTTCTTGGCGCCGGTGATGGGATCGCGCGCATCGAGATGACCATAGATCTCACCGCCGGGCGGTGGCGCGATCTTGAAGTCGGCTCCGATGTTGAGCTGGGCCTGAGGAGCAACGATTGGCGTTGTCTTCTGAACTTCCAGCGTCATGCACCATTCCTGGCCGAGCTTGTAATAGAGGCCAGTCTTAGGGTTGTACGATCCGGAGTTCCAGCTCACTCCACCAGATATGTGAGGGCACAACGGCTCGGAAACCTTCCCGGCGGAGAAGTCGCGACGGCCGATCAGCTCACCTGTCTTAGGATCAATGTCCTTGACGAAGTTGCTGTTCTGCGTGATCCGCCAGACGTTCTTGACGCCAAGGTTGCGGTCATAGACGAAGATATATCCGCTCTTGTTCGGGTGGACGATGTACTTCTGCCCATCGCGATCGAGCATCACGAACTCGCCGACCGCGCTGTCGAAATCCCAAGCGTCGTGAGGCAGTTCCTGGTGATAAGTCTTCAGCTTGCCCGTATCGATATCGAGCGCAATCACCGAGGTGGTGTAGAGATTGTCTCCGGGGCGCGCCCCCTGCGTCTTGTAATCGGCTCCCGACCAGTCGTAGAGCGGCGCCGGGTTGGCAGTGCCCCACAGGACTGTATTGTTTTCAGAGTCGTAGGTGCCGGGCATCCAGCCTCCGCCGCCGCCCGTGCGCCACGAGTCATTGCCCCAGGTCTTCATGGCATCCTCGGTGCCGGCAACCGTCAGGAATTCCCATTTCTTCTTGCCGGTGGCGGCATCAACGCCGAAGATCGGGCCACGGCCCGGCCATTCGCCGCCTTGCGCGCCGATCACCACCGTTCCCTTGGCGTAAAGCGGTGCTCCGGTGAAACCAACGGTCAGCTTCTGGGAATCGAGCAGTTTGGTGTCCCACATGACCTTTCCGGTCTTCATGTCGAGCGCTATCAGTCGACCATCCATTGTTCCCACGTAGACCTTTCCCTCACCAATGGCGACGCCGCGATTGTAGGGGGAGTGGGTCTGCCGCGCGATCAACGCCTCGTCCAGCTCAGGGAAGTAGGACCAGATCACCTCACCGGTAGCGCCGTTCAGCGCAAAAGTGCGACTATAGGAGCCGGTGTAGTAGAGCACCCCGTCAGCCGCGAGAGGCATCGATTGCAACCCTCGCGTGGAACGTCCGGGGATGTGGATCCAGGCAACACTCAGGTTGTTGATATTACTAGCATTGATCTGTGCCAGGGGGCTGTAGTGATACGATTTGTACGAGCCATGATAGGTCAGCCAATCGTTCTGACCGGCGGCTTCGATCCGCGCCGTGTCGACGGATTGCGCAAACGCCGATGACGCTGTGAGCAGCGCACCGATAACAAGAACAGGCAAACAAGAATAACGCCACTGCTTCTTCATGTAGACTTCCTCCCGCTTTTTGGCTTGCGACTAAGTTAGCTGCGACGACTATTGTCGTTCGCATCGCGGCGCTTCTTCGTCATCACGTCAGCTGCCCGCGCAATTTCCTCCCGCTCGATTCACAAGGAGCTACGCCTTCCGGACTGACTGCTGTTGCGCCCCGTCCGGTGACATAGAGTACGCGGGATCACATGTTGTGCAACGTTGGAATGCGCGCACGGCGACTTAGTGAACGTCAGGAGTACTTACCGAAATCGACATGCTTGCCGGTGACGGAGCCGTGTTGAGCGACAAAAAAATCCCCCGTGAAGGGGGAGTACTACTATTGTCACTGCTTAACCTGAATCATCGGAATAGCTAGCAGTCAGGCATTCCTGCTGGGCGCGAGGAGGCATTGGCGTTGGCACTCGTGCCGGACGTCGGAGCCGTGGAAGTGCTAGAGCTTGAGCCTGGCGATGTTGTTGAACCAACGGTGGTATTTCCAGATGGTCCGGTCGCAGTGGTGCCACTTACGTCGCGAACCACCTTGTTGGCCACGTCCCAGCATTGTTTGAGATCGTGACCACTCGCCCCACCCGTCGAAGTTCCTTGTGCGTTGGCGAATGCCCCGACCGCCAGCAATGCGCAGCTGATCGCCCCTGCGAGATACATCTTTCTCATCATTGGGATTTCCTCCTGGTGCGGCCGGCTTAAGTGCCGACGCCTCTCAATGCCGACACGACATTCAGCGTTCCTCCGGATCAAAGCATGAAGCTGGCAAGGAAAGTCTTCGCGCCTTGTCATTGCGGCACTGCGGCGAAGATGAATTCTCGACGGGCGAAGATCAGTCGAATAGGTCCTTCTCGTCGACTCTGGTCTGATGGCGAAACATGTGGAGAGTCGAACGTCTGCTGCCAGCGGCGGGCAGTCTTGCGGTCTGATCGCGTTGTGTCCTGCCGCGATCCGACACGGCGCTTGTCACCCTGCCGCGCATACGGCCGCAAACGGAGCACAGCCTGCGGAAGATTTTCCGTCAGCTTGAGCCTGACATAGAAGTCTTGGACCGTGCCGGGCTTCCCGATTCTTTTCCACCAGCCGAACTCGGCGTGGAAGCCATAGACGGACGTCTCAGTCGATCACAACCGTCTCCGAATACTGGATCGTCCGCGAAGGCGCCTCCGCGGACGATGACAGTCGAGATGATGCATCCGGATCACTTGTTACGATCTCGCGTTTTGCGGCCGCAACTCACCCTCCGCTGCACTCGCGAGAGCGATCAGGATGATTCCTTGTCGCGGAAATACGGCTCGACGGGCCCGTGAACCTTGATGGTCAGCGGATTGCCGTAGCGGTCCTTGGCGTTGCCAGCGGGGACGCGGATCCAGCCTTCGCTGACGCAATATTCCTCGACATTGGTCTTCTCGACACCTTTGAATCGGATGCCGACGTCGCGGGTCAGGATCTCCGCATTGTAGTACGGGCTCTTCGGATCGACCGACAGACGGTCCGGCAGTTCATTCGCAGTGGTCTTGGTCTCGCTCACAGCAGCGCCTCGATCTGTTTCTTCAATGCCTCAGGTTTGGTGGTCGGCGCGTAGCGCGCCACCACGCAGCCCTCGCGGTCGACCAGGAATTTGGTGAAATTCCATTTGATCGCCGCGCCCAGCAGGCCGCGCTTTTCCCGCTTCAGGAACTTGAACAGCGGATGCGCGGCCGAGCCGTTGACGTCAATCTTCGCAAACAGCGGGAAAGTCACGTCATACTTGCCCGCACAGAATGCGCCAATTTCCGCAGCCGAGCCCGGCTCCTGGGCGCCGAACTGGTTACAGGGAAATCCCAGCACCGCAAAGCCCCGGCTCAGATACCCCCGATAAAGCGCCTCGAGACCGCGATATTGCGGCGTGAAGCCGCAGGCGCTGGCGGTGTTGACGATCAGCAGCACCTGCCCCTCGAACCGCTTCAGCGGCACCTCTTCGCCGCCGAGCGACGTCGCGGCAAAATCATAGATGCTGGGCGCCATCTAGCTCACCGGATCGATCGGCGACGGCGGCGTGCCGCCGGCTTCGATCGCCTCGCCGGCGGCAAGGCACAGGTCTTCACGGAAGCGCTGCGACACCAGCTGCACGCCGACGGGCACCCGCCCGACCAGGCCGGTCGAGATCGTCAAGCCGGGGAGTCCGAAGAAGGGAATCGCAATTTGCGTCAGCTGCGCGTGCCAGACGCGCTGGAACGATGCCTCATCCTTGCGGTCGAGCTGGTCGGGGAACGGCAGTTCGCCGGAGACCGGCAGCAGCAGCACCGGATGCTGCTCGAGGAACATGAGCCATTCGCGGGTCAGGGTCGCGCGGCGGGTCAGCGTCTGCGACAGATCGAACGGATGCACCTTGGCGCGGTTGCCGCGCAGGCAGGCCAGCGCGCCGGGATCCCCCTCCTTCTCGGCGAGCGCGAGCTGCGCCTCGTAGCCGTCGCCCAGCCAGAGCCTGGTCTGCAGCTGAGCTGCCTCCTGCATCGGCGGGGTGTCCTTGAGCTCTTCCACGATCCACCCGGCCCGCTCCAGCCGCTTGGCGGCATCGCGCAGCGCCGTCTGCACCTCCGGCACCGGATTGAGCCCGTCTGGATTGACGCAGAGCGCCACCCGCTTCGGCAGCGGCGGGCCTTCCAGTGGCACCGGCATCCACCAGGGATCGCGCACATCGCGCGCGGACATGGCGGCCAGCGCCAGCCGGAGGTCCTTCACGGTGCGCGCCAGCGGGCCGGAGACGGCGCTGATCTGCGGCCCGATCGGACGCTCCGGCAGCGCGGCGTTGAAGGCGGGAATGCGGCCGACGGTCGGGCGCAGGCCGTGGATGCCGCAGGCATAGGCCGGGTAGCGGACCGAGCCGGCGATGTCGGTGCCGTGGCCGATATGGCCGATACCGGCCGCGGTCGCCGATCCCGCCCCGCCGGAGGAGCCGCCCGGCGTGATCGAGGGATCGCGGGGGTTCTTAGTGTCGCCGTGGACGAGATTGCTGGTGAACCAGCGGTAGGACACGGCCGGCGTGTTGGTGCGCCCCAGCAGCACCGCGCCCGCCTTAACCAAATTCTCGACCACCGGATTGTTGGCGTTCGCGATCACGTCCTTCTGCAGCTTGAGCCCATTGGTGGTGGCAAAACCGGTCTGGTCGACATTGACCTTGATCGTGACGGGAACGCCGGCCAGCGGCCCCGGATCCTCGCCCCGCGCCAGCGCGGCATCGGTCCGATCGGCCTGGGCCAGCACCTCCTCGGGACGGTGGTCGATCACCGCATTGATCTTGGGATTGACCGCCTCCAGCCGGGCGAGCGCCGAGGTCGCAGCCTCGTGAGCGGAGACCTGCTTGGACTTGATGAGGGCGGCGAGGTCGGCAGCCGGCAGGCGCCAGAGGTCGGTCATGGGCAACTCCGTGGTGGCAATCGTTTTCTAGCGCCAGCGGGGCCCGCGAACCAGGGCGGCGGCCGGTCCTTTGCGGCGTGCGGCCATGCGCGCTGCGGATGGACGGCCGGGCGAGCCGCTGCTTTCCGTCCAATGCTATTGCTGAATTGATTCATGCGGAATCAAACTTGGCCAGGGCTGACGATCAAGATTAAGACCTTGAACAAACAAATAAGCCTGGGGGAAACAACATGCTCGGATCTGGCACCGCACTCGCAACGACGCTGATCATCGCCGCTTTCGCAACCGGGCTGGCGCCGCGGACATCTCGCGCCGAGACCTTCGCCTATATCGGCAACGCCGACAGCAATGACATCAGCGTCTTCCGGCTCGATCCCGCCACCGGCGAGATGGCTCCGGTGCAGACCGCCGCCTTCCCCGGCGTCGAGAAGCCGGGCTCGTCGACGCCGCTGGCGATCAGCCCCGACCGTCGCGTGCTGATCGCGGGCGTCCGCTCGCAGCCTTATCTGGCGGTCAGCTTCGCCATCGATCCCAAAAGCGGCCAGCTCAGCCCTATCGCCAACGGCCCGCTGGCCGACAGCATGGCCAATATCGCCTTCGACCGGTCAGGCAAATTCCTGTTCAGCGCCTCCTATGGCGGCAACAAGGTCGCAATCAATCCGGTGCAGGCGAATGGCGCGGTCGCAGCACCTGCCCAGGTGATCCCGACCGGCCTGAACGCACATGCCTTCCTGCCCGCACCCGACAACCGCTTCGTGTTCGCGACCAATCTCGGCTCCGACCAGGTGCTCAGTTTCAAGTTCGACGCGACCACCGGCGCACTGACGGCGAACGAGGCGGGCACTGCGAAAACGCCTGAAAAATCAGGTCCGCGCCACTTCATCTTTCACCCGAACGGCAAGTTCATCTATCTCTTGCATGAGTTGAACGCCGACCTTGCCGTCTATGCCTATGATGCTGACAAAGGCACGTGGCGCGAGGCGCAGCGCACATCGGCCCTGCCCTCCGGCTTTTCGGGAAAGCCTTGGGCCGCCGATCTCCACATCACGCCGAACGGCCAGTTCCTCTACGCCTCGGAGCGGACCTCGAACACCTTGGCCGCGTTCAAGGTCGACGCCGCCAGCGGGCATCTCACCACCATCGGCAATGTCCCGACCGAGACCCAGCCGCGCGGGTTCAATATCGATCCCAGCGGCCACTATCTCGCAGCCGTCGGGGAACTCTCCAACGGCATGAGCCTCTACGGCATCGACCAGGCCAGCGGTGCGCTGACCAAGCTGAAGTCGTATGCCGTCGGCAAGAAGCCGAACTGGGTGGAGTTCGTCACCCTGCCCTGACACGGGCGGCGGCAGTCCAAGGAACGATCGGGCGGTTGGTTGAATTGGCCGCCCGGCGGCGGTTTCAATCGGCGTTGTAATTACCTATATACAGCGCATGAGCACGACCACGACGCCCAGCCGCCACCCGCTTGCAGTCCAACATCCTGAAATCGACGAAAATTCGATCCGTCTCCTGGTCGAGACCTTCTATGGCCGCGCGCGGCAGGATGCCCTGATCGGCCCGATCTTCAACGCCACGGTACAGGATTGGGACGAGCACATCGGCAAGATCGCCGACTTCTGGTCATCGATGCTGCTCAAGACCGGGCGCTATAGCGGTGCGCCCATGCGCCCGCATTTGCTGCTGTCGCTGCAAGGCGCTCATTTCGACCGCTGGCTCCAGCTGTTCGAGGCCACCGTGCGTGAGCTGTTCTCGCCCAAGGTCGCCCAGCTCTTCCTCATCCGCGCCCGCCGCATTGCCGACAGCTTCGAGATGGGGATCGCCACCACCCGCGGCGAGATCGTCCGTCCCCGGCATGCGGTCTCCGGATGAAACCCATCCGGACGAAACGATCAGAAGCCGCCGGCTGCCTCAATGCCGCGTCATCGACTGGGCCGGCATGTCGAAGATCGCCTCGGAGAACGGAAACTCCAGGACGATATCGCCTTCCTCATCGGTGACCTCGATGACCGCGGACAACAACGCCGCGTTTGCACCTTCGGTGCGAAAAAGTTCCCGGATCATATCACGTGCGACTTCCCAGGCACGATCGGGATTGCGCAGCATTTCGCCGTCGGTATCAGAAACCAGCTCGTCGCCGATCCGGGTGTTGAAGAAGTATCGGGGCATAGGCAGATTCCAATAAGGTCGCGCTTTTTGGACGGGACGTCTTGAACAACTCACGACTGATTTATGCGGCGGTTCCGCGTCAGCCTACGAAGAGAACCGGACGCGGTTGCGAACCGATCAATCACGAATTCGTTCTTTTGACAGCCTTGTTTCCCTGACATCGATACTCGTTCCCGTCTGCGACATCGCACTGCAATAAATGGGCCGGACTGGTCCAAACAAAAAGATTCCACTGGCGAACTTTTCTTGACACGGTAGTTTAATGTTGAGGACGAGAAGCGTCCCGATCGAAGAAGGAGAGGACAATGGCCTGGAAAGCACCCAAGATTGTTGAAGTGCCGGTCGGCATGGAAATCAACATGTATGCCTGCGCCGCTCGTAAATAAATTGCGAGTGTGACGTCAACGTCTTGAGGGTGGACGCCCAAGGGCTGCGCATTCTCCAGCCCGATGCGCTGGGTCCGGCGTCCACCCTCGTCCCCAATCCAGCCCGTGCGTGCTTCGATTTGTGTACTTCGATGTGCGTTCTTTGATTTGAGTGAGCTGCCAGGAGACGGGTCATGCTTCGCATCGTCGTCCTGGGCGCCGCCGCCGGCGGCGGAGTACCGCAATGGAATTGCGGCTGCGCGGTGTGCCGGGCCGCCCGGACCGATCATCCCGAGATCAGAAACAGTCAGGCTTCGATCGCCGTCAGCGGCGACGGTATCCATTGGTTTCTGATCAATGCGTCGCCCGACCTGCGCCAGCAGGTTACCCGCGCGCCCCAGCTTCATCCCCGGCCCGGCGTGCTGCGCCATAGCCCGATCGCCGGCGTGATCCTGACCAATGGCGAGATCGACGCGGTCACCGGCCTGTTGTCGATGCGTGAGAGTTCGCCCTTTACCATCTATGCGCACGCTAAGGTGCTTGCGATCCTCAAGTCGAACAGCATCTTCGATGTGCTGAAAGAGGAGAACGTGCGCCGTGTGAGCATCGATGTCGATATCCCGTTCGTGCCGCAATTGCCGGACGGGTCGGCGTCCGGACTTGAGATCACCCCGTTTGCGGTCTCCGGCACCAGCGCCTGGTATCTCCGCGGCAGGGAGCATCCCGGTGGAAGCGCCTCGACCGGCGACACCCTGGGCCTGAAGATTGTCCATCAGGCCAGCGGCAAGTATGTCTATGTGATCATGGCCTGCGCCGACGTCGACGAGGCGTTGAAGACGCGGCTGAGGGATGCGCCTCTGGTGTTTTTCGACGGCACCGTATGGCGCGATGACGAGATGATCCGTGCTGGGCTCGGCGACAAGACCGGCCAGAGCATGGGACATATCGCGATGTCCGGAGAAAGCGGCGCGATCAAGTCGCTGGCGGATATCGGGATCGGCAGGAAGATTTTCCTGCATATCAACAACTCGAACCCGGCGTGGCTCCACGCCTCACAAGAGCGGCAGACATTGGAACGCGAGGGATGGGAAATCCCCGCCGAAGGGATGGAGATCGTGCTGTGAGTGAGGTGAACTTGAGTGGAATGACGGCGCTGTCGATCGGCAAGAATGTGACGCTGAACAGCGCCGGTGAATTGGAAGCGGCGCTCCGCCATATCGGCGCGACGCGCTATCACAACCTGCATCCGTTTCATAAGCTGTTGCATGGCGGCAAGCTCAACAAGGGCCAGGTGCAGGCCTGGGCGCTGAACCGCTACTACTATCAGTCGACGATTCCGATCAAGGACGCGGTAGTGATCTCGCGCTTCCGCGATCGCGCCACCCGGGTCGAGTGGCGGCATCGGATCGAGGATCATGACGGCGATGTCGGCAGTGAGGGCGGCATCGAGCGCTGGCTCAAGCTGACTGAAGGATTGGGGCTTGATACGGCCTATGTCGAGTCGACCGAAGGCATCCTGCCGGCGACGCGCTTTGCGGTCGAGGCTTACGTGCACTTCTGCCGCGACCGCTCGCCGCTCGAAGCGATCGCCTCGTCGCTGACCGAGCTGTTCGCGCCTGGCATCCATGAGGAACGCATCTCGGGCATGCTCGAGCACTATAACTTCGTCAACAGCGATACGATGAGCTACTTCAAGCGGCGGCTGACCCAGGCGCCGCGCGACGCCAATTTCGCGCTGGCCTATGTCAAGGAGTATGCGACCACGCCGGAGCAGCGCGCCTCCGTCTGCAACGCGCTGATCTTCAAGACCAACGTGCTGTGGGTGCAGCTCGATGCGCTCTACCATGCCTATGTCGACGGCCACATTCCGCCCGGCGCGTTCGTGCCGAGGGAGGGCTAGCTTGTTCGTTGTGGAGCGCGGTAGCAGACACGAACACGGTGCG
>NZ_CAFK01000348.1 GCF_000239815.1 Bradyrhizobium sp. STM 3843 | reverse complement strand
CGGCGCGCGCGNGNGNGNGNGGNGNGNGGGNTNACGTCTCCACATCCACCATTGTCCACCGCTTCACCCCACCCCGTCGCTGACGCGACGCGCGACGACCCTCCCCCTCCAGGGGAGGGTGAGCAGCGTGCCCACGTCGCGGTCCTGATCAAAAATGTCCGGGTCAACGATTTCAAACAGCATATCGAGACTGGAAGCGAGCATCCGCGTTCACCGACGTCATGCCCGCGAAGGCGGGCATCCAGTATTCCACCAGCGCTTCGGCTCCACTCGAAGAGCCGCGGCGTACTGGATCCCCGCCTTCGCGGGGATGACGACAAGATGTGCATAGGCGTCCTCGCGACACGACATGCCCGAGTGATAATCATCGAAACCGCCCTCTCGAAAGCGAGGGCGCAGGGAAGGCCGGGAGCTCGCCGCCCCCATGGCCCGCCTGCGGAAAAAAATGCAGGCGGCAGTCACCACAGGTTCGGCCGAGACGTCCCGGCCTTCCCTGCGCGATGGTCTGACGGCTTATACGTATTCTCCCCGGGGACCGGGCTTTCTTGCCCCCGTGACCGGCGGATCATCATGACCACCGGCGTAGTCTCAGCGTCGGGAGACCAGGACCGTACGATTTCGCCGTGCGCCCCGCGCCGTACGTCCGCACGGCAAATGCCATGCTGCAGCCCGAAGCGCCCACCGCATCCCACCCCGCGTGTCGTGACGATCGCGATACGCCCCTCGTGCCGGGGTGGGATACGCCGACATAAGCACAATTTCTGAAAAATAGAAATCGGAATATTTTCGGGGCGCGGGCTGGACAACCCAAATCAGCTTGAGGCGGCTGACGAATTTGGTTTTTCGGCGCATGCACCCGCTAGAACGCTCATTCCCTATCTCAGCGTCACGAACTGACCGCCACCGGCCATGCTTTCTTCCGTCTCGCGTTCTCCTTCTTCAGCCGGTAGCCGATCATCATCGCGAGCGGGTGTGTAAAGAAGATGCTGACGACGTGCCATCGGCTATAGGTAAAGACGGCAGCGCTTACCTCGGTCAGCTTGCCTTTGTTTGCGAGATAGTAGTGTCCGCCGACCGCCTTGCCGCTGACGGCATCACCGCCAAGTGCAATCGCAACGCCAACGAATGCTAAAAAGTTAAGAATGCACAGAAAGCAGGTCAACTTCAGCGACCGATATTGAAAATCGGACATGGGTGGGCACTCATGGACTTCGTCTAAGGCTGCATCGGCTTCCGGTGATAGCATGTCTGTTCGACCATGCCGTCCGGCACCAGACCATTTTCTTTTCGAGAGCGGTGTCTTTTCAGCATGCACACCGAGTTGAGCTACCTCGCGGCGTTACCGCGCTCACGCCTCCGGCCCCCTCAACCTCAGCTCCTTGAACTTCTCTTCCGTCGCCTTCACCGCGTTATCATAGACCTCGCCGCGCTCGACGAAGTAGTTGAAATAGCCGGCCGGGGTTTCCGGCTGGATCTCGATCAGATCGACCGTCTTGTATTTCGGATCGGTGAGATGGCCGGTGGCGATCAGGTCGTTGATGCGCTTGAGCGTATCGACCTCGGCCTTGTAGCCGACCGAGAACCACATCTCATAGGTCCAGTCCTGCACCTCGAACCAGTTGGCCGGTACCTTGCCGGACCAGCCATTGGCCAGCGGCCGCACCGCGAAGATGCGATCGAAGCCGTGCAGCTCGGAGATGATGGAGGACCTGTGATAGGCGCCGTCCATCTGTCCGCCCGGTAGATTCTTGAAGCCGTAGAGCGACAGCCACAGCGCCGATTTGATCGCCTCGATGGTGATCGGCAGGATCTTGCGCTCCTGCTCGACATCGGTCGCGTAGCGCAGGTCGCGCTTGGCCAGCGAATGCAGCGCCGCGGCCGCGCGGGTGTTGGGAATCGCCTTCTGGTGCGGCAACAGCCGGCGCGCGACGTCGTTGCCATAGAGCAGGCCTGCGCCGGAGCGCGGATCATAGCTGTTGAAGACGACGCCGACCGAGCTGTCGTTCAGGACCGTCATGACGTGGCCAAGCTCGTCATCCGACCGCACCGGCACATATTGCTGGGCCGGGAGCAGACGATCGGCCACCACATTGAGCAGCCCTTCGCTCCAATCCGGCACGGCCGCAAAGCGGAACAGCGCCTCGGCATAGGCCGGCCGAAACACGCCGGGATAGCCGAACAGCACGGTGCGGGCCTGGGCGACGGGATCGTCGGCGCGTTGCGGCGAGATCAGCTGAGCGCGGAGGTCGTGCCCCTGCATCCACTCCGCCAGAACCATGATCTGGCCCGAGGTCGCCGTGACCAGATCCGGCGCGATCCCCCAGGCCCGGGCGGTGTCGAGAAAACCGGCGCCATGAGCGTTCATCCCGCCCAGGCCGGCCAGCGCGAAGGCCACGCTCATGTCCCACCTCCATCGGAAGCCGGAACACTACCGTCGATTGCAATCGCAGCGCAAATGGACCGGTGTGGGGAATTGGTGCGTTCGAGGGCAGTCGCGATCCGCCGTCTCGGTTCCGCCGAATCGGCTGACGTCCACGAATCGGACGGCATCGCAACAGGCGCCAGCGCAGCCATGAGCTGCAGAGACCACCCGACAACCTCATGTTGCGCGCATGTAACTCCGCCCGTTCACATACTTGTGGTTGCCAATAGATGCGGAAAGTACCGGAAATACGGCGATATCCGAGCAACACTGTTGCCAATTTACGATAGGGGCGCAAAGAATGCCTTAACCATCTTCCGCTACCAAGAATTCACCATGGCTCGCGGCAAACAGCCTCCTGTGTCGCATGCGCTCCCGAAGCAGCAGACGCTGCTCGATTGCTTTCTCGAAGCCCAAGCCAACCGGCTGGGGCGTCGGTCCGCAAGACGACCAGCTGTCGGTAGCCCATCAGACGATGCCGGCCCGAGCGGCGATGAGACCCGCAATGTCGCCGACGAGGAGGCTGCGGAGTGAGACGCCCCGCGACGGTGGTCGCCGGCTGCATATGACGGCCTGACGGGCGGCGCTCGCTCGCCGCTCTCAACTCCCAGCGTCTGCGATACTGTCCCTGCCCCCGCCCGCAAGCTTCATCCGCGGAACCTGTGATCCGCGCATATCAGGCGCCCGTCTGTGCGGGCTTCCCTCTCAGGACTGAGCGCCTCATATTGCGACGCAATATCAACGTTTGCCAGCGCGCGGTTCCGCGCCCGTCAATTCCCAAGGACACCGCATGCCTCATGTCATCGTGCCCGATCCCGGCCATCGCGCCGGGCACGCAGCATCCAATGGCTGCTTTGCGCGCTGATCGCCTCGCATGGACATGATCGCTGAATCCGCTGCCGCGCACACGCGGGTGGCCAAACTCCATCATCCGGGCTTGGTCCTGCTGGCACTCGCGATCGGTGGCTTCGCCATCGGCACCACCGAGTTCGCCGCGATGAGCCTCGTGCCCTACTTCGCGCCCGATCTCGGCATCGACGCGACCACCGCCGGCCATGTCATCAGCGCCTACGCGCTTGGCGTTGTCGTCGGGGCGCCGGTCATCGCTGTGCTCGCAGCGCGGCTGGCACGCCGCACGCTTCTGGTGTCGCTGATGCTGCTGTTCGCAGTCGGCAACGGGCTCTCGGGGCTGGCGCCGAGCTACGGTTTCCTGGTGGCGTTCCGCTTCGTCGCCGGCCTACCGCATGGGGCCTATTTCGGCGTCGCCGCGCTGGTTGCCGCATCGCTGGTGCCGCGCGAGCGCCGCAGCCAGGCGGTCTCGCGCGTGCTTGCCGGGCTGACCGTCGCCACCATGATCGGCGTGCCGCTTGCCAACCTGATCGGCCAATATATCGGCTGGCGCTGGAGCTTTGGCTTCGCCGCGCTGCTCGCCCTGCTGACGGCGACCCTGGTGCGGCTTTATGCGCCCTATGGAGCGCCGCTGAAGGGCGCAAGCCCGCTGCGCGAGCTCGGCGCTCTCCGGCGCGGCCAGGTGTGGCTGACGCTGGCCACGGGCGCGATCGGCTTTGGCGGCATGTTCGCCGTCTACACTTATCTCGCGTCGACCCTGCTGGAGGTCACGCATGCGCCGCCATCGGCAATTCCCGTGATGCTGACGGTGTTCGGCTTTGGCCTGACGATCGGCAATCTCGCCTGCGCCTGGGCGGCTGATCGCGGCGTGATGCGCGCGGCCGGCGGGACCCTGGTCTGGAGCGCATTCGCGCTCGCTTTGTATCCGTTTGCGACCGGCAGTGTCTGGACGCTGGCAGCGGTCGTGTTCCTGATCGGCTGCGGCGGTGGACTCGGCACCGTGCTGCAGACCCGCCTGATGGACGTCGCCGAGGATGCGCAGACTTTGGCCGCCGCGCTCAATCACTCCGCGTTCAACACCGCCAATGCACTGGGTCCCTGGCTCGCGGGACTCGCGCTATCAGCCGGGCTCGGCTTCCCCGCGACCGGGTGGGTCGGCGCTGCGCTCGCGATCTGCGGCCTCGTCATCTGGGGCGTGTCGCTGCTGACGGATCGGCCGAAGCGCACCGAAGAGAGGTTGTCGCGCGCGGCTTAGCCCAGAGCGATAAGACGACTTCGGTGCGGGGAGATGTCGTCGGCCGAAAGCCACACGATTGGTGTCGTCCCGGCCTTGAGCCGGGACCCAGAACCACATGGGGCTGTGATGAGAGCTGTGCTGTGGCTCCAGCATGCTCAAACGACTGTCGGCGGTGTGTATGGGTCCCGGCTCAAGGCCGGGACGACAGTTGAGATTGCCGCGCTAACGACACACAGACTGACTGCGCATCACCCCAGATGCTTGTGGAAGTAGGCGGTGGCGCGGCCCCAGGCCAGCTCGGCACATTCGCGGTCATGCACGGAGACACGCTGCTCGTTCGCGAAGCCGTGCTCGGCGTCGTAGCGATAGAGCTCGAGCGACTTGCCGGCCGCCTTCATCGCCTTCTCGAAGGCATCGACCGCGGCCGGGGTGCACCAATCGTCCTTGTTGGCGAAATGCCCCTGCAGCGGAATCTTCACGTCGGCCGGCTTGGCGGCCTGCTCCGGCGGAATGCCGTAGAACACGACGCCGGCGGTGAGTTCCGAGATCTTGGCGGCGCCGATGATCGTCACTGCCCCGCCCATGCAGAAGCCGGTCAGCCCGACCTTGGCGCCGTTGCGCGCCAGATATTGCGCGGCGCCACGGACCGTCTGCGTGGTCGCATCCATGAAGTCGAGCGAGTTCATCTCGCGGCCTGCGGCATCGGAGTCGTGATAAGGCACCACCTTGCCCTTGTAGAGATCGGGCGCCAGCGCGTCGAAACCGGCCAGCGCAAAGCGGTCGCACATACCCTTGATCTGCTCCTGCAGACCCCACCATTCCTGGATCACGACCACGCCGGGCGCATTGCCACCGGCCGCATTGGCGAGATAGCCGCTCGCATCCTTGCCATCCGGACGCTTGAAGGTGATGACGGTGCCCATGGATGTCCTCCGGTTCTACGTTTCGAGGGGTACGGTTTGCCGGCATTCTGGCCGCTGCGGACGGATCAGGCAACCGCTGCCACAGTCACGTCCTCGCGCGGGTTAGCGGACAGGTGTGACAGGCCGACAACGGCGCGAGCGCTAAGCCGCCGCCGACGCGCCCCTGCGCGCGTGGACATCATTGAGCGACGCGCGCACCTGCGCGATCACCCCGGCCCAGTCGCGGCCGTCGCCCTGCCGGAACAGCCGCGCGGTCGGATACCAGGGGCTGTCGTCGCGATCGAGCAGCCAACGCCAATCCGGCGCGTGGGTCAGCATGATCCAGACCGGCTTGCCGAGCGCGCCGGCAAGATGCGCAACGCCAGTATCGACCGCGATGACGAGATCAAGCTGGGAGATCAGCGCCGCCGTGTCGGCGAAATCATGCAGCTGATCGCTGACGTCGAGAACGCCGTGCTGCGCCAGCAGCCCGGCCTCGCCGTCACGAAGCTGTTTTTGCAGGCTCACGAAGGTCGCGTTCACCTCAAACAACGGCAGCAGATGGCGAAGGTCCATCGACCGCTCGCGATCGCGAACATGGTTGGGATTGCCGGCCCAGGCGAGCCCGATCTTCAGCGGGCGCGCGTTGACGAGCAGCGGCGCCCAGGCCTCCGCGGCATTGTCCGGGGCCGACAGGTAAGGACCATCGGCGGGGATCGTGTCCAACCGGGTCTCGAACGCCAGCGGCAGGCTGGGCAGCGGACAGCGGATGTCGACATCCGGCAGCGGATCGCCCTTGGCGATGACCTCATGCGCACCGCGAAGCGTCTGCATCAGGCGCGCGAGCGGCGTGTCGGCCTCCAGCACGACGCGCGCGCCGCGTGCTTCGACCAGCGGGACATAACGGCAGAACTGGATGGAGTCGCCAAAGCCCTGCTCGCCGTGCAGCAGGATGGTTTTGCCGGCGATGTCCTCGCCGCGCCATGACGGCTGCGGCAGCGCGCGCGGAGTCAGCCGCGCGACGGGCGCCTGGTGCCGCCACTCATAGCCCGCCCATCCTTGCGCGAAATCACCGGTGACGAGACTGACGAGACCTTTGAGGAAGTGAGCATCAGCGTAATCCGCGCGCTGCGCGATCGCGCGATCGTAGTCGGCCTGCGCCTCGTCGAACCGCTTGAGGTCGTACAGAATGATTCCGCGATTGACCAGCGCCTCGGGATAATCCTGCCGTGCCGAGATCGCCTGATCCTGGCTCGCCAGGGCCTCTTCAAGCCGCCGCAGCTTGTGCAAGGTGACGCCGCGATTGTTCAGCGCAGCGGCATCGCCCGGCTGGATCGAGATCGCCTGATCGTGGTCGGCCAGCGCCTCACCATAGCGTGCCAGATCGTGCAGGACGACACCGCGATTGGTGAGTGCGTGGACGTTGTCCGGCTGGAGCGCCAGCGCGCGCTCGAAGCTCCGCAGAGCCTCGTCGTGGCGCCCGAGCTCGTGCAACAGGGCGCCACGGTTGACGAAGGCGTCGACATGGCCGGGCTGCAGCGCAATCGCGCGGTCGTAGTCGGCCTGCGCCGCCTCGGTGCGCTTCAAATCGTGCAGCGTGAGGCCGCGACTGACCAGCGCTTTCGGATCCTTCGGCCGCAGCGCCAGCGCGGCGCTATGGCTGGCCAGCGCCTCCTCAGGCCGCCCAAGCCGGCGCAGCGCGATGGCGCGGTTGTTCAACACATCGACATGCTTCGGCTCCAGGGCCAGCGCGCCGTCATAGTCCGCCAACGCCTCCTCGAAACGCGCGAGCTCGCTGTAGGTGAGACCGCGATTGACGAGCGCCTCGACGAAATCGGGGCGAAGCGCGAGCGCCTTGGCGTAGCTCTCCAACGCCTCCACGTGCCGGCCAAGGGCCTGCAGCACCACGCCGCGATTGTTCAGCGCCTCGGGATAGGCCGGCTGCAACGCCAGCGCGCGGTCATAATAAGCCAGCGCCTCGTCGAACCGCCCGAGCTCCTGCAGCACGCCGGCACGGTTGTTGATCACGCCGGCATGATCGGCGCGCAAGGCGAGTGCGCGATCGAAACTGTCCAGAGCGTCGGCCTGCCGCCCCATCGCCTTCAACAGCGCGCCGCGATTGCTCCAGGCCTCCACGAAGTCCGGGCGCAACGCCAGCGCCCGGTCGTAATGCGCGAGCGCCAGCTGGTTGCGGCCGCGCGCCATATGGATCACGCCAAGCAGATTGAGAGTAATGGCGGAGGCCGGGTCCGCCGACAGGATCTTGAGGCAGGTCTTCTCGGCCTGGCCGAGCTTGCCCGCGGCATAGGCTTTCAGGGCGATATCGAAAACCTGCGAGACGGTGAGGGAGACGGTCTTCATGCCGAGGCGCCTGATCCGGATGGGACCACCCCGCTGTATCTGACTCGCGCGGATTCTGGCTAGTGCGGCCGCCTCGGCGAGAAATGCCCTGCCCCGACAAAAAAAGCCCCCGCAGGGGCTTTTTCAGATCGTGAGATTTTGGTCCAGGCGCGTCAGTGCGCGGCTGCCCAGACCCGCTTCTTGGTGAAATACATCAACCCGGCGAAGATGATCAGGAACACGAAGACCTGATAGCCGAGCCGCTTGCGCGCTTCCATATGCGGCTCCGCGGTCCACATCAGGAACGTCGCGACGTCGCGGGCGTATTGCTGCACGGTGGCAGGCGAGCCGTCATCGAAGGTCACCTGGCCGTCGGACAGCGGCGGCGGCATCTTGATCGCATGGCCCGGGAAGTACTTGTTGTAGTACGAACCCTCAGGGATCGTGACACCGGCCGGCGGAGTGCTCTCGAATCCCTGCATCAGCGCCGCGACATAATTCGGGCCCTGCTCCTGGAACTGGGTGAAGAAGTCGAAGATGAACCAGGGGAAGCCGCGCTCATAGGAGCGGGCCTTGGCGATCAGCGACAGGTCCGGCGGGGCTGCGCCGCCATTGGCCGCGCGCGCCGCCTGCTCGTTCGGGAACGGTGATGGGAAGTAATCGGCGACCCGGCCCGGACGCTCGAACATGTCGCCGGCATCGTTGGGGCCGTCCTTGATCTTGTAGTCCGCAGCGAAGGCGGCAGCCTGGGCCGGCGAGTAACCGGGGCCGCCGGGCTCGGACAGGTTGCGGAACGCCACATAGGACAGCGAGTGGCAGTTCGAGCAGACCTCCTTGTAGACCTTCAGGCCGCGCTGCAGCGCGCCGCGGTCGTAGGTGCCGAAGGGACCTGCGAACGACCAGCTCAGCGAGGGCGGCGTCTCCTGGTTCTCGGCGGCACGGGCCTGGCCGGTGCCGCCGACGAACAGCGTGCTGGCAACGAACAGCGCGATCAGCGTTGAGACCATCGGAGCCGTCGCGCGGCCGGTCTTGGCCAGCACGTCGTCAGCGATCGAGTTCGGCAGCGGCCGCGGCTTCTCGATGCGGGCGAGCAGCGGCAGCACGATCAGGAAATAGGCGAAGTATACGATCGTGAGGATGCGGCCGGCGATGACATAGATGCCCTCCGGCGGCTGGGCGCCGAGATAGCCGAGCAGGATGCAGGTGATCACGAAGATCCAGAAGAACTGCTTAGCCAGCGGCCGGTACTTGTTCGAGCGGGTCTTGGCCGAGTCGAGCCAGGGCAGGAACACCAGCACGATGATCGCCGAGAACATCGCGATGACGCCCGCGAGCTTGTTCGGGATCGAGCGCAGGATAGCGTAGAACGGCAGGTAATACCACTCGGGCACGATGTGCGCCGGCGTCACGCCCGGATTGGCCGGGATGTAGTTGTCGGCGTCGCCGAGATAGTTCGGCATGTAGAAGATGAACCAGGAATAGAGGATCAGGAAGCAGGAGACGCCGAAGAAGTCCTTGATCGTCGCATAGGGCGTGAACGGCACCATGTCCTTTTCGGTCTTCGGCTCGACGCCGGCCGGATTGTTCTGGCCGACCACGTGCAGCGCCCAGACGTGCAGCACCACCACGCCAGCGATCAGGAACGGCAGCAGATAGTGCAGCGAGAAGAAGCGGTTCAAGGTCGGGTTGCCGACCGAGTAGCCGCCCCACAGCAGGGTCACGATGCTCTCGCCGAAATAGGGCACGGCCGAGAACAGGTTGGTGATGACGGTGGCGCCCCAGAAGCTCATCTGGCCCCAGGGCAGCACGTAGCCCATGAAACCGGTCGCCATCATCAACAGGTAGATGATGACGCCGAGGATCCACAACACCTCGCGCGGCGCCTTGTACGACCCGTAATAGAGGCCGCGGAACATGTGGATGTAGACGGCGAAGAAGAACATCGAGGCGCCGGCCGCATGCATGTTGCGCAAGAGCCAGCCGTAGTTGACGTCGCGCACGATCAATTCGACCGAGCGGAAGGCGAGATCGGCGTGCGGCGTGTAGTGCATCGCCAGGATGATGCCGGTGACGATCTGCACGCCCAGCATGATCGAGAGGATGGCGCCGAACGTCCACCAGTAGTTCAGGTTTCGCGGCGTCGGATAGGCGACGAAGGATGAGTGGACCAGGCTGATGATCGGAAGTCGCTGTTCCAGCCACTTCACGGCAGGATGGCTCGGCTGGTAGTCGGAAGGTCCACTCATGATGCGTTCCTGAAGTATTATCTTGGCATGATCAGTAAAGCTGTCGGGCAAGGCGCCCGATCAGCCGATCTGGATCTTGGTGTCGGAAACGAACTGGTAGGGCGGAACGGGCAGATTGAGCGGCGCCGGCCCCTGGCGGATGCGGCCCGAGGCGTCGTACTGCGAACCGTGGCACGGGCAGAAGAAGCCGTCGTAATTGCCTTCATGCGCGATCGGGATGCAACCAAGATGGGTGCAGATGCCGATCACAACCAGCCACTGCTCGTGGCCATCCTTGGTGCGGGACTGGTCGGTGGCGGGATCCGGCAGGTTGGAGAGCGGCACTGAGCGCACCTCCTCGACCTGCTTCTTGGTGCGGTGGGAGATGTAGATCGGCTTGCCGCGCCAGAACACCTTGATGTCCTGACCTTCGGCCACGGGAGAGAGATCGACCTCGATCGGCGCGCCGGCGGCGATGGTCGAGGCATCAGGGTTCATCTGGGAAATGAACGGCCAGAGCGTGGCCACTCCTCCGACGGCCGCCACCGCCCCGGTGGCGACGAACAGGAAATCCCGGCGTGTCGGATGGTCCACAGTAGACGCTGTCACGATTCCAACCCTTTCTTATCGTTGCAGCCGGTGGAACCGCCCCAAGCGACGTCCAAACCACGTCTTCGGGAGATGCCTGCCGGCGCCCGCGTCCCCCGCGGCGGCAGAAATAGGCGCGCTCCACCGCCCCTGGTGGAACACCCCGTCCAGAATCGTTCTATTGGCACCCTTGCGATACGAGCGCAAGCCCGCTATCGGCCCCTTCGCCCGCCATGCACCACATCCGCTGCGACAAGCGGATTTTCGGCATCATTTTTCTCAAGGCCCCTGAGATTCGTTCGCATGCAGATCGCGCTGTACCAGCCGGACATTCCGCAGAACACGGGCACGATTCTGCGGCTCTGCGCCTGCCTCGGCGTGGCCGCACATGTGATAGAACCGGCGGGTTTTCCGGTCTCCGACCGGCTTTTCCGCCGTGCGGGAATGGACTATCTGGACCACGTGACGTGGCTGCGACACGACTCCTGGACCGCCTTCGAAGCGTGGCGGGCCGAGCGGGGTCACCGCCTGCTGCTTTTCACGACCAAGGGCGCAAGATCGTACCTGGATTTCGGCTATCGGGCGGACGATATCCTGCTGTTCGGGCGCGAGAGTGCCGGCGTGCCGCCGGAGGTGGCGGAGATCGCCGATGCGCGGCTCTTGATCCCGCTGCAGCCGGGGCTGCGCTCGCTCAATGTGGCCATGGCGGCGGCGATGGCGGTCGGCGAAGCGCTCCGGCAGACACGGCATGGGGCGGCCTGATCTGCGCTCCATAGGAGAGCAGAGGTGCCGGTGGCGTGACCGCCTGCCAAGCTAGCGGATCAACGGTGGGCACGCTTCCGCCGTCGCCCTTCGGGCTATGGCGGACAGGTCGCTTGGCCCACCCGACCAAACGCTTGCGGGAGTGAGTTGCAAAACGCGAAGGAGTTTCGGTGAGCTACGCGGTCAAAGAGATCTTCATGACGCTGCAGGGCGAAGGCGCCCATGCCGGCCGCGCCGCCGTATTCTGCCGCTTCGCCGGCTGCAATCTCTGGAGCGGCCGCGAGCAGGACCGCGACAGCGCCGTCTGCCGGTTCTGCGACACCGACTTTGTCGGCACCGACGGCACGCTCGGCGGCCGCTATGCGACCGCCGACGCGCTCGCCGAGACCATCGCTGCGCAATGGACAGGGGGCGAGGCCGAGCGCTATACGATCCTGACCGGCGGCGAACCGCTGCTGCAGGTGGATGCGGCGCTGATCGATGCCCTTCACGCCCGCGGCTTCGCGGTCGGGATCGAGACCAACGGCACGCTGGAGCCGCCTGCGGGCATCGACTGGATCTGCGTCAGCCCGAAGGCGGGCACGGAGCTGAAGCTCCGTCACGGCCACGAATTGAAGCTGGTGTACCCGCAACGAGGCGCGGCGCCTGAGGAGTTCGAGCGGCTGTCCTTCGAGCGCTTCTCGCTGCAGCCGATGGACGGGCCTGATGCGGCCGAGAACACCGCGCGCACGATCGACTATTGCATGCGGCATCCGCAATGGCGGCTCAGCCTGCAGACGCACAAGATGATCGGGATTAGATAGAGGATTTTGACGTTCACGATGTGGGAATTGACCAAATCGTTCACCTTCGAGGCCGCGCATACGCTGCCGATCACGACGCTCGGCGAAGCCAGCCAGGAGATCCACGGCCACTCCTTCCGCGCCGAGGTGACGGTGCGCGGCAACACGACCAATCCGGACACCGGCATGGTGGTGGATTTCGGCGTGCTGACGGAACGCCTGGCCGAGATCCAGAAGATGCTCGATCACAAGTTCCTGAACAAGATCGAGGCGATCGGATTGCCGACGCTCGAGAACCTGTCGCGGTTCATCTACGAGCGGGTCCGGCATATCGGCCATGTCACCAAGGTCAGCGTCCATCGCGACAGTTGCCGCGAGACCTGCACGTATTATGGGCCCGAAGCATAGGTCGGTCAGGGGAAGGCCAATGGACATCGCCGCAATCGAACACCGCAAGGCGACCGCGCGAGCCTGGTTCGAGCGCCTGCGCGACGACATCTGCCTGGCCTTCGAGCGGCTGGAGGACGAGGCGCCTCCTGAGCTCTATCCGGGCGCGCCCGGTCGCTTCGTCCGCACACCCTGGGAGCGCACCGACCATTCCGGCGCCAAGGGCGGCGGCGGCGTGATGGGCATGATGCATGGCCGGCTGTTCGAAAAGGTCGGCGTGCACTGCTCCACCGTACATGGCGAGTTCGGCCCCGAATTCCGCGGCCAGATTCCTGGCGCCGCGGACGATCCGCGGTTCTGGGCATCCGGCATCTCGCTGATCGCCCATATGTGGTCACCACATGTGCCCGCCGTGCACATGAACACGCGCTTTGTCGTGACAACCAAAGCGTGGTTCGGCGGCGGCGCGGATTTGACGCCGGTGCTCGATCGCAGACGCAATCAGGAGGACCCGGACACGGTCGCCTTCCATGCCGCCATGAAGAAAGCCTGCAGCGCCCATCCCGTTGCCGACTATGAGTGGTACAAGAAATGGTGCGACGAATATTTCTATCTGCCGCACCGGAAGGAGCCGCGCGGCATCGGCGGCATCTTCTACGACCATCATGACTCCGGCGACTGGAGCGCCGATTTCGCCTTCACGCAGGATGTCGGCCGTGCCTTCCTTGCGATCTATCCCGAACTGGTGCGGCGCAATTTCTCGACGCCCTGGACCGAGGCTGATCGCGAGGAGCAGCTGATCCGTCGCGGGCGCTATGTCGAGTTCAACCTGCTCTATGACCGCGGGACCACCTTCGGGCTCAAGACCGGCGGCAATGTCGAGTCCATCCTGTCGTCGATGCCACCCCAGGTGAAATGGCCGTAAACTTAACTCCGATGACCCCTGCCCTGCCCCGCGCCATGCTGATCGACATGGACGACACCATCCTGTCGGCCTATGCCAGACCCGAGCTCGCCTGGACCATCATCTCCACTGAATTCGCCGATGAGATCGCCCCTTACGAGGCGCAGATGGTGGCTGCTGCGATCACCGGCGCGGCGCGCGAGTTCTGGTCCAAGGCCGGCGCCGAATGGCGGCTGAAGCTGATCGAGGCGCGGCAGCTCGTGGTGAAGGGCGGCTTTGCAGCGCTCGCCGCGGCGGGCGGCCGCGCGCTGCCTGACGACCTCGCCGTGCGCATCGGCGACCGCTTTACCAGTTATCGCGAAGAGCAGATGTTCGTGTTCCCCGGCGCGCATGAGGCGATCGACGAATTGAAGGCGCGCGGCGTCAAGCTCGCACTGGTGACCAACGGCGCCGCCGACATGCAGCGCGCCAAGATCGAGCGCTTCGCACTGGCGCACCGCTTCGATCACATCCAGATCGAGGGCGAGCACGGTTTCGGCAAGCCGGAGGAGCGCGCCTATCTGCACGCGATGCAGGCGCTCGGCGTCGGGCCTGCTGACACCTGGATGGTCGGCGACAATCTGGAATGGGAAATCGTAGCGCCCCAGAAGCTCGGCATCTACGCGATCTGGATCGACGTCCATGGCGACGGCCTGCCCGAAGGCTCGACTGTCAGGCCCGACCGCATCATCCGCTCGCTGACCGAGCTGGTGCCGAACGTCAGCAAATAGCGCTGGCGCCAAGCGGGAGCTCACCGTTGGGCGCAAGGACTGCAATTGCATCGAACGCGTAGCCAATGGCGGCCTCTCGGCAATGCGTTGACAAGGACGTGGACAAAGCCGTTCCACCCGCAAGCCATCATTGTCGTGTCGGTGAGGAAGGCGCAGACCAAAGCGCGCCCCGTCATGTCCCAAAATGCTGGTCGACTGAGCTCCAGGGCCGGACCGCGGCCTCGAATTGGCTTGCATTTTGCCTGCGGTGATCCGTAGGAGTGATCCGTGGTATCGCGGACTTGCGGTCGCGCCTTGGCCGGGATTTCCGTAGCAACGGTCAAGTCCACAGCTACACACAACAAATGAGTTGGCCGTTGTTCCCCTGGCCCAACATTCGCAAGAGTGCTCCAGATGAAGAGTGCTCCAAAAGGGATGCGAAAGTGAGCGCCGGGGCACCAGGACCTGAGTACTTGTCGTCATCCGGGCAGCAAGGCCGCATCGATGAGTGTCGGCTGCCCTCACCGCCCTGAGGACCATGTTCGTCTCATTCTTCCCCCGACCCAGGCTGTTCTTTCTTTCTGCGGTCGCCTGGACCGTTTTCGCGATGGTGATCTGGTACGGCTATGCGAACGAGCTGTTTCAGGCCCCTGAAAAGCCGGTCGGACTGGCAACGTTCTGGGCGCCGCCAGCGCTTTGGTTCGATGCCTATTTTGTGCTGTGCGTGGCGATCTTCGCGACCGCATGGATGCGGCTCGCCCCACATCCCTGGGCAAACTGGTCCATCCTCGGCTCCTCGCTGATTCTGTTCACCACCTATTTTCAGGTGCAGGTCAGCGTGGCCATCAACAGCTGGTACGGACCGTTCTACGATCTGGTGCAGGCTGCGCTGTCCAAATCGGCTCCGGTCACCGTCGAACGCTTCTACAGCCAGCTATCGACCTTCGCCGGCATTGCTTTCGTGGCAGTCGTGGTCGGCGTGCTGACCCGTTTCTTCGTCAGCCACTACATATTCCGCTGGCGGACGGCGATGAACGACTACTATGTTGCGAACTGGCCACGGCTGCGCGCGATCGAAGGCGCCTCGCAGCGCGTGCAAGAGGACACGATGCGGTTCGCAAGCACCGTGGAGGGTCTCGGGGTCAACCTCATCAGCGCCGTGCTGACGCTGTTGGCTTTCCTGCCGGTTCTCGTGAAGCTGTCCAGCAATGTCACCGAGCTGCCGCTGATCGGCTCCATTCCGTATCCGCTGGTGTTTGCCGCCGTGATCTGGTCGGTGCTCGGCACCGGCGTGCTTGCGCTGATCGGCATCCGCCTCCCGGGGATCGAGTTCTTCAACCAGCGGGTCGAAGCAGCCTATAGAAAAGAACTCGTGCTCGGCGAGGATGATCCGGCGCGCGCTGATCCGCCGACCCTGAGCGTGCTGTTCGCCAACATCCGCAGGAACTATTTCCGGCTCTATCTCAACTTCATGTATTTCAACGTCGGCCGGATCGTCTACTTGCAGACCGACGTTATCTTTCCCTACGTCCTGCTTGCGCCCACGATCATTGCCGGCAAGATCACGCTGGGTGCGATGAACCAGATCCTCAATGCATTCACCCAGGTCAGAACCTCGTTCCAGTATCTCGTGAATGCATGGAGCACCATCGTCGAGCTGATTTCGATCTATCAGCGATTGCGTTCGTTCGAGGCCAAGCTCCACGGCGAGCCGCTGCCATCGATCGAGGCGGAGACGGAGCCCGTGTCCCTGACCTGACGTTGACCGTCGCGCGCGCAGATAGCCCGGAGCTCTACGACCGCCCGTCGCGATGAATGCGCGCCGCGGCCTGATCGGCGATCGCGTGCAGGCGCGGCTCATCGAGCGGGAAATCCGCGGCCAGCCAGGCGTCCTCGGCGAGCGTCAGCACGTGACCGAGCAGCGGGCCCTCGGCGATGCCGCGGGCGATGAAATCGGCCGCCTTGAGCGGGAATTTCGGCGGCGTGAAGCGCTGCGGCAACAGCGCCAGATCGCACCAGCGCGGATCGCTGCGATCGCGGCCCGCCCGCGCCCAGCCGAGCAGCAGGCGATCGCGGTAGTTCGCTTCGCCGAGCCGATAGAGCAGCCGCCGCGCCCGCGCTTCGTCCGCCGAGGCGAAGCGCCACCAGCGATGCCCCATCGAATCCAGCGCCTTGGTCTCGGCATTGGAGAGCTTGAGCCGCGTGCCGAGCCGGCGGGCATCCTCGGTGACGGCAACCGCAAGCGCCGCCAGGCGCCGGATCGGGTGAGGCGGAAGCGCCGACTGCCGCTCGGCCTCGATCATCGCCGCGAACGGACCGAGATAGACCACGCCGCCCAGAATCGACGTCAGCAGGCCGCCATCCGTCATTGCGGTGATCGCACCGACCGCACCATCGGTGACGACAAGCTTCAGCATTTCCATGCGCACCCGCTCGGCCGAGAGCGTGGCCAATCCTGCGCGTGCGGCGATACAGGCGAGATAACCGTCGCGGTCGGGCTCACCATGACCGAAGGCGGCATGGATGCGGAAGAAGCGGAGGATCCGCAAGTAATCCTCGGCGATGCGCTGGGCGGGATCGCCGATGAAGCGGACGCGGCGCGCGGCGATGTCGGCAAGGCCGCCGACATAGTCATGGATGATGCCGTCAGCGCTCACCGAGAGCGCGTTCATGGTGAAGTCGCGCCGATGCGCATCGCCGACCCAGTCGCGGCCGAACTCGACCTTGGCCTTGCGGCCGAAAGTCTCGGTGTCCAAGCGCAAGGTCGTGACCTCGAACGGGTGACCTTCGAGCACCAGCGTCACGGTGCCGTGGTCGATGCCGGTCGGCACGCTCTTGATGGAGGCCGCTTTGGCGCGACGGACCACTTCCGTCGGCAGCGCCGTGGTGGCGATATCGATATCGCCGATGGGAATGCCGAGCAGCGCGTTGCGCACGGCGCCGCCGACCACACGCGCCTCCTCGCCGACGCAGTTCAAGAGCGCCAGTACGCGCGCGGCGGGGCCGGATCTCAGCCAGGGCGCGTCCAGCACACGCGCATCCGTCATCGCTCGACTCCGGGCACGAGCCTGCCATTCTCGATATGCGCCGGCGTGTAGGTGGAGTTCGGCGGCGCGCCGGAAAATTCAGCCAGCATGACCAGGCTCACAATGACCAGCACCAGCGCCGCCACGGTCAGCTTCGCGATCAAGGCCAGGGGCCATGCGGCCGGTACGAACAGCCCGGAGCGGGTCGCCAGCAGAAACAGCACATAGACGGCAAAGGGAATGAGGAAAATCCCGATTTCCGTCAGCACCGGGCGGATCATGACAGGTAGATCCGCTCATACAACAACCGCAGGATACCGGCTGTCGCGCCCCAGATATAGCGTTCCGCGAACGGCATCGCGTAATAGATCCGCTCCATGCCGCGGAATTCTTTGCTGTGCAGCTGGTGATTGGCCGGATTCATCAGGAAGGACAACGGCACCTCGAAGGCGTCGTCGACCTCACCCTGATTGATCTTGAGCGTGAAGCCGGGCCGCACCCGCGCCAGCGTCGGCAGAATGCGAAAACCGAACGCAGTGCCATAGACGTCGAGATAGCCGATCGGATCGACGAACCCGCGCGCAAGCCCGACCTCCTCCTCGGCCTCGCGCAAGGCGGCATCGAGCGGCGAGGCGTCGGTGACGTCGATCTTGCCGCCGGGAAAGGCGATCTGCCCGGCGTGGCTGGACAGATGCGCCGAGCGCTGGGTCAGGAGCACCGTGGGCTCGGGATGATCGACCACCGGAATCAGCACCGCTGCGGGGCGGATCGGCTGCTCCCGCGCGATGATCTCGAGCATGCGGTCGGTGCCGGCATCACCGCTCTGTGGAATGAGATCCGGATCGAGCAGCGCTGCCGGAACGTCGAACCGCAGCCGGTCGCGGCCGCGCTCGAAAAACTCGGCCGAGCTGAGCACAGCCGCCTTGTCCCTCACCATGGCCTCGTTCAACCTGCGGCCCTCACCTCTTCCGCATCCGCCATCGGGAAGAATTCGCCGCCCGACTCCACGCCAAACACCGCACGACCATCGATCATCCGCTCCTCGCCCATGTCAACCAGCTCATAGTAGAGCGACCGGGTGACCTTGGCCCAAAGATCGGCGCGAACGTGCAGATAGGGCGTGAGCCCGCCGGCTTCGCCCGGTTCGAAGCGCAAGCGATGCGCCACGTCGCACGCCACCCAATCCTCGACATTGGTCCGGAAATGCAGCAGCCGGCCCCGTTCGTCTCGCTCTACCCGCATTTCTACGGCCATGAAAGGCGCGTCATCGACGCGAATGCCGACCTTCTCCACCGGGGTGACCAGAAAATAATTGTTGCCTTCGCGCTTGAGAATTGTTGAGAACAGCCGCACCAGCGCGGGCCGGCCGATTGGCGTGCCCATGTAGCTCCAGCTACCATCAGAGGCGATTCGGATATCGAGATCGCCGCAAAATGGCGGATTCCACAGATGCACCGGAGGCAGTTTTCCGGATGCGGTGGCCGTGCTGGCGGCGGCGGTCAGGCGGTCGAGGCCTGGAGCCGTCGCAGGATCTGTGGTCTGCCCTTGGTTCGCCATGGTTTCCTCTGAGCTTGCGGTATCGGTGTTTGCGGTATCGGCAGTGGCACGAATGGTGCAGATCTCATCGCTGAACGGCTAGCGAAAGTTCCGGACGTGCATAGCTGAAGTAGAGGTCGCCACATCGTGATGCCGTCAATCCCCAGGAATGCCCATAAGATGGGGATAGTTTAACTCAACGAATACAGGGCCTTCGCGCAAACTGGCAGCCGCTTCATCAGAAAATGGAGCGGATCGGCGGTCAAAGACTTAAAGGCTGCGGGGCAAAGGAGAGACGGAATGGCTGAGAGTGCCGAGAAGCTCGAAGACGCGATCGTCAGGTCGGCCGAACAGGTTTCAGGCCAGATTCGCGCAGCGAAGGAAGCCATTTCCGCCGTCATCTTCGGCCAGGACAAAGTGGTGGAAAACACCCTGGTCACGATCCTCTCCGGTGGCCATGCGCTCCTGATCGGCGTCCCCGGCCTCGCCAAGACCAAGCTCGTCGAGACGCTGGGCGTGACGCTCGGACTCGACGCCAAGCGCATCCAGTTCACCCCCGACCTGATGCCTTCGGACATTCTCGGCGCCGAGGTGCTGGACGAAAGCTCGGCCGGCAAGCGCTCCTTCCGCTTCATCGCCGGTCCCGTCTTTGCGCAGCTTTTGATGGCGGACGAGATCAACCGCGCCAGCCCGCGCACCCAATCGGCGCTGCTGCAGGCGATGCAGGAGCAGCACATCACGGTTGCCGGCGCGCGTCATGATCTGCCGAAGCCATTCCATGTGCTGGCGACGCAAAATCCGCTCGAGCAGGAAGGCACCTATCCGCTGCCCGAAGCCCAGCTCGACCGCTTCCTGATGGAAATCGACGTCGACTATCCCGATCGCGAGGCCGAACGGCGCATCCTGTTCGAGACCACCGGCGCCGAGGAGAGCGTCGCGAAAGCGGCGATGACCGCGGACGCGCTGATCGCGGCGCAGCGGCTGGTGCGCCGCCTGCCGGTCGGTGATTCCGTGGTGGAGGCGATCCTCTCTCTGGTGCGCTCGGCCCGTCCGGGGCCTGACGCGGGCGAAACCGGCAAGCTGATTGCCTGGGGCCCGGGTCCGCGCGCCAGCCAGTCGCTGATGCTCGCGGTTCGCGCCCGCGCGCTGCTCGACGGCCGTCTTGCGCCTTCGATCGATGACGTGCTCGATCTCGCCGAGCCCGTGCTCAAGCACCGCATGGCGCTGACCTTCCCGGCGCGCGCCGAAGGACGCACCATTCCGGACGTGATCCGGCAACTCAGGAGCCGGATCGGTTGATGGCCGCAACGCGAGAGCCCGCCGACAAGGAAATCATCGCGATCCGGCGTGCCGACGGCGAAAGTCGAACGCTTGCCGCCTCTCTGCCGCGCCTGGTGCTCGAAGCCCGTCAGATCGCGGCCAACGTCATCCACGGCCTGCATGGGCGTCGGCGTTCAGGTCCAGGCGAAAACTTCTGGCAATATCGCCGCTTCATCTCCGGTGAGCCGTCCCAGCGGGTGGACTGGCGGCGCTCGGCGCGGGACGATCATCTCTATGTGCGCGAGCAGGAATGGGAGGCTGCGCACACGGTGTGGATCTGGCCTGATCGCTCGCCCTCGATGACGTTTGCGTCGAAAGGCGCGCGCGACAGCAAGCTCGAACGTGCCCTGATCGTGACCTTTGCGTTGGCCGAGCTGCTCGTCGCCGGCGGCGAGCGCGTCGGCATTCCCGGCCTGCTGACCCCGACTGCGAGCCGCAGCGTGATCGACCGGATCGCCCAGGCGATGCTGCATGACGAGACCGACCGGCCGAGCCTGCCGCCCGCCTTCGTGCCGTCGGCGCTCGCCGAGATCGTGGTGCTGTCCGATTTCTGGTCACCGATTGCCGAGATAAGAACCATGCTGGCAGGCCTGTCCGCGTCGGGCGCGCACGGTACGATGGTGCAGGTCGTCGATCCGGCCGAGGAGAGCTTCCCCTATTCCGGTCGCGTCGAATTCGTCGAGCCTGAAGGCGGCGAGGTCATCATTGCGGGACGCGCCGAGCGCTGGGCCGAAGATTACGTCGCCCGCGTCGCGCTGCATCGCGACCAGATCCGCGCCGAGACCGGCAAGCTCGACTGGCTGTTCACGACTCACACGACCAGCCGCTCGGCGGCCGAACTCCTGCTGTTTCTCCACGCCGGCATGACCACCAGCAAAGGTGGCGTCCGCGGCAACGTCAAAGTGGGACTCGGCGCAACAGGACTTGGCGCAACGGGACTTGGCGCCTCGGGACTTGGCACCTCGGGACTTGGCACATCAGGATTTGACGCATGATGGGCCTGCCGCTCTCCTTCACCGAACCGCTGCTGCTGATCGGCCTGGTCAGCCTGCCGGTGCTGTGGTGGCTGCTCAGGATCACGCCGCCGCGGCCGCGGCGGATCGAGTTTCCGCCGACGCGGCTGTTGTTCGACATCACGCCGCGGGAAGAGACGCCCTCGCGCTCGCCCTGGTGGCTCACTCTGCTGCGGCTAATCGCGGCCGCGCTGGTCATCTTCGCCGCCGCAGGCCCGATCTGGAATCCGCGCACAGAGGCCGCGGGCAGCAAGGCGCCCTTGGTGCTGCTGCTCGATGACAGCTGGAGCGCGGCAGCGAGCTGGGATGCACGCATCAAGGCCGCCGACGAGGTCATTGCGAATGCCGACGCCGACCGCCGCGGCGTTGCGCTGGTGCCGCTCTCGGAGCCGGCCCGCGACATCACATTGATGCCGGCTGGAGCGGCGCGCGTCGCGCTGCGCCAGATCGCGCCCAAACCTTTCACCGCCGAGCGCGCCGACGCGCTGCCGATGCTCGATCGCTTCCTGAAAGCGACCGGGGACGCCGAGATCGTCTGGCTGTCCGATGGCGTCGATCCCGGCCGCGGCAGCGAGTTCGTCGCCGGTCTCGGCAAGACCATCGGCGAACGTCCGCTGACCATCTTCCAGGGCGGCACCTTGTCGCCGCTGGCGCTGGCCGGCGCGGAGAATGCCGCCGCGAAGATGACCGTGAAGGTGCTGCGCGCCGATCTGAGCGTGCCGGGCGGCATCGTGCGCGCGCTCGACGCCAAGGGTTCGCCGATCGGTGACGCTCATTTCAGCTTCACGGCCGGCGAGCACGAGACCGAGGCGAGCTTCGATCTGCCGGTCGAACTGCGCAACGACATCACGCGGCTGGAGATCGCAGGCGAGCGCTCGGCGGGCGCCGTGCAGCTGCTCGACAAGCGCTGGCGCCGCCGTGCCGTCGGCATCGTCTCCGGCGCCACCAGCGACACCGCGCAGCCGCTGCTTGCACCGACCTTCTATCTGACCCGGGCGCTGGCGCCCTTTGCCGACCTCAGGCTCGGCGATCGCGGCGCGCCGCAGCAGGTCATCAGCCAGTTTCTGGACCAGAAGGTGCCGATGATCGTGATGGCCGATGTCGGGACCCTGTCGCCGGAGCTGCGTGACCGCCTCAACGCCTGGATCGACAATGGCGGCGTGCTGGTCCGCTTTGCCGGGCCGCGGCTCGCGCAGGGCGACGATGATCTGGTGCCGGTCAAGCTGCGCCGCGGCGGTCGCACGCTCGGCGGCAGCCTGACCTGGGAGAAGCCACAGCATCTTGCGGCCTTCGCCGCCGACGGTCCGTTCGCCGGCCTGGCTGTGCCGAAGGACGTCACCGTCAGCCGGCAGGTGCTGGCCGAGCCCGATGCGGTGCTGGCGACCAAGAGCTGGGCGTCGCTCGAAGACGGCACGCCGCTCGTCACCGGCGAGCGCCGCGGCAAGGGCGTGCTCGCGCTGTTCCACGTCAGCGCCGACATGCGCTGGTCGGATCTGCCGATGTCGGGCGCCATGGTCGAGATGCTGCGACGGATCGTCGACATGTCGGGCTACACGGCGACGCCGGGTGCTGGCCCGGCGGGCGAAGCCGCCAAGGCGACGCTGGCTCCGCTTCATGTGCTCGACGGCTTTGGCGCGTTCGGGCCGCCGCCGTCGACCGCCAAGCCGTTGCCGGCAAATTTCCAGGACCGCGCCTCGTTGGATCATCCACCCGGCTTCTACGGCCCTGCCGAGGGACCCACTGCCGTGAACACGCTCAGCCCCGCCGATCGCATCTTGGCGCTTGATACATCGAGCCTCTCGGCGCGACGCGCGAGCTACACCAATGCCGAGCCGCGTGATCTGCGCGGCATGCTGCTCTCGACCGCGCTGCTTCTGTTCCTGATCGACGCAGTCATCGTGGCGCTGATCGGTGGCGGTTTGGCCGCGCTGATCCGCCGGCGCGCCGCACCGGCCGCGATCGCGGTCGCGCTGCTGGCAACCGGCGCGATGTTCGCGATCGGCGTCCCGTCGCCGGCGCGCGCCGACGCCGCGAGCGATGATTTCGCGATGCGTGCGACGTCGCAGACCCGGCTCGCTTATGTCGTGACCGGCAATGCCGACGTGGATTCGATCGTCAAGGCCGGCATGACCGGGCTGACGCTGTTCCTGGCGCAGCGCACCGCGCTCGAAGCCGGCGATCCCGTCGGCGTCGATCCGGCGCATGACGAGCTCGCCTTCTTCCCGCTGATCTACTGGCCGATCGTACCGGGCGCACCGAAGCCGCCGCAGGACGCGATCAACAAGATCGACGCCTACATGAAGCAGGGCGGCACCGTGATCTTCGACACCCGCGATGCCGTCGAGGCGGCGCCGGGCGACAACGGCTCGCAGACCCCGGGCATGCAGTCGCTGCGCGACATTCTATCCTCACTCGACGTGCCCGAGCTCGAGCCGGTGCCGCGCGAGCATGTCCTGACCAAGACGTTCTATCTGCTGCGTGACTTCCCGGGCCGCTTCACCACCGGCCAGACCTGGGTCGAGGCGCTGCCGAAGGAGGACGAGGATGAGAGCGCAACGCGCCCCGCACGCGGCGGCGATGGCGTCTCGCCGATTATCATCACCTCGAACGATCTCGCCGGCGCCTGGGCGATCCGCCCCGACGGTCAGGCGATGCTGCCACTGGTGCCGGGCGAACCGCGGCAGCGCGAATTTGCGTTCCGCGCCGGGGTCAACATCGTGATGTACACGCTGACCGGCAACTACAAGGCCGACCAAGTGCACGCGCCGGCGCTGATCGAGCGGCTCGGGCAATAAGGCTTCGACATGAATTACGGCATCGCGTTCACGCCCCTGGTCCCGTCGATCGTGCTGTGGCTTGCGATCGGGGCGATCGTCGTCATTGCCGCCCTGCTCCTGCTCGGCCGCTCCCGCGGCGCCTGGGTGCGCGTCGCGGCGCTGGCGCTGATCGCGCTGGCGCTCGCCAACCCGCAATTCACCCGCGAGGATCGCGAACCGCTGACGTCGGTCGCCGCCGTGGTCGTCGACAAGAGCCCGAGCCAGAATTTCGGCGACCGCTCCAAGCAGACCGCGCAGGCGCAGGAAGCCCTCGTCGACGCGCTGAAGAAGATCAAGGGGCTCGAGGTGCGCGTGGTCGAGGCCGGACAGGCCGATGGCGAGACCGACGGCACCCATCTGTTCGGTGCGCTGACCTCGGCGCTTTCCGACGTGCCGGTCGAGCGCGTCGCCGGCGCCTTTCTGATCACTGACGGCCGCGTGCACGACATTCCCGCCAATACATCGGCGCTCGGCTTCCAGGCGCCGGTCCAGGCGCTGATCACGGGACAGAAGGCGGAGCGCGACCGCCGCATCGCCATCACCGCAGCCCCCCGCTTCGGCATTGTCGGCCAGCCCCAGAGCATCAACTTCCGCCTCGACGATCAGGGCGTTGCCGGCGAGCGTGCCAAGGTGGTGATCCGCCGCGACGGTGAGGTGATCAGCGAGCGAACGCTGTCCAGCGGACAGACCAGCAAGATCGACGTCGACATCAAGCATGAAGGGCCGAACATCGTCGAGATCGAGGCCTCTCCGCTCGATGGCGAGCTGACGCTGGTCAACAACCGTGCGGTGGTCTCGATCGACGGCGTGCGTGACAAGCTGCGCGTGCTGCTGGTCTCTGGCGAACCGCATTCCGGCGAGCGCACCTGGCGCAATCTGTTGAAGTCGGATGCCAGCGTCGATCTGGTTCACTTCACCATTCTGCGGCCGCCGGAGAAGCAGGACGGGACGCCGATCAACGAATTGTCGCTGATCGCCTTCCCGACCCGCGAGCTGTTCCAGCAGAAGATCAACGAATTCCAGCTGATCATCTTCGACCGCTATGCCCGCCAGGGCGTGCTGCCGATCGGCTATTTCGAGAACATCGCGCATTATGTGCGTAATGGCGGCGCGGTGCTGGTCTCGGCGGGTCCCGACTACGCCTCCAACACCAGCATCTGGCGGACGCCGCTCGACTCGGTGTTGCCGGCCGAGCCGGTCGGCGTCACCGAGAAGCCGTTCTATGCGCATCTGTCAGATATCGGCAAACGCCATCCGGTCACGCGCGGGCTCGAAGGCGCCGACGCCGAACCACCGCATTGGAGCCGCTTCTTCCGCACGGTCGACACCCGCAATGCCATCAACCCGCCGGTCATGACCGGTCCCGACGGCAAGCCTCTGCTGCTGTTGTCGCGGTTCGGCGAAGGCCGCGTCGCACTGCTGCTGTCGGACCATATCTGGCTGTGGGCCCGCGGCTATGAGGGCGGCGGACCGCATCTCGATCTGCTCCGCCGCATGTCGCATTGGCTGATGAAGCAGCCCGACCTCGACGAAGAGGCGCTACGGCTCAAGGTGCAGGGACATGATCTCGTCGTCATCAGGCAGACCATGGCCGACACGGTGTCGCCGGTCACGGTGACATCGCCGTCCGGCGCCACCCGTGAGCTGACCCTGAGCCAGGGTGAGCCCGGCGAATGGCGCGCCACCATGCCTGCCAACGAGCTCGGACTGTGGCAGGCGACCGACGGCACGCTGAAGGCGCTGATCAATGTCGGCCCGACCAATCCGAAGGAATTCTCCGAGGTCACCTCGACGACGGAGACCTTGAAGCCGCTGACGCAGGCCACCGGCGGCGACGCCAAGCGGATCGCGGACGGGTCGGGCGTGGAGATTCCCCGCATCGTGCCGGTGCACTCGTCGACCATGTTCAGCGGCGACGGCTGGATGGGCGTGCGCATGCGCGACGCCTCCGTCGTCAAGGGAGTCGGCGTGCTGCCGATGTTCGCCGGGCTGATCGGGCTGCTGCTCCTGCTCGGCGCGTTCGCCGCGACCTGGCTGCGCGAGGGGCGTTGATCGCCCCTTGCGTTGTCAGGAGTTCGCGGCGTGGCCGTAAGATCACAGAACCAAGGATTCGGCGCGCTCCAGCCGCGCGCTGATTGACACTCCTCGACCGTCTTTGCGATGTTACATTATAACATCTGCCGGTGCGACGCCGGCCGGTCGGGGCGTTTGTTGGACTTTTCTTGGGAATGAGCTGGTTTCGCACGAACATCAGGGCGGCTTCGCTGCTGGCGCTCTTCGCGCTCGCCGTGCAGTTCACGCTCTCGTTCGGGCATAATCACTGGCCAGCCGCGCGGACGTCCTTCGCCGTCGCGGCCCTGAGCGACGCCGCAGCTCCTGTGGCCCGCGACCGGGATCTCACCACCGACCAAGATCCGAGCAAGCAAGACCGCGATCAGCAGCCTGCTGATGCCTGCGCGATCTGCGCCGTCGTCGCGATGGCGCAGGCCATGCTGCTGTCGCCAGCCCCGGTGCTGGTCCTGCCGCAGGCCGTGGCCTTCCACCGCGAGGTCGCGGTCGTCAGTGCGGTCCAGCCTGCAGCTGTCGATCTCCCCTTCCAAGCCCGCGCCCCTCCCCTCGCCTGAACTCCCGCCGCTTCAGACGCCAACGATCCTGGTGCGCGGCACCCGGATCCCAGCCTCTTGAAATTTGCTCCGTCGCTCGGCGACGGCAGGCGTGCCCGACTGCAAGCAAACTGTGTCTGGCCGCCTGGCTTAAGGGTCAGGACTTGGAATCATGTTGTCGAAACAATCGATGTCGGGCTGCAGCTTCGCGGCCATTGCGTGCGTGCTCGCGGCACCTGCGCTCGCTCAGGACAAGCCCGCTGCGCCGGCCGAATTGCCGGAGGTCACGGTCACCGCACCAAGCCCGATCCGGGCGCATCGGCCGGTCGTTCCGCATGCCAATCCCACGCATGTCGCGCGCGGCGCCACCAGCCGCCGCCGTCCGCCGCAGTCAACCCAAACCGCGGCTCAGACGACAGCGCCGGCCGCGCCCGCAGCCGGCCAGCAAGGCGTGCTGGCGGTCGTGACCAACCAGTTCGCCACAGTCACCGTTGTCCCCAAAGAGGAGATCCAGCGCTCCGGCGCCGCGACGCTGGGCGATCTCTTATTTTCCAAGCCCGGTGTCACCGGCTCGAGCTTTGCGCCGGGCGCATCGAGCCGGCCGATCATTCGCGGCCTCGACGTCAACCGGGTCGGCATTGTCGAGAACGGCACCGGCGCCGGCGGCGCCTCGGACCTTGGCGAAGACCACTTCGTGCCGATCGATCCTCTGTCAACCGATCAGGTCGAGGTCGTGCGCGGCCCCGCGGCGCTGCGCTACGGCTCGACCTCGATCGGCGGCGTCGTCAGCGCCACCAACAACCGAATTCCGCAGGCGCTGCCGGTCTGCCCTTCAGCGCCGTTCCAGAGTTATGGCCTGCCGGCGAAAGCGCCCGCAATCGACGGCGCGCCTTGCATCACCGCCGAGACCCGGACCTCGTTCAGCTCGGTCGACCGCGGCGTGCAGAGCGGCGTGCTGATCGATGCCGGTGGCGGCAATTATGCGATTCACGCCGATGCCTATGGCCGCAAGGCGGACGACTACGCCATTCCCGGTTACCCTTACCGCTTCGACCAGACCCGGCCGGTCACCAATGGCCGGCAGCCGAATTCGTCGCTGCGCAATGACGGCGTCTCGGTGGGCGGCAGCTATTTCTTCGACGGCGGCTTCGTCGGCGCCGCGATCACGCAGACCGATGCGCTCTACCATATCCCCGGCATCGACGGCGCCGATCACAACACGCGGATCGACGCGCACCAGACCAAGATCACGGCGCAAGGCGAATACCGTCCGGATGCCGCAGCGATCGAGGCGATCAGGTTCTGGCTCGGCGCGACCGACTACCGGCACAACGAGCTCGGGCTTGCCGATCCGGCCGATCCGAACAGCGACGGCGTGCGGCAGACCTTCAGCAACCGCGAGCAGGAGGCGCGGGTCGAGATGCAGCTGGCGCCGTTCAACCTTCGCTTTGCGACGATGACGACGGCGATCGGCGTGCAGGCTGGTCATCAGGAACTGGATGCGCCGAGCCCCGACAATCCCGGCTCGACCTTCAACGGCCTGTTCGGGCCGAACACCAACAACCAGGGCGCCGCCTATGTCTTCAACGAGTTCGCCTTCTCGCCGACCACCAAAGCACAGATCGCGGGCCGCATCGAACATGTCGAGCTGCAGGGATCGACGCCGGACTTCCCGGCCGACTATCTGCCGGACGGCAATCCGCAGACCAATATCGCGCGCGGCCGCGCGTTCACGCCGAAGAGCGCGGCTGCCGGGCTGCTGCAGAACCTGCCCGGCGATCTCGTCGCCAGCATCACCGCGCAATATGTCGAACGCGCACCGAAGCCGGCCGAATTGTTCTCGCGCGGCGCGCACGACGCCACCGGGACTTTCGACATCGGCAATCCCAACCTGACCATCGAGACCGCGAAGACGGTCGAAGTGGGTCTGCGCAAGGCGACCGGTCCGTTCCGCTTCGAGGTGACGGCCTACTACACCCAGTTCACCAACTTCATCTACCGCCGGCTGACCGGCGTGATGTGCAACGACGATTTCGCGTCCTGCGGCGCGGCTGACGCGACCAACAAGCAGGCCATCTACTCGCAGCGCAACGCCATCTTCCGTGGTGGCGAATTCCAAAGCCAGCTCGATGTCGGACCGCTCTACACCGGCATCTGGGGCATCGAGAACCAGTTCGACATCGTGCGCGCCACGTTCGACGACGGCACCAACGTGCCGCGCATTCCGCCGATCCGGGTCGGCGGCGGCCTGTTCTGGCGCAACGACAACTGGCTGGCGCGCATCAACCTGCTGCATGCTTTCGCCCAGAACGACATCGCCCCGATCGCGGAGACGCCGACGCCGGGCTACAACCTGTTGAAAGCCGAGCTGAGCTACAAGACCAAGCTCGATCCGAACGCATTCGGCGCGCGCGAGATGCTGGTCGGCATCGTTGGCGACAACCTGCTCAACGAGAAAATCCGCAACTCCGTATCCTACACCAAGGACGAGGTGCTGATGCCGGGCATCGGGGTCAAGGTGTTCGCGAATGTGAAGTTCTGATCAGCGCTCGCCGGTCCCGGGCGATCGCATATGGCTCACGGGACCGGGGCCTCATGGTTCTCCCGGCGATGCGTAGCATCGTCCGGAGACGCGCGGCCTTGCCGCGCCCTCACCATGAGGGTCTGCCATTTTGCCGCAAATCAAGCCCTCGTCCTGAGGAGTTCGCCGGAGGCGAGCATCTCGAAGGACGGCCGCAGAAACCGTCGGCCGAGTCTTTCCGCATATGCGATCGCTCTGCGGGCGATCGGGACCGGCGCGAACAGGCTATCGCGCGAAATCCCAATCGGGACGGACCGCACCCGACACGCCGTCGAAGGCGCCTGTGACCAGTTCGTTGATCAACAGGCGCTTGGGATCGACCGGACCCGGCATCGTCGCCCGGCCCTTTTCGATCGGCGTGAAGCCGAAGCGGCTGTAATACGGGGCATCCCCGACCAAGAGCACCAGACGATGGCCCTTGGCCTTGGCCTCGCTCAGCGCTTGCTCCATCAGCGCGCGGCCGATGCCGCGCTTGCGGAAGGGCGGCTCGACCGTCAGCGGCCCAAGCAGCAGCGCCTTGGTGTCGCCGAGGCAGATCGGGAGCTGCCGCACCGAACCGGCCAGCAAGGTGCCGATATGGGCGGTGAAGGACAGATCGAGCAGATGGTCGACATGCTCGCGCAGCCGATAGGCGCTCAGAACGAAACGGCCGGGCCCGAAGGTCCGCTCATGCAGCCGTTCGATCGCCTGCGCGTCGGATGGCTTTTCGGGGGCAATTGTAATGGACAGATCACTCATGATTCGATGCGGGATAGCATCTGGGAAAGGCGCGGTCCATGGCACCTTTCAACTCGCCGCGCGCGAGCAATTCAGCCCTTCGCGGGCGGCTGCGACAGATAGGCGAGCAGCTTCATCTCGCGCCGACCGCAGGTGACGGTATCCAGCACCAGCCCCGACGTGACTGACAGCAGCGCCATGATCATCAGGCCCATGGACAGCACGGCGGTCGGCAACCGGGGAACCAGGCCGGTCTCGACATAGGTGACGAACACGGGAATCGCGAAGCCGATGGAGACCAGCGCGAGAAAGATCCCGATCACGCCGAAGAAGCGCAGCGGCTTTTCAGAGCGGTAGAGCTTGAGGATGGTCCCGAGGATCCGGAAACCATCCCTCCAGGTGTTCAGCTTCGAAACGGAACCTTCCGGGCGCGCGTAATAGGGCGTCGCCACTTCGGCAACCGGCAGCGCCAACTCCAGCGCATGGACGCTGAGTTCGGTCTCGATCTCGAAGCCGTCGGACAGCACGGGGAAGGATTTGACGAAGCGGCGCGAGAACACGCGGTAACCGGACAGAATATCCTTGAAGGCCTGGCCGAACACCTCGGCCAGAAACCGCGTCAGCATCCAATTGCCGGTGCGATGCCCCATGCGGTACGCGGCCTGCTCCTGGTCGACGCGCAGTCCCACCACCATATCGAGATGCTCGCTCAGGAGGCGCTCGACCATGCGGGGCGCGCTCGGCGCATCGTAGGTCGCATCGCCATCGACCAGAACGTAAACGTCGGCATCGATGTCGGCGAACATCCGACGGACCACGTGGCCCTTGCCCTGCCGCCGCTCGCTGCGCACCTCGGCCCCGGCCTCGCGCGCAACAGCGACGGTGCGGTCCTTGGAATTGTTGTCATAGACGTAAACGGTCGCCGTCGGCAGCGCCGCCTTGAACCCTGTCACGACGGAGGCAACAGCGGCCTCCTCATTGTAGCAGGGCACCAGGACGGCAATCCGCATCGATGGTGGTATCATTGGCCCAACTCCCCTGGCAGGTAAGCCTGCAGCCCATTCGGTGCAAAAAGTCATAATGGCGGGGCGGCCACCGCACTATTGCGGGCGCCAGGTGGGAATGGCCTTAACGCCCTGTAGCACCTCGGCGATCCGCAGCCGCGTTCCGAGCGTCGTCTCCTCCGGCAGCGCATCGGCTGCGAAAAAGCCGCTGGCGATGATCTCGTGGTTGGGCTCCGGCAGCCGGTCCTGGGTGAAATTCTTAACGATATAAACGGCGACATGGTCACGGCGCGAGACGTGGCTGTTCAGGAAGATTCCGTGCAGGATCGCCTCGCCGGAGAGCGCAATCCGTCCCTCCTCCAAGAGCTCCCGCTCGAGCGCCTCCACGAAGCTCTCGCCCACCTCGACGCCACCACCCGGCAGGTGCCAGCCCGCAACATAGCTGTGCTTGACCAGGAACACGCGATGGTCGGCATCGAGCACGACCGCACGGACGCCGAGCGTCATCCCGCGGGCAAAGCGCCAATAGAAGTGGAACACGCCCCGCAACCAAGGCTCGAACCGCACGCGTAAATTGCTTTGACTTGTCACCGCCACATCCAGGTTTGGCGGTTATCCTTGCACTGGCGCCGCGACCTTGCCAATAGAGCCAGGATAGTCCGGACACCACCTCACGATCACCCCAGCGTTGATCGTCGACAGGCAAACCGATCATGGCAGCGTTCACGCTGGCGCATCTCTCCGACCCGCATCTGGCGCCGCCGCCGCATCCGCGTCTTCTCGAACTCGCCAGCAAACGGGTGCTCGGCTACATCAACTGGACGCGGAACCGTTACAAATATCACCGCCGCGATGTGCTGGATGTGCTGGTCTCGGATCTGCAGACCCAGATGCCGGACCAGATCGCAGTCACCGGCGATCTCGTCAATTTCGCCATGGAGGCGGAATTTCCGCTGGCGCTGGACTGGCTCAGGACGGTGGGCCCGCCCGATCACGTCACCGCAATCCCCGGCAATCACGACGCCTATGTGCGTCGAACCCGACTTCGCTTCGCGCAGAGCTTCGCCGATTATTTCGGCGGCGATGCGGATGCGGGCCAGGCGGCAAGCTTCCCTTCGCTGCGCCAGCGCGGACCGCTGGCGCTGATCAGTCTGTCCTCAGCCGTGCCGACAGCGCCATTCATGGCGACGGGCAGGATCGGCCCCGAACAGCTTGCAGCACTGGAGCAGCTGCTCACAGCGCTATCGACCGAGCCGCTCTTCCGCGTGCTGCTGGTGCATCACCCCTTGCGCTCGGCCAACCGCATGAAACGGCTGACCGATGCGGCTGACCTGATTGCGCTATTGAAGCGGCACGGTGTCGAACTGGTCCTGCATGGCCACGACCACATCCATTCGACGATCTGGATCGATGGTCCGGAGCGGAAAATTCCGGTGGTCGGCGTCCCCTCCGCCTCGAGCATCGCACACGGACATTATCCGGCTGCCGCCTATAACCTCTTCGCCATCGCGCGCGAGGGCAATCATTGGCGATGCGAAATGACCGTGCGCGGGATCAACGACGCGCTGCGTATGCGCGAGATCCGGCAGCTGCGACTGTTCTGAATAGCCGTCCGGCGAGACCAAGTGTCAGCCGGGTGTCGTCCCCGAAAAGAACGAAGCCAGCGCCGCGATCACTTCTTCCGGACGATCTTCGGGTTGAAGATGGTCTCCTGTGGTGATGATGCCCGTGACATCGTCGGCCCACGCCTTCCAGATCGCAATCCGCTCGGTAACGTTCTGGGCGCTTGAACACAGGACGAGAACGGGGCAGTCGAGCCTGCGGCCCGCTGTGCAATCGGCCTGATCGTGCGCAAGATCTTCGTCCAGCGCAGCCCGATAGTCCTCGCAGATCGCATGCTGCACTGCTGGGTCGCGGAATGCCCGATGATATGCATCCCTCGCGGCCGGCTCGATCACGCTGTCGCTGTTGGCGTTCATGACTGCGATGGCATGATCAAGGATCGCGTCCGGTGCCGCCGCAAGCAGGCGCTCCGGCAGGTCGGCCCTCTGCGCGAACAGGAACCAGTGATAGGCCTTGCGCGCAAAGTCGTAGTCGACCGCTGCCATCGCATCTACTGTCGGAACGACCGTCAGCGATGCAAACTGGCTGACCACGCCGGGATGATCGAGCACCAGACGATATCCGGCGCGCGCGCCACGATCGTGACCGGCGAGCGCGAACCGCTCATGCCCGAGCGCCCGCATCAGCGCCACCAGCGCCGCACCGACGCGGCGCTTGGTCCAGCGTGGCACCATGGTCTGCGTCCTGCTTGCGCCATAGCCCGGCAGATCGGGGATGATAAGCGTGTGATCGCGGGCGAGCGCCGGAGCCACTTTGCGCCACGCGATGTGCGTCTCTGGATAGCCGTGGAGCAGCAGCAGTGGCGGCCCGACGCCCCCGACCACGCCGGCGAAGCGAACCCCGCCGGCGTCGACATCGAGATGATCAAAGCCGGGAAAGAACCCTGGCGTCCTCATCACATTTCTCCTCAGCTCCGCGCCGCCGCAGTCACGAAAGCGGCAAGCTCGCGGTTGAAGCGCTCCGGCTCCTCGTAGAACGGACTGTGCCCGCTCTCGGCATAAACAGACAGACGACTCTCAGGACGCAAGGTCTTGATCCGCTCAGACATGGCCAGCCGCACCAGCCGGTCATGGCGTCCATGGGTCAACAGGATCGGACCGGCATAGGCCTTGAAGACCGGCTCGAGGTCGGGCGTCGCCGTTTTTACAAAACCCTCGCCCACTGCGCGCGCAGTCATGCCGTTGATCACGAGCATGCGCTGAAGCTCGACGCCCGTCGGTGGCTGATGGAAGCAGGCTGCAAGAAAGCTCGCCGTCTCGGCGGTACGCTCCGCCAGATCGTGCGATGTCGTCGTTCGCGCAAAAGTGCCCGCGAGCGGCGTCAGAAGATCGGGCGCAAGCTTGGTCACGGCATCGACCAGGTTCACGCCTGCGACCGGTGCCCCACCGTGGGATTTCAGATAGCTGCCGGCCACGAAGCCGCCGAGCGACCAGCCCACGAGCACGGGCCGCCGAAGCTTCGCCGCCGCGATGACGGCGGCAACGTCGTCACCCCATCGGTCAGCATCGGCGTAAGCCTCCGGCGCCGCCGGCTTGTCCGAATCGCCATGGCCGCGCAAATCGAACCGGACCAGGCGGAAGCCTGCAAGCGTCGCATCAGTGAATTGCTTGTCCCAGCTCAACCGGCTCTGCCGTAAGCCGTGGATGAACAGGATCTCCGGCGCCTGCGGGTCGCCCTTGGCCTCGCCCGCCAGCATGGTGCCATCGGTCGAGCGAACGACGAAGGGTTCAGGTGCGGCTCGCGATTCGGCGGCATCTATCGGATGGCCCACCGCGGCAAGCGCTGCGGCTCCCACCCCCAAAAGCAAGCCTCGTCGGTCGATTTGATCCATCGCACTCATCACGTCGTCCATTTGTTTAGTGTTCACTAAACATTAAGCGCTTGCGGTTGAACGTCAAGAGCCTAATTTGGCCGGCATGGTTGCTTCATCGAACAAGAGCGTCGAACCAATGGCCCGCGCCCGCGGCCGGCAGCCGACGTTCGATCGCGACGAGGCGCTGGAAACGGCGCTCGATCTGTTCTGGCGACACGGCTATGACGGGGTCAGCATTGCCGATCTGACCAAGGCGATCGGCATCGCTGCCGCCAGCCTCTATCACGCGTTCGGCAGCAAGGCGGATCTCTACCGCGAAGTGCTGCGCCATTACCGCTCGGTCCGGATCGGTGCGAAGGAGATTGCCGACGCAACGTCGAGCTACGACGCCGTCCGCCAGATGCTCGATCGCGGAATTGCCGCCGTGACCATGCCGGGCAAGCCGCTCGGGTGCATGGTGTCGAGCGGCATGCTGATGACGTCGGAAGAGAATGCCGATCTGGCCGCGGAGCTCAAGGCGATCCGGACGGCGTCGCGCAAGGCGCTGGAGCGGCGCATCGCACGCGATATCAAAGAGGGCATTCTGCCGGCGACGACGAATGCCGCTGCGCTCGCCCGGTTTTACATGACCGTCCTGCAGGGGTTGTCAGTGCAGGCCCTGGACGGTGCGAGCGCTGCTGAGCTGCGGCTCGTCGCGGCATCAGCCCTTCGAGCCTGGCCGGGCGCCCCGTCAGATCTGCTGTAGCGTCGCGTAGAGCGCGATCCCAAACAACGCCAGCGCGCCGAGAATGAAGCCGAGCAGGAACAGCCAGACGCCGCGGCGCCGGCGCGGCCTAGCGACGGCAGGCGCTGGCTCCCGGGACGGGCTGAATGCACGCTCGCGTTCGACCATGCGCCTGGCGACATAGTCGGTCACCGCCTGCACGATCGCGGCCGCCTCATGCGATTCCGCGATCACGATGCGGCCATTGCGGGTGTCCTGCACGAAACGATATTGCCGCTTGTCGCGGCCCATCGCGATATGCGCGACCACGTCGATCCACAGCCGCGGCGTCTCGCCCTGGCTGATGCCGCGATCGAACAGGTCGATGTCGCCGGGAATCTGCTCGAACAGCGGATCGAGCGCGTCGTTGAGGATCTCCAGCCGCGCCACCTCCGCATCGCGCAGGTCGACCACCACGCCGGTGCGATCGGCGGCCTCGATCCGGGCCTGCCGCAGCGCCTCGCGCAGCCGCAGTGGGCGAGATTCGTTACCGCTATCGGACGCCTGGGCCATGACCGGCTTCGTGACGTTTTTCAGGGAGGTCCACGCCGGCAGCCTAGCAGCAACCCAAGGTTCCGCAAACGCTTATTATTTCCAAGCACTTACATGAATTCCAAAAGGACGTGGGCGGCCCCGCCCGGCGTCAACCGGATGAGACCGCCCCGTCCTTGGGCTTTAACGTGGTGCAGATACCCGGCGAATGGCTTTAAGCGGCGGGCGCGCGCTGTGGTTCCTCGACGATCGAGAACCGGACGCCGGCTTTGTGCCGGTTCTCTTCCGATACCTCGCGCCAGCAGTCTTCGGCTTCCTTGCGGGACTTGAACGGTCCTTTGACCTGAGCCGAACCTTCCACGAGCTTGTGGAAGTTCATCGAGCCGAACTCACCGCCAATCACCCAGAAATTGCTGCCTTTGGTCATGGTCAGTCTCCTGTTAGCCGAATGGTTGCTAGCCGAACTGGTTCATCGTGTTGTGGGCGCCGCCAGCCTTCAGCGCAGCCTCGCCGGCGAAGTACTCCTTGTGATCGTCGCCGATGTCGGAGCCGGCCATGTTCTGATGCTTGACGCAGGCGATACCCTGACGGATCTCCGCGCGCTGCACGTTCTTCACATAGCCCAGCATGCCCTGCTCGCCGAAATATTCGCGGGCGAGATTGTCGGTCGACAGCGCGGCCGTGTGGTAGGTCGGCAGCGTGATCAGGTGGTGGAAGATGCCGGCGCGCTTGGCCGAATCCGCCTGGAAGGTGCGGATGCGCTCGTCGGCCTCGATCGCCAGCGGCGTGTTGTCGTACTCCGCCTTCATCAGCTCGGCACGATTGTACTGGCTGACGTCCTTGCCGGCTTCCTTCATCGCGTCATAGACCTGCCAACGGAAGTTGAGGGTCCAGTTGAACGACGGCGAGTTGTTGTAGGCCAGCTTCGCGTTCGGGATCACCTCACGGATGCGATCGACCATCTTGGCGATCTGCTCGATGTGCGGCTTTTCGGTCTCGATCCACAACAGGTCAGCGCCATTCTGCAGCGAGGTGATGCAGTCGAGCACGCAGCGGTCCTCGCCGGTGCCGGGCCGGAACTGATACAGGTTCGAAGGCAGGCGCTTCGGACGCATCATCTTGCCGTTCCGGTTGATGATGACATCGCCGTTGCGCGCGTTCTCCGCCGTCACTTCCTCGCAATCCAGGAAGCTGTTGTACTGGTCGCCGAGATCGCCGGGCTTGTGGCTGACAGCGATCTGCTGCGTGAGGCCAGCGCCGAGCGAGTCGGTGCGGGTCACGATGATGCCGTCCTCGACGCCGAGCTCCAGGAAGGCGTGGCGGCAGGCGCGGATCTTGGCCAGGAACACCTCGTGCGGCACCGTCACCTTGCCGTCCTGGTGACCGCATTGCTTTTCGTCGGAGACCTGGTTCTCGATCTGCAGCGCACAGGCGCCCGCCTCGATCATCTTCTTGGCGAGCAGATAGGTCGCCTCGGCATTGCCGAAGCCGGCGTCGATGTCGGCGATGACGGGTACGACGTGGGTCTGGAAGTTGTCGATCTTCTCGATCAGCGCCGCTTCCTTGGCCTTGTCGCCGGCCTTCCGCGCCGCGTCGAGGCTGCGGAAGATGTCGTTGAGCTCGCGAGAATCCGCCTGGCGCAGGAAGGTGTAGAGCTCCTCGATCAGCGCCGGCACCGCAGTCTTCTCGTGCATCGACTGGTCGGGCAGCGGGCCGAATTCGGAGCGAAGGGCGGCGATCATCCAGCCGGAGAGATACAGATAGCGGCGATCGGTCGTGCCGAAATGCTTCTTGACCGAAATCAGCTTCTGCTGTGCGACGAAGCCATGCCAGCAGCCGAGCGACTGGGTGTACTTGGTGGGATCATTGTCATAGGCCGCCATGTCGGCGCGCATCAGCGCCGCGGTGTAGCGGGCGACGTCGAGGCCGGTCTTGAAGCGGTTCTGCAGGCGCATCCGCGCCACGGCCTCGCCGGTGACGCCGTTCCAGGTCGGGTTGGTCTTGAGCAGCGCCTCGGCGGCTGCGACCTCGCTCAAATAGGACGCCGGCCCCTGGACAGCCTGGTCACCGATCCCGCGTGGCTGATAATTCATGTGCTCGATCCTTTTCGTTAGGTCGCTTCGCACACTCGACATTTTTGACAGTGCGCTGCGAAATGCGTGACCAGAGCTAAACGCGAATCCCGGAGCTTCGTACAGACAGCTTGTCTTTGAATGGTGATGTCATGTAACATCCTCACTTGTAACAAATGTCGTTTTGTAAATTTTGTCACAATCTAGGTCAGCAAAGCTGACCTTTGACAGGTGACAAACGGCACCAAGAGC
>NZ_CAFK01000349.1 GCF_000239815.1 Bradyrhizobium sp. STM 3843 | reverse complement strand
ACCGAGCCCGTGGAAGCAAGCAATCCTCTCAAGCCGTCTTCACCCACACCGCCTTGACGTTGAGATATTCCTCGACGTGCTGCTTGCCGGACTCGCGGCCGTAGCCGCTCATCTTGTAGCCGCCGAACGGCACTGCCGGATCCATCGCCTGGTAGCAGTTGACCCAGACTGATCCTGCGCGCAGCGCCTTGGCGACCTGGTGCGCCTTGGAGACATTGGTGGTCCACACGCCGGAGCCGAGGCCGAACATGGTGGCATTGGCGCGCTTGATCAGCTCGTCGGTGTCCTTGAACGAGATCGCCGAAATGACCGGGCCGAAGATCTCCTCCTGGGCGATGCGCATGGTGTCCGCGACATTGGCGAACACGGTCGGCTGCACGAAATAGCCCTTGGCCAGTGCGCCCTCGGTGAGCTTGCCGCCGCCGGCGAGCGCCCGCGCGCCCTCCTTCTGGCCGATCGCCAGATAGTCCGAGACGCGGTCATATTGCTGCTGCGACACCAGCGGGCCGACCTGCACGTTGGGATCGAGGCCGTTGCCGACCTTGAGCTGTTTGCCGTACTCGGCGACACGGCCGACGAACTCGTCATAGATCTTGCTCTCGACAAACAGCCGCGTGCCGGCGCTGCAGATCTGCCCGGAATTGGCAAACACCGCCATCGCGGCGCCCGGCACCGCCGCATCGAGATCGGCGTCGGCGAACACGATGTCCGGCGACTTGCCGCCGAGCTCGAGCGAGACGCGCTTGAGGTTGCCAGCCGAGGCGCGGATGATCGACTGTCCGGTGATATGCGAGCCGGTGAAGGCGACCTTGTCGACATCCGGATGCGAGGCGAGCGCGGCGCCCGCGGTCTCGCCATAGCCCGGCACCACGTTGACGACCCCTGCGGGAATGCCGGCTTCGAGACACAGCTCAGCAATGCGCAACGAGGTCAGCGGCGCCTCCTCCGCCGGCTTGAGCACCACCGTGCAGCCGGTCGCAATCGCGGGCCCGATCTTCCAGATCGTCGCCGTCAGCGGTCCGTTCCAGGGAATGATGGCGCCGACCACGCCGACCGGCTCCTTCAGCGTGTAGGAGAAGATCTCGCCCGGCAGCGAATTCTCGATGGTCTCGCCATGGATGGCGGTGGCTTGGCCCGCATAGTAGCGGAGCATGCCGAGCGCGCGGCCGCGATAGGCGCGGGTGCGGCTGAGCGGCGCGCCCATGTCGACGGTGTCGAGCGCGGAGAGCTCGTCGAAATGCTTTTCGACGAGTTCGGCAAGCTTGAGCAGCAGCATCTGCCGCTCATACGGCTTGACCTTGCTCCAGGGTCCCTCGAAGGCGCGGCGCGCCGCCGCCACTGCGCGGTTGATGTCCTCGGCATCGCCCTCGGCGACGCTGGCCAGCAGTTCACCCGTTGCAGGATTGTGCGTCTCGAAGCGCTTGCCGGAGGCCGCATCGACCCACTGTCCGTCGATCAGCATCTTCTTGTAGGAACCGTCGGCGAAAGGATGACGCGTGAGCGGAATGGCCTCGGTCACAGCCATGGTGTTTCTCCCTTGATATATATGCTGTTCGGGTTGGGGCGCGGCGCGATGCCGTTATGTCCAGCAATCTACAGCGGGCGGCGGCTCGGGTAAAGCAAGCGGCCGCCCGCATCCGCGAAACTCACCTATGCGGCAAGCGTAGATGATGACGGCATGGCTATGAAATAATCGCAGCCAGCATCACGATCGCAACCGCCGGGAGATTTTCCATGCCCCACTCTGCTTTGTCGCCTGACCACACCGCCGTCATCACCGGGGGAGCTTCCGGCATAGGCCTTGCCGCCGCGATGCGGCTCGCCGGCCTCGGCCTGAAGGTCTGCATCGCCGATGTCGATGACGGACGCCTGGAACAAGCCGCCGCGAAACTATCATCGATCGCGAAGGACGGCGCCGCCTCGATCATGACCGCGATCGTCGATGTCAGCCGGCGCGGCAGCGTCGAGGAACTCGAGGCCGCGGTGCGGACGCGCTTTGGGGCGACCCACGTGCTGATGAACAATGCCGGCATCCAGCCCGGCAGCAATATGTTCGGGCCGCCCGACAACTGGCAGCGCATTCTGGGCGTCAACCTTTGGGGCATCATCAACGGTTCGCAGGTGTTCGCGCCAAACATGATCGCGGGCGGCAAGCCTGGCCTCATCATCAACACCGGCTCCAAGCAGGGCATCACCACGCCACCGGGCGATCCCGCCTACAATGTCTCCAAGGCCGGCGTGAAGGCCTTCACCGAGGCGCTACAGCACGAGCTGCGCAACACGAAGGATTGCCAGATATCCGCGCATCTGTTCATCCCGGGCTTCGTGTTCACGCCGCTGACTGCCAAAGGCCGCACCGAGAAGCCGGCTGCGGCGTGGACGCCGGAGCAGACGGTCGACTTCATGCTGGAGCGGGTCAACGCCGGCGATTTCTACATCCTCTGCCCGGACAACGACGTGCCGCGTTCGCTCGACGAGCGACGCATCCTGTGGGCGGCCGGCGACATCGTGGAAAATCGCCCAGCGCTTTCGCGCTGGCACCCGGACTACGCGGATGCATTCGCCGCGTTCGTCAAGGGGAAGTAGTCGCTCCATTGTCCAAGAGTCGTAGGTAGGCAGCGCATCAACCACGAAACAACTGTCATCGTCCGCGAAGGCGGACGATCCAGTACGCCGCGGTCTCTGATGTGCCCCAACTATGTGCGCTGGAATACTGGATGCCCCGCATGCGCGGGGCATGACGATCGAGTTTGAGGCTGCAACGCGAGCGTCATGGTCAATTCGCCCGCAACATCACCGGCGCGGGCAGCGCAGCCAGCGCCTCGCCGAGCTCGCTCTGCTGTGACAGCGGCATCGAGAAGCACACCGAGAAGCCGTCGACCGTGCGGAAGGTCAGCATGCCCTGGGCGGGATCGGACGAGCGCTCCAGCGCCCAGGAGGCCAGCGGATAAGCATAGCGCAGCGACGCGTCGCCGAAGCGCGCCTGCAGCGCCTTGTCGATCAGCCCCGGCAAGGTCATCGCCAGCGCGCCGACCTGATTGAGCGACAGCTTCAGCGTCGCCGATCGGCCCTGCGCATCGACGAATCCGAGCGAGACGGCCGCGCCGTCGTCGGACACGCTGCAGCTGGTCAGGGATTTGGACTCGATCTCCATCGACAGTCGCCTCCAGACCTCGTTATATATGAATAACTATAGCGTATCAGTGCCGCAAGTCCAGTAATCATAACAGGCATCGAGCCGCCGGGGTGCAGCCGCAACCCATTCTAAACTGGAATCGTCCAAGGTCACCGCAACGGTGCGATAGGACACCTGCCCGGACGTTGAACGGGTCGCGCGGCCGGCTAGACGATCAGATCGGCAACCGGCAGTCTTGCGTGAGAAACGGCCTTCGTCGTCTGCGGCCGGCCGACCCGGAACACGTTCACGAGCCGGCGGCCGTCGTCGACCCTGGCCAAGGCGCAGAGCCTCGCATTGACATCTGGCGCGTCGGCGAGCGCCGACATCGGACAGGCGGAGAATCCGGCGCGGGCGATGGCAAGCCAGAGCCGATAGAAGTGCCGTCCTGAGACCAGAGCGTCCTCGTGCTTCGGACGGAACAGCAGAACGAGACCGGCGGCTGAGGCGGTCTTGGCCCGTTCGGAGACCAGCATTGCGGCAAGGCCGAGCCGGTCCAGCGCCCGGAAGATGCTGCCCAGCACGATGCCAGCGCCGAGCGCCTCTGCAGCACTCATCGCGAGCGCCTCGCGGTTGAGACCATCGCGCGCATAGCGCGGATGGCGCCGCGACAGCCGCATCCAATGCAGCAGCTCGCGGCGGTGCGCGTCGCGGCGCAGGAACGAGATCTCGGCCTGGTCGCCCCAGGTGGCGATCTCGGCGATGGCCGCACGCTCACGGATGCAGACGACATCGTCGCGCCCGGCCGCAATCGTGCGCAACGCGGCGTCATCATCCGGGCTGCTGACGAAGGCCCCGCGCCATGCCATGCGCCGCGACACCGCATCGCCCAGCGGATCGTCGCGCCCTGAGTCCGCGATGGTCAGCGTGCAGATGGCCGCATGACGCGACGGCGACTGCTCCGGCGCTGGCGCGATGTCGACGATCGAGAGAGGCCGCGGCGGCCGAGCGCGAGGCTCATGCCTTCTAGCGCCGCGCCGTGCGAGATCCGCACATCGTGTCCGCTCGGATCCGCGACCGGGACACGCACCATGCAATCGTCGAGCAGCACGAGACGGCAATCGGCCGCGAGACGCCAGCGCGTCGGCTGGATGTTGTGCACGCTCGGCGCCAGCCTGGCCTCGGCGACGAGTTCGCGCAACAGCTCGGGCGACAGCATGCTCATGCGGCGGCCGCAAGCGGCTTGGTGAAGAGATGTAGCCTATGCAGCGGCTTCGCCCCGACCTTCTCGGCCTGCCGTAGCGATGCACCGTTGACGTCGGCGATCCAGGTGCCGCCGAGCGTCCGGTAACCGGCGTGCTTCAACGCCTGCAGGGTCCGATACAGCATGGCGCCATTGAGCCCACGATTGTGCAGGTCGCGACACACCGATTGATAGATCAGCACGGCACGGGTGTTGGTGAGCCGGTGATGCAGCAGGCGGAACGGCGCCGACGGCCCGATGCGGCCACCGAGCGCCTTCACGAGCGGATTGAGATCGGGAATCGCGATGATCGCACCAGCGGGCCGTCCGCGGTGATAGACCACGGTCGATATCCGCTTGTCGATGATCCACATCATGTCGCCGGCCTGGAACAGATATTCCGCCGCGCTCGGCGGCACGAACATCGGGTTCTCGGCGAAGCCGTCGTTGAGGATGAGGCGCGCATCCTCCAGCCGCGCCTTGAAGGCCGAGCGCGAGATCGGCTGCCAGACGAACTCGGCGTCATCGAGGATCTGGCGCTGCTTGTCGCCGATGAGTTGCGCCGGGCTGACGTCCTCGAGCGCGATCTCGAAGGTCGTCATCGGAAAGCCCTTCGCATAGCCGGCGCGCTCGAGATGGCGAGCAATGTGCGGCGGGCTCCACATCATGTCGGTGAACGGCGCATGGTCGAAGCCGTCGGTCACGACCCCGATTTGCTGCATCGCCGTCAGATTGAAATTGCCCGAGATGGAGCCGACACCGCGCGCGCCGAGCCAGCGTTCGGCGGCTCCCAGCAGTGCGTCGGCCACCTCGGCATCATCGATGCAATCGAAGAAGCCGAACGCACCGACATTGGTGCCGAACTTGCGGTTGGCGGCATCGTGGATCGAGGCCGCGATGCGCCCGACCGGACGGCCGTCCCGATGCGCCGAGAACAGCGCATAACGGCCGTGGCCCTCGGTGACGAACGGATTTCGCTCGGAATCGAACATCCGGTCGAAATCGCTCCACAGCGGCGGCACATAGAGACTCTGGCGGCCATAGGCCTCGAGCGCCGCATCGAAAGCGGCCTTGCGATCTCCTTCGCGGATCTCGATCGTCATGCGGCCTCCGGCGTCAGGGCGAGCAGCCGCCGCACCAGTGCGAGCGCGGTCTCGGTGGCAGGGTCGGCCGAGGTCACCGGCACCGCCAGTGCGATCAGGTCGACGGGATCATGCGACAGCACGATCAGATGCGTGGCGGCGTTGGCCGTCATCAGCGAAACCATGCGCTCGGTCGCCGGATCGGTCGCCGGCAGGCCCCATGGCGCATCGGAGCGGCGCAGCACACGCTGCCGCGACAGGAAATCGTGCAGCAACGGCGGATCGTAAGCTGCAAGCTCGCCTTCGCGATAGCGGCACGCGCTCTCGAAGATCGGGTGGCGCGCGAGTTCGCCGATGAGCTGGTCGCGGGTCCGCGCCGGGGATGCCGCAACCGAATTCAGCACGCCGGGCTCCTGCGATTCAAACAAAGCGCGCAGCGCGTCAGTCATCAGCCCGATCGTCAGCACGCCCGCGACCGCGACGGCGCAGAAGCGGATGATCTGCGCCGCATCGACGTCGGATGCAATAAAGGCGGCCGCACAGCCGAGCAGCGCCGAAGACACCAGGCGCACCGCCATCAGCGTCAGCCCATGGCGCCGCGTCTCCGCACCACCGCCCGCAATCAGCATCACCGTCACCGTCAGCAGTGCGCCGAGCGCGCCGAGGCGCACCGGAATCTCCGGAAACAGCGTGCGGAAATCGGTGAGGATGAAGGGGATCACGACCAGCGCACCGACCGCGAGCCGGCCGATGCTGCGGTTCTCCGACGCCATCAGTGCCGCGCGGTCGCGCGTGGCGAGCAGAACCCCGCAGGTGACGAAGGCGGCGAGCTGGAATAGCGCCAGGACGACGGCATAGGGCATGGCGAAACGCTCAAGCCCGAGAGTGCCGCCGAAACCGAGCAGCAGGCCGCCGACGAGCGCAGCCAACTTCACCGCGCGCGGCGCGTGGCGGCGCAGGATGCCCTCGGTGACAATGAGGGCGCCGAGCGGGATCAGCGCCGCCGGAAGCACCGAGATATCATCGAGCGTCGCGCTGCCGCTCCACCAGGCCACCCCGCGCACCAGGAACAGGATCGCAATCACGCCGAGCGCGAGCAGCAGGCGAAAGGTCAGCGGGCTCCGCGGATCACGGCGATAGAAGGTCATCATCGCGACCGCGAGGCCGATCGCGCCGCACAGATTGACGATGGAATCGGCGGTGATGCCCGGGGTCATTGGCCGCTCGTCAATTTCGCGATCGCACGCCGGACCAGCGGACGCAGCATCGCAGCCATCAGCGGGTTGCGCGGCTTCTCGATTGCCGGCCGATAGGGATTGAAGAACCAGCCGCGACAATCGGTGCCCGAGCGGTTGCCCAGGATCAGCGCGATCGCCTCATAGGCCATCAGCATTCCCGTGGTGATCACCATCGGCGCCAGCGACATCCGGCTGCGGCGGCCGGCTGCGACCTCGCCGGCGATGGCGAGATCGACATGATTGCGCGAGGAGGAATGCAGCATCACGTGCTCGATCTCGGCGAGCATCGCCTTGCGCCGGTCGTCTTCGCTGATCTCGCGCCAATCCTTGGCGAGCGTGGGAAAGCCGAGCCGCTGTTCGGGCCGGGGATCGTCAGGGCGGACCACGATCACGGACGGCAACGGCGACATGTAGGCGTCGATCACGGTCGCATCCGCATCGCGCGCCGTGCGATAGAGGTGAATGCCGGCAGCGATATCATCCATTCCGTTGACGATCACCGGACAGCGCCGCGCGATGGCGGGCAATTCGTCGGTCCAGTTCGCGCCCAGCACGTCGATCGCGATGGTCGGGTTGATGCGTCGTGCGGCTTCCGCGGCGACTTCCGCCTTCTCGCGGCCGACTTCATCGGCAAACGCAAACACCTGGCGGTTGAGATTGGACACTTCGAAACGATCGATGTCGGCGATCACGAAACGGCCGACGCCGGCGCGCGCCAGCGCCATCAAGGCCGCGCCGCCCATGCCGCCGACGCCGCAGACGAACACGCAGGCATCGCGCAGCAATTGCTGCTCGCGCGGATCGATGAAGCCGACATTGCGGGTGGTGAAGGACCAGTAGTCGAAGCTCATCCCTGCCCTCCGGCCTTCTGGACGGTGTCGCGCTCCCGCGGCCTCAGCGAGCCGAAGGGGCGCGTGTCGTCCAGCCAGTAGACGAGCGGCAGCACCAGGCGCTGCAGCGCCAGCATCACGGATGCGGCGAGCAGCGCCGGCAAGGAGCCATGCGGCACCTCGCTCAACACGTAACGGCGCGCGCCGGCGAGATCGATGCGCCCGATCTGCAGCACATCATCGCCGCGTTCATAGTCCAGCTCGCGGGCGCAGAAGGCATTGTAGATCTCGTTGCGGTGCTTCGGCGCGATCTCGAAAGTCTTCTTCAGCGCGTCCGAACCACCGGTATAGGCATTGGTGATGACAGAGCGCGCCTCGTCGAAGCCGGCCTCCTCGCCGACGCCGAACACCGCGCGATGACGCGTCATGATGCCGCGTGCCAGCTGCAGATGGGCAAAGCTCTGCCGTGCCTGCGGCAGCGGTGACGGATAGACGTCGGAGAAGGTGTCGCTGACCATGCCAACCACGGCCGGCACCTGCGTGACATTGGAGATCCATTTCGGGCGCAGACCGTCGCGCGCGAACAGCACCAGTGCGGTGAGGCCATAGAGCACCCAGGACAGCCCCTGCCCACGCACATCCGGATCGACCATCACGAGGCCAAGATGCGTCACCTCGACCGGCTCGCCGTCGAGCCGGACGTCCATCACTGACAGCGCATTGAAGGCGATCGGACGTCCCGTTTTCTCCTCGCAGATCAGCGTGACAATCGCGCGCGATAGCCGCTCGGGCTCGCCCGAGAAGATGCCGTAGCTGAGGCTCTCCTGCGGCAGCGTCTTGGCGGCGACACTGCGCAGCTGGTCAACGAGGGCGGCGAGTTCGTCCTGGGAGAGCGACAGGCCTGGCGCCTCGACGATCCGCGTTCGCAGCCCTGCATGGGTGCGCAAGGTGAGGTCGATGGTCGGTTGCGTCAGCGCCTTCAGCCAGAAGGCTGCGTGGCCACCGAGGCGCGCCATCGCCGAGCCGGCTTTCGCACGATCCCTCGCTTCGCCCGATGTCGGCGTGCCGCCGTCAACAGACGCCATTTGTGTTACCTCGCTGCGCCCTGCCCTGCCATCATCCATACGCCGCGTGCATTAAGGACCTTCAGCACGCGGGCTCCGCGGTGTTCCGCAAGGTAAATGATACCTTGCGCATCCCTGTTGCGGCAGGCGGCGGGGCGGCGCATCCGATGACATGCGCCGCCCTGCTCCTATGCTCGCCGGATCAGGCCGCCATTTCTGGGCCGCCTTGTTCTAGGCTGCATTTTTCTAAGCCGCCTTGGAGACCTCCATCAGCAGGCGTTCGGCCTTGGCATCCTCGATACGGTTCACCAGCTTGCCGCTCTCGTGATTGTCGCGGACGGTCTTGGTCAGCGTCACGCAGGTCTGCACCAGCATCACGACGCCCATGGTCAGATAACCCTTCATCCAGAGATCGATCGGCAGGAAGAAGATGCCGAGCGCGACGAGAAAGGCGGAAGCCGCGAAGGAGGCGTAGGTGAAGGTGACCCAAGCGCCGCTGTGAGGTTGAGCATTCTGGTTCATGGTCGTCTCCTGTTGAGGTGGGTTGGTGGTTGATCGAAGGGATATTGCTCAGTTCGCGCTGGCGCGCTTGGCCTTGAGCCGCGCCAAGACGTCGTCAGCCGTGCTCTTGATGCGGGGGCCGAACCCCTGCTCCGCGAGCTTCTCGGCGACGCTCAGCGGACCGGTCGCGGCATCGAGCTCCATCAGCGCTTCGTCGGCGGCTTGCGCCTCGATCTGGCGTTCGCGCAGGCGCTTCAAGGTCGCTTCCGCTTCCGGCAAGGTGCATTCGTAAGGTCGCGCCGCCTCGATGCCGCCACGGCGCAAGGCGCGCACCGCTTCGGAGGCGCGCGCGATGCGCCGGCCGCGATCGAGCTCATTGATCCGCGCCTCGGCATTGGCCACGTGACGCTTCAGTCTCGTGATCTCGGCCGCAAACAGCGCCCGCGCGGTGTTGGCGGCGTCGCGCTCGGCTTCCAGATTGGCGATCGCCTGCGCGGCCTCCCGCGCGAGATCGTCGCGGGCCCCGTCGAGGGCTGCAGTGGCGCGGACTTCGAGGTCGGCGATCCGGCCACTGATGGCCTCGAGCCGCTTGCCCTCCTGCTGGTCCTGCGCGATCGCGATCGCGAGCGCGCGCTTGCTGCGATCGACGGCCGCCGCGCCATCGCGCATCTGTTGATCCAGGAGCACGAGCGCCGTGCGATCCTGCAGCTCCTCCTCAACCACGGCGACACTGCCCCGAAATAGCGTCAAAACGGTCTTGAACATTGTTGGCTCCCTGCTATGAGCACTGCTCATGAAGACTTTGTAGCGCAATCTTGAGCGTCGCTCAAGACAATTTTGAACAACGCTCAATCATATGGTTAAAAATGTCTAAAACGTTGGAAAGACGGACGAAACAGCGCGAGGCGCTGATCGAGGCGGCAGAAAACGCGATTCGCGCGAGGGGCTTGGCTGGCCTGAAAACCCGGGAGCTGGCGCAGGAAATCGGTGTCGCCAACGGTGCCGTCTACAACCTGGTGGCCGATGTCGATGAGCTCGTTCTCATGGTGGGATCGCGCACTTTGGCGCGGCTCGATGCCGAGTTATCGGCGGCCGAAAGCGATGGACCTCCGGCGCCCGAAGCCGCACTGGTCCGGATCGCGCTCGCCTATTGCGACTTCGCGGCCAACAATCTCGAGCTCTGGCGGGCGCTGTTCGAGCACCGCATGGCGCCGGACAAGTCGTTGCCGGACTGGGCGATCAGCGATCAGATGCATCTGTTTCGCCACATCCACCAGCCGCTGGCCGTGCTGTTCCCGCACCGCGCGACCGAGGAGATCAGTATCACCGCGCGCAGCCTTTTCTCCGCCGTGCACGGCATGGTAGCGCTCGGGCTCGAGCAGAAGCTGATCGCCGTGCCGCTCGCGCTCTTGCGCCGGGAGATCACCACCATGGTGAAAGCGATGGTGACGGGGCTGGTGGCTGCCTCGGCGGGAAGCTGATGTGGCGGCTTCGTCGCATTCACGCAGAATTCACAGCGTAGCCGTCAATGCATTCATCATTCTCAATCACGGGCGCGGATTATGGAGCGCGGGCGACCGGGAAGCTGAGCGCCACGGAAGCAGCAAGGAAGCATGGGCAAGGAAGCATGGGTATGAAACGACTGATCCTGACTATTCTCGTCTGCGCCGGAACGTCGCCCTCGATGGCCGCCGACGCCCGCGCGATCAATGGCGCCGCCGCCTTGGCGGTGGCCGGCGCGGTGGCGCCGTACTCGCCGCTGCTTCCCGCAGTCTACAAGAAGGCGGTCGAGGCCATCTTCGACGGCCATGCCGACAGCCCGTTCAAGGATGCAATCACGATCACCGCCGACAAGATCGTCTGCCGCACCTCCAATGTCGACATCACCGCGCGCTCCTGCGAGCTGACTTTCGGCAAGAGCACGGAGAAGCTGACCGGCCGGGCCGCCAATGAGATCTACGCCACCCTGGCCATGGCCGGCATTCCGTCCGACGGCGCGGCCGGGTCGATGTTCGAGAGCCTGTCCAAGCTCGACTGCACGCTCGATCCCGCCGCTCTCAAGGACAAGGGTGGCGGCGGAGCCACCTGCAATTACGAGCCGGCGAATTGAGACGGCTGCCACCCATTCGGCCCTTGCGTATCGCCGCTCGTGGGTTTGCTCAAAACGCCCGACAAAAGCTGCAGCATTTACCGGCCGGAAAGACCTGCTGTCGTTCAATCAGGCGATGGCACAAATCCGCATGGAAGTTCGCGATATCAACGGCAGCGCGCTGCCCGACTATTGCGGCGATTTTCTCGACCTCCGCCTGCCCGTCGACCATTCGCGACTGGCGCAAAGCCTGCTGCAGATGATTCGCGACGATGGCGGCCACCTCGCCGCCTGGAGCGTGCACTTCCTTCGCGAGGGCGAAGAGATCGGCTCCTGGTCGTTCAAACACGAGCTTGCCGAAATCGCCGTTCGAGAAGCGCGCCAGCAGACGCCGCCTGCAGCGGCCTGAGAACCGGGCGGCCTCATTTCAGGCAGGGCAATCGCACATGGCTGTGGCATTTCGGGGCCTCATGGTTCTCCCAGCCGATGCGAAGCATCGTCTGGAGACGCGCGGCCTTGTCCTGCCCTCACCATGAGGGTTTTGCCGCAAATCAAGCTTTCATCCTGAGGAGTTTGCTGGAGGCGAGCGTCTCTATGTGGATACGCTGGCCAAATCAAACCGCGACTAAGGCCAGACGGAAATACTTCGCGAGCATCGACCTGCCGGGCGGTTAAGCTCGGAAGCAGACTGCTACAGGTCGCCGGTGCGTTTGCGGTCCAGGCGCGATCATGGCCGGGCTCACTGCGCGTGAGTTCCAATGCGACATCTGCCGTATTTGGAATACCGCGTTCGGAACTGCCTGGCACACCACGCCGATGCGCGAACCCGATCTTGTTTCTCTCTCGCGTGTCGGGAGAATTCTTCGCGCGCCGTCGAGCGAACAAACTGCCGCCGCATTATGCCATATGATCTCCTAACAAGTCGTCGGGGATGACCGTATCGGATTCACGCGACGACAGTCTCAGGAACACTTGACGACAATCGACGAAGCGCAGCAGCGTCGGGACAACCGCCATCTGTTGCCGCGTCCGGCTGGGCGATAGTTTTGTTTTGCGCAATGCGCGGCTGCGCCGTCATCCTTAAGAAAACTCTCAACAACAAGATGGGATACGGCCACGTGATCTAGGGAAGAAATCATGGGACGTTTGTCCGATCCGCAGGACGACAGGGAATATCCGCGCTATGTGTCTGATGCCGACGACGGGCTGGATCAATTGCCCAACACGGCTTGGCAAGCCGAGCACGAAAGGATCAGGACACTTGATCGCTTTCCGCGGCTTGGCGTTCAGGATGTTCCGCCACCTCCCGTAGAGCAGAAATCGTTCAACGCCGTCCTTCTGCTGGGAACCGTGGTGTTGGTTGCGGCAGTGTCGAGCTACGCGGCGGTCACGCTGCTGCCTCGGTGGTCGGGTCTCGCCTTCACCTACAGCCGCGCCGACGCGTCGGTGACACAGCATCCGGCCGCGTCGCCGCCGGTCGCCCCGCCAGCTTTCGTTCCGAGCGTCACATCGGCCAATGCGGCTCCGGCGATTGCACCCGCTCAAGGCACGGCACCGGCTGCGAACATGCCGCTGCGCGAGGACGGGCTGCCCAAAGCCGAGATGCGGACGGCCAACATCAACCCGACGGCGGCGGCACCGCGGACGCCAAGCACCGTTCAGGGCGTCACCGACAGCGAAATCCGCCTCGGCATGGCCGCGCCGTTCGGAGGCCCGTCCAGGGAGATGGGGCGCCAGCTCAAGCTCGGCATCGAAACCGCCTTCAACCAGGCCAACGACAATGGCGGCGTGTACGGCCGGCAGCTCAAACTGGTCACCGCCGACGACGGCTACGAACCGACGCGGACTTTGGACGCGATGAAAGAGCTCTACGAGAAGGACAAGGTGTTCGGCTTCGTCGAGAACTATGGCAGTCCGACCGCGCTGGTCTCCGTCCCCTACGCGCTTGAACGTCATGCGCTCTATTTTGGCGCATTCACCGGCGCGCCCTCGCTCAGGCATGATCCGCCGGACCGCTACGTGTTCAACTTTCGCGCCGGCTATGCCGAGGAGGCGAATGCCCTCATCCATTATCTTGTGAAGGTGCGGCGGCTGCGTCCGGAGGAGATCGGGGTGCTGACCCAGCAGGACGCCTATGGCGATGCCGGATGGGACGGCGTGACCAAGGCGGTGCGCGCGCTGCGCGGTGGCGATTCAGCTAACATTCTCCGCATGACCTACCCCCGCAACACCGTCGACGTCGACGCCGCCGTGGCGCAATTGCGTCGGCAGCGGCCTGTGATCAAGGCGGTCGTGCTGGTGGCCACCGTTCGCCCGGCAGCGAAGTTCATCGAGAAGACCCGCGATCTCTATCCGGACATGATCTACACCACGATTTCTGGCGTCGGCAGCACCGGCCTTGCCAACGAGCTCATGCTGCTCGGCCCCCGCTTTGCGGACGGTGTTGTCTGCACCCAGGTCACGCCCCCGGTGGACAGCTATGCCTCGGTCGCACTGAACTACAAGAAGGCGCTCGCCAAATACTTCCCGGGCGAGCCGGCGGACTATATGTCGCTGGAGGCTTATCTCACCGCCAACATCCTGATCGAAGGACTGCGGCGCGTTGGTCCGACCTTCGACACGGAAGCGCTGGTGGACACGCTGGAGGGCATGCGCAACTACGAATTGGGACTCGGCCCGAAGATTGCCTTCGATCCGTCCGATCACCAGGCGGTGCACAAGGTCTGGGGCACGCAGCTGGACAAGTCCGGCCAATACCATGCCGTCGACCTGGAGTAGCTCGACCTGCTCCAAGAGCGAAAGGCGCCGATGGCGCGGACATCGGACAGGTGCGTGAGGCGACGCGCTGACGTCTGCTTGCCGGGACGTCAGGCGATGCGCGGATGCGCCTTCTGGTGCCAAGCCCAGGCCGAGCGGATGATGGTGCCGAGATCGGAACGGCGCGCCTTGAAGCCGAGTTGACGCTCGGCCTGCGAGGGATCGGCGACCAGGATGGCGGGATCGCCGGCGCGGCGCTCGCGATAGACCAGCGGCACGGATTCGCCGGTCTCGGTGCGGATCGCATCCACGATCTCGCGCACCGAACAGCCGGTCCCCGTACCGAGGTTGAAAGCACCGCCGGGATTGCCCTGCAGCAACAGTTCGACCGCCGCGATATGGGCGGCGCCGAGATCGTCGACGTGAATATAGTCGCGCACCGCCGTGCCGTCGGGCGTGTCATAGTCGGTGCCGAAGATCGCAAAGTCGGCCACATGGCCCAGGATCGCCATCAGCGCACGCGGGATCAGGTGCGTCTCGGGATTGCGCAATTCACCGATCACCGCCGACGCATCGGCCCCGCAGGCATTGAAATAGCGCAGGCAGATCGAGCTGAAGCCATAGGCCGCGCGATAATCGGCCAGGATCTGTTCGATCATGTATTTGGAGCGGCCGTAAGGGTTGACGGTCGGACCGGCCGCGCTCTCCGGGATCGGCTCGCGGCCGGCATTGCCATAGACGGCGCCGGTGGAGGAGAACACCAGCCGATTGCAGCCGGCCGCGCGCATGCCCTGCAACAGGCCGAGCGTGCCCACGACATTGTTGAGGTAGTATTTCTGCGGATCGGCGACCGATTCGCCGACTGCGCTCGATGCCGCCAAATGCATCACCGCCTGCACGTCATATTGACGAATGACGGTCGCGACTTTGATGCTGTCGGCGATATCGCCGACCACCAGCGGGCCCCATTGCACGAAGCTGCGATGGCCCGTCGTCAGATCGTCATAGCAGACGGGAAGAAAGCCGGCCTCGGCGACCGCCTTGCCGCAATGAGCCCCGATATAGCCAGCGCCGCCGGCAATCAGGATCGCACCCTTATGTCCCATCTGTATGCATTCCCTGTTCAATCGCGTGGTCCCGGCCTGTTAACGCGGCCAAGGTGAAATGGACCCAAAGATAGGATATTCTCCCCGGAAGCACAAAACGGCGTCTCCGATAGCGTTAATCGGCGACCGTGCCGAGGTTGGAAAAAGCGGTATCCAGCATTCGCCCCCCGACCATGGCCGGCTGCGCCCGAGAACCGCAGCGCGCCCAAGACAACGTTTGGATGAGCAGATCTGATCCCGTGATAGTGGCTGGCCCGTCGCGCCGTTCTATCGTATGAGAACCGTCATACTCGTGCGGCTCGTGCCGGGCTTCCGAGGTTCGTATCATGTCGCGATGATCTCTTTGCGAATGTCGGGAACCGGTGACCACATCAGCCGTGGAACGCGAGGCAATGGAGATGCGCCGTGAGTGAGCAATCGGGCAGTGTCGTCGCACCACCGGCTGGCCCCGCTCCCGCCGCTGCCCCTCGCGCAACAACGGCTGCGCCCGGCAGTTCATTGGCGCGGCTTGCAATCCCGCTGTTGGCCGTGATCGTCGCGCTTGCGTTCATCGGCGTTGCCACGCTGCGCTGGGACGCCTGGGTCGGCAGCGCCGCGGTGCAGACCACCAACGATGCCTATGTCCGGGCTGAGCTGACGAAACTGTCCAGCCGCGTCGCCGGCGAAGTGCTTAAGGTCGACGTCAGCGACTTCCAGCGCGTCAAGGCCGGCGATCTCCTGGTCCAGATCGACCCGGCCGATTACGAGGCGCAGGTTGCGCAGGCCGAGGCGACGGTGGAAGCCGCGCAGGCCGCGCTCGATAATCTGAGCAACCAGATCGAGCTGCAATATGCGACGATCGCGCAGGCCGAGGCGCAGCAGGTCTCGGCCGGGGCGGCCGAGGTCGAAGCGCGGGAGGAGCAGGAAAGGCAGCAATCGCTGTCACAAAGCGAGGCCGGCACCCGTCAGAAGCTGGAACAAGCGACCGCCGCCTACGCCAAGGCGCAGGCCGATGTGCGCGCCAGTCGCGCGGTCATCGCTGCGCAACGCCATCAGCTCGAGGTGCTGCAAGGGACGAAGAAGCAGCGCGGCGCCGATCTCGCCGGCGCCAAGGCCGCGCTCGCCGCAGCCAGGCTGAAACTCGGCTATACCCGAATCACGGCGCCGTTCGACGGCATTGTCGGCGAGCGGCAGGTCCAGCCCGGCGACTACGTCAATATCGGCAGCAACCTGATCGCGGTGGTGCCGCTGCCGCATGTCTATGTCATCGCCAACTACAAGGAAACCCAGCTGACCCATGTCGTGCCCGGCCAGGCCGTCGAAGTCACTGTCGACAGCTTCCCCGGCGAGAGGCTGCACGGCCGGGTGGAGCGGATCGCACCGGCATCGGGCTCGCAATTCGCGCTGCTGCCGCCCGACAACGCCACCGGCAATTTCACCAAGGTCGTCCAGCGCATTCCGGTGCGCATCCAGCTCGACGACAATCAGCCGCTGCTCGCGCGGCTGCGGCCGGGGATGTCGGTCGTGACCCACATTCACGTCGACCGCGCCGATGGCGGACAATAGCGCGGCCAATCGTGGGCCGGTCTCGCGCGGCGAGGTCGCGCGCTATCCGCTGTTTGCGGTGGTCGCCGTGCTGCTGGGCGCATTCCTCGCCAATTTCGACAGCCGGCTCACCTCGGTCGGCCTCCCGGACCTGCGCGGCGCCTTCTCTCTCAGCTTTGACGAAGGCGCCTGGCTCTCCACCGCCGCGATCGGCTCGCAGATCCTGATCGCGCCCGCCGTGGCCTGGCTTGCGACCGCGTTCGGCCTGCGCCGCGTGCTCGGCATCCCGAGCCTGATCTATGCGCTGATCTCGCTCATCATCCCCTTCGTGCGTCACTACCCGACGCTGATCGCGCTCAGCATCGCGCACGGCATGCTGCTCGGCACGTTCGTGCCGGCCACGCTGATGATCATCTTTCGCAACCTGCCGATCCGCTGGTGGCTGCCGGCGATCTCGCTCTATTCCATCCGCGTCGGGTTCGCGCTGGACTCTTCGACCGCGCTGGTCGGCTTCTATGTCGAGCATCTCGGCTGGCAATGGCTATACTGGCAGGGCGTCGCGATCGCGCCGCTGATGGGGCTGATGGTCTATCTCGGCACGCCGGCCGAGCCTGTGAACCGCGAGCTGGTGAAGGACGCCGATTGGGGTGGCATGCTGTTGCTCGGCACCTCGGTTGCGATGATCTATGCCGGCCTGGACCAGGGCAACCGGCTCGACTGGCTGCAGTCGGGCACGGTGATGGCGCTGCTGCTCGGCGGTGCCGCGCTGTTTGCGATCTTCCTGATCAACGAAGTTCTGGTCCGGCAGCCGTGGGCGCATGTGAACGTGCTGTTCTCACGCAATATCGGGCTCTCGCTCGCCGTCATCCTGCTCTACACCCTGACCAGCCTTTCCAACTCGTCACTGGTGCCGAACTTCCTCGGCACCATCACCCAGCTGCGGCCCGAGCAGAGCGGCGTGCTGCTCCTGACCTACGGCGCACTTCCGATGATCGCCCTGGTGCCGCTCTCGATCTGGCTGCTGCGTCATTTCGATCCCCGCATCGTCGTGATCATCGGATTTTCGACCTTCGCCGCGGCCAACCTGCTCGGCACGCAAGTCACCAATGCATGGGCCCGCGAGGACTTCATCCCGATCGTGCTGCTGCAGTCGGTCGGCCAGGCCTTCACCCTGCTGCCGATCATCATCATGGCGTTGTCCAACTCCGATCCGTCGCGCGCGACCGCCTTTGCCGCCTACATCCAGATCATGCGGCTCGGCGGCGCCGAGATCGGCGTCGCATTGATGGGCACCTGGCTGCGCGTGCGCGAGCAGGTGCACTCCGCCTATCTCGGGCTCAACATCCAGAGCGGAGATCCCGATGTTGCACGCGTGCTGCAGCGGCTGCTCAACTATTTTTCGAGCTACGGTGCCGGGCAGGCCCAGGGCCGCGCGGTCGGCACGCTCGCGGCGCAGGTGCAGCGCGAGGCCAATGTGCTCGCCTATATCGACGGCTTCTGGCTGTGCTTCTGGCTTGCGATCACAGCGCTCGGCTTGGTCGCCCTGGTCACGCGCGCACCGCAGGGCCCGCTCTCACCGACGCCATTGAAACTAACAGGCAGCCGGCCCCGGCTGATTGACGCAACGCGGCCTGACGCGGCCCCTTAGCGCTTTCACTTACATATGATGGTCTCATGTTGCAGATCTGCGACATGCGGACCTCGACGCATTCAGCGTTTCAGCCGTCCTCCGCGTGGATTGGATGATCGATATCATCCAAGCAGACGTCCCCCCATGTTGTTTTCACAGAGCAGGAATCAGCCAATCGCGAATAGGCTGTCGCAGGACCTTCACCCGAGTTTCCTACAATTTGAGGCGATTGCAGGGTGGCTGTAGCTACAAAGGGGATTATCATGACCATACGAACGGCAACGATGGTGGCCGTGGCGGGGCTGCTGGCAGCGTCGTCGGCGCACGCGGCCGAGAGCAGCGAGGCCGAGATCGCGCTGTTGAAGCAGCAGCTCAAGATCCTGGAGCAGAAGCTCGACAGGCTGCAGAAGCAGACCACGGCCAATACACAGGCGGCCGCGACGGCGAGCGCGAAAGCGGAAACCGCAAAGGCCGACATCAAGGCCGCGGTCGCCAATGCCAATGCGGCGATCCCGACCAAGGGGCCGGTGGCGGCATCCGGCGTGGTCGTGACCATGCCGAACAACCGTCCGACCATCTGCACCATCGATGGCGAAAACTGCATCTCGCTGACCAGCCGGCTGCATTTCGACGTCGGTGGCTATAACTACCGGCCCAACAGCGCGGCGACGTCACCGCAAAAGCTCGACAGCGGCGAGAACGTACGCCGCGCGCGCATCGGCATCTTGGGTAAGTTCTTGGGCGATTGGAATTATGCGTTGATCTATGATTTCGGCGGTTCGTCCGATGGCTTCGGCGGCACGGCACCCGGATCGCTCCCGGGCGGCGGCACCTCGGGCGTCGAGAACGCCTATCTGAGCTACACAGGCTTCAGACCGTTCGGCGGCAAGATGGCGATCGAGGGCGGCATCATGGACCTGCCCTGGACGCTCGATGAGTCCACGAGCTCCAATGACATCCTGTTCATGGAGCGCGCCTCGGCCGGCATCGTCGCGACCAACATCGCGGCTGGCGACTTCCGCTCGGCCTTCGGCTCGCGCTGGTGGAATGACCAGTTCTGGGCCGGCGCCTACGTCACGGGACCGACGACCGGCCAGATCCACTCGGCCTCCAGCGTCACGCCTGCAGCCAGCAGCGAGCAATATGGTGCGGTGGCGCGCGTCGCCGGCCAGGTCGTCAGTGGCCCGGACTATTCATTCCACCTTGGTGCCGATGCGGAATGGCTGATCCAGCCGCCGCGCAACCTCGTCACGCAGGCGCAGACACTGACCCTGAGCGACCGTCCGGAGCTGCGGATCGATCCGACCACGCTGGTCTCGACCGGCGCGATCGCCAATGTCTCCAGCGCCCAGGTCTACGGCGTCGAAGCCGCCGGGACCTACGGGTCATTCTTCGCCCAGGGCGAATATTATTGGTTCAACGTCGACCGCACCGCCAACACCGGCCTGCCGCCGTTCGGCGCCTCGAGCCTGAAATTCCAGGGCGGCTATGTCGAGGCGAGCTATGTCCTGACCGGCGAAAGCCACAAGTACAACGCCGCGAGCGCCTCCTACGGCGGCGTCGCGCCGTCACACCCGTTCTCGTGGCAGGCGGGCAATTGGGGGGCCTGGGAGATCGCCGGACGCTTCAGCACGATCGACCTGAACGACCAGCTCGCGACCGCTGCCGGCATCGCCGGTGGACGGCAGAACATCTACACTGCGGGCCTGAACTGGTACGTCAGCAGCAACATCCGCTTCATGTTCAACTATCTGCATGGCGACATCTCCAAGCAGGCCAGCTCGACCAGCACCGTCAATGCGGGTTCGACGTTCGATGCCTTCGCGATGCGCACGCAGGTTGCGTTCTGATCGATCGCATCCTGATGAGTCGAGTAGCAAAAGCCCGGCGCTCGCGCCGGGCTTTAACTTTTCGGAGCCGATATCACCTCGCACGTCGACCCCTTCAGCTGCATGTTGTATGCCGCCCGAGCAGGTCGCCACATCTGGCGGTGAACAGATCACGCACCTGACAGCGCGAGCGATTCGGACATGCTTCGTTCGAAGCCTGTTCCAGAACTTAAGAGCAGCGCGCATAACGTCTCGTTTTGAAGCATCTGATGGACGCGACCGCCGACATCTTCGGCGGCTCGGGCACAGCCCGGCACTTGCGCCGAGCTTAACTTTTCGAGTTCGAATCTAAACGGCCGCGCTGATCTGCTCGAGCTGAATATGGCGTGCTTCGCCTGCCAAGGCCCGACATCTAGTCGTGAACAAGTGACGCACTTGGCCCCGCCAGCGATTCGGACATGCTTCGTTCCGACCACGTTCCGAAAGTTAAGAGCGCTGGCGCTGGCGTCGCATTCTGGCACATCGACGCCGCGCCTCACGCCCTTGGCAATTCATCGAGTGGCCATTTCGGGCGTTTGATCTTTTTGTACGGCAAGGTGGTCACGTCGCGCGCCACCACGCCGGGCGCATCAACCGTGATCACGGCGGTTGCGATCGGCGCATAGGCCGCGCGGAAATGCTGTGCTGACTTGACCACGACGAGCTTGCGGGTGCGCGGGTCGCAGCCGAGCTGGGTGAAGAGATCGGTGCCGAACGCCTGGCAGCGAAAGGTCGTGATCACGACCTCGACACCGTCGCAGGCGATCAGCGCGCAATCGCCGAGCTTGGCCGGCGTGCCGGCGAGCCCCGTCATCACCATGTCCGACTTCAGCGCCTTGATCTCCCAGGTGGCGTCGACGGGATCACCGGAGAGCGGCCCGATCTTGCCGCCAATCCGCAGCGGCAGCTTCGCGCCGACGCCGGCATCGAAGGCGATGCGCACCGCGATCGGATCCCAGATCGGCCCCAGGCACACATTGCTGATTTTTCGCGCGATGATCCGGTGCAGGAGGAAGGTGGAATCGCCGGGCGCGCCGCCGCCGGGATTGTCGCTGGCGTCGGCCAGCACGATCGTCCCCTCGGTGCCCAGCGCCTGATCCAGTGCCGCGTCGATGCCGGGCATGCGCTCGGTCACGGCGTCGCGCATCGCGATCAGCTCGTCCGCGAGCCGTCGCGCCAGCGCCTTGGCGCTGACACCATCCGGGTCCGCGGCCGCATCGCTATAGACGAGGACCTTACTGCCCATGTCAGGCGTATCGCCCCAGCCGAAGCCGTGCACGATCGAAGCCGAGACGATGCCGTCCCTGCCCTCCAGCGCGCTCACGCGATCGACAAAGCTCCGCACCGGCTCGCGGGTGGTATGCAGGGTGACGATCATATCGGTATCGACCAGCGCGTGCCGAAGCTTCAGCCGCTTCTCGGCCAGCGCGGTGCAGAACGCGACCAGCTCCTGCGCGCGCTCAAAAATGTCGGTGTGCGGATATTCCTTCCAGCAGATCAGGAGATCCGCCCCTGCGACCATCGCGTCGCTCATATGACAGTGCGGATCGAGCGTGCCGCCGATCACGACATCGGGCCCGACGATCTCGCGGACGCGCGTGATCAGCTCGCCCTCGCAGTCATCATAGCCATCGGCGATCATCGCGCCGTGCAGACCGAGCAGCACCATGTCCACCGGCAGTGCCGCCTTGAGATCGGCAAGGATCTGGTCGCGCAAGGTCTCGAAAGTGGCGCGGGTGACGACACCATTGGGCACGGCGGCCGCAACCAGCCCCTCGATCAGCGTCCAACCCTTGGACGGTCCGACCTGCCGCGCCGCCCATAACGGCCCGCCATGCATCTGCATCTTGTCGGGATGGGTGCCGGCGGGAAAGTAGGCCCGCTCATGAAAGGTGGCGAGCCCAGTGGGCATCGGCGCGAAAGTGTTAGTCTCGGTGGCAAGAGCGGCGGAGAAGACACGCATGGAGGCTGAACCCGATCGGTCGCAAGGGAAGGCAGGCGCGCATCGTCCCGGCCGACGACGCCGCTACAGAGAAACCAACCGGATCAAGAAGCGCAAGAGACTCACGCGAAGAGCGACCGCCGCGCAGCGCATGGGCGGACCACACGGTATGCTCGGCGTCCTGATCGTTCTCCACTCGCGCCCGAGAGCTCCGGGCTTCGTGCGCCTTACCTCGACTGCGTCCACTGGGGCTGACGCCCGCGCTTGTTGCCGATCGCGTTCAGCAGGGTCGCGACGACGATCATGACCAGGATTCCAGTAAGGCTGAGACCGATCTGCATTGCGAGCCGGTCGGAAATCTCAACCAACGTCAGGTGACCGGCAAGCGCCAGCAGAACGCCGAGACAGTATATCGGGAGCGAATTCTCGCCACAGCGCCTCGCGCAGCGCATCACCGCTGTCGATAGCCCTCGCCAATCCCGAGGAATGAGCCGACATGCCACGATTGCAAGGGCCAGGAAATGCAGCAACCGCAACGGACCAAGATTGGATTTGTCCAAGGGCGAGAAGCCACTCGCCAATGACCGGGGCACCGGCGGCTTGATATCCCAACTCAGCGCAAGGATCAGGGCTAAAGCCAGGTAGAGAACCGCAAGAACGAGCACCGGGCGCCACGCCACCCACGGCCGGATCTTCTCTCCCTCGATGACGCACCAGGCGCCAAGAACGACCAGAAGCTGCCAAGCCAGCGGATTGAAGTACCAGACGCTGTTGGGCCAGGCTGGAACGCTCCAGCCGAAGATCTGCACGAGCGCATAAAGCAACAATGAAAGGCCGAGCGTCACGTTGGGTGCTCGCAGCAGCAACCACAACAGCGGAGCGAACAACACATGATAGATCACAAAAACGGGCAGCACGTCGGTGTTGACCGGGCGGTATTGCAAGATGGCGGCTTGCTCGAGCGCGGCGCCCGGACTTTCGAACAGAACCCGCGTGTTGCTCTCGTCGGCAAGATGGTCGATGCCCGCGAGGTGGACGAGGATGGTGCAAGCGACCGTGAGCAGCAGAAACGCCGCATAGATGTCCCATCCCCGCCGCAGCGAACGGCCGATCATGCCGCTCCAGCCCTCGCGCTGCTGTGCCCTGCCATAAGCCAACGCGCAGGTCACGCCCGAGATGAACATGAAGATCTCGGCGGCATCACAGAAGCCATAGCTGCGCGGTGTCAGCCAGCTTGCGATGTTGTTGGGAACATGGTCAAGAAAGATCCACCACAGGGCGAGGCCGCGACAGACATCGATGCGGAGGTCGCGGCCAGATCCCCCCAACTCCGGCGGAGTTTGATCGATCAATCGCGTCGCGGTTTGAGTTCTATCGTGCATTTGTTGATCTGCCTGGCGAGCTCGCATGCCGTCATCGGATCTACGTCGACGAGATACCCGGATACTTCAGGAGCTCCGCGTACCGAGCGAATGCCCGACCGATCGATGCGGTTACAAGCCTCGGGCTACCTGATGGTTGGACTTTCTTTCCCTACCCGGTTGCTCCCCTGATCATCTGGGTCGCACGCGTCGAGGTCCACCGGAGGCCCTTGCTGGACTCCGCCGACCATCGGGATGAAAAGCTGCTTCCGCATTTCGGCGAGGCGAGCACGGCAATATTCACGGTAAAACATCTCGATTATGATGGACATCATCAAACCCCGCTTGATCATGACCGTCGACGTCACCCGCAACAGATTTCATTTCAACCGGCAGATCCAAACCAGCAGCGCCGAAAATAGTTGTGTCCGACAAACCGAGCGATGTGGCTGCCGGTCCACGACACGAAATTGGTATCAGAGGACAGCCAGCCGTGCGTTGTCATCTGCACGCGGATCGTTGAGTTCGATCAATCGCGAAGGATGTCGTAAAGCTGTGATTTGCGCTTGCATGTTGATAGAGTCGTCTGAATTGGAGTCGACAGCAGCAATTAGAAATAGAGCCATCATGATCTTCTCTTCTTAAAGGAGATTTTTTCTCAAATCATTATAGTGCTGATTTAATGTCCGCGACGTAAGCCAGTTCACATACGCATCGATCACAGGTGAATGAGACTATCAGACCAATGGTGTAGCGTCTTGGACTCATGCGTACGGCTCTAGAGAAGGCCGGTGCGCGGACTGCAAACTTCGAATAGCGACCGTAGATTGTCGCGGCATTTCATCCCGACGTCTGGTTCAAAGGCTGGAGGTCCCCCGTGTGTAAGGACGCAGCCGAATTTGTCTCGCATCATTTCTCCACGCGCGAGCTTCCGGAACGGATGCGACTCCCGCTGTGGCGCGACTACTTTGGGCGGGGCTTAGTTCACGCCGAGATCGAGCCGCTATCGAAGGCTCCGTTTCAGGCCGACGCAACGTTGCAAGCGATCCGGGGTTTGCGCAAGCTCGCATTGAGAGGCTCCTCGATGCGCTTCAAGCGTTTGCGCGCGAACCTCGCTGATGGTGATGACTCGATTGGAATTGTCGTCTGCTCTCTCGGCAAATGTCAGCTGTCGCAGCGTGGCCGCGAAATTGACCTTCGCACCGGCGATGCGATCGCAATTCTGCATTCCGAAATCGCCACCGTCACCTATGTCGATGGATTGTTGTTCGGCCTGGCGGTACCGCGCGAAGAGCTTGCAGAGCGCGTGACGAATGTCGAAAGGCTCACGATGCGGCCTGTTTCGCACCGAACTGAAGCGCTCCGACTCCTCATGGCTTATCTGAAGTCGACATTTAACGAAAATGTTTTGGCCGCTCCCAACCTGCGTGATGCGGTCGTGGCGCATATCCATGATCTCGTGGCGATCGCAATCAGCGCATGCCTCCCCTTTGGCGAAAGCAGTACGAGCGCGGTCGTCGCCGCGCGCCATACTGCCGTCCTCGATTACATCGCAGCACACTTTCAGGAGCCGGGGCTCAGCGTCCAGACGGTCGCTCGTTGCCAAGGCATCTCGCCGCGCTATCTGCAGCGCCTGATCGCGTCATCAGGATCATCGTTCACCGGATACGTGAATGAGTTACGGCTCCAACAAGCGCTGAAGCTTCTGACCGAATCAAATGGCGGCGCGCAGCGAATCTCCGATATCGCGCTGCAGGTCGGCTTTTCCGATGTTTCGCATTTCAATCGCCTGTTCCGAGCGCGTTTTGGCGATTCGCCGCGCAACCTTCGGTTTGCACGCAGGGATCCCTGCTGAGCGGCATGATGTCGCGGATCGGCGCGCGTGGGCGAGGCTGCAAGTGAATCTCTGCTTTGGGTCCAATTCGAGAAGACTCAAATGAGGATCATGTGTCGCTGCGCGTGCATTTGCGACCTGATCACCTCAGGCTGACCGCTAGCAAGGGCACTCGGACGCGACAGGCGTCGCGAGAACGCCACGTCATGTCTCTGGTCTGCCTGACGACTGCTCCTCGACCGCCTTCACCGCGACGGCCGCGACCTGGGCCAAAGCGTCGCGGTCGGCGCCTGAGGAGGCCATCACGCCCATGCCGACGCTGACCGCGGAAACGTAGCGCGCGAGCGCCGCCGGGTCGGCGGACAGCTTCAGGTCGCCTTCGTCCTTGGCCCGTGCGAAGCGGTCGCGCAGCTGCTCCTCGGTCTGGGCGCGCCGGGCGGCGAGTTCGAACGGCACGCTGGCCGAACCGGTGCCGCAGGCGATTCCACCCTGGACCAGCAGGCAGCCGGGCGGATTGGCGGGATCGGTCTGCTTCTCCGCTACGCCCATCAGCATCCGCTCGGCAACGTCGCGAGCGGTGGGCGCGCTCAGCACCTCCTCCATCCAGGCGGCGCGACGTTCGGTGTAGCGGTCGAGCGCGGCCTTGAGGAGACCTTCCTTGCTGCCGAACGCGGCGTAGAGGCTCGGCGGATTGATGCCCATCGCCTCGGTCAGCTGGGCGATGGTGGCGCCCTCGTAACCATGACGCCAGAACACCTCCATTGCCTGGTCCAGCGCGGCGTCGCAGTCGAATGTTCGGGGTCGTCCCATGCCCATTGGCCTCTCTCCTGCCCCTGCTGCCCGCTTCTGCAACGTTCCGGCGCTTGCCGGCGTTCGGCTATCTTATTGTTCTTTCGAGAGCTTTCTTTGATCTGGCGCAGTTTCCCCACAGGGGGCTACCATTTTCGTAGTATCCGATACATAAGTGTCTTGCGAAAGGCTTGCCAGCGCTACATCTGTAGTGAGCACTACAATATGGAGCGCGCGAATGCCCTCGCACAAGAATCCCCCTTTCGGCCGTCTCAAGCGGCTGCTCGGCACCGTCGCGGTCGCCGCTGTCCTCCTTGCCGGCGCTTCGGTGGCTGGCAATCGTTATTTCAATACCGCCCCGAACGCGGCCATGGCCGCGGCTCCAGAGCAGGCCGTGCCTGTGACCGTTTCGGTGGTCGAGCCACGCCAAGCCACGCTCTGGGATGAATTCTCCGGGCGGCTGGAGGCGGTCGAGCGGGTCGAGGTCCGGCCGCGGGTGGCCGGCGCTATTCTTTCGACCAATTTCACCGAGGGCGCGCTGGTGAAAGCCGGCGACGTACTGTTCAAGATCGACCCCGCGCCTTACGCCGCCGAAGTGGACAAGGCCCAGGCCCAGCTCGAAGCCGCCAAGGCGCGTGCGGCCTTTGCCGCCAACGAGCTGGAGCGCGGCGCGCAACTGGTCGGCAACGCAGTCGTGACTCGGCGCGACTACGACCAGCGCGACAATGGCAATCGCGAGGCCATTGCCAACGTCAAAGCCGCGGAAGCGACCTTGCAGACCGCCAAGCTCAATCTCGACTACACCGAGGTCCGCGCGCCGGTGGACGGTCGGGTCGGCAAGATCGAGGTCACCGTCGGCAATCTCGTCGCCGCGGGGTCGGCCTCGCCGGTGCTGACCACGCTGGTGTCGGTCAACCCGATCTATGCGAGCTTCGACGCCGACGAAGAGGTGGTGCTGCGCGCGCTGAATGCGGTCGCTGACGCCTCCGGCAAGCGCGGCAATCTCGACCGCATCCCGGTCGAGATGACGACGTCCGGCGGCTTTTCCGCCAAGGGCCATATCCAGCTGATCGACAATCAGGTCAACGGCCAGAGCGGCACGATCCGCGTGCGCGCCGTGTTCAAGAACGACGAGGGCCGGCTGATCCCGGGCCAGTTCGCGCGCGTCCGCATGGGCCAGCCGCAGCAGCAGACGCTTGTGCTGCTCGACGAGCGCGCCATCGGCACCGACCAGGACAAGAAATTCGTGATGGTGGTCGGCGACGACGAGCGCGCGCTCTACCGTCCCATCACGATCGGCGGCACCGTCGAGGGGCTTCGCATCGTGCAGACCGGCCTCAAGCCCGGCGACCGCGTCGTCGTCAACGGCCTGCAACGCGTGCGTCCCGGCGCCCTGTTGAAGACGCAGGTCGCCGCGATGGGCGAGCGCGACGGCGCAGCGTCCGACAACAAGCAACTTGCAGAGCGCTGAACTTGGGTGGGGAAGCGGCAGCGACGAGCTCTGCCACCCTCTCCCCTTGTGGGAGAGGGTAACACTGCCCAAGCGATTTAGACCCTGACTCATCACGACGCATTCGCCGAAACGACATTTCCGCTACGGGGCGAGCCATGAACCTCTCCAAATTCTTCATCGACCGGCCGATCTTTGCCGGCGTGCTGTCGATCCTGATCTTCCTCGCCGGCCTGATTGCGCTGTTTGCGATGCCGATCTCGGAATATCCGGACGTGGTGCCGCCCTCGGTCGTGGTGCGCGCCACCTATCCCGGCGCCAACCCGAAGGTGATCGCCGAGACCGTGGCGACCCCGATCGAGGAGCAGATCAACGGCGTCGAGAACATGCTCTATATGAGCAGCCAAGCGACCACCGACGGCGCGATGACGCTGACGGTGACGTTCCGCCTCGGCACCGATCCGGACAAGGCCCAGCAGCTGGTGCAGAACCGGGTGCAGCAGGCCGAGCCGCGCCTGCCCAACGTGGTTCGTCAGCTCGGCATCATCACCAAGAAGAGCTCGCCCGATCTCACCATGGTGGTGCACCTGAACTCGCCGAACGGCCGCTATGACATGACCTATCTGCGCAACTATGCGGTCCTCAACGTCAAGGACCGCCTGGCGCGGATCGACGGCGTCGGCGACGTGCAACTCTATGGCGCCGGCGACTATTCGATGCGGGTCTGGGTCGATCCGCAGCAGGCCGCCGAGCACGGGCTGACCGCGAGCGACATCGTCAAGGCGATCCAGGCGCAGAACGTCGAGGCCGCGGCCGGCGTGGTCGGCGGCTCGCCGAGCGTCAAGGGCCTCGACCTGCAGCTCTCGGTCAACGCCGAGGGACGGCTGTCGACCGAGGAGCAGTTCGGCGACATCGTCGTCAAGACCGGCGGCCGCGGCGAGGTCACGCGGTTGCGCGACGTCGCCCGTATCGAACTCGGCGCCTCCGAATATGGCTTGCGCTCGCTGCTCGACAACAAGCAGGCGGTCGCAATCCCGATCTTCCAGGCGCCGGGCTCGAACGCGCTGCAGATCTCCGACAACGTCCGCGCGACCATGGCCGAGATCAAGAAGAACATGCCGGAGGGGGTCGACTACCAGATCGTCTACGACCCCACCCAGTTCGTGCGCTCCTCGATCGAAGCCGTGGTGCACACCCTGCTCGAGGCCATCGTGCTCGTCGTGCTGGTGGTGATCCTGTTCCTGCAGACCTGGCGCGCCTCGATCATCCCGCTGCTCGCGGTGCCGGTCTCGATCATCGGCACCTTTGCGGTGATGCATCTGTTCGGCTTCTCCATCAATGCGCTCAGCCTGTTCGGCCTGGTGCTCGCGATCGGCATCGTCGTCGACGACGCCATCGTCGTGGTCGAGAATGTGGAGCGCAATATCGAGTCGGGGCTCACGCCGCGCGATGCCACCTACCAGGCGATGCGCGAGGTGTCGGGACCGATCATTGCGATTGCGCTGGTCTTGATTGCCGTGTTCGTGCCGCTCGCCTTCATCTCGGGGCTGACCGGGCAGTTCTACAAGCAGTTCGCGCTGACGATCGCGATTTCGACCGTGATCTCGGCCGTCAACTCGCTGACCTTGTCGCCGGCGCTGTCGGCGCTGCTGCTCAAGGGCCATCACGACCCGAAGGACCGGCTGACGCGGTTTCTCGACAAGGCGCTGGGCTGGTTTTTCCGTGGCTTCAACCGCGTGTTCGTGAAGGCCTCGGACAATTACAGCGGCACCGTCAGCAAGGTGATCTTCGGCAAGGCTGCCATACTGGGGCTCTATGTGCTCCTGATCGGCGCGACCGCGGTGCTGTTCAAGCAGGTCCCGAGCGGCTTCGTCCCGGGCCAGGACAAGCAATATCTGGTCGGCTTCGCCCGCCTGCCGGATGGCGCCACGCTGGATCGCACCGAAGAGGTGATCCGCAAGATGGGCGACATCGCGTTGACGCAGCCCGGTGTCGAGAGTTCGGTGCAGTTTCCGGGCCTGTCGATTTCCGGCTTCACCAACTCCTCCAACGCCGGCATCGTGTTCTCGACGTTGAAGCCGTTCGACGAGCGCAAGGACCCGTCGCTGTCGGGGCCCGCGCTGGCGATGGCGCTCAACAAGAAATATGCCGGGATCCAGGACGCCTTTATCGCCATGTTCCCGCCCCCGCCGGTCAACGGCCTGGGCACGATCGGCGGCTTCAAGCTGCAGATCGAGGACCGCGCCGGCCTTGGCTATGACGCGCTGAACGAGGCCACCAAGGCGTTCCTTGCGGGCTTGCAGAAGGCGCCTGAAATAGCGGGCGTGTTCTCGAGCTTCCAGGTCAACGTGCCCCAGCTGTTCGCCGATATCGACCGCACCAAGGCGCTGCAGCTCGGGGTGCCCGTCACGGAGGTCTTCAACACCCTGCAGATCTACCTCGGCTCCTACTACGTGAACGACTTCAACAAGTTCGGCCGCACCTATTCGGTCTATGTGCAAGCCGATGCGCCGTTCCGGGCCCGGGCCGACGACATCCGGCAGCTCAAGGTGCGCGCCGCCTCCGGCGACATGGTGCCGCTCTCCGCGCTGCTCCACGTTCGTCAGAGCGCCGGACCTGAGCGCGCGATCCGCTATAACGGCTTCCTGTCGTCCGACATCAACGCCGCGGCGGCGCCGGGCTATTCGTCCGGCCAGGCGCAGGCCGCGGCCGAGCGTGTCGCGGCGGAAACCCTGCCCCCCGGCTTTGCCTTCGAATGGACCGACCTGACCTATCAGGAGTTCATCGCCGGCAATTCCGGCCTCTGGGTATTTCCGCTGGCGATCCTGCTGGTGTTCCTGGTGCTCGCCGCGCTCTATGAGAGCCTCGCTCTGCCGCTCGCGATCCTCCTGATCGTGCCGATGGCGCTGCTCGCCGCGATGTTCGGCGTCTACATCTCGAAGGGCGACAACAACATCTTCACCCAGATCGGCCTCATCGTTCTCGTCGGCCTCTCCGCGAAGAACGCGATCCTGATCGTGGAGTTCGCGCGCGAGCTCGAATTCGCGGGCCGCTCGCCGATCCGCGCCGCGATCGAGGCCAGCCGGCTGCGGCTGCGGCCGATCCTGATGACGTCGATGGCGTTCATCATGGGCGTGCTGCCTCTGGTGCTCTCGACCGGCGCAGGCTCGGAGATGCGCCGTGCCATGGGCGTGGCGGTGTTTTCCGGCATGATCGGCGTCACCGTGTTCGGCCTGTTCCTGACGCCCGTGTTCTATGTGCTGCTGCGGACCGTCACCGGCATGAAGCCGCTCACCCAGCACGGGGATCACGGAACCATCGGTCACATCGCGCAGGCGGCGGAATAATCGCGGCGAATGTGAGTTCATTCATAGAACCGCGCGGCGAAATGGAGGACGCCACCTCCATTGCGCCGTGCCGACCCGGTGGCCGGACCCGCGCCCGGCCACCGGGTCATTGCAGTTGAGGAGTTTACCATGGAACTTTTGAATCATCTTGTCGCTGCCCGTCTCATGAAGGACACGCAGCTTTTCGAGCGCGTCGGCCGACATGATGCGACGACGCCACGGTTGCCACGGCCGCTCGATCCCACTTTGCCGGCCGCCGATCTCGCCGCGGACCTGCCCGAGATGGCCCAGCCGACGGCGCCCGCCCGCGCGCGATAACGGCCTCCGAGTTGTGACCCCGGCGGAATGCCCGCCGGACCCACGTTAGCCTTGACTTCCGATGCTCGCGCGCGAAGATTTGACCGTTCACGGTTCGGTCAAGGGGGCATCGATGAAGGTTTTGCTGGCGGCACTGGCGAGCGCGGCCGCCTTGATGAGCGTTTCGCCCCCGGCCCATGCCCGCGATCTCACCGTCGTCTCCTGGGGTGGCAATTACCAGGACGCCCAGCGCAAGATCTACTTCCAGCCATTTGCCGCCAAGATCGGCGCCACCGTGCTCGACGAGAGCTGGGACGGCGGCTACGGCGTGTTGCAGGCGAAGGTCAAAGCCGGCACCCCGAACTGGGATGCGGTTCAGGTCGAGGCCGAGGAGCTCGAGCTCGGCTGCAGCGACGGCATCTATGAGAAGATCGACTGGCAGAAGATGGGCGGCAGGGACTCCTTCGTTCCCGCCGGGGTCAGCGACTGCGGCGTCGGGGCGATCGTCTGGTCGACCGGCATCGCCTATGACGGCGACAAGCTCAAGGATGGCCCGAAATCGTGGGCTGACTTCTGGGACACGGCGAAATATCCGGGCAAGCGGTCGTTACGCAAAGGCGCCAAATACACGCTCGAATTCGCGCTGATGGCCGACGGCGTGCCGGCGGCGGACGTCTACAAGGTCCTGAAGACGCCCGAGGGCGTGGAGCGCGCCTTCAAGAAGCTCGACGCGCTCAAGGGTGACATCGTCTGGTGGGAGGCCGGCGCGCAGCCGCTGCAGCTCCTGTCATCCGGTCAGGTCGTGATGACGTCGGCCTATAATGGCCGCATCAGCGCCATCAACCGCTCCGAGGGCAAGCATTTCGGCTTCGTGTTTCCGGACAGCATCTATGCGGTCGACAGCTGGGTCATCCTGAAGAACTCGCCCAACAAGGATGCCGCGATGAATTTCATCGCCTTCGCCAGCCAAACCGAGAACCAGGCCAAGCTTCCCGAATACATCGCCTACGGCCTGCCCAACATCGCCGCGGCCAAGCTCGTTCCGGAGAAATACGCCGCCGAGCTGCCGACCACGCCTGACAATCTCAAGCGGGCGATCCCACTGAATGTCGGCTTCTGGACCGACAATTCGGAAGAGCTCTCCAAGCGTTTCAATGCCTGGCTCGCGCGTTGACACCGTTCATCTCGTTCAGACAGGTCACCAAACGCTTTCACGCCCTGACGGTCGTCGATCAACTCGATCTGGGCATCGCACGCGGCGAATTTGTCAGCCTGCTCGGGCCGTCCGGCTCCGGGAAGACCACGCTTTTGATGATGCTCGCAGGATTCGAGCAGCCGACCAGCGGCACCATCCATGTCGACGGCCGCCGCATCGACGAGCTGCCGCCCTACAAGCGCAACATGGGCGTCGTGTTCCAGAGCTACGCGCTGTTTCCGCACATGAGCGTGGCCGACAACATCGCCTTTCCGCTCAAGATGCGCGGTACGCCGAAGGCTGAGATCGCGGAGCGCGTCGCCCGCGTGTTGGATATGGTCAAGCTCGGCGCGATGGCGGGTCGGAAGCCCGCGCAGCTCTCGGGCGGCCAGCAGCAGCGCGTGGCGCTGGCGCGGGCGCTGGTGTTCGAGCCGCAGGTCATCTTGATGGACGAGCCGCTCGGCGCGCTCGACAAGAAGCTGCGGGAGCAGATGCAGCTCGACATCCGCGACCTGCATCGCCGGCTCGGCCTGACCATCGTGTTCGTCACCCACGACCAGGACGAGGCGTTGACGATGTCGGACCGGATCGCCGTCTTCAATCACGGCAGGATCGAGCAGATCGGCACGCCGGCGGAGATCTACGATCTGCCGCGGACGCCGTTCGTGGCGGAATTCATCGGCGAGACCAACCTGCTGCCCTGCATGATCGAGGCGCGATCGGGTGACACGCTCCGCCTGACCTCCGAGTCCGGCCTGACACTGTCCGCGCAGGCCGGCTCCGCTGCCGTTGAGGACGGCCGGGTCCAGATCTCGATCCGGCCCGAGGTCATCAGGATCAACGACCCGGCGATCGGCGCCAACGGCCTGACGGCGCGCATCGTCGATGCCGTCTATTTCGGCGACCATATCCGGCTGATTGCGACCGTCGGCGCGCAGCGCCTGATCATCAAGAGCGAGCGTGCGCGGCAGCGCGCCGACATCGGAGACGAGGTCGCGATCTCCTTTGCGCCGTCGGACGTGTGGGTGGTGGGATCATGCGGCGGCCAGACGTCCTCCAACGCCTGAAATCGTTGCTGCTGCTGGCGCCGCTGCTGGCCTTCATGCTGGTCTTTTTCGTCGCACCGCTGGTGACCATGATGACGTCGGCGGTGTCGGATCCGGTGGCGACCAACGCGCTGCCGCGCACGGCACGGGCGCTGGCCCGCTGGGACCGGGCCACGCTGCCGACCACAGCACAGCAGGCGGCCTTGGTGGCTGATCTACGGGCGCTGACCAATGACGAGCAGTTCGGCGATCTGGTGCGGCGGCTCAACAGCGCCCAGTCAGGTTTCCGCAGCCTGCTCGGCAAGACCCGCCGCGCGCTCGGTGCCTCCGGCGAGGTGGATCTGGCGGCGGTCGATGCGCGGTGGGCCGAGATCTCCTACTGGGCGACGATAGCAGATGCGGTGGCCTCGAGTTGGACCGACAAGAACCTGCTCGCCGCGGTCGACCTGGAGCGCAACGCGGCGGGAGCGATCGCCGCGATGCCGGAGGGCGCCTCGGCCAACCGCCTGATCCTGATCCGCACGTTCGTGACCGCGGCGATCGTCACCGCCGCCTGCATCGCGATCGGACTGCCATTCGCGATGGTGGCCGCATCGGTGCAGGGCTGGCGACGGCAACTCCTGCTCGGCGCCGTGCTGCTGCCGCTCTGGACCTCGCTCCTGGTCCGCACCGCGGCCTGGTACATCGAGCTGCAGGACAACGGGCTGATCAACGCAACGCTGAAGAGCCTCGGCATCATCTCCGCGCCGATTCCACTGATGTTCAACCGGCTGGGCGTCGTCATCGCCATGACCCACGTGCTGCTGCCGTTCATGGTGCTGCCGATCTTCAGCGTGCTGATCGCGATCCCGAAAAACCTGATGCCGGCGGCGGCGTCGCTGGGGGCGCCTCCGCTGCGGGCCTTCCTGCACGTGCTGCTGCCGCTCTCGATGCGCGGGGTGGTCTCCGGCGGCCTGCTCGTGTTCATGGCTGCGCTCGGCTACTACATCACGCCGGCCCTGATCGGCGGCGCCAATGACCAGATGATATCCTCCGTCATCGCCTACTACGCCACGGCGGCGGCCAATTGGAGCATGGCGGGCGCGCTCGGCCTGGTGCTGCTGGCCATGACCATCCTGCTCTATGCAGTCTATATCCGGCTCGCGTCCGACGAGGAGCAGCGGGCATGAAGACGCTCGGGGTTGCGAAATTCGTCTTTGCGAGCCTGATCGTCGTCTTCCTGCTGGGCCCGTTGATCGCGATCCTGCCGCTGTCGTTCACAGACAGCGTCTTCCTCAACTATCCGATTCCCGCCTACTCGACCCGCTGGTTCCGCGAGCTGATCGAGGCCGAGGCCTGGCGCCTGTCGATCGTCAACAGCGTCATCATCGGGAGCGGCACTACCGTGCTCGCGACCGTGCTCGGCACCTCGGCCGGGCTCGGGTTGCGGGGACGCCGGTCCTCGCTGCTGTTCTCGAGCGTCCGGACGCTGTTCCTGCTGCCGATGGTCGTCCCGGCGGTGGTGCTCGGGGTCGGCATGCAGCTGATGTTCGCCCGCTACGAGCTGGTCAACACCTATATCGGCGTCATCATCGCGCATACTGTGGTCGCGGTACCGTTCGTGCTCGTCAATGTGTCGTCTGCCCTGCAAGGTATCGACGCCAGGCTGGAGCATGCGGCGGCGAGCCTGGGCGCATCACCGCGCACCGTGCTGTTTTCGGTGACGCTGCCGATCGCGCTGCCCGGCATCGTCTCGGGCGCGCTGTTCGCGTTTGCAACCTCGCTCGACGAAGTCGTGCTCACGCTGTTCGTGGCGGGACCGAATCAACGAACCTTGGCGCGGCAGATGTTCGCCACGATCCGCGAGAACATCAGTCCCGCGATCGTCGCCGCGGCGGCTGTCTTCATCGTCGGCACGATCGTGCTGGCGCTGGCGATGACCGCCATCCGCCACCGCATGTCCTGAGCGCGCACTGCGGCGGCCCGCGCGGGCGATCGTGCCGCAATGCCTGCTTTGCTACGCCACAACCACCGTCATTCCGGGGCAAGGCCGCAGGCCTAGAACCCGGAATCTCGATATTGTCTCGCGTCTGTTCTGAACGATTTCGAGATTCCGGGTGCAAACGCAACTGTCGGCTGTGTCCGCTCCGTCATGGCCGGATTTGGCCCGGCCATCCACGTCGCAAGACCGGTCATCCACGTCGGAAGACTTGGAAAGAGAGACGTGGATGCCCGGGTCAAGCCCGGGCATGACGAGCACCCAAATGCCTCTCGTCGCGAAAGTCTGCTCTCGTCAGATGCGTTCGCCCTGCCCTACCCGACCTTCACGTAGCTCCGCCAGTTGTGCGCTTCCTTGAATCCCAGCACCTCGCGCGCCTTCCGGTTCGACAGCGGCGCCTCGTCGTCCTTGAGCTCGCGGGTCAGCGGCACATCCGGGCAATGGCGGCGCAGCAGCTCGCGCGTCGGCATCGTGGCGGTGACGGTGTCGTTGACGGCGTTGAAGACCTGATAACCGAGCCCGTCCTTCTGGATTGCGAGGTGCACGATCTCGCCGAGGTCGCGGGCGTCGATATAGGACCAGGCATTGCGCTTGCGCGACGGCGGATTGGCGAGAAAGCCGGGGAACATGTCGTATTCATGCGGCTCGATGACATTGCCGATGCGCAGTGCATAGATGTCAATACCATAGCGCATGGCGAAGGCGCGCGCGGTCTTTTCGTTCACCACCTTGGACAATCCATAGGAGTCCATCGGGTCGGTGTCGTAGTCCTCCTCGAGCGGGAAGCTCTTGAAATCCTTGTCGCCCTCGGCGAAGCAGACGCCGTAAGTGGTCTCGCTGGAGGCGATCACGATCTTGCGGACACCGAGCTTCGCGGCGGCCTCGATCACGTTATAGGTGCTGACGGTGTTGACACGAAATGTCTCATTGTCGGGCTCAATGAGGACGCGCGGGATCGCCGCAAAATGCACCACCGCGTCCGGCGCCGACGGCGGCTTGCCGGCGTTGAAGCCGCCGAAGCCGAAATGCGTGGTCAATGCGTTGAACGCCTGGCCGCTGTCGGTCAGATCGGCGATCAGGGTGTTGATGCCGGGATGATCGAACGGCTTGAGATCGACGTTGAGCAGCTCGTAGCCCTTGCTCTTGAGATGCGGCAGCACATGCCTGCCGGCCTTGCCGGTTCCCCCGGTGAACACCACGCGCTTGCCTGTCATGTGTCTTCTTGTCCTTGTTGGTGCGTGAACGCGACGTTTGTATCAGCTTCCGCGCCGCTGGCTCTATAGGAAATTCAATTCGAGAGGCAGACATCGGCGGTGGATGTCTCAGTTTGAAATTTCAGACGGCTCAGAGCTTGATCGCCAACTGCCCGGTGATATGGAGCCACAGGCCGCACATTAGGGTCCCGGTCGAACACCAAAGGACAAAATAGAAGATCAGTCGTAAGAGGTTTCCGTCATTGCGTCGGTAAAAAGAACGGTCCGGGTTGGATATCTGGTTCTCCTCTCCGATCAACTTGCGGGCAGCCCGTACAAGAGCCAACGCTCCGAAAAAACAAATTGGCAATAGGATGGACAACAAAATCTCCGTTCAAGCGTGAGATTGATCAGATGTTTTAGGTCATAAAACGCGCCTCAAAGGGAGAGGCTTGGATTGATGCCTCCGGCCTGAACGTCAGAGGTCGGACGATGCGTTCGTCATACCAAGGGCGGANATTTGAAAA
>NZ_CAFK01000350.1 GCF_000239815.1 Bradyrhizobium sp. STM 3843 | reverse complement strand
AGAGCTACGCCTTGCGTGCCTGCCGGAGCGCCCTGGTGCACCGCAGCGACCTGTGGTGCCGATGGCTTCTGCGGCTCGACCGCTGCAGCATGACCGATCGTCGATCGCAAGTCGGTGAGCGGCGATGCCGGCGCGTCAGCTGCAGGCGGTGAGGCCGGCGCGGCTTGGGCTGTAGTCTGTGCGTAGAGCGATGATGCTGGCACGGCGAATGCGATTGCCATGAGAGCCGGGAGCGCCAGCCCTCGAAATACGCGGTGACAACTCGTTAACGTCATAAACCAAGACATCCTAGTTCTGCTGCGCGACCGGCCCAAGCTGCGCCGCATCGATGATGAGTTTCGAGAGCGCCTTGCCGAGACAGTCGTGAACCTGCTTGGCGAGCTCGATCCCGTGCGTGGGATTGAACAGGTCGAAATCGCCATTTTCGTTCCATTGCCGCATGATGGCGAACCGATCAAACAGCGGCACGTCGCGTTCCTGCGCAACGACGCGCATGTTGTCGATGTAAGGCGGCACGGAAATCATGGTTTCCGTGCGTGGGCTGTATTGCAGGTTCATCAGGATGACGTCCGCCCCCGCATCTTGCAGCTCCGTCACGCCGTTGTTGACGGCGGCACGAAACTCATCGGGATCGATCGATCGCATCGCGTCGACCGTCCCCGTCTGCCAGATCACCAGATTAGGCTTTTTTGCTTCCAGCAGCTTAACGAAGCTGCCGGCCATCTCCTCGGCCGTCTTCTTCGGCTGCAATTCGACGCTCAGATTGACGGTCGCCGAAGGCAGCTTTTCCTTCAGGGCCGCCTGCAAGCGGAAGGGATAGGCGTTGTTGTCGGACGTGCTCACGATGGCGGAGGAGCGGCTGCCGAGCACGAGAATATCGAGCGGCTTTCCGTTCTTCACGGCTTCGGCGACCTTCGGCAGCTTGCTTTCGGTGGCGAGCAGGTAGGGCGGCACCTCGCAGTTCGGGACGTTCTCTTCGGCGCGCGCCGCCGTCGCCAGCACCGCGGCCAGCGTCAGCAGCCCAAGCCTCATGAGGCCGTATTTACGTCGCCTTAACCACGAGACGGACTGCATCAGCCCCCTCCCGCCAGATCGGCATTCGCAAGCGCAGCCTTTCGCGGTGCACTCTTGTCTGCCACGTTTTTGTACCATGAAATCAACGAGGCAACCCCCCACATAATGAGGATGCCACTGAGACTAATCAGCGCGTGCATTGCTGCGCCACCCGACACCTCGGCAAGGATGAAGTGTCCCGCGAATGCGAGGAAGACGCCGAGGCAGAAGATCTCCAGTGAGTGCTGACCGCACACGATCAGGGGCTTCAACCAGCGCGATTTCAGGCCCGGCCAGTCCCTCGGAAGGTAATGGACGGTGAGCGCAGCCAGTGCCAAGAAATGCGCGAAGCGCAGCACGTCAAGGTCGGTCTTGTCGATCGGATACATCCACTGCTCGAGCCGGCGCGGCAGCAGATGGCCGAGCTGCGGAATGTACCAAGTCAGCGTCACGATGAACGCAGCCAATAGATAGGCAGCGCTGATCCAAAGCGTAACCGGCGAATTGAGAATGCGGGTCATGCGCCTGGCGCCGCCAAGCGCGCACCACGCGCCAAAGACGAACAGCAATTGCCAGGCAAGCGGGTTGAAGGCCCAGAAGCCGTTCGGGTAGGCCGACAGATACAGGTCGAATTCCCAGGTCACGGCATAGATCACGGCCGAGAGGCCGAGCGTCAGATCAGGCTTCCAGCGCATCAGCCACAGGATCAGCGGCAGGAACAGCATCAGCACGATGTAGAGCGGCAGCACGTCCATGTTGACGGGACGGAAGCGCAGGATCAGCGCCTGCACGATGGTCACGTCCGGCTGCTTCAGGAAGTCCATGATCCCCATCTCTTCGGTGTAGAGCGGGTTCTCGAAGCTGGTCGCGACGTAGGAGATCTCGGCGAGAAAGATCGTGAACAGGAATACGTGCGCGACGTAGATCTGCCAGACCCGGCGCAGGATGCGCGCGGTGGCGACCACGAAGCCGGAATCCTGCATCGCCCGGCCATAGACGAAGGCCGCGGTATAGCCGGAGATGAAGATGAAGATCTCGGTGGCGTCGGAGAAGCCGTAGTTCCGGATCGTAAACCAGGTCAGAAGATTGGGCGGCAGATGGTCGATGAAGATCAGCCACAGCGCGAGCCCGCGGAACAGGTCGAGCCTGAGCTCGCGCTCGCCCGCGGGCGGAAAGCTGATCGCGGGCGCAGCCGTGGCGGCCGGCGCTGCGGGCGCCAGCGCAGGCGCTTCGGGGACGGTAGGTCCGGCAAGGCGATCGGCAATCGACGTCATCAGGCACCGCGTCACTACTGCCGCCTTTGAAGGCGCGGCAGGGGGAATGTAGGCCCGCGCAACTTTTGCGCAAGCGATGAAGGAGTTATCGGCCGGGAACAGGCCCGGCTTTTGCGCCATCGGCGGATCATTGTGGCGATCCCGTCACGCATGACGGTTGCACACGCTCAGGGATACCGGCACCACGAGCGAATCGGCGGCTTATGGCGTATAGATCCCGCTTCGGCCGCACGAATTTGCGGCATCTCAAAGCCGCCACGCACTCTACACGATTGGTCTCATGATCCGGAACTGTGGTCAAAGCGCGACGGCGCGGTGATTGGTTCTGCCCTGACTTTCCGCTAGACTGATGCCCATGTATCGCGCCGTGACCCGCCAGATCGAAGTGACCGTCGAGCCGACCTTCTTGCCGGAGAAGTCCTCGGCCGAGGATAGCAGATACTTCTGGTCCTACACGGTCGTGATCACCAATACCGGCGAGGAGACCGTGCAGCTGCGCAACCGGCACTGGATCATCACCGACGGCGCCGGCCGCCGGCAGGAAGTCCGCGGCGAGGGCGTGGTCGGCGAGCAACCGGTGCTCGCGCCTGGCGAGCATTTCGAATACACCTCCGGCGTGCCGCTCGCCACCGCCACGGGCTTCATGGCTGGCCACTACGAGATGGAGAGCGAGAGCGGCGAGCGCTTCGAGATCGAAGTGCCGGCCTTTTCGCTCGACAGCCCCGACGGCAAGCGGGTGTTGAATTAGCTCGCAGTCTTCATTGCGACGTCGTTGCCTGGCTTGACCGGGCGATCCAGTATTCCAGAGACCGCAATTATCGACCGAGAAGCCTGAGGTTACTGGATGTCCCGCCGGAGCCTGTCGTCGGGCTCGCCGAAGGCGAGACCCGATGGCGGGGCATGACGAACGAGAACAGATCGGCTTCATTGAGATTCTCGACGAACATGTACTTGCGTTCTCGCGACGCAAATTACGTCCGAGCTTTGCTGATCATGTCACCCTCTTCCTAAACAGAGGGAGCAGGGAAGGCCGGGAGCTCGCCGCCCCCATGGCCCGCCTGCGAAAGAAAATGCAGGCGGCAGGTACCACAGGATCGGCCAAGACATCCCGGCCTTCCCTGCGCGACGGTTTTAACGCTTATACGAGCTCTCCTCGGTGCACCGGGCTTTCTGGCCACCGTCATCCGCGCGAGGCAAAGCCTCTGTCCGCGAACTTGATACTAGCGTCGGAGTATCAGGACCACACGATTTCACGTCCGCATCACGACCGTTCGTCGGCGCGAACAGGTCGCGCTACAGTCAGATGCGTCCATCGCATCCCGCTTCCCACGTTCGTGACGACCGCGATACGCCCCTCCTGGTGGAGGCAGGACGGGCAGAAATGTGAACCTGATTTGCCCGACGCCGCAAGCCGCAACGCCTGCGGCACATTGGCGCGACGGGCAAATTCGTCGGAGTTGCGACAGCAAGCGGTCCCTTGGCGGTCTCTTGCGGGACGGCGATCACGGGCCCGTGCTTCACGCCCATTGCAGGTTCGGAAAGACGGTTGTTCATATGACGATAATCATATAAAATGCCCCCAAACGGACGAAGACGCAGATCGGGAGCGCGACGATGTCGAAGCCGGAGTGGCAAAAATCTGCCTGCAATATCTGCTATATCAATTGTGGCGTCGAGATGCTGGTCGAGGACGGCCGCATCACGAAGGTGCGCGGCGACCGTGAGAACCCGAAATCGCAGGGTTACATCTGCAACAAGGCGGCGCGCATTCCCTACTATGCGCGTCACAAGGACCGCCTGACCTCGCCGCTCAGGCGCCGCGCCGACGGCGGCTTCGAGGAGATCGACTGGGATACCGCGATTGGGGAGATCGCAGTGCGCCTGCGCGATATCGTGCAGCAACACGGTGGCAAGAGCATCGCGCTCTATGGCGGCGGCGGGCAGGGCAACCACGCCGGCGGCGCCTATGCGAACGCCGTGCTGCGGGCGCTCGGGGTCCGCTCGGTTTTCAACGCGCTGTCGCAGGAGAAGACCGGCGATTTCTGGGTCAACGGCCACATGTTCGGCAGCCAGACCTGCCACACCGCCGAGGACATCCATCATTGCGACCTGCTGTTCGTGATCGGCGCCAATCCATGGATCGCCCACGGCTTTGCCAATGCCCGCGACCATCTCAACCAGATCCGCAAGGATCCTACCCGCAAGATGATCGTGATCGATCCGCGCCGCACCGAGACCGCCGAGATGGCCGACCTGCATCTTCCGGTGCGGCCGGGCGCGGACGCGTTCCTGCTCGGCGCCATCCTGGCGACGCTGGTCCGTCGCGATGCCGTTGATCATGACTTCCTGGAGCGTCACACGACCGGCTTTGCTGAGGTCAAGGCGGCGCTGGCGCGCATTCCGGTCGCGGAGTGGGCCGCCGCGGCGGACATCCCGCCCGACGAGATCGAGCGCTGCGTGGACATGATTGTGGCGGCGAAGGCCATGACCGTTCGCGTCGAACTCGGCATTCAGCAGGGCGTCAACTCGACCCTCAACTCCTACCTGGAAAAGCTCCTGATCATGCTGACCGGCAGCTTTGGCCGGAAGGGCACCAACCAGCTGCATTCCTGGCTACAGCCGCTATGGGGCAATTCGCCCAACCAGCGCTATGCACCGACCGACACCGAGATCATCGCCGGCCTGCTGCCGCCGAACCTGCTGCCGCAGGCGATCCTCAACGATCATCCGGAGCGGCTGCGCGGCCTGTGGATCGACAGCTCCAACCCGGCCAACACCGTCGCCAACACCGCGGAGGTGGAGAAGGCGTTGTCCGCGCTCGATCTCTGCGTCGTGGTCGATGTCGCTCTGACCGAGACCGCGCGTCTTGCGCATTACGTGCTGCCGGCCGCCTCGCAATATGAGAAGACCGAATTCACGCTGTTCAACTTCGAATTTCCGACCAACTACTTCCATGTGCGCGCGGCCGTGGCGCCGCCGCTTGCAGGCACTCTGCCGGAGCCGGAGATCTACAGCCGGCTGGCGCGCGCCCTCGGGCTCCTGCCCGGCGACAATGTGCTGGGTTCACTGCGAGACGCCGCATTCCAGTCGCGCACTGAGTTCGCGACGGCGCTGCGCGCCTTCATCGGCGCCAATCCGCAGGCCGCGCCGCTCGGCGCGCTGATCCTCTACCACACGCTCGGCGCCACGCTGCCGGACGGCACCGCTGCGGCCGCGCCGCTCTGGCAGGCCGCTCAGACATGCGCGAAACGCGATCCCGACGCGGTGAGGCGCGCGCTCGGTGCTGATAGGCCGATTCCGGATCGTGAGCTTGGTGACGCGCTGTTTGATGCGATCGCTGGCACGCGCAGCGGCGTCGCCATCACGACGCATAGCTATGAAGATGTGTGGTCGCTGGTCGCTCATCCCGATCGCAAGATCCGGCTGGCGATCCCGGCCATGCTGGACTGGCTCGGCGGGCTCGACCCGGCCGCGGCTGCAGCGCCGAAGGATTATCCGTTCGTGCTCGCGGCCGGACAGCGCCGCATGTTCAACGCCAACCAGATCTTCCGCGATCCGGCCTGGCGCCGCGACGATCCGGACGGCGCGCTATTGGTCAATGCGCGCGATCTCGAAGCGCTGGGTGCAGGCGACGGCGAATGGATCGCGGTCCGCTCGCCGGCGGGGCGGGTGGTGGTCCGCTGCAAGGCCGACGACAGCATGCGCCAGGGGCAGCTGGCGCTGCCGCACGGTTACGGGCAGTCCTATCCCGCCGGTGACGGAGAACGACTGACCAATGGCCCGCGCATCAATGCGCTGACCGACAGTCTCAACCGCGATCCGATCGCCGGCACGCCGTATCACAAGCATGTGGCGGTGCGTCTGGAGAGACTGACGGCGACGGAGGCCGCGGCCGCCGAGGCGCGCTCACGGCGGATTCATGGGGCGCAGCCGGAAGCGCGGAGCTGATCGCCAACGAGCATGCGATATGCCGTCCGAACTGCCGCGGGGGACGGCTATCGCATCTATCTCGAATTTCCGGGCCTCATGGTTCTCCCGGCGATGCAAAGCATCGTCCGGAGACGCGCCGCAAGCGGCGCTCCTCACCATGAGGAACTAAGAATTTGCCGCGAAATCCGCCCTCGTCCTGAGGAGCTCGCCGGGAGGCGAGCGTCTCGAAGGACGGCCGCGAGAGGGATTGTCGCCGAGTAACGCGCAAGCAGGGCAGGCGGGAGGACTAATTCTCTGTCACGCCGGCTTCGTGCGGGGTGAACTGATAGACCGAGGAGCAGAACTCGCAGGTGACGACCACCTTGTCGTCCTGCACCATCTCGGCGCGGTCCTGCGGCGAGAAGCTCTTCAGCATGCTCGCCACCGCATCACGCGAGCAGGAACAGCGCGCCTGCAGGCTGAGCGGTTTGAACACGCGCACGCCGCGCTCGTGGAAGAGCCGGTACAACAGCCGTTCGCCGGACAGCGCGGGATCGATCAGTTCGACATCCTCCACGGTCGAGACCAGCGATTGGCCCTCGACCCAGGCGTCGTCCTCTTCCACCGTGTGCAGCACGGTGCCCTCCGGCGCGTCGCCCGGATGCAGATCGGCCTGGCGCGCGCGCTCCGGTGCCTTGGGCAGGAACTGCGTGAGCAGCCCGCCGGCACGCCAGCGCCGCTTGCCGCCGCTCCATTCCTCGCCGACGGCAAGCCGCACCCGGGTCGGGATCTGTTCGGAGCGCAGGAAATATTCATGCGCCGCCTCTTCCAGGCTGCCGCCGGTCAGCGCCACCAGCCCCTGGTAGCGGCTCATGTCCGGGCCCTGGTCGATGGTCATCGCCAGATGCCCCTTGCCGAGCAGGCCGCCGGAATCCTTGGCTTCGCCGAGGCGGGCTTCGTCATAGCGTGCATAGGCGCGCAGGCGATCGGGTGCCTGGAAGTCGACCACCAGGAACGAGACCGGGCCGTCGGTCTGGGTCTGCAGGATGAACCGGCCGTCGAACTTCAGCGAGGAGCCGAGCAGGGTGGTCAGCACGATCGCTTCGCCGAGCAGCTTGCCGACCGGTTGCGGATAGGCGTGCTTGGTCAGGATGTCGTCGAGCGCCGGCCCCATGCGGGTGAGGCGGCCGCGCAGATCGAGCGCGGCAACCTCGAACGGCAGCACCGCGTCGTCGACCGGCACGGCCGACGGCGCGCGGATGTCGCTAGCGAGATTGATTTCGGTGTCGGGTGAGGAGGCTGTCATGGCGCCTATTTGGGGGGGCGGAGGAATAAATGGAAGGGGGAGATGGAGCTATGCTTTGCGCCAGACTCAGTGCACCCTCTCCCCTTGTGGGAGAGGGTGGCGCGCGAAGCGCGACGGGTGAGGGGTCTCTCACCCCTCGCCGAGCTTCGCGAGGATGTCCTCCATGACCTCATTGCGACGCTGCAGTACATCGTTGTTCCAATAGCGAGCGACTCGGAAGCCTTCGCGGGCCAGGACTTGATCTCTGGTTATGTCGGTCGCCGCCGAGGCGTGCTGACTTCCATCGATCTCCAGCACGAGGCGGTGCTCGAAACAGACGAAATCGAGGATGTAGCTCTGAAACGGGACCTGCCGGCGAAACTTGAACCGCATGAAACGACGATCGCGGAGCAGTTTCCACATTGCGGCTTCGGCATCAGTCGGCTCAGTTCGCATTCGCTTGGCGAAGTTGCGGCTGCGTTTTGCGATCGGCCGATGATGCGGTTCTTGCGGCACCAACCCCTCACCCGCCTCGCTTCGCGAGGCACCCTCTCCCACAAGGGGAGAGGGTAGATCGAGCAAGCAGCGCAAGGGAAGCCTATTGTCAATCGTAGGGCGCTCGGTTGTCCGAGACGACACCTATTTGTGCCGCTTTGCGCAGCTATTGTGTTGGTGCCGCTCTGCGCCGCACGACGATCGTGCGGCGCTTAAGTCCCCGCGCCGAAGCACCAGGCCAGGATGCCTTTTTGCGCATGGAGGCGGTTCTCGGCCTCGTCGAACACCACCGACTGCGGGCCATCGATGACGTCGTCGGTGACCTCCTCGCCGCGATGGGCGGGCAGGCAATGCATGAAGATCGCCTCGGGCTTCGCCAGCGACATCAGCTTGGAATTGACCTGATACGGCTTGAGCAGGTTGTGGCGATGCTCGCCGTCCTTGTCGCCCATTGACACCCACGTGTCGGTGACGACGCAGTCGGCGCCAGCTACCGCCTCCTCCGGATCATGGCCGAGACGGATGTCGGCCCTGGTGGCGCGGATGAAATCCTTCATCGCCTTGCCCGGCGCGAGCTGCGGCGGGGTGGCGACGTTGAGCCTGAACTTGAAGCGCTCCGCCGCATGGGCCCAGGAGGCCAGCACGTTGTTGTCGTCGCCGCTCCAGGCCACGGTGCTGCCCTCGATCGGCCCGCGATGCTCCTCATAAGTCATGACGTCGGCCATCACCTGGCAGGGATGGGAGCGCCGGGTGAGCCCGTTGATCACGGGCACGGTCGCATGCGCGGCGAGCTCGAGCAGCGCGTCATGGCTCAGGATCCGGATCATGATCGCATCGACATAGCGCGACAGCACGCGCGCGGTGTCGGCGATGGTCTCGCCGCGGCCGAGCTGCATCTCGGCGCCGGTCAGCATGATCGACTCGCCGCCGAGCTGGCGCATGCCGACATCGAAGGAGACGCGGGTGCGGGTCGACGGTTTCTCGAAGATCATCGCCAGCACCTTGCCTTCGAGCGGCTTCTTCGGCGGCTCATGGGCCTTCAGCTTCTTCTTCAGGTCGCTGGAGAGCGCGAGCATGGTGCGCAGCTCGGCAAGCGGAACCTCGGATATATCGAGGAAGTGGCGGAGGGTCTTGCTCATGACGTGGCCGCCTGCTTGTGTCCACCGCCCGACAGCGCCGCGCAGGCGCGATCGAGCCGCTGCACCGACTCATCGATCTCGGTCTCGGTGACGATCAAAGGCGGCAGGAAGCGCACGACGTTATCGCCGGCGCCGACGGTCAACAGCTTCTGGTCGCGCAACGCGGCAATCAGATCGGTCGAGGGAACCACGGCCTTGACGCCGATCAACAGGCCTTCACCGCGGACCTCGGAGATCACCTCTGGATGACGGTCGATCACCGCGGCGAGCTTCTGCTTCAGCAGCAGCGACATCTTCCGCGCGTGGTCAAAGAAGCCGGGCGCGAGCATGACGTCGAGCACGGCATTGGCGGCCGCGACCGCCAGCGGATTGCCGCCGAAGGTCGAGCCATGGGTGCCCGGCGTCATGCCGGCCGCGGCATCGGCGGTGGCGAGGCAGGCGCCGATCGGGAAGCCGCCGCCGAGCGCCTTCGCCAGCGACATCACGTCGGGCTCGACGCCGATCCAACGATGCGCGAACAACTCGCCGGTGCGGCCCATGCCGGTCTGCACCTCGTCGAACACCAGCAACAGGCCGTGCTCGTTGCAGAGCTCGCGCAGCGCCTTGTAGAACGCAAGCGGCGCCGTGCGCACGCCGCCTTCGCCCTGGACCGGCTCGATCAGGATGCCCGCGGTGTGCGGGCCGATCGCCTTCTTCACCGCATTGAGATCGCCGAGCGGTACCTGGTCGAAGCCGTCCATCGGCGGGCCGAAGCCGTCGAGATATTTGGCCGAGCCAGTCGCCGCGAGCGTCGCCAGGGTGCGCCCATGGAACGCGCCTTCGAAGGTGATGATGCGGTAGCGCTCAGGGTGTCCCTTGGCGGCGTGATGCTTGCGCGTGATCTTGATCGCGCATTCCATCGCCTCGGCGCCGGAATTGGCAAAGAACACGTAGTCGGCAAAGCTCTGCTCGCACAGCCGCGCCGCCAGCCGCTCGCCGTCCGGGCTCTTGAACAGGTTCGACATGTGCCAGAGCTTGGTGGCTTGTTCTTGCAGCGCCTTCACCAGATGCGGATGCGCGTGTCCCAGCGCATTCACCGCGACGCCGGAGGTGAAGTCGAGATAGCGTTCGCCATTGGTCGCGATCAGCCACGCGCCTTCGCCGCGTTCGAAGGCAAGATCGATCCGGGCGAATACGGGGAGGAGATGCGAGGCGACGTCCGTGGTCATGGCTGATCACTTGAGCTAACGAGCTGGTCAAGACGCACACGACGAGGCGCAGAGCGGCGCCATCGCGCATCAGGGACCAGGCCCTGGAAAACAAAATGTGCCGCCTTTTCAAGGCGGCACGCACACCTATTGTATGCGCGGAACGTTGGCTGTCAACACGCCCGCGCGAACCGCTGCGGGCCGCTGCGCGAGAGATTGCAGCCAGATGACAGTGGGAACGATGCCCAATCGGCGGCGACGGAAGGTGTGGACGAGGGCCCCCGACTCTTGCGCGGGAGTCACGGCATATTGTAGCGTTTTCTCCATCGAGTACGACATCTCGTGCAGCAGGTCTGATCCTTAAGAGTTCGGTTGTTTGGCGTACACGTCCGGGCGCGCGCATCGCGCCCGGCGAGGGTTAAGGGATTCTGCCTGCAGGGATTTTCTAGAGGTTGGCATCGCAGCGCTGTCCCAGAATTGGCCAGCGCAACGCGAAGGGAAAGGTGCGATGACGGTATTGACCTGGTCCGACGATCGCGTCGAGCAATTGAAAAAGCTCTGGGAGGCCGGATTGTCGGCCAGCCAGATCGCCGCGGAACTCGGAAATGTGACGCGCAACGCCGTGATCGGCAAGGTGCACCGGCTTGGCCTTTCCGGCCGCGCCAAGAGCCCTGCCGCCGCTGCCCCGCGTCAGCGCAAGGCCCGACCCGCTCAGCCGATGATGCGGGTGGCGCGCCCGGTCGCCCGCGGCAACACCGCGCTGGCGCAGGTGTTCGAGGTCGAGGCGGAGCCCGATCCGGTCACGTTCGACAATGTGGTGCCGATGAGCCAGCGGCTGTCGCTGCTCGAGCTCAGGGAAAGCACCTGCCACTGGCCAGTCGGTGATCCCGCAAGCCCGGACTTCTTCTTCTGCGGCGGCAAGGCGCTCAATGGCCTGCCCTATTGCGCGCAGCATTCGCGCATCGCCTATCAGCCCGCGGCGGATCGCCGCCGGCAACCGGGCAAGAGCCCGACGCGCTGAACGCGGATTATCTGCGATTGGCGCCTGCCTGCTGCGCGATGGCGATCGAGGCCGATCGCATCGCGCCGCCGATGTGAAGCCGGACGTGTTGTCCGGCTTGAGCGCGAGCCGCGCCCCGGAACGCAGGGCGTCGGGCTATCGGCGCTGTCAGTGGCGCGAGGCCGCCTTAATGTCCTCGGCAAAATCCGGATCGTGAGCGAGCCAGAGCTCCAGCAGGGTCAGGAAGGTCACGATCAGGCCGATCGAGATGCTGACATGCATGGCAGAGGTATGGACAAAGCCGAGCAGCCAGGGCGCCGCGATCAGCCAGAGGCCGAGTGCCAGCTTCAGCCATTCCTCCCAATCGGCAAAGGCGAGGATGCCCGCGGCCGATAGCGCGATCAGCGCGTAACCGCCGAGCTCGGCGTCGAGCCGGCCATAGGCGCGGGTGAAGCCGAACAGCCACGGCGAGGCCGCCAGGAAGATGCCGCACAGCAGGGTGTAGATGTCGAGCGCGGAAGGGCTCCACACGATAAGTCGCGGCTTGCGGGTGATAAGCGAGTTGATCATGATCACTGCTCCAATGTCCGGCCGGTCGCGGCGATGACACTGAGGCGATGACGGAGCCGCTTGCGGCCTCACCAGCAACAAGCGGCACCTCCGACTTCGGTTCCAGCCGCTGGTACGGTGGCGCATCAAGATCGGGCGATCGGCCCGCGAGGGGCGTCCGGATGCCACGATTTTCGAGGGGCAGGGCGGGGTCGGCGATCCCGTGCGGCCAAGAAGCCGCTTGGCGGACGCCGTCGTCTCGGCTAATCATGAGCCAGCGCGGGCGTAGTTCAATGGTAGAACGGCAGCTTCCCAAGCTGCATACGAGGGTTCGATTCCCTTCGCCCGCTCCAGCCTTCCCCTGAGCAGTTTGACGCCGGTTAACGGACCGTCGCGCCTCCGACCTTCGCGGCCGCGGGCCGCTTGGCGTAAATCGCCTCGATCTCCTGGGCGAAGCGGCGCTCCAGCGCGGGCCGCTTGTTCTTCAGCGTCGGCGTGATCAACCCGGCCTGGATGGTCCAGGGCTGGAGCGTCCACCACACCGCCTTCGGCGTCGCATAGGCCGGGTAGGCCTTCACGGTGCGGGCGATATGCCGGAGCAGCGACGCCGCTTCGGCTTCAGTGCCCTGCTGGCCATGGCTGGCGAGCTTCGCCTGCTGCTCGGCCCAACCCTTGGCGTTGAGCACGACCAGTGCGGTCAGGAACGGGCGCTTCTCGCCGACGACGAGCGCCTGGTCGAACAGGGGATCGGTGAGGATGGCAGTTTCGAGATCGGCAGGCGCGATCTTCTCGCCGGTCGAGGTGACCAGGATGTCCTTGATGCGGCCGGTGATGCTGATGCGCCCGTTGTCGATGCGGGCCTGGTCGCCGGTGTGCAGCCAGCCGTCGGTGTCTTTGACGCGCGCGGTCTCCTCCGGTCTGTGCCAATAGCCGAGCATGACGCTGGGGCCGCGGACCATGAGCTCATCGTTGTCGCCGATCCTGACCTCGACGCCCGGCAGCGCCCGACCGACCGAGCGCGGATCATTGTCCTCAGGCGTGTTGACGGCGACGACGGGCGACGTCTCGGTCATGCCATAACCCTGCAGCACGTCCAGCCCAAGCGCGAGGAAGAGCCGCACCACAGGTTCGGCGATCGGCGCGCCACCACTGATTGCGACGCGCAAGCGTCCGCCGAACTGCGCCAGCACATTGTTGGCGACCAGCCGCTGCAGCGGCGGCCACGCCAGGCGATCGAACACGGATGGCGTCGTCCCGCCGGATTGGCGCGCATCGAAACGCCGCCCGCCGATCGCGATCGCAAGATCGAGCAAAGTCCGCTCGACTGGCCCCGCGGAGGCGCGATGGTGCATGACGAGCGAGTAGATGCGCTCATAGATCCGGGGCACCGAGATCAGCAGCGTCGGCCGCACCTCGATCAGGTCTTCGGCGATCTGTTTCACCGAGCGCGAATAGGCGACACAGGCGCCGATCGCGATCGGATAGTAATAGCCGCAGGTGCGCTCGAACGTATGCGACAGCGGCAGGAAGGAGAGAAAGACGTCGTCCCGCCCGGCGGCGAGCCGCCGGTGGATCGCCTTCAGGTTCGACACGACATTATCGTGCGACAGCATCACGCCTTTCGGACGCCCCGTCGTGCCGGAGGTGTAGACGATGGCCGCGAGGTCATCGGCCTGCACCGCGACGTCCTGTTGCGGCAGTTCGGCCGTCGCGGCGGCATCGAGCCAAGCGTCGAGGCCGATGACGCGCGGATCGGCTTTCGCAAGCTCCGACGTGTCATCGAGATCGGCGCAGATCACCCGCTTGAGGTTCGCAAGCGCATTGCCGACCGAGGCAATGTCGCGCCAGCGCTCGCCGGAATCCAGGAACAGGAGCTGCGCGCCGGAATCCTCCAGGATGTAGGCAATGCTGTCGGGGTTGTCGATCGCGTGCATCGGCACCGGCACCAGCCCGCGCGCCAGCGCCGCCTGATCCATTGCGACATGCGCAAGCCCGTTCGGCATCAGGATCGCGAGGCGCTCGCCAGCGGCAAAGCCTTCGGCGGCGAGGGCCCGCCGGAAGCGATCGAACTCGCGGTCGATTGCGCGCCAGGAAAAGCTCGCCCAGCGTCCCTGTTTCGGATCGAACTGCCGATAGGCCTCTTTGTCCGGCGTCAGGCTCACGCGCCAACGCAGGAGCTCGGGCAGCGTCCTGACATTTGAAAATCCACCGATGCTTTCACCCGACACTGTCGGTCGGACGATGGGCTTGGTCTCGACTTGCACGCACGCGCCTCCGAAGGCTCCGCCTCGAGTCGAGGTCTTGCTGGAACGCTGTGATCTCGATGTTGACCTAGCGCAAGATGGCGTGGCCCGCGCATTCATCACGGCATGGGAGCCACGCATTCCAGGAAGGATGCCGGGAATGGATGCAGGAAAGGTTGGCGGTATCGGAGGCGGCGTACTGCGGCGGCACGCCGCAAACGCCGCGGCCGCTTCCCGTAAAAGGAAGCGGCCGCCACATCATCACGATCGGCCATTGAACGAGTGACGATCAGGCGCCTTCGGGCACCTGATCGAGGAAGCCCATGATGCGGCGGATGCGGCCGTCCCGGAGCTCGACGAAATCGGTGCCTTTGATAGGACAATCAGCGCCATCCGGACCGAGGCCCCAGCAGAAGCGCAGGTTGTCCCCATAACCGTTGGCTTGACCAATCAGGCGGAATCGGAAATCAGGAAAGCGCGTCTGGACACCCGCGATCAGCGCGTCGACACCGTCACGGCCGTCGCCGCGCATCAGCGGATCGACATAGACGGCATCTTCGGTCCAATTGGTCTCGAGCAACGCCCGCCGCTTCTGCGGCGCGCGCTCGTTCCAGAGCGTGATGTAGGTGTTGGCGACGGCATTGAGATCGGTCATCGGTGCTCTCCTCGTTGTGAAGTGCTGACGTCCGAACATCGCGCTTCACGCAGCGTGATGCGATTACGTCGCAGGTCATCGCGATACCGATAACGAAACTGTAAGTTGCGGTTTGACGACGGAGGACTACTTCATGCGTACGCATGAATCGCGCAGAGATATGTTTGATCGCAGGGGATGACGAGTTATGAGACCCGACACATGGAGATGGATCGCGGTCGGGATCTGCCTCGCGCTGTTCGCGGCGGACACTCTGTTGAAGGCGCCCGAGAAGCCCAATCATATGGTGTTCTTCGAGCTGCATCGGGGCGACAGTCCGACCATGATCGGCATGATGCGCGATGATCTTTTCAAGCTTCCGGGCTTCCGCGCCAGCCGGCTTCAGCAAGCGCTCGCGCAAGGGCAGCCGTTAACGGTTTGGCAATATGCGTTAAGGAAGACTGATGACGGCAGCTACCAGGCGCTGCCGGACAAACAGATCCAGCTCACCTCCGACGACGCGCCGCACATCACGTTTGGCGCGCGCATCCGCTTGCCCGACAATTAGAGACCTTGAAGTCTTGGCGTATGGGCGTGCGGCCGCTGGTTAACCGAATCCGGATCGCGCGCACGAAATCGTTCTCCGCGATCTCCGAAAAAGCGCCGGAACACTCCGCAGCAGCTGCGACTTGTCGCGTGGGCAGCTTTGGAGGAGAGGCACATGAAACTGGCCATTGCATTGGCGACGGCGGCGGGAATTGCGCTGGCAATCCCGGCGGCACAGGCGGATGAAGCGCGGGTCGGTGTTGGCGTGGGCCCGGTCGGCGCAGGCGTGACGGTCGGTGAATCGCACAGCTACGATCGCGACCGTACCACCGTGATCAAACGCGAGGACGAACCGGGCGAGCGCACCACCGTGATCCGCAAGGAAGAGCGCGTGGATCCCGACCGCAAGGTCATCATCCACGAGCACGATCACGACTGAGCTGCAAGATGAGCTGATCGCATCGGCGAATCGGCCTCAGCCAAACCGAACAGATGATCACAAAGCCCCGGGAAAACCCGGGGCTTTTTTGCGTCGGCAGCGTGGCATCTCTGTCACGCACAGATTGTGCCGCGTGCTCTGATCGCGGCGCGACGGCCACTCGCGGAACCGACCGAGCGGCGATGAGCTGTCCGAGTGCAGCGAGGCTGCAACACTTGCGGTGAATTTACTGTGAGCTGCAGGGCCGTCCTGGACAAAACCACGATCTCGAAACACGCTGCACGTGCGGTCATGAATTCGCCGTTGTGCGCCTGCTTTGGGATGGCGCGCGAGGGAGAGAGTGGTCGCGATCCACGCATCACAAGAAACGCATCACAGTCGGTCAGATCGGTTTCGACGGGATTGAACTGGGGCTCGGCATGAAATTTTTGACGGGGTTGCTCGCGGTTGTCCTCTTGCTGGCGGGGATGGGCGCCAGCCGCGCCGTGGTCCGCATCGCGGACGATCGCGGCGGCCGGATCGGAACCTATGTGGACCGGTATCAGGGCCTGCGCTCTTCCGGCGAATATGTGATCATCGACGGTCTCTGTGCCTCGGCCTGCACCATCGTTCTCGGCGCCATCCCGCACGACCGAATCTGTGTGACCTCGCATGCCAATCTTGGCTTCCACGCGGCCTGGGATTTCGGCGCCAATGGCCGCGCCGTCACCAACCCCGAAGCCACCCAGATGCTCTATTCCATGTACCCATCCCCGATCCGGCGCTGGATCGCCCAGCGGGGCGGGCTCACGCCCCGGATGATTTTCCTGCGCGGCAGGGAGCTGCAGACACTGTATCGGCCCTGCTACATGGACGCCCAGGCCTCGTCGCGCGGCTCCCAATTCGGCGGCGCCTCCCACGTGCCGGTCCTCTCGCCCACCGCCGCTGGGGCGTCTGCTTCGCACTGATCGGTATCGCGTTCAGCACGACGTGACTGGGTTGGATCCCGTCGTGCTTGCCTCCTGCGGAGGCCGGGCCTATCTCAGAGGAACCGGCTGATGATTGCAGGCATCGGCCCAGCGAGCGCGCCATGATCCAGCCCGTTTCATCGCCACAACAGATGTCGCCTGACGTCCCGCCGCCGCGCGGAACGCAGGTGCTTGGGGCTTTGGCCGGCCTGATCACCGTTGGTCTGGTGGTGGGCGCCCTGGTGCTCTGGGCCCGCTTCGGGACCACCGTATTCTTCGAGACGATCGTCGCCGGCCTCGAGGCTTGTTTCTGATCGGAAGGCAGGATCAAGATGGACAATCGTACTGCCCGCCCGCTGGTGATCGTCGGCACCTTCGCTGCCAGCCTTTTGGTTGGCCTTGTCCTGCTGTTTCTCGTCATGGGCGGCGGCCGGAATATCGCTGCGCCCGCGGCGATCGGCGGCCCGTTCCAATTGACCGATCAGGATGGCCAGACCATCACCGACAAGAGCCTGCAGGGCCGTCCGACCCTGATCTTCTTCGGCTTCACCCATTGCCCGGACGTCTGCCCGACCTCGCTGTTCGAGATGTCCGAGGTGCTGCGGGCGATGGGGCAGGATGCGGACCGGGTGAATGCCTATTTCATCTCGGTCGATCCCGAGCGCGACACGCCGGCCGCGATGAAGGACTATCTGTCGAGCTTCGACCCGCACCTGAAGGGCCTGACCGGCGACCCCGAGGTGATGGCCAAGGTTACTTCCGAATACCGGGTCTATGCCAAGAAGGTGCCGTTGAAGGACGGCGATTACACCATGGACCACACCGCCTTGGTCTATCTGATGGACCGCGACGGCCGGTTCGTCGCGCCGTTCAACCTGAAGCGGACCCCTGACGAGGCGGCGTCCGAGCTCAAGAAATACCTTTAAGCCCGGTTAAGGCCGCGGGCGGGCCGGATTTCAGCCGCGCAATCGGCCCTCGAAAACGCGACAAGATGGTCTATAAGGCCGGTGATCCCGAAATCGCCGATGCTCACGACCTTGTTCCAGCACTCCTCACTGTCTCTGTCCGCTCGCGCCGTCCTGGCGACGCTTGCCTTTTGTGGCGCGCTGGCCTCGCGGGAGGCTGCGGCCCAGGCCGCGCCGAAGCCGCCGGTCGAGGCCGCGCCGCAAGCCGTGCCCGGCTTCTGGGACCCCAGGCGCCGGCCGGAGCGGCCGGATCTGTCGCGCCTGACCGTGATTCGCTTCCTGACCGAGACCGACTATCCGCCGTTCAACTTCACCGGTCCCGACGGCAATCCGGCCGGCTTCAACGTCGATCTGGCGCGGGCGATCTGCGACGAGATCAAGGTGACCTGCACCATCCAGATGCGGCGGTTCGACACCCTGCTCGACGCGCTCACCTCCAACAAGGGGGACGCCATCATCGCCTCGATGGCGGTGACCCCGCCGATGCGCGCCCGGGTCGATTTTTCCGATCCCTATTATCGCGCGCCGGCGCGCTTCGTGTCGCGCAAGGATGCTGTGATGCCGGAGGTCCGGCCCGAATACCTCGAAGGCAAGAAAATCGGTGCCGTCGCCGGCTCGGCGCATGAGGCCTATCTGAAGGCGATGTTCACCGACGCCGAGATCAAATCCTATCCCGACAGCGAGACGATGCGTGCGGCGCTCAGGCGGGGCGAGGTCGATTTCATCTTCGGCGACGGCATTTCGCTGGCGTTCTGGATCAACGGCACCGATTCGGCGGATTGCTGCGCCTTCTCGGGTGGCCCTTTCGTCGAGAGCCGCTATTTCGGCGAAGGCATCGGGATCGCGGTCCGCAAGGGCAACGATCTGTTGCGTCAGGCGCTCAATTGGGCGTTGTTCCGGGTCTGGGAAAAGGGCCGCTACACCGATCTGTGGCTGCGCTATTTCTCGATCAGCCCGTTCTAGTCGCAGGTTGTCATTCCGGGGCGCGTCGAAGACGCGAACCCGGAATCTCGAGATTCCGGGTTCGATGCTGCGCATCGCCCCGGAATGACTTCAGACGATTCGCTATTTTGCATTTGGATGCGGAAAGGCTAATTTCCGCGGCCTTTGGAAACCGGTACTTGAGATGTCCACGATCGATCCTGCCATGAGCCCGAGCGACCTGCGTGCGCTCGCTGAACAATCCAACGCCTGGCCGTTCGAGCAGGCGAAAGCGATCGTGGCCCGGCTGAAGAAACACCCGAAGGACGAGGTCCTGTTCGAGACCGGCTATGGCCCGTCCGGCCTGCCGCATATCGGCACGTTCGGCGAAGTTGCCCGGACCACGATGGTGCGCCATGCCTTCCGGGTGCTGACCGAGGACAAGATCAAGACGCGGCTGCTCGCCTTCTCCGACGACATGGACGGCCTTCGCAAGGTGCCGGACAATGTGCCGAACCAGGAGCTTCTGGCGCAGCATCTGGGCAAGCCACTGACCCAGGTGCCCGACCCGTTCGGCACCCATGCCAGCTTCGGCGCCCACAACAATGCGCGGCTGCGCGCCTTCCTCGACCGGTTCGGCTTCGACTACGAATTCGCGTCCTCGACCGACTACTACACTTCGGGCCGTTTCGACGCGGCACTCCTGCGCATGCTGGAGCGGCTGGAGAAGGTGATGGCGATCATGCTGCCGTCGCTGCGCGAGGAGCGCGCGGCGAGCTACTCGCCGTTCCTCCCGGTCTGCCCACGCACCGGGCTCGTGCTCTACGTGCCGATCGTCGAGCACGACGTGAAGGCCGGCACGATCTCCTACGACGACCCTGACACCAAGGAGCGCGTCACGCTTCCGGTCACCGGCGGCCACTGCAAGCTGCAGTGGAAGCCGGACTGGGCGATGCGCTGGCATGCGCTCGGCGTCGACTATGAAATGGCCGGCAAGGACCTGATCGACTCGGTGAAGCTGTCCGGCAAGATCTGTGCGGCGCTCGGCGGCACGCCGCCGGAGGGCTTCAACTACGAGCTGTTCCTGGACGAGAAGGGGCAGAAGATCTCGAAGTCGAAGGGCAACGGGCTCACCATCGACGAGTGGCTGCGCTACGCCTCGCCGGAATCGCTGTCGCTGTTCATGTATCGCGAGCCGAAGGCTGCCAAGCGGCTGTATTTCGACGTGATCCCGCGCAACGTCGATGACTATCAGCAATTCCTGGAAGGCTTCCCCCGCCAGGACACCAAGCAGCAGCTCGGCAATCCGGTCTGGCACATCCATTCCGGCCAGCCGCCGAAGGCCGACATGCCCGTCACCTTCCAGCTGCTGCTGACGCTGGTGTCGTCGTCGAACGCGGAGAATGCCGAGACCTTGTGGGGGTTCATCGGCCGCTACCGACCCGGCGTGACGCCGGCCACGCATCCGAAGCTCGATGCCATGGTCGGCTACGCCATCAACTACTATCGCGATTTCGTTGCGCCCACGAAGGTGTTCCGTGAGCCGAGCGAAGGTGAGCGCGCCGCGCTGCAGGACCTGCGCGATGCATTGTCGAACCTGGAGAGCGACGCCTCGGCCGAGGACATCCAGAACGTGGTCTATGAGATCGGCCGCCGCGAGCCATTCCTCGATCACAAGAAACAGGGCAAGGACGGCCGCCCCGGCGTCTCGCTGGACTGGTTCAACATGCTCTACCAGGTGCTGCTCGGTCAGGAGAAGGGCCCGCGCTTCGGCTCCTTCGTCGCGGTCTACGGCATTGGCAACGCGGTCGCCATGATCGACGGCGCGCTGGCGCGTTCGGCGTAATCGCGCTCCGGGGCGCGGCGCGTAGCGCCGCGAACCCGGAATCTCGATCTGATGAATTCGCTCAATCCGCTCGAGCTTCCCCGATGCGCAATTGCGCATCTGTGATCGACGCGCTCCTCGCGCTTCGTCCGGAATGACGACAGTCGGCTGCTACGCATCTCCCGTTCGTTTGCGCAGCTTCAGAAACAGCAGGCAGAGGATTGCCAGCGCCGGGCCGGCCGCAAGCGTCGCGAAGGCGGCCATGAACGAGCCCGTCGCCTGAAAGATCACGCCGACCACGACCGGCACGATGGCGCTTCCGAGTTGCCAGACGCTGGCCGTCAGTCCGGTCGCCGATCCGGCCAACGCCGTGCCGGCAACATCAGCGACCATCACGGCCAGCAAGGGGCTGTAGACGAACGCGCCGAAGCCGAGCAGGGGCGCGGCGATCTGAAATGCCAGGCGGTCATGCAACGTCCCAAATACCAGCAGCATCATTGCGAACAGCGCCAGGGTGCCAATCGCCAGCCATTTTTCCTTTCCGCCCAGCCAGTCGGCCAACAGGCCGATCAGTGGTTTTCCGATCATGGCGGCAATGCCTGAGAGCGACATGATCAAGCCGGCCTCCACGGCCGTCAGGCCGTGGCCGCGGATCATCAGCGCGTTGGCCCAGAACGCGAAACCCCATGTGCCCCAGAAGGCACCAAAGCCGCTGACTGTCAGCAGCAGCACGTTCCGGTCGCGCAGCAATGGTCCGATCGGCGGAGTCTTGGCCGCGACCACCGGCTGGTCGCTCGGCCGGTCGCGCAACAAGGCATAGGCGATCACGCCGATCAGGACAGTCGCAACGCCGAGCGCCTGATAGACCCCCCGCCACCCGAGCCAGGCCGCAAGGGTCGGCACAATCGCATTGGTGGCGGTGACGCCGAGGGACGAGGCGACGAGCAATAGTCCCATGGCGCGGCCGCGGCTGCCGCGATCGAACCAATTGACGATCAGCTTGATGCAGGACGCGTAGTCGGCGCCCGCTGCGAGACCCATCATCGCCTGCAAGGCGATGCCCATGGTCAGCGACGAGGTGAATCCGAACAGGAACGTGGCGACGCCCAGCGACAGCATGGAGATCGTCAACGTCGTACGTCCGCCGACGACATCGCTCATCACGCCACCGACGGCGTTGCAGACGACATAGCCGATATAGAAGGCGGTCACGAACACGCCAAGTTGCGCCACCGAGAGGCCCAACGATTGTCCGGCTGAGACGGCGACGTTGGCCCAGGTCAGGCGGTCCATGAAGCTGAACAGGAAGCTCAGCCACGCGATCAGCAGCACGACCCAGCGATAATATTCGGACGCGGCCGGCGCGTGCGCACCGACGGTTTCGATTTTTGCAGTCATGGCCTTACATGTCGGTCCCGAGATAGGCGCCCTGTTCAACGAGCTTTTTCTGCAGCGAGGTCACATCGATCTCGCCAAGCGCGGCGTTGGTCGGCTCGCTCGCGGCCATGGCCGCGGCGGTGCCCGCGGCCTGGCCCATCGCAAAGCAGGCGCCGCTGGCGCGTGCCGCCGATTGGCCTTCGTGCGTCATGGAGGCGCAGCGGCCGGCGACGAGCAGATTGGAGACGCCCTTCGGCAGCAGCATGCGGAACGGGAGCTGGCAGAAGCCACGGCTGCCGTCCGGATAAAATCGCCACTCGACCTTGCCCGCGACATGCAGCTCCATCGGCCATGAATTGACGCCGATGGTGTCGTCGAAGTCGGCACAGCCGACGATGTCCTGTCCGGAAAGCTGGTAGAGGCCCTCGATGCGCCGGCTCTCGCGGATGCCGACCTGCGGGGCGATCTCGACGATATGCGCGTGCTCGAAGCCGGGGACCTCGTTCTTCAGGAAGCGGAAATATTCCTGGATCTGCCGGCGCCCCTCGATCTCACCGTCGCTGAGCTGCAGCGCATCGGTGGCGTCCATCACGCTGCCTTGCGCATTGCGGATCTGCGTCACGTTGACCCGCCATTCGGTCGGGTTCTTCTGCGGCCGCACGATGGCGCCTTCGCGCGGAAACCGATAGCCGCGGCCTGCGGCCTCGCTCATCAGCCGGTCGATTGCCTTGAAGTCGCCGATCGCCGCGATCGCACGATGCGGATCGACGCCGCCGACCCGGAACATCGTGGTCGGGAACAGGCCGCCGCCATGGCCGTCGCCGGTCTCGAACGGGACGCCGGCTCGGGCCGCGAGATCAGCATCGCCGCTGCAGTCGACAAAGAGCTTCGCGCGGATCGCGCGGCGGCCCGATTTGGTCTCGACGATCAGCGCGGCGATATGGCCACCGTCCATCGCGACATCGACGGCGACGGCGTGAAACAAGAGCTTCACGCCCGCGGAGAGCAAGAGATCGTCGGCCGCGCATTTGAGAGCGGAGACGTCATAAGAGCGGACCGTGATCCGCCCCTGCAGCCCCTGCTGCGGCTCGTTCAAGCCGCCGAGCTGATCGAGCCGGTCCAGCAATTCGTCGACCACGCCGTGCACGACCTGACGGGTCTCGCCACGTACGAGCCCGAACAGGCCGGCGAAGTTGGTGACGCCGCCGGCGGTGCCCATGCCGCCCAGGAAGCCGTAGCGTTCCACCAAGAGGACATCGGCGCCACCCCTCGCCGCCGAGGTGGCGGCGGCGAGACCGGCCGGACCTCCGCCCACGACCACGACATCGTAAGAACCGAGCACGGTGGTGTCGCGATTTGGCTCACGAATGGCCGTTTGTACCAAGAGGACCTCCCTGATGTGTCTGCGTTAGCTTTGCCGCAACTCTAACTCACTCGTAATTCGCGAAGAATATTCCGAAATGCGGTAATACTTTTCGCGATTCGAGAAAGGTGAGAGATGGACGCATTTCAGAACCTCCGGGCCTTCCTGGCCGTGGCCGAGACCCGCAGCTTCACCGCAGCGGCCCGCCAAAGCGGGCTCGCAACATCGGTGCTGACAAAGCGGGTCGATCAGCTCGAGCGCGCGGTGAAGACCAGGTTGTTCGTTCGAACCACTCGGACGGTGACCCTGACCGAGGCGGGCCGGCGCTGGATCGAGCGCGTGCGATCGCTGGTGGCGGATTTCGACGACACGATGCGGCAGGTGTCCGACACGGGGCAGGACCTCGAGGGGCCGATCCGTGTCAAGGCGCCGACGACGCTCACCGTGCTCTATCTCGCCGACATCCTGACGCGCTTCCAGGCGGTGAACCCCAAGCTCAGCATGGAGATCGTGCTGGCCGATCGGGCGGTGAATCCCGCGGATGAAGGCTTCGACGTCGCGATCGCAGCGTTCGAAGCCGCCTTCAGCGACGTGGTCGATATCCCGCTGTGCCCGCTGCGACCCATGCTCTGCGCATCGCCCGATTACGTCGCCCGCCGCGGTGCGCCTGCGCATCCGCGCGACCTGATCGCGCATGATACTCTGAATTTTGCGCCGACCGGATCGATCTGGTCGTTCAACGGCCCGCAGGGACCGACCACGGTCGAGATCAATCCCAGGATCAGCGCCAATGACGGACAGGTCCTGCTACGTGCAGCGCTCGCCGGAAGCGGCATTGCCCAGCTCTCTGAATATCTGACGGCTCCGAGACTGGCCACGGGCGAGCTGGTTCCCGTGCTGGAAAGCTACCAGCTACCTGCGCGATGGGTGAAGATGCTGATTCCCGAAGCGCGCATGCAGGTGGCGCGCATCAACGCGCTGGCGCAATTCCTCCAGGACGCGTTCTCGCCATCGCCGCCGTGGGCCGCAGCTTCTGATTAGTTGCCTGTCGCGCGTGCGCACCCGTTGTGTCCAGCGCCTTATAGCGTCGGTCCGCAACGACGACGTGCATGCGCGTCGTAAAAAGATCGGCCGGGCCGCGCCTAGGTTTCCGCTGCTGTCGTCGTAATCCGCGCTGGCGCATCGCTCACGGCGCGGCCGAGGGTCAACAGCACGCGGTTGATCGGGGTCGCGATCCCATGCCGCTCGCCGATCGCCACCACGGCGCCGGTCAGGGCCTCGATCTCGAGCGGCCGGCCCGCGAGCCGGTCGAAATACATCGAGGTGCCGGCGTCGGGCGGATAGGTGAGGAGCGTCGCAAGCAACTGCTCCGGCTCATTGTCGGGAAAGCGCGCGCCGTCGGCACGTGCCACGGCGGCGGCTTCCTTGAGGATATCGAGACACAGCGCCTTGACGTCATCGCGCCGGAACACCGCCTGCCGCTGCAAGGTCAGTGCGGTGACGGGATTGGCCATCGCATTGAGCAGCAGCTTGCGCCAGACCAGCGTCTTGAAATCGGGGCTCACCAGGATTCGCGTCGAGGTGCCCTCGAGCAGCGCGACGAAAGCGCGTCCGCCTTCGTCGTCACCGACCGCAAGCTCGTGCTGGCCGGCACGGCGGAAGCGCACGCGATCCCGCGCCAGCCGCTCGCCATTGTAGTACACGATGGTCGGGATCACGGTTGCAGATCCCACCAGCGGCGCCAGCCGTTCCGCGTGCCCGATGCCGTTCTGCAAGGTCGCGACCCGGGTGTTCGGGCCGCAGAGCCGCTGCAGCCAGGCGCCGGCTTGTTCGGTGTCCTGCGTCTTCGTGCAGAGCAGGACCCAATCGACTTGTGTCGCGGCTGCAGGATCTGTCAACGCGCGGATCGGCGCGTCGATGGTCCCCTCGGCGTGCTCGACGACGAGCCGATCAAGCGGACGCCGGACACAGGCGATGACGTCGTAACGGTCGAGCGCTGCCAGCAATCCCGCAATCACGCCACCAACGCTGCCGAGACCGATCACGGCGACTGTCGTTCGTGCCGACCGTTCAACACTTGTCATCGCGCCGCCGCTCCCTGTGCCACCCCTGGCATCGTCCCGGTGCATGATTGCACAAAGCCGACCGCGGGGCTGCAGATCATGACCGCAGCGTTGCGGCAATTTCAGCCGTTTCGGCTCACGGTTGAGTTATCAGCCCGGCTCTCCACGCCATAACAGGTGTCGTCCCTGCGAATGCACTAGCGCATTTACACATCTCAAAAATCGACTCATCTTCAATGGGTTAGCGAAGCGCCTAGCTTGGACCATCGGAAGCCGTCCCGATCGACCCAAGTGGCTCTGACGATTCATGTTTTTCGCCAAGCTGATCGAGATGCTCCAAAGAGATGTGTAAATGCGCTAGTGCGAATGCAGGGACCCATACCGCGGAATCGAAATTTCGTGCGAGATGGCAGACGTCCTTCACCTCACCACGGCCGGTGGCTATGGGTCCCCCGCGTTCGCGGGGACGACAGCGAAGTTTGCGGCTATGCTTCGGTGCAAATGCAGCGGACGTGCAGCTGCCGTGCGCAGGCTCGTGCGATCGCGCGACTAGCTTCGCAACGGGTCACGCCGACTGCAGCACGAAGCGGCGCTCGAGCTTCTGAACGGGGCGCGCGTTCATCGGATAGAGCTTGGCAAATTTTGCCACGTCCGCTTCCGCGACCGAGATTGGATTGGTCAGCAGCAGCCACTCGACCACCTCCGAGCAGGGCGGCGTCGTCAGCGAGCCTTCATAGCGATAATAGGAGCGTCGGGCCGGCAACAGCACGTTCGGGTCGATGTGGGGATCGGCCTTGACCGCCGGCCCCTCCTGCGGCGGCATCGTCGACACGATCTGAGCGAAGACCGGATTGGGATGTCCCGTGGTCATCAGCACCCCGATCACGGCAAGCCGGCCCGATTCCGCCCGGTGCACGAAATGCGCCTCCATCGGAAAATTCTTGCCGCCGATCTGATGTTCGCTCGGCCGGTGGAAATGCATCTGCACCAGCTTGTAGGTGGTGTCACCGAGTTTCAAGGTACTGCTGCCGTCAGCGAAATTGAGCTGAATCGTGTGACCATTGTTGATGATGGTGTCGGCGGTCCTGCTCCAGGAGAGCTTGGGGTCGGGCAGGCGGGCCTTGGTGGGATTCTCGATGTCGATCGGGGACTGCTGGGTCCCGATGCCGCAGACCTTGTCGGCGGCATCGAGGTCGCCCCATTTGGCAGGGCCGGTGTCGCCCTCATAGCTCCAATGCGCGGCTTCTGCAGCGAAGCCCGGTTGGGCACAGACCGGACAGAGTGCGAGGCCGGCAAGAGCCTTCAACGCGTGACGGCGGTTCATGGCATCTCTCCAGGGCTCAGTTGAGACGTTGCAAAATTCCGATGGCGGGAGGCGCGAGGGCCCAAACAGTGGCCTCAATGATCTGGGAACCATTGCCGATTCGGCTGATGGGCGTCCATCGCGATTGCCGATCTGGCGCAACCTGCGCGGGCGGTTTCGCCCAGCCGCCCTGACCAAACGGTCCTTGAGTTCGGCTACACCTGCCGATACGGTCGGCGCCTTAGCAAAAACGTCAACAAACTCAAGATCCAGGCAGGATATCCGCCAAAATGCCCAAAATCTACAAGATCTGCTCCGCGTCCGCCTGGCGCGAGGCCGAGCGGCAGGGCGTCTATCGCGGCAGCGCGGACGATAAGCGCGACGGCTTCATCCATTTTTCCACCGCGACCCAGGTGCCGGAGACGGCGCGCAAGCACTTCTTTGGCCAGACCGCGCTGTTCCTGGTCGAGGTCGAGGCCGACGCGCTCGGCGACCTGCTGCGCTGGGAGCGTTCGCGCAACGACGAACTTTTCCCGCATCTCTATGGTGAGCTCGATCTCGGCGCCGTCACGGCCGTGCACCAGATGCATGCGCGTGCCGACGGCAGCCACGACATTCCCGGACTGACGCCGTGATCCGCATCTTCGACACCGTGTCGCTGCCCCTGTTGCGCTGGCTCGATGCCGAGGACGCGCACCGGCTGGCGATCCAGGGCCTGAAGCTGTTGCCGGCGATGCGGCCGGCGCCTGACGATGCCAAGCTCGCGGTGCGCGCCTTCGGGCTGAACTTCCCCAATCCGGTTGGCATGGCAGCCGGCTTCGACAAGAACGCCGAGGCGCCGGACGCGCTGCTGCGGCTCGGCTTCGGCTTCGTCGAGATCGGCACGGTCACGCCGCGGCCGCAGAGCGGCAATCCGCGGCCGCGGCTGTTCCGCCTGGAGCGTGACGAAGCGGTGATCAACCGGATGGGCTTCAACAATGACGGCGCCGATCCGGTGCTGCGGCGGCTGGCGGCCCGCGCGCATTTCGGTGGCATCGTCGGCGTCAATGTCGGGGCCAACAAGGATTCCACTGACCGTGTTGCCGACTATGTGCGGCTGATCGAGACCTTCGCACCGGTGGCGAGCTATTTCACCGTCAACATCTCCTCGCCGAACACGCCGGGCCTGCGCAACCTGCAGCAGGCCGCCCAGCTCGACGACCTCTTGGCCAAAGCGCTGGAGGCGCGCGACCGGGTGAAGCAGAAGTCCGGCGACACGCCGGTGCTGCTCAAGATCGCTCCTGACCTCAGCCTCGCCGAGCTCGACGACGTCGTCCATGTCGCGCGCTCGCGCCGGGTCGATGGCATGATCGTCGCCAACACGACCTTGGCGCGGCCCAGGACGCTGCGCGAGCAGACGCGCGCCAAGGAGCAGGGCGGTCTGTCCGGGCGGCCGCTGTTCCGGCTGTCGACGCGCATGGTGGCGGAGACCTTCGTGCGTGTGGAAGGCGCGTTTCCGCTGGTGGGCGTCGGCGGCATCGACTCCGGCGGCGCGGCGCTGACCAAGATCCGGGCCGGCGCCAGCCTGATCCAGCTCTACTCGTCGCTGGTCTATAAGGGGCTTGGCCTGGTCGAGAGCATCAAGACCGATCTCGCTTCGACCCTGCTGCGCACCGGGCGAGATTCACTGTCGGAGATCGTCGGCGCCGACGCCGCGACGATCACGGCGGAGGATTGGCCGGTGTAAGGGGTGCCGCGGATGGGGTGCACCCTC